>CAVXTM010000015.1:0-377208 GCA_963764725.1 uncultured Gammaproteobacteria bacterium | reverse complement strand
CAGGAACGCGGCCGGCTGTTGATCGGTCCAGGGGAAGACGTCTATACGGGGATGATCATCGGCATCCACTCGCGCGCCAATGATCTGATCGTCAACCCCATGAAGGCGAAGCAATTGACCATATTCGTCCGCGGGCTCCGACGAGAACATTCTCCTGACCCCTCCGATCCGCTTCGATCTGGAACAGGCGCTCGAATTCATCGACGACGACGAACTGGTCGAGATCACCCCCAAGGCCATCCGCCTGCGCAAAAAGCTCCTCGACGAACACCAACGCAAGCGCGCCGAGCGCGCCGCTGCCGGCGGGTGATCCCGCTTCGTCACCGCGACCTCCATTTTCAATGGCCATTACGCCGCGATCAGCATCATCCTGCGTTTGTTGCAAGCCCAAGGCGCGGAAGTGGTGGATCTGGGCCACAACCGGGGCGTCGAGGACATGCAGGGGGTCACCGGTTCGAGACCGGTCGGTCCCATTGAAGATAAAGAAGTTGGCCCGGCGCTTTTGCCGGGCTAACGTGTTCTTGGGTGCGGGGGTGCCATCGGTGCCACACGCTGCACGTCATGAAAGAAAGACCACCACCGAAACCGCTAACTCCGGAGAGAATCGCTGAATTCACTCAGCGGCACCGTGCTCTCATAAAGACGCTCGATACTGAGTTTGCAGAGACAACCAAGCCAGTTCCACCGATCCTCTATCACTACACGACACCGAAAGCGGCTCTGAGTATTATCGAAACTGGTGAGCTGTGGGCCACTCACGCGTGGTATGTGAACGATTCGACCGAACTCGAATTCGGACGTGAAGTGATATTCCAGGATGATCGAAAAGCTCGCGAAGATGGATCCCCACACAAGATTTCGCGAGTTTTTGAAATCGCACACTATCGTGAAGGTTCTGATGCGTTACTCCACGGTCTTCGTGTGTTGTTTTTCTGCGGCAGAGAACCAGCTTTCGCAATGGCGAGCCTATTCCGGGTTGGGGCGGACTACCGGCTACTCGCTGGGCTTCGATGCCGCTGGTCTACGGAAAATTACATTCCAAACAGCCCGCTTCTCCTTATGAAGGTGTCCTACGAACAGGATGAACAGGAAAAAATCGTGCAGGACGTTCTTACGGCCATTTACGTTCATCTGGAAAAGTTGGACGAAGAGGTCATGAACGAGGACTGGTACGAGTTATTGTCGTTCATCACTCAGTGGCTGCAGACTGTCTTGATTGGCCTGAAGCGTTCCGCCTTTCATGAGGAGAAGGAGTGGCGGTTGGTCTATCGCACTTTTGGAATTCGCCGAACCCGCGAAACTCAATTATCGAGTCTCTGAATCCGGAGTGATGATTCCATATTGCACGCTGCGGGCTCCTGGGGTGTTGCCGCTCACTGAGATCACTGTCGGACCGACCGTAGAGCCGAGCATCGCGACCTTCAAATTTTCGAACAACTACTCAAGAAGCACAACTATCCATCCGTCGCCGTGAGACACTCTGATATTCCACTGCGGGCTCTCTAGGGGAATTAGGGGAGGTTCTCCCCCACTTCCCTACAGCGTAGCCGTCTCGTGTCTAACGCGCCGCGGTGCGGTTCAAGCAGAAATTGGGCGCACGGATGCTGAAGTTGGGAGTGTTTTTCGAGTTGTTACGGCGCTGGCGTTTTCACGTCTGGCTGAAGAGCTATCCGGCGCCGGCGGCAGTTAACCCGACTTAGCCGATTCGCCCTCGTTTTCCGGCTTTGGGGCGACTTCCCCATTTGTAACTATTTGTTTTGTAAATCCGGCGGCGCAACAAATCGGAGAAAAATGGCTGTAGTGAAGACCTTGCTTGTTTTCAAGAAAGGAATTCTGCGGATAATGAGTGGCCGTCATGTTTCTACGCGCGACGACCCGCAAGAAAGACGGCAAAGAGCACCGCTACTGGAGCATCGTCGAGAACAAGCGCCTCTGCGGACGGGCGGGTGCTGCAACGCCACGTGCTGTATCTGGGGGAGATCAACGCTTCGCAGGAGTTGGCGTGGCGTAAATCGATTGAAGTATTCGAAGACGGCGCAGAAGGCCCCGCAGACGCTCGCGCTATTCCCCGAAGATCGATGTGAAGGGCTGGCGTGCCGGATGCGGCGGTGGTGCGGGCTGCGGCTTGCGTGAGTTGCGGTTGTGCCGGCCGCGGCAATGGGGTGCGTGTTGGTTGGCGCTGTGGTTGTGGCGAGGAGTTGCGGTTGGATGAGTTCTGGGCCGAAGCGGCTGTTGCCGAGCCGCAAGGGCACGCGCTGGGATCAGGTGCTGTTCGTGCTGGTGGCCTACCGACTGCTCGCGCCGGGCAGCGAGTGGCGGCTCCATCGGGAGTGGTTTGGGCGCAGCGCCTTGGCGGATCTGCTCGGTGCGGATGCGGCGCTGTGCGATATTCACACGCTCTATCGGTGTCACGACCGGCTGCTCGAGCACAAGCGCGCGGTGTTCGATCACCTGACGGATCGGTGGCGTGACCTCTTCAACGTCTCCTTCGACGTGCTGCTCTATGATCTGACGAGCACCTATTTCGAGTGCGATCCGCCGCAGGCGGACGATGACAAACGCCGGTTTGGCCACTCGCGCGATAGGCGGTCCGACTGCGTGCAAGTGGTCATCGCCTTGGTGGTGACCCCGGAGGGTTTGCCGCTGGCCTATGAGGTGTTGGCGGGCAATACCGCGGACAATACCACCTTGCACGACTTCCTCGCACGTATCGAGCGGCAGTATGGCCGCGCGCGGCGCATCTGGGTGATGGATAGAGGGATCCCGACCGAGGCGGTGCTCCAGGAGATGCGCGAGAGCGATCCCCCGGTGCAGTACCTGGTGGGCACGCCCAAGGGGCGGCTGAGTCGGTTCGAGAAAGCGCTTGCTGGCCAAGTCGTGGCAGGAAGCACGCCCCGGGGTGGACGTGAAGCTCCTGCCACAGGACGGGGAACTCTATGTCTACGCGCAGAGCCGGGATCGAGTGGCGAAGGAACGGGCGATACGCCGACGGAAACTCAAGCGATTGTGGGCGCGTCTGAAGCAACTCTCGGCGATGACCCTCACACGCGAGGCGCTGTTGATGAAGCTCGGCGCCGCGCGCGCCAAGGCCCCGTCCGCCTGGCGTCTGGTCGAAGTCAAGCTCGCCGAAAAAGAGGCCTCGTTCCGCTATCGGCTCCGCCGTGACAAGCTCCGACAGGCTGCGTCGGCGCGAGGGTCGCTACCTGCTGCGCACCAATCTCACGGAAACCGATCCCGCGAAGCTGTGGCAGCTTCTATCTGCAGCTCGTGGCGGTGGAAGAGGCCTTCAAGAACCTCAAGGGCGATTTGGCCATCCGTCCCATCTTCCATCAACTCGAGAGACGCATCGAGGCACACATCTTCATCGCCTTCCTCGCCTACTGCCTGCACGTCACGCTGAATCGACGATTGCACCCCTTGGCGCCGGGGTTGACCCCGCGCAGTGTGATCGAGAAGTTTGCCGCCGTGCAGATGATCGATGTGCACATCCCGACCACCGACGGTCGGGAGCTTGTCCTCACCCGTTACACCCAGCCTGAGCCCGAGCTGAAGCTGCTGTTGGACAAACTCACGCTCGAGCTCCCCGCCCAACCGCCGCCCAAGATCACCGCCAGCCCAGTTCTCAGCCACCGCCCTGTAGTGCAGACCTAGCGGGGTCCCTATGAGTAATATCAATCACTTAGGATCTCGCTACCCCCCGAATCGGCTAAGTCGGGTTAGCTCCAGAAAGGTTTAAAGCGTAAGCACATGCTCGCCGGTCGTAACTATGTGCGGGTTCCGTTGTCGATGCCCACCCGCTCTTCGGTGATGACTTGATTCAGAAGGCGTGTTAGCGCCAGGACATGCCGTATGGCAGGCGTGTCGGTCGCAGTCAGCTCGCCAAGCTCGGCAATCGCGGTTACCAATGCATCGATTTCCATGGGTTCGCCATTGTCCGCATCCTGTAGCATCGACGAGCGATGCCTGCCGACCCGCCGCGCCCCTTCGATACGTCGCTCGATGGACAGCCGAAGCTCGACACCGAGCCGCTTGGCAATGCTCTCGCCCTCTTCCATCATCTCTCTGGCGAGGGTTCGTGTATCCGAATGATCACAGATGTCCAGGAGCGTCGCCCGCGTCAGCGCACTGATCGGATTGAAGCTCAGATTGCCAATCGCTTTGAGCCAGACCTCGGCGCGTAGATCTTCCAGGACCGGCGCCTTGAAGCCTGCGCGCTGAAACAGCCCTGAGATGTGGAGGACGCGCTCGGTCTCCCGACCGTCCAACGTGCCGACCGGAAACCGGTTGCCTTCAACATGGATGATATGACCCGGGGCCGCCATGATGGCGGCCGGGTAGGCGATGCAACCGACGATTTGATGTGGGTCAATGCAGGCACTGATCTGTCCGCCCGGATCCGCTGCCTGAATCACCCGACCGTCGTGTGGCCCACCGTGGAGCTGGAAGTACCACCAGGGTATGCCGCTCTGCAGCGAGACGACCGTCGTTTCCGGACCGATGAGCTCCGCCATGGTATCCAGGGCCGCAGGGATCTGGTGTGCTTTGAGGGCGATTATCAAAACTTCCTGGGCGCCGCAGCCGGCGGTGTTGCCGATTGCACGGCAGGATGGCAGGCGCAGCTCGGATCCGTCCGGACGGGTCACCCGCAGGCCCTGAGTCTGCAATCGCTTCAGGTGCTCGCCCCGGTCCACCAGAGTTACGGCCATCCCGACGCTTTGCAGTGCCCCGCCTATGAGGCCACCCATACAGCCAGCGCCCATGATCATGATTCGCATGTCTCGCACCTGCCTCGTAGTGGATACGGCTACTACAGCAAGTATTGAACCTTAATCGCGGGCGGATACCAACTGAAGTGCGGGGCCAAGATACCTCGAACCGGCGTTGACGTTCACCGAGTAGGTCCTGCCCCAGATTTTCAGCATCAGAACCCCACCGCCTGTCCGTCGCGCCGCGGGTCGCTGGCGGTGAAGTAACCTCCGTCCAGCTTCCAGATAAGCTGGGCGCTCCCGAACTGGTTGGAGTCGTCCACGGTCACGATGCGGTGCCCGCGGCGCTGCAGCTCATCGAGCGAGGCCGCCGGGAAGCCGCCCTCGACGCTTACTTCCACGCCTTGGACGACGCGGAAGCGCGGGCCGTCGCAGGCGGCTTGCGGGCTCTGCCCGTAGTCGGCGATGCGCACCATCACCTGGGCGTGGCCCTGCGGCTGCATGGTGCCGCCCATGACGCCGAAGCTCATCACCGGCTTGCGGTCCTGCGTAACGAAGCCCGGGATGATGGTCTGGTAGGGGCGCTTCTTCGGCCCGACGCAGTTCGGGTGGCCCGGCTTGATGATGAAGGTGCCGCCGCGGTTCTGCATCGAGATGCCGTCGACCACTACGCCCGAGCCGAAGCCCATGTAGTTGGACTGGACGTAGGACACCATCATTCCCGAGGCGTCGGCGGCGGTGAGGTACACCGTGCCGCTCGTAGGCACGCCGTGGCCGGAGTCCTGCGCGCGCTTCATGTCGATGAGCTTCGCGCGGGATTTCAGGTACTCCCGGTCGAGCAGCTGCTGCGGCCGGAGGTCCATGTGGTCGATGTCGGCCACATAGCGCCAGGCATCGGCGAAGGCGAGCTTGGTCGCCTCGATCTGCAGGTGCAGGCTGTCGGCCCCGTCCACCGCGTGCGAGCGCACGTCGAAGTGCCCGAGGATGCCGAGCGTGATCAGTGCGACGATGCCCTGGCTGTTCGGCGGGATCTCGTGCAGCGTGTAGCCGCGGTAGTCGATCTCGATCGGCGTCACCCAGTCGGGCGTGTTCGCGGCAAGATCGCTCGCCCGCATGGCGCCACCGTGCTTCTTCGCGTGCGCCTCGATCTTCTCCGCCAGCTCGCCGCGGTAGAACGCTTCTCCTCTTGTAAGAGAGATTTTCTCTAAGACCTTTGCATGCTCGGGAAATCTGAAGCGCTCGCCCGGGCGCGGCGCGCGCCCGCCGGGCAGGAAGAATTTGCCGAAGCCGGGCTGATCCTTCAGCTCGGGCACCTGCTTTTCCCATTGGCCAGCGATCGTCGGCGAGACGAGGAAGCCCTCGCGGCCGTAGCGGATCGCCGCCTCGAAAAGCCGCTTGAAGGGCAGTCTTCCGAACTTCTGGTGCAACTCGACCCAGGCGGCGACGCAGCCGGGCACGGTCACCGTGTCCCAGCCGCGCGCGGGCATCGCGCTGCTGCCCTTGAAGTAGTCCAGCGTCCAGCCCGCGGGCGAGCGCCCGGAGGCATTGAGGCCATGCAGGCGCTTGCCGTCCCAGACGATGGCGTAGGCGTCCGAGCCGATGCCGTTCGACACCGGCTCGACCAGCGACAGCGTGATGGCCGTGGCGAGGATGGCGTCGACGGCGCTGCCGCCTGCGGCGATCATCTGCAGGCCGGCCTGCGCGGCGAGCGGCTGCGACGTGGCGACCGAGTTCGCCGCGAGCACCGGCTTGCGCGGCCAGGCGTATGGATTGTTCCAGCTGAAAGGGGTCATTGGGCAAGCGGGATGGTCGGCTCAGGGGGTGCCCATTCTCTCTCAACTTGCTCGGGGGTGCGATAGCCGAGCGACTGGTGAATGCGTTTGCGGTTGTAGAACAATTCGATGTAATCGAAGATTGCCGCTCTCGCTTCATCCCGTGTCTTGAAGTACTGCGGAACGAAAAACGGCATCGGGTCTGGATGCGGGCCGAAGACATCGGGTGGAAGGTGATCGCCCGGCGCGTCGGGTGCGATCGGAAACATAAACGAGGGGGCCGAGCAGGCCCGCATCGGCGTTTGTCGATGCTATCGAGCAGGCCTTCCGGTACATAGGACGTCATCCCGCACTGGCTCGACGCGCTATGCCCAAGAGTTGAACCTGCCAGCCCTTCGATGCGATGCTGGCCGGTCAAGCGTTATCTCTATCTGGTGTTCTATGTCGAGCGAGATTACCAGATCGATGTCTCGCGCGTTCTGCACGGCCAACGAGACATTCCGGCCTGGCTTCGCGAGAGCGACTGAGATGACATCCGGCGAGCCTGCCGCGGATTTGAGCTGGGGTTATGCCGCTGTCGAAAGCTCCTGCGCGCTTAGCACGCGTCGCGGCTCGCCAAGGCCCCAAAGCCGCCGCATCAGCACCGAAAGCTCGCTTGCGCTGTTGCGCTCCACGCGCACGAGCGCAAGCTTGCCGTCGCCGCGCGCGCGTCCCGCTTGCAGCGCGTCCCGCCAGGAGCGCTCCAGCGTGGCGCCGAGAAGCCGCAGATCGGTCGACTTGTCGACGACCAGCACGATCGACTCGGTCGGCAGCCGCAGTAGAAGCTGCTCCAGCTCGAAGACGCATCCTTGGTTGTGCTGCGCGAAGCTGCGCACGTCCATCAGCACAGAATCGCTCGAGTCGAGCAGGGCCTGCACCGCGGGCCGCCAGGTGTCGTTGTGGCAGTACACGTCGTTCACGCGAAAGCGCCCATCCGGGTCGCGCTCGTAATCGAGCCGCGCCATGCGCGCGCCGACGTCCTCGACGCTCGCGACGTACTGCATGTCCAGGCCGCCGCTCAGCAGCCTCAATATATCGCCCGGGTCCGCGGTGCGGCTCGCGAGATCGACGCCGGCGATGAGCTGCACCGGCCCGTGGAATCGCCATGCTTGCGCGAGCTTGTCGAACAGCGACTCGGTGCGTGATTGGTAGCCGAACACGCGCAAGAGCAGCAAGCGCTTCCCGAACCCGCTGCGAATACGCGAACGAAGCGCGAGGGCAACGATGATACGGTAGGCCGCGAAGGCTGCCACTGCGCCGGCGACCGCGCCCAGCCCGAGCTTGTTGGAGAGCAGGGCCGCTTGCTCGGCCGCGACTATCGCCCACCAGCAATCGACGATCAGTTGCACGTCGCTGAAGCGCTTGCGCTCGAAACGACCGGCCAGCATCCGTAACAGCATCCACGCGAGCACACCCACGGGAAGGCTCATCAGCAGAAAGAGCCCGTAGTACACCACATTCACGGACGTAAGCACGGAGAGGTCGAGGATGGCGGAGCGCAAGGCACCGAAGTCGAACACCCATACCATGCCTTCGCGGAAGAGCATCAGCGCAAAGCCGAACGCGAGCGTGCCGGCGAGCGCGAGCGGCATGACCGCCCGGACGCGCCGCCAGCCGGAGATCATAATGAGGGTGAGCGGCGCCCAGACCGTCCAGGCCAGGCTCACCAGCAGCCAATACATGTTAGTGATGGGCGCGGCGTTGAATGTGCCCCGAATCACCTGGCCGGCGAGCGTGAAGAAAGACACCGCCGCGACGCCGATCAAAAGGTACCAGCCCACGAGACGAACCATCGCGCGGCGATCCAGTACGAGCAGCGCGACCAACGTCGGTATCACCGGCCATGCGTTTTCCCACCAACGCCCGAGCCAGGCAACCCACGGAAGGCTCGGTTCCTCCCCGCCCAACTGGAATGCGGTGATGACAAGCGAGTAGCCTGCAGCGCCGAGCCCGTAAGCGGCCAGAAGGCGCCGGCGCATGGGCAGTTCCAGCTCTATCGAACGCGATTGCGCGCTGAACTGGTCGTCTGCGGACTCGAACAAAGCGAACGCTAGATCCGTGGATGTGCTCGGTTCCGCACGATCCACGCTCGATTGCTCCGGGTGCATCCCTGCGGCCTCGGTGCCGCTCGCCCCGTGGCGGCGCATCAGCGTCTGCACCGAGCGGCGAAACCATAGGAGCGCGGCGAGCGCGAGGACCGTCGCGTCGAAAATGGACACGAGGAAGACGTAGGTTAGCTTGCCGGAGAGTAGTCCGTCCATTGCCGCGCGAGTATACTCGCTGGCGCACCACACCCGACAACATGGAGCAAGCTCAGCGACGAGGTTTCTTCCACTCCCGGCTTGGCCGGGTGCTCCTCTTCGTCGCCATCGTCTGGTCGGTCGCCGGCAGCTTCATCGCGATCGAGATCGCGGCTCTCGGTGGGATGGACGTCCTGATGTCGAAGCCCGCGCTCTCCGGTGGCCTGGTTCTCTCGAACGCGACGCGCGACTCGAAGACGTGCTCGCCCGCGCCCGGCGAGCGTGCTGTCCCTGTCGAGACGAATCGGGCGGAAGTACGCGTGGCGGCGTGGGTGCTGGGGCTCAAGATCGGTCGCGACGCGCTCGCGCGCCAGTACGCCTCCGTCGATCCGAATACGCTGGCGCAGGCACTGAAGGATGTCGAGACGCTCGCGAACATGCTGAGCGTTCCACCGCCGCAGGCATTCGTACCGCGCCAGGTGGCCAATGCCAATAGCGAGTTCGTCGCGTTCGTCGAGTCCAACTCCAACGAAACCGCTCGCTCGCTTGCGCTCGAGCATTCGAGCGAGGCCTGCCACCTCTTCAAGCTCGGTGTGTTTTGGGGCTATGCCAGTTTGGTGCGGCCATCGCTGCCGGGCGAGCGCAGCATCTTCGCCGCCGAAATTCGCTACCACGCGCAAGACGCGCTTCCCGATCGGCTCTGGCAGCCCATGACCGAACGCACCCCGTCCAACGCGAGCGGACAGGAGATTTTTCGCGCCGATGCCGCGCTGACCGAGGGCTTGACGCAGTATCTCGGTAGTCAGCGATAAGACCCTTCGCCACGGCGAATAGCCCGTGGCGGGATCCTTCTTCGGCGCACGATGCATAACGCGCGGTGGTTTGATCCGGACGGGCGGCAGCCTTTGCAGATCGATGTGATCTCTACCTGAGGGAAGGGTGCTCGAACGCGCCGCTGAGGGTTCGCGAATGCCTGCGGCGCTACGTGACCCCAGTGTGGCATTCGTTTTCCCGTATTCCGCTACGCTCCATACGGGCTAGGGCTACTGGGTCTTGTTGCTCTCCGGTCGAAGAACGGCATCATAGCGGCGTGTGCAATACGCTTGTTTCCATCAATGAATCCATGATTTTGGGTGAGCGCGTACCCCAAGGCTACTGCTTTATCGATGAGTGTTGGGTACGCATCCACACCACCGACTGATACGTGTGGTTGTGCTATTGCAGAAGATATTGCGCTTAGGTCGCGTATACCAGTCGTGCCGCCAGTCTCAGCTACGATGCGTCGTTGAAGTGCGAGCACCCCGAGTAAGGAACCGCATCAGCTCAGGCGCTTGTAGAGTTCGCGGTTCTTTTCTACCACGCGCGAGGCAGTCGCCTCGAAGTCGGCAGCACCAGCGCCAATCAGATCCGTAATTGCCGCTTGCACGAGTTCCTCCGCCCGGACGCCCAGGGACGCAGCAATCGCCTTAAGTTGCTCAGATTGCGCGGTATTCAATTCAATCGCGAGTTTCATGGTGAAATTATCTCCTTTGGCTAAGGACCGTTCCACTTTACCTAAGTGTCGCGTAAAAACAACTGTTCATCGTGGTCAGGGGTATGGTTTCACAGTACCGGCAGCATGCAGGTAGCACCTTGAGGCGCAGGTAATCTCGTCCGGAGTCCGTAGCGCGGCGCTATCATCTTGTTTAGCTGCTCGCGTAAAAACAACTTTTCCCTCGGTCAATGGTCACGGGCTACGGTTTCGACATGTCTCTACGCAGGGCCGCGTGTACCTCGTGCCGGTCGGAAAACATCGACCACACCCGCACCAAAACGAAAAGCCCCCAGAGCAACGGGATCTGCGAGCGCTTCCATAAAACCGTGCTTAACGAATTCTACCGGGTGCAGTTCCGAAAGAAGATCTACACGACCCTCGAGGAATTGCAAAGCGATTTGGATGCCTGGCTGATGCACGAACAACGCCCCCATCAAGGCCGGTGGTGTTATGGGAAAACCCCTAGGCAAACGTTTCTCGATAGTCTATCTTTAGCGAAAGAGAAGCTCCTGGCGGCGTAAGTGACAACCGACAGTTTTAACCCGACTAACAACGTGCAGACACATACAGTCAACTGTCAAATCAGGTATTGACTTTTACACATTGCCGTATCGATTCGATCCTCACTCGCGCAAAGCGCAAGTGCGGATAACGGTGATAAAAGTGAAATGCTTATTGCCAGAAAGATTTTCATTGACGTAACCATGATGCACCTCTTAGTCAAAGCTGCGCGCACCCAATACATGCGCGAATAACGAATTACTTCGCCGCCCTACTTATATCGTAATACGAAATGACTCGGCATTCAGTGAAATATTCACATTCCGCCACATGTAGGTAGTGCGGGAAGCGGGTAATAGTGGACAGACTTGAGACAGACCGGGTCTGTCCAGGTTGACCCCATTAATCCCCGATCCTCGTAAGGAGGCGCATTAGCCGCGGGACATCACTCGACAGATGCGCTACTCGGGCTCGACAGACGCGCTTCGTTCCTTAGCACGTCCTACGCGTGCTGGGATCAACCCTACGATAGTGGATCTGATGAGTGGGATTAATTACCGACGAACCACCACTGATCCACTCGTCGCGGTTCTGGCCGACACGCAACGACCTCCCGTCGCGGGACACGTCAGTGTCAATCCCATCCTCATCTCTCCGTTCATTGAGTGTCACCGTCGGAGCGCGCGTTAGTGAACAATCGTAGGATGTGCCGACGTAAAGAGGCGCATCAGTCGCGAGACATCACTCGACTACGCGGAGCAGAAGCTTTGGAATATGCGAAACGCCTGCGAAAAGTTGGTGTTGATGCGGAACGATGATTCCAGCCCTGTAGCGCTCTCTCCTAGAACAAACCGACGACCTAGCCCGTTTCAATATATGCAGTCTGCCCTATCGAGCACCACGCAGATTGCCTCACAAGAGAAAGTCTGCCACATTATAAATTATGGAAATTGTTTTTAGCGTAACCCAAGAAAGTGACGGTGGGTTCGTCGCGGAATGTCTTTCGCACGATATTTTCACTGAAGGCGATACCTGGGAACAATTACGCGTCAACGTCCTTGAAGCAGTATCGGCGTACTTCTACGACCAGCCTAAACCGTTGCGCCGCCTCCACTTCGTGCGCGATGAAGTGCTGGCCTGCGCGTGAAGCTCCCGCGTAACCGTTAGCGGGTACGCTTTAGTCCCTTATCCATGAAATCTTGTGCAAAAAAGCAAAGAGTGTCATGCATGAGCGGTATTGAGAGCAGGCATGACCACATACTCTCGGATAGCGAGTGCGCTGCTGAGCACACGACGACCGAATGTCGTGAGGTAGTACTTGTAGCGATGTCCAATCTTTTTGATGAGGCCATGGGTGCGCAAGCGTTTCAACCAGTAGGAGGCACGGCCGGTGGAGAGATCCCGGAGATGGGCTCGGAGATCGGAGGCGCGAAAGCCGCTGATGTTCCACTCCCCGCGGGCGAGGGTATAATAAAGGCTATGATCTTCACCGAGGAAGAGATTGAAGCCCCGATAGGAGCGGTCTTTCTCTCGTACAGGTTTGGCCATTTTGTCGATGGCGTGCAGAGCTGCATTGGGGTTATCGATGCTGGCCATGAAGCTGAGATAGCGTTCATTGGCAGCATGCATCAGCTCTCGCAGATCGGGGAGGCTATAGATGTTTTTTCGCAGGGGTGCGAGTTTGAATTGCTTGCGCCCATTGCGTTGTTCCACCCAACGGTGGTGTTTGAAGAAGGAGACATCGTTGGCGGTGCATTCCACCCGAGCCATGAGACTGAATTTATCGTAGAGCTTGAGGCTTGCTGGTCCCATATGATGGCGGATGCGTGTACCCTGAATGCGGGTGTGAAAATCGTTACCGGCCTCCCCGCTGAAGGCCGAGGTGAGTTTGCGTCCCAAGAAGGTGGCGACGTGTTCTGCCTTGAGGGCATGCACGGCGGTACGCACGATGGCTTGATAGAGGGGTTGGAAATCGGCTTGGCGGTGGAAGATGACATCGGTCGAGAAAGCCAGGGCCAGGGAGTGGCCCTGCTTGGCGCGCCGAGGATGCAACTCCACCTGCATGAAGCTCCAGTGATAACCAGCGCGAAACTGACCCAAGATAGGACAGAAGCTTTTCGCCCATCGGTCCAAACGCCGATGCAAGCCTTTGGGATCGAGGCTATCGGCAAGCGCCTGAGCCTGTTGGGGATCGCCGATGGACAAGAAGGCATTATCGGCGCGCTCAAAGGCGATCCCTGTCTTGGTCAGTCGTTGGGCTAACCAGTGATGGCCGTTCAAATAGACCTGCAGGCGAAACGGTGCCCAGGTGGGTACTCGGACATAACAGAGCCCGAAGATCTCATCGATGAAATAGAAGTAATAATGCAAACACTTGCCCGGGGTAGACTTCAAACGGGTCGTATGCTGAAGCTTGTCATGCCAGGGGCGATACGAAGGACAGGCCTCCATCGCCGAGAAGATATGCACCAGCCCCGGGTGCTCACCGCGCAAAGCCAAAATCGCTTTGATCCGTTCTTCTTTACGAAACGCCTTGTAATGACGGATGAATTCAATTTCCAACGAAGCCTCAGCGGCCAGCCGCTCGGCATGGGTCCGAAGCGCCTCGCGCAGCGGTTCTGCCCAGCGGGGATAGTCAAACAGACGCATACCCCGGACACCCAAATACCGGGCCATAGCCTCGGCATGGGCGATCTCCGGAAGCGTGCCAGTGATCACGATGCGGTCAAAGCAACAAAGCACCGCGGCGATCTTCGCTTGATGGCGTTCAACAAAGGAGTTCATGGCGACGACCCATCTCCAGTTCTTATTGCCCATCCGCCAGAATAGTACATTCAACACCTTGGTTCCGGCTATGCCGGGTTAGGTAAAATACTCGAAAAATATTTTGGTTATCGGCTGGTACACCAAGTCGGTAGTCATGTCATCCTCGTAACTGACGTCCCGCGCCATCACCGTATTGCGATACCCGCACACGATTCGTTGCGACTAGGAACGTTAAACGCAGTGTTGCGCGCCGTCGCTGCAGCGAAGAATATCGATAAGAGCGAAATCCTGCGTAAGCTCTCAGATAAAACGTAACATAATAATTGGTTCTGATCCTGGGCTATCCTCTCGTGCGAGAAAGGCAATGCTGTTGCTGCCTGCTGAACACGACATCGCGCTCCTGCGGGTGTTGACCGATCGGGGCACGGAATATTGCGGCAATCCCGAGCATCACGAATATGAGCTGTACCTCGCGGTTCCTATACCCCGGCTCAGGCGTGGCTCACCCGGCTGCTGGGCAAGCGGCGGCGCACCGCAAAATCGAATTACTGCGAATGCTCCATAGCTTCTGATGTAGATGGCGGCAGGCTGCCACCTATGTGCAACGGGAGCTTTCCGATTACCTCGCCCGTGGTCGATACGACGAATCTTCGGGGCTGACCATACCTATGTGAAAGAGCCTCGTGACGCATTGCGAAGCGCGCTTAAGCGCAGGGACATTTTCTCTATAGACCTACTAGCGAATCCTCGCCGCATCACCTCGACGTCAATCGCGGATGAACAGGCAGTTACGATATGTTGGCGCTCGGCACTCCGTCTGGTTACCATCATGAGACTCTTAAGAGTTTATCGGCTCGCGTTCGCGGGCGCGGGGAGACGAATGTCGTGGCCGGCGTCCGTGCGATAGTCAATAAAGTCGGCTACGATCCCATTTCATGCCCGTTTCCGAACTGATGTAAAGGTGCGAAACATTCTCTTTCGCCAGGCCATGACTTCACTCTTGCGACCGCATGGATAGAGTAATGCACTATGAACGAACCGCTCTTGGTAATGGTAAAGTATGACAAGTCCGACGAAACCACCGGCCTCTATGGTGCCTACCCGTCCTCCGGCGTCACGAATCGTACCTCGGAAAGTAGGATCACGGGCTACCTCTTCGCCGTTAGTGGCGCTGCGGCTCGAAGCAACCCAGTTGGTGATTCCTCCCTTCCAAGTGCACCGCCTCGAGCAGCGGTTCGTCCAGGCTCGTGAGCTTCGAATAGATCTAGCGAGCCTCGCACCTGATCTCTACCGGGTGCTCGGCGTGCAAAACTTCTGGAGCGAGGATTCCAACCCCGACTTGCGCGAGTGCTTGGCCGCGGTGTTTCTCGCCCGATGCCGTGGCGAGGGGTGCTGGGAGGAGCCCGAGAACTGGCCGATCGAATGTCGGACTCTGGCGATTCTCGGGTATGTCGATATCCACTGCTCCGATCAGATAACCCTATTGCCCCGTGATTACCAACACTGCGCGGCAAGCGTTTGACGTAATCGAGATCACGAACGAGATGCCCCTTAACCGGATGGGGGGCGTCGGTACCGTCATCGAGAACCTGATGTCGGGGCTTAAAAGCGAGGGTGTTCGACCCCTCTGGTTTCTTACCGACCATGGTTATCTTCCCGCGCAGATCGACGAAATCCTCCAACGCTTTCCCGACGTAGCCGTCGGCCAGGTCGCGGATCTCCTACGGTTCAACGCGCCGGTCGCACACATTCATTCATATCAGGAGAATTCCGCCCTCGCGACCTACGTGGCAAGCCGCAAAGCGGTATGCACGCTGCACTCACTGCTGGCGCTCGAAGAGACGTCGAACGATGTGAAGCTCGGTGGAGTCGTTGGCTGGCAGGAGCGGCTGATCGCCAGCAGCACCTATGCCGTGGTGCTCTCCGAGGCCGAACGACGGAGCTATTTGGCGCTAGGCTATCAGCGCTTGAACCCCAACGTGCATGTCATCCATAACGGTGTGCGGCGGCCACCACGGTGTCGCATTCCGCGCGGTAAGCGCGTCCTCGGCTATTGCGGACGCCTCGTGCCGCGAAAGCATCCTGAGTATGTGCAAATGATGCTCAACGAGCACGGATTCGAGGACCGCCGTGTGCTTATTGCGGGGCGCGGGTTCAGCCCGTATGCGCGCGATCTGTTGAACACGCACCGGCTGGACGCGAGAGTCACATTCCTGGGCTGGTGCGTCGGCCCCCGGCTGGAGGCATTTTTTGACGCCATAGACATCCTTGCCGTTCCATCGATTTATGAGCCTTTCGGCCTCGTCGCTCTGGAAGCAGCGGCACGCGGCATTCCGGTGGTTTGTACCCGTATCGACGGACTGGTCGAGGTGCTGGGCGATCACGCGTTTTTTTGCGCCGACGCGAGCTACGCGGCGTTTCGCGCAGCCATGTATGCCTGGGACGCGGCAAGCTCCGATGAGCTTGTCGCCCTGTGCCGTGGCGCTCGACGGCGTTACGAGCGTCACTTCACGGATCAGATGATGGGGCGTCGCTACTGCCGCTTATTCGAGGACCTCAGCCGCTAGACGGGGCCTTCCGGTATTTCGTCAACCAGACAGCGAAAGCCGAAGTCGCGGAAGCCGGCGGCGGGCGTCTGGTAACCCCGCACCGACAGGCGGATCTCTTCAGCGATCGAATCCCACGATCCGCCGCGGACCACGCGCCGATCGTGCTTGTTGACAAATATCTCCGGGTCAACGGTCGGCTCGTGTGGCGGACGGGTGTTATAGGCTTCGTCGTCGTACCAGTCCGACACCCACTCCCAGACATTGCCAACCATGTCATAGAGGCCAAAGCCATTTTCCGGGAATGATCCGACCGGCGAAGTGCTGTGTCGTCCCCACTTGGGATTACCGACGTAATTCGCCATATCGGGCTTTACCTCATTACCCCAGGGGTAGATGGTATTGTCGATCCCACCCCGGCTGGCATACTCCCACTGCGCTTCGGTCGGCAATCGGCCGCCCACCCAGGCACCATATTCCCGCGCCTGCATCCAGGTGACATTTACGACAGGATGGTCGTCGTATGCCCAGTTGGGGTTGTTGGCGGGCGCGCGGGGCATTTTCAGTACGCGCTTCGTGACGAAATACCGGTAGGCCCGGACCGTCACGGGTCCGCGCGTCAGCCAGAAGCCCCGCGTCAGCCTAACCGGGTGCTGGGGCTTCTCGACGACGTAGCGTTCGGCTTCGACATTGTCACCGGGCACGCGCCCCATCAGGAACCGGCCCGGCGGTATCCACACGTACTCGAGACCATCCTGGGGATGTACGCGTTTGGTGCCCGGCGCATGGCTGTTGGCCAGCGTCGCCTTACGCGCGCCAATGGCCGTCTTGATCCGGTCAACGAGTCGGTCCACGTCTTGATGGAAGGTGAGATGATTGATCGGATGGGCCTGAAGAGAGGTCAGGCGCACAAGGTCTCCAGGGAGCGCCTCTGCCGTTGGGAGTGCCGCGTCATCGATGAGCAAGGGAATTACGCGGATATTACGGGTCAATGCAGCACCGACTTCCATCCGGACCCAATCGTCGCTCTTGTCGAGCCGGCGCTGTCCATACTGGTCCGCCGCCGTCAGCCAACGCTTCCCGATAACTACGAGCAGCACGTCGCAGGTTTGCACGATGTCTTCGATAGCCCGGGCAAAGTCGTCGCCGGACGCGATCTGTTCCACGTCCATGAAGACTTTGACTTCGTGGAAGTCGCGCACCAGCCGGTCGTAGAGCCGCCCAGCGTGGCCGGCGCTGTCTTCTCGCCGATAGCTAATGAGGATACCAGACATACTTACAACCCAAGGGTGGAATAGTACGAGCCGGGTGAGCATATTATGCCATCTATTGAAATTTCTCCCGCAGTGCATTGCCTGGTATTCAAGATATCCAGTGGCGACACCGACGTGATAAATATTCCCAATTGGATGTGGGAAACCACGCAGGCTCGGCTTGCCGCGCTTAAGGGTTTTCTGGCCGCGTCGCCGTTAAAGCATATCCAGTGACAGGCGTAATGGATTCTGATACTGGAACAGCGATGCCTAGTGCGACATAACGCGTAACGGCACCGGTATCGGCTTGGTTACGCTTGAGCCCCGCCTGCTTGATGAGAAATCCGGAAATGACCCGGTGGAGGATTTGCAAGACCGGCGTGAGCAACACGGGATGGGGATCGAGCC
Source organism: uncultured Gammaproteobacteria bacterium (assembly GCA_963764725.1). GTDB lineage: Bacteria > Pseudomonadota > Gammaproteobacteria > JACCXJ01 > JACCXJ01 > USCg-Taylor. Next base: position 359,443 of record CAVXTM010000015.1, on the reverse strand, counting down.
GTGCAAGCTCTGAAGCTGAGCTTGGGTCCAACCAGCGGCGGGCTACGACCGCCTGGGTGCGTCGCTCCTCGAGCGGCGCATCATCGAAGAAGGCGTAGGGCCGGGCGCTCAGAACCTCCTGGGCGAGCGGCGAGGGGCCGGTGAGATCGCGGGAGAGGACCCGCACCCGACCCCCCTCGATACCCTCGAGGAGGCCAATGAGACCCTCGAGGTCCATGGCCAGGTGATCCGGGATTGTCTCCACGAGGGCCTTGGAACTTGCTTTAATTCGTCTTTGAGCAACATAAGGTGCACGTGTCCAGTCATTCACCGCCGTGTCACTCGCCAGTGCGACCCGCTGCCGCAACTGGTAGGATCCAATAATGGAGCTTGACATGATCGAATTGCGCAGAGATGTCTTTGGTAACCTGTTCGGCCTCGGCAATCGGCAGATGAATCCAAAAGAGCAACTGCTCTTGGCGACCTTCGACCTGTTCGCTGAGGCTTAGGCCCTGGTGCGCCGAGCTGTGGCCCGCGATCGGAAAGCTACTGAAGGCGGGGACCCGTTCGAGCAACCAATCGACCAAAGGACCCTCCACGTTCGGAGGCACGACCAATACAAGGACACAGTCGGTCATGGGCGCTGCCAAAATGCGCCGAACCTCTGGTAGAGGCTCGGCAGGAGCAATAGCGTGAGGAGAGTTGAGGTCACCAATCCACCTATGACTACAATGGCAAGCGGACGCTGGATCTCCGATCCGGGCCCCCTGGCAAAGAGCATGGGCAGGAGCCCACAGGCTGCGATGCTCGCCGTCATCAAGACCGGCCTCAGCCGACGCTCGGCACCCTGGATGACGAGCTGGCTAAGATCCAAACCGAGCGCACGCAGTTGGTTGAAATAGCTCACCAGCACCACACCGTTCAAGACCGCGATCCCAAGAAGCGCGATGAATCCCACGGAGGCCGGAACGGACAAATACTCGCCGAAAAGCCAGAGGGCCACCACGCCGCCCACTAGGGCAAAAGGGATGTTGGATAGCACCAGAAGCGCTTGACCCACGGACCGAAAGCTCGTGAACAAGAGGAAGAAAATAAGCCCAAGGGCAACCGGCACCACGACCGCTAGCCTAGCCGCAGCGCGCTGCTGGTTCTCGAACTGGCCGCCCCATTGGAGATAATATCCCGTCGGAAGCGTGAGACCCTCTTTGATCTTTCGCTTGGCTTCGTCGACAAAGCCGACGAGATCACGTCCGGCGACATTGGCGATCACGACCGCCATGCGGCTCCCATGCTCGCGCGCAATGACCACCGGCCCATCCACACGCTCGAGCCTCGCCATCATGGCGAGCGGCACGTTGCGGCCCTCGGGGAGGGTGAGCAACAGATTTGTGAACGCGGCGGGCGAGGCCCTTAGCTCCGTGCCGCTACGGATAACGAGCGGCGTACGGCGCGGCCCCTCGTAGACGGTGCCGATGCGCCGGCCCTCGATCAAGGCGCGCAGGGTTTCCTGGATTGTTTCGACCGAGAGGCCCATGCGACCCACCGCGAGACGGTCGATGACAACCTTGAGATATTGCACGCCCTCGTTCTTGGCGGTGTAGACATCCTCCGCCCCGCGGATCGTTCTCAAGAGTCCGACGATCGTCTCGCTCTTATCATTGAGCACGGCCAAATCGGGGCCGAAGAGCTTGATGGCCACATCCCCGCGTACGCCGGTCAGCATCTCCGATACGCGCATCTCGATCGGTTGGGTAAAGGCGTAGACGAGGCCGGGAAAACCTTCCAGCACCTGTCGCATAGCCTCGATGAGAGTGCTCTTGTCGCCATCCCGCCATTCCTCCCTCGGTTTCAGAACCATGAAGGTGTCGGTTTGATTGAGTCCCATGGGATCGAGCCCGATCTCGTCCGAGCCCGTGCGGGCCACGGCCTCGGTGATCTCGGGGATCCGATCGAGCAACGCACGTTGCACACGCAAGTCGAGTTGCACCGATTCGTCGAGGCTGATTGAGGGAAGCTTCTCGAGCTGGACGATGATGTTGCCCTCATCCATGATCGGCATGAACGTTTTGCCGAGGTTGGCGTAAAGCCCGGCCGCGACGACCAGAGACAACAGGGCACCGGAGAATACCAAGCGGAAGTGCCCGAGCGACCAGCGCAAGAGGGGCGCGTAAGCAGCACGCAAGAGCCTCACGAGCCAGGGTTCCGTGTGCCGCGCCTCACCGAGCAGGTAAGAGGCGAGCACCGGGATCACCGTGAGTGAGAGCGCCAGAGAAGCACCAAGGGCGAACATGATCGTGATCGCTACGGGCGCAAAGAGCTTCCCTTCTAACCCTTCCAACGTGAGGAGCGGCACGAACACGACCATAATGATGAGGATCCCGGTTGCGACCGGCGTTGCGACCTCGCGTACCGCAGCATAGATCCGATGGAGTCGGGGCCGCCGGCCGCTGTCCTCGGACCGCGCAAGCCTCGAGACGACGTTTTCGACGACGACGACGGCGGCATCGACCAACATGCCAATGGCGATGGCAAGCCCTCCAAGGCTCATGAGGTTTGCAGACATGTCAAACTGGCGCATCAGAATAAAGGTGCTGAGCGCTGCCAGGGGGAGCGTGAGCGCTACGGTCAGCGAGGCGCGCAAGTCGCCGAGGAACAAGATTAACAATAGGATGACGAGCACGATCGCCTCTGCCAACGCCTTGGAGACGGTGGCGACCGCGCGGTCCACCAGATCACCGCGATCATAAAAGGTCCGAATATGCACCCCGGCGGGTAACACCGGTTTAAGCTCCTCAAGCTTCGCGCGCACGCCGCGCACTAATTCGCCCGCATTTGCACCGCGCAAGCCCAACACCAGTCCTTCGACGGCCTCGGCACGGCCATCGCGGCTCACTGCGCCGTAGCGCGTGATGGCACCTAGACGCACCTCGGCGACATCGCGCAAGCGCACCGGTTCGACCGCATGATGCTTGACTACGATCGAGCCGAGATCCCCAAGCGACTGAATGCTGCCTTCGCTCCGGACCAACAACACCTCCTCGCCGTCGATGAGCCTTCCCGCACCGTCATTGCGATTGTTGGTCGTGACCGCCTCTTGCAGAGTATCAAGGTTCACGCCTTGAGCAAGCATGCGGGCGGGATCGGGAATGACCTCGAAGGAACGCACGAAGCCGCCAAGGGCATTGACATCAGCGACGCCCGGGACGGTGCGTAGCGCGGGGCGAATAACCCAATCGAGCAGGGTGCGACGCTCCGTAAGCGAAAGTTCGCTGCCCTCGACGGTGAACATGAACATCTCGCCGAGAGGCGTGGTCATGGGGGCAATGCCTCCCGAGACCTCCGGGGGCAACTCGTCCCAAATGGCATTGAGACGCTCGGCGACCTGCTGACGTGCCCAAAAAATGTCAGTGTCCTCTCGAAAGTCCACGGTGATGTCGGCGAGCGCGTACTTCGAGATTGAGCGCAACATGGTTTGCTTGGGGATGCCGAGCATTTCGACTTCGACGGGGGCAGTGATCCGGCTCTCTATCTCTTCGGGCGTCATACCGGGTGCCTTTACGATTATCTTGACTTGAGTGGTGGAGACATCCGGGAACGCGTCGATGGGCAAGTCGCGAAAGGACACCCAACCGCTTCCGGCGACCAATGCGGTGCAAAGTAGCATCAAAAGCGGTTGCGTTAAGGCGAAGCGAACGGTTCTTGCGAGCATCAGTCGCCGCCCTCGCCACTCAGTGCCGCCTTCAGCACAGCCGTCCCGCTGATGGCAATAGCGGTCGCGCGTGGCAGGCGGGCTACGATGACGAGGTGCTCGCCTTCGTCGCCCGCGATATCGACCTCGTGGGGGCTAAATCCATCCTCGGTCTTCATAAACACGAAGGCCTTGCGCCCTTCATGGATCACCGCCGTGCGCGCGACACGGTACCGCTCGTCGGCGCCCTCGGCATTGGCAATCTGTACCTGAATGAATTCGCCGGGGTGTAGGTGCTCCGTCCCCTCGGTCACCTCAGCGCGGACCAACACCCCTTGGTCCGCCTCGTGGACATCGCGCCCGATGGTAGTGACCCGACCTCTGACGTCGTGCGCAGGGATAAGCACCGGATCGCCCACGGCGACGCGGACTACCTTCTCAATCGGGGTGTGAATCTCGATCCACAGAGGATCGAGATCGGCGACCCGATACAAGGGGGTCGCCGCTTCCACGCGCTGGCCGGCAACGGCTAACTGCTCCAGCACGACTCCGTCGAGAGGCGAACGGAGCACAAGGGTGCTCATTAGCTGCCGACCGGACTCGAGGTTCGCAATCTCGCTTGAGTCCATGCCCGCGAGCAACAGGCTTTGGCGTCGCAGTTCTTGAACCGTATTGAGCTCCTGATAAGTCCCACGCGTCTCTTGAAGGCGCCGCTCGGGAATAATACCTTCGCGATGGAGCTGGGTATCGCGACTGAGATTGCTCCTCGCCAAGTGCAACTGGATCCGAGCCTGCAGGAAATTCCCTTGCAGCCTGATCAGCTCGGGGCTCTGGATCCGAGCCAGGACCTGGCCCTTCACAACCTTTTCGCCGACCGCAACCAACAAGATTTCGACAAGACCGCCTTGCATGGCGCTCACCACACGCAATTGCGCATTCGGCACCACAACCTTAGCCGGCAAAGGCTCGCCGTATGCGTGCTCGGCCGGCTCCGGGACTGCAACCGCGACCCCGGCATCCTGCTGTTGTTGCTGGCTCATCACGATTGGTGAGCCGGCCTGGAGGGCTGGACACGTCATCAAAACCAGTGCGGCGCCAATCAGCCGGGAGGTGGTCACGGAAGGTTCCCCAGGGCCTGATTCAAGCGCGCGACTGCGCGGCCTAGCTCAAATCGCATTTGACGAAAGCTGCGCTGCGCGGCGAAGGCCTGACTTTGTACCCGGATGAGGCTTACGAGATCCGCCTCCCCCAGGGCAAATGCTCGCTGTGTGAGTTTGAGGTTTTCCTTGGCCAGCTTGTCCTGCATCTCGGCGAGCGCTAGCTCGGCGCGTGTGGTATCGACCTCGCGCAGGGTCCGGTCCAAAGCGAGCTGCAGGCGCCTGCGCAGGCGGTCGCGCCCACTCTCGGCCTCGGCAAGTGCAAGCTCGGCTCGAGCGATTGCCGGCGTCGTTTGAGAGGCGAGGCCCAAGGGGACGCGCAAGATTGCGGTGAGGCTGTCGGCGTAGTCCTCACCATCCTCCGCTCGCTCATGACGAGTTCCGAGCGTGAGAGTGGGACTCGCCCAGCGCTCGCGTTGGGCCTGTTCGCGCTCGGCCATCGCACGTGCCACCCCCGCCTGCGCTTCGGCCAGCAAGGGATGCCCGTCTGTGATGGCACGAAGGGACTTCGGTTCCTCGGAATATCGTGCGGGCATTGCCGATGCACCGGTAAGGACCTGAAATCGATGCAAGGCATTTTGGTAATCACTGACCGATCTCCGATGACTGGCCTGCTTCAGTAGAGTCTCTTGGCTCGCCAAAATCAGATCCGTGCGCGCTAGTTCGCCGTACCGTACACGCTTTGTAACGTCTTGTTCCAGACGCGCCGCAGTGTTCCATTCACGCTCAGCGATCTGTGCCTGGTTTTCACCCAGGGCCATCTCCCAAACGGCCTCGCGCACGAGCCCTGCAACAATGAGCTTCAAGGCCACAGAGGCGTTCTCGGCAGCCTGCCCCGCCTGTTCTGCAACGCGCTCGCGGGCGCGTTTCTGGCCAGGCAGCCAAAGAGGAAGTTCTATCCCCCATTCCCATTCCTGCAAGCCCTCTTGATCCATGAAACCATCGTTATTGTGCCGAAGACCGATGGCCAGATCACCGGCCCAGAAGCTTTCGGCCTGGCGCTGGAGGGCGTGCGCTTCGTTCAGCCGCGCCTCGAGCACCTGAAGGTTTGGGCTGCGCGCCAAAGCCTTGTCCACCAGCCCCGCCAGCCCCGATGGCGAACCGCCCTCCGCGTGTTCCCCGGCTGTTGCGGTCGGCTCGAGCAACAGGAAAACTCCAAGGGCTGCGCAACGCACTATGATCACGACGGTTGTCGCGCGCTTTTTTGGAAACATGATAACGTGCCCCTCGCAGTCAAATCTGATCTGGATCATCATCCGAAGCCGCGATGGACACAGTACCGCGCTCACCCGAATTCCCTCTCCATGACAAGCTCAACACCCGCCGGGAGCCGATCTTATCCAGAGCCTGGGTCGGGGCTAGGTATCACTTCCGGTTTTAACAACCCGTAGAGTCTTGCGATTCGTCCGGTGATTTAGTAAGAGGTGTAACAAGTACCTTGTCGATTTTGGGTCCGTCCGCGAGTAGGGTTTTCAAACGCATCTTTTACCGCTAAGGGAAACTACTGCTGAACCTGTCCGCTGTCAATGACGCGGGTGGTCGGTCCAGGACGGGGAAATTGTCGAGCTATTCATGAGCCGGAGGCGCGGCGTTTCGGGGCGTTGTAGGGTTGCGCGCGAGTGCGGACCGAAGGGGGCTGTCAGTGGCGTTGACCGGGGCGCTCGGGATGATCTGGGGACGGAGCTTGGCGCTGCATCTGAATTCCAGGTGTTCCGTCCTCAGGGCGCCAAGCAGGGCCACTCCCTGGGCCTGGCTTTCCATCACGACATGCGTGGTACCGTCGTGGTAGGGGATTTTGAGTTGCAGCACGACTCGGGCTCGGGCTGCCACCAGGAGCCGCGCTTGTCCTCCAGGATGATCAGGCTACCGAGATACCGTACACTCAGTTCACATTCGACCCTCACACGCCTACTACCGAGCAGAGGGCTGCTTGATTCTGTTGAGCTAGGATTCAGTGATTGTGGACATGTTCCAATGACTGTCCTTGGATGCACGAACGCTTTCCCAGAGGAATGAGTCGCTCCTTCGTGCCCGCGCCTTGTGGAGCTCAAAAAGCAGCTGCTTGCCGTAGCGAGTCGATCTCATGGGTAGACATTCTCCCATTAGACGGAAGCCTTGGCTACTTTGGGCGCCTTTTTGCGAAGTGAAAATTATCGAAAACCTGCTACGAACTTTCCCTCGAGGTTCGCGGGGCCATTTCATTTTCACCTCCGTATGTCCATCTACAGTAATGGCACTGGTGAAACTCTGCCAATTTCGAGGCATAAGTGTGCAAGTGATACTGCATGATGGTCTCAGTGGGATAGTCGGCAGGCGTTATAAACGCCCTTACCGGTTTCGGGATATGAAGACCGCCTTAACTTTATTTGGGAATCGCAACATTCAATACCTGGCGCTGGAAGAATGCATCCGCGATGTCCTTTTGAAAAATCTTCCCTGCTTGTCAGGAAAGGTTGAAGCGTTAGATCACCCGCTTCCTCCCAATGAAGAAGGTTTAAATACTAATGATCTTAGTACGCCTATACGCTTCGGATTTTTGGGACGCGCAAATGAATCAAAGGGGTTTTCACTATTCGTAAAGCTTGCACAGGAAATGAAGGCAAAGTATCAGGATCAAGTGGAATTCCATGCTATTGGCAGATTCGCAGGGGAAAGAAATCCAACGATGGAGATAGACGCTCTGGCAACCAAGCCGGGGGTAACTTGCTTAAGTAGAGTAGACTTTATCCAAGGTCTAAAGAAACTTCACTTCATCATATTCCCTCATGATGCGGAACATTACGAGCTATCTCCAAGCGGAACGATGCTAGATGCCCTCGCTTGGGAAAACCTTTGATTACAAGAAGGCTTTCACTATTCGAAAATATGTTTAGGACCCATGGCGATATCGGCTATTTGTTCCACAATGAGATGGAGTTAAAAGAAATTATCGAACACATAGTGCAGAGAGTTGACAAGTCCCACTACGATCGCCAGGTGCTCAACCTCCGGAAAGCCCGAAGTTCCAGAACGCCAACGGCGCTAGCAGCATCCTATCAGGAAATATGCAGAAAAATGTGAGTCAGCTCTGTTCGGGAAGTGAGTTACTATGAAGTTCGTTGCCATAATCGCTCACAGCTTCCAGAAGAAACGCGTCTACGTGGGCCATGGGTAGGTGATCCACCACAAGACACATAAAAAACGAGTTTGTCGACAGCTTCAACGACCAAGCTCACCTGCCGGGGCCGCCTGCAATGACATACTACCGCGCGGAGCCAAAACGGCGGCCTCGGTCAGGTGCAGCGCCTTGTTGGGCCTCGATCCCATCATTCTCGTCATGCCTCCAAGGCTTGATCTTTGCGAGAGTCTTTGTAAGGGTGTCCTTAGCCAAGGCTGCGTCGTAGTCCATTTGCAAGCCAATCCAGAAGCCCTCGGACATGCCGAAAAACCGGGAAAGGCGTAGGCCCGTATCGGCTGTGATGCCACGAGTGCCCGCAACAATCTCTCCGATGCGACGCTGTGGAACCTCGATTTCCTTCGCGAGGCGATACTGGGTGATGCCCATGGGTTTGAGGAATTCTTCCATGAGAATTTCACCGGGATGTGGATAGGGAACCTTACGCATGTTGGTGCTCGCTCAGTGATAGTCAACGATCTCGACGTCTGCAGGGCCTTCCGCCGACCACACAAAACAGACTCGAAACTGGTCATTGATCCGAATGCTGTGTTGGCCTGTACGATCTCCCACAAGCGCCTCCAATCTGTTTCCTGGCGGAACTCTGAGATCCTGCAGCGTGGCTGCTCGATTGAGCATCGCGAGCTTGCGCATCGCAACGGTCTGAATGTTTACGAAACGCCTGACCCGCTTGCCATTGAAGAGGTTCCCCGTGTCAGCACAGGCAAAGGATATGATGGCCACGCATGATGCTAACGGAGAACGTTAGTATTGTAAAGCGTTTGGCCTATGCAGCTCCTGACCCCGCCGATCCGCTTGGATCTGGAGCAGGCGCTCGAATTCATCGACGACGATGAGCTGGTCGAGATCACCCCCAAGGCCATCCGGCTGCGCAAGAAGCTCCTCAACGAACACCAACGCAAACGCGCCGAGCGCGCCGCCGCCGGCGCGTGATCGGACCGTCGCGGCGGGGAGCGTGGTCACCCTCTGCCGGAACGCCGCCGGGGATGAGGGGTCTTAGTCTGCAAACCAAACCGCTCCGCAAACAGAGAGTTCCCGACAGGTAGGTGCGATGGCAAGCATGACTCAACCCTCCTCCCCAAAGCTCGTGGCCCAAGCGCCGCTGCGCTTCGTCACCGCGACTTCCATTTTCGATGGCCATGACGCGGCGATTAACATCATCCGGCGTTTGTTGCAAGCCCAAGGCGCGGAAGTGGTGCATTTGGGCCACAACCGGGGCGTCGAGGATATCGTGCGCACAGCGCTCCAAGAGGATGCCGACGGGATCGCGGTCAGCTCTTATCAGGGCGGGCACCTGGAGTTTTTCCGTTATTTGCTGGATTCCTTGAAAGCCGCGGGCGCCGGTGAGATCCGGGTTTTTGCCGGAGGCGGAGGAACCATCACGGACGAGGAAGCGAAGACCCTCGAGGCCTACGGGGTGGAGAAGATCTACCTGCCCGAGGACGGCCAGCGGCTCGGTATCGAAGGCATGGCGAAGGACATCATCACCCGCACACGCGCGCTGAAATCCGCGTATGCGGCGCCGCGACGCTTTGGGAGGGAAGACATACGCGCGGTCGGCCGCCGGCTTTCGCTCATCGAGACCGGCTTGCCCTTCATCCCCGCTCGGCGCAAGCGGAAAGATCGGAACGTCCCGGTCGTGGGCGTCACGGGCAGCGGCGGTTCAGGCAAAAGCACGGTGATCGACGAGCTGCTCGGTGACTGCTTGCGCAGCTTCCCGACGCGCGCGTTTGCGGTCATCGCGCTCGATCCCACGCGCCAGAAGAGCGGCGGGGCCTTGCTCGGTGATCGCCTGCGTATGAACTTTGCCGCCGATCCCCGCGTCTTTATGCGTTCCATGGCCACCCGGCGCCGGCACCTGGCCACCAACGAAATCCTCGGCGATTGCGTCGATTTTCTCAAGTCCTTGGACTTCGATCTCATCATCATCGAGACCGCCGGCACGGGGCAAGGAGGCACCGAGCTTGTGGGACTCGCCGATGTCTCGCTCTACGTCATGACCAGTGATTACGGCGGGCCCACGCAGCTCGAGAAGATCCAGATGCTGGACTACGCCGATCTCATCGCGCTCAATAAATGCGACGCGCGCGAGTCGCAAGACGCCTTGCGGGACGTGCGCAAACAATGGCGGCGCAATCGCAATGCCTTTACTCTTCCAGACGCCCAAGTCCCGGTCTATCCCACGGTCGCAAGCCGGGTCCGTGATCCGGGTGTCGCGCATTTGTTTTATGCGCTTTGCGAGCAGCTCGATCGCCTTCGATCCCGGGATCGCGAGCCGTGGACGCCACTCCCGGGTGACCGTGCGGCGGCGCGCGTGGCACAACCGCTCATCCCGGCACGGCGGAGCCGCTATCTCGGGGAGATCGCCGAGCAGGGCCGGGCCGAGACCGCGGCGATCGAACAGCAGGTCCGGGCGGCTTCCCAGGCCCAGGGTTATTATCTCAGTTTGCAAGCGCTGGCCGATCCGCAGTTGCCGCCGCCTCTTAAGCCGTACTCCGGCGATCTTTCCCAGTCGAACGGTGACGATGCGCTGGTGCGGCTGCGCCGCTGTTACCAAGAGGCCTTAGCGACGTTAAGCCCCGAGGCCATCGCCGCACTGGAAGAGTGGCCCCAGGTGCGCGCCCAGGCCGAGCAGGAACGCTATGCCTATAGTGTGCGTGGAGCCGAGATCACTGGCGATAATGCCACCGAGAGCCTGAGTCATCTGCGCATTCCGAGGTTGGCGCTGCCTCATTACCAAGACTGGGGCAGCCTGCTGCGCTTTTTGCTCAAGGAAAACCTGCCGGGCCGTTACCCTTACACCGCCGGCGTCTATCCCTATCGCCGCGGCACCGAGGAGCCCACGCGCATGTTCGCGGGCGAAGGTGGCCCCGAGCGCACCAACCGGCGCTTCCACTACCTGGCCGCCGGGCAAACAGCGACGCGCCTCTCCACCGCCTTCGATCCGATCGTGCTTTACGGCGAAGATCCCGACACGCGCCCCGATATTTACGGGCGCCTGGGCATGTCGGGGGTTTCGGTTGCGACCTTAGACGATGTGAAAAAATTATACTCGGGCTTCGATCTCTGCGATCCGGCGACATCGGTATCGATGACCATCAACGGTCCCGCGCCCATCTTGCTCGCCTGCTTCATGAACGCGGCCATCGATCAGCAGGTGGAAAAATACCTGCGCGAGTCTGGCCGCTGGCAGGAAGTCGAGCCGCGGATCGCGGCCGTATACCAGGATCTACCGCGCCCGCAGTATCGTGGCCTGCTGCCTCAAGGGCATGACGGCTTGGGCCTCGGGCTCTTGGGAGTGAGCGGCGGTCAATGGCTGGACCCCGAGACCTACGCGCGCATCCGCGCCGACACCCTGGCTAGAGTACGCGGCACGGTGCAGGCCGATATCTTGAAGGAAGACCAGGCGCAAAACGAGTGCATCTTCGCCATCGAGTTCGCGCTCCGCATGATGGGCGATATCCAGGAATTCTTTATCGCCCACCGGGTACGCAATTACTATAGTGTCTCGGTCTCCGGCTATCACATCGCCGAGGCCGGCGCCAACCCCCTCACCCAACTTGCCTTCACGCTCGCGAACGGCTTTACCTTGGTCGAGTATTACCTCGGCCGGGGAATGGCAATCGACCAATTCGCGCCGAGCCTCAGCTTCTTCTTCAGTAACGGCATGGACCCGGAATATGCCGTGCTCGGGCGGGTCGCGCGGCGCATCTGGGCGCGGGCGTTGCGGGAGATTTACCGGGCGGGTCCGCGCAGCCAGATGCTCAAATATCATGTTCAGACCTCAGGACGCAGTTTGCATGCGCGCGAGATCGAGTTCAACGATATCCGCACCAGCTTGCAGGCGCTCTATGCCATTTACGATAACTGCAATAGCCTGCACACGAACGCCTACGACGAGGCGGTAACGACCCCGACCGAGGAGTCGGCCCGCCGGGCGCTCGCGATTCAACTCATCATTAACCGCGAGCTCGGTCTCAATTACAACGAGAATCCCTTGCAAGGCTCCTTTATCATCGAGGAGCTGAGCGATCGCCTCGAAGAGGCGGTCTACGAGGAGTTTTCGCGCTTGTCGCAACGCGGCGGCGTGCTCGGGGCCATGGAAACCCTCTATCAGCGCATGAAGATCCAAGAAGAAAGCCTCTATTACGAGGGACGCAAACAGAGCGGCGACTTAGCGATCATCGGGGTCAATACCTTCGTGCGCGAGGACGCCGAGCGGCGCGCCATGGCAGGCGGCCTGGTACGCGCGAGCGAGGAGGAGAAGCGGGCGCAGATCGAAGCCGTCGCAGGTTTCAAGCGACAACATGCCGATAAGGCCCCGCAAGCGTTAAAACGCCTGCAAGAGGTGATCGATGCGGGTGGCAATACCTTCGCCGAGCTGATGGATACCGTGCGTGACTGCTCGCTGGGTCAGATCACCCAAGCGCTCTATGAAGTCGGCGGCCGCTATCGCCGGCGCATGTGAGAGCTTGTCAATAAATCTACTGTGCAGCCCGCCCGCATCGTTGCGCGACCACTCGATTCATCTTCGCTCTTCTTTTGGATTGGTTAACCAATGCGCCTAAAGGGTAGCCGGGTGCCCTACACAGCAATCTGTATCTGGCCCATCCGTCCTTAGAAGCCGACGGCGATGCGTCCTCCCTGTATCTGGCTTATCGTTGGCAATCGCGTCTGAGTAGATGAGAACGTTGCCGCCCCAATCCCTCGCCTTTGGGTGCCCGCGCAAGGCAGTCCTTCGCCATCTTACGCTCAGATCGTTCGAGGGATTGCTGGAACACGAAGGCGCCTAGATAATACGGCTGTGCCACCGACTTCGTCCGATTTGAGCGTTTCCGCAGAACGCGACGTCCGTTCCATAAAGGAGGAACTGATCAATCGTGCATTACTTTTCGCGAGCTCTCGTTACGCTGCGCCTTCCATGACTACGGCATGATCCCGCGCGATCGAGTTTTCGGACCGGGCGGTAGCCAATTAATCTTCCCCGTCGTTTCCCCGGCCGGGCCGCATGCGGTACGTACCCGGCTCTCGGAAGAATTCGAACTGCGCGAGCGCCCGTCCGAATCGGTCCAGCGGACATACTACGATACTTTCGATTGGCGTCTATTTGCGGCAGGCGAGATCCTGACAACTGATCGCGCGGCGCATTCGCTGCGCTTGGCCTGGTCCTCAATGGACGGCAATGATTGCTATGCCTCGCTGTCGCTCCATAAGGAACCGCGCTTTGCCATTGATCTTCCAGTCGGCGCGATTCGCGAGCGGCTCGAAGAGCGCATTGCACAGCGGGCGTTATTACCATTGGCTACGGTAATTGTAACAACCCGTACAGTCTTGGTCGTCGATACCGAAGGAAAAACGCTGCTGCGGATCCTATTGGAGGACTATTGCCTGGGGAACAGTGACAAACCTACACGTCACGTGCGGCAACTACGGCTGATTGGTCTGAAAGGATATTCAGTGCCGTTTTCGCGCGTACGAGCACTCGTGGAAGAAAGTCTTGGCGCGGCACCGATCGACGATTCCGTTTATCTGCAGGCGCTGGCGATAAACGGCAAGCAACCGGGCAGTTACTCATCCAAATTGACTCTTTGCCTCAATCCAGAGTCGCGCGCCGATGCAGCCGTGAAACACATTTGCACGCAACTCCTTATGGCCCTGCAAACCAATGAAGCGGGGGTGCGTGGGGACGTCGATGCGGAATGCTTGCACGACTATCGCGTAGCGATCCGCCGTACGCGATCCGCCTTGGGCCAGATGAAGGGCGTTTTCCCCGTCTCCACTGTTGAACGCTACCGCCGAGAATTTGCTTGGCTAGGTCAAATTACCGGTCCGCCGCGTGATCTCGATGTCTACCTTTTGAACTTCGATGCATATCAAGCAAGCCTACCGGTCTCTCTGCGGAAGGCACTTGAGCCTCTGCGAGTACTTTTGCGGCAGCATAAACGGCAAGCGCATCAGGCGCTTGTGATCGCCATGGATTCTGCGCGCTACAAGCGCCTATTGAGCGGCTGGGGCCGATTCTTGTGTACGAATCCTCCACGCCGGTCACGCTTGCCCAGTGCAGCGCGACCGATAATCTTGGTCGCTAGCCACCGCCTGTGGCGGTTATATCGCAGAATTTGCCAGCAAGGGGCTGCGATCCAACCTGATACAGCGCCAGAGGCGTTACATATACTACGTAAGTCGTGCAAGAAGCTCCGTTATTTGCTGGAGTTTTTCCGCAGCCTTTTTCCCGAAGGGGAACTGCAGGACAGCATTAAAGCATTAAAACACTTGCAGGATATACTGGGTGATTTTCAAGACGCCGCCATTCAGAGTAAGGCATTGGAGCGTTACGCACGCGAGATGGATCGGGGAGACCTTGCGCGCGAGACCCTTCTTGCCATGGGGACGTTAATCGGAAATTTGGTCGCGCGGCAAGAGAGGGCTCGCGCGCATTTTGCGGAAAGCTTTCAGCTTTTTACAGGACCGAAAAACTTTGAACGATTTCATGGCCTATTTAGAGTAAAAGCCTTGTCTAGAGATGAACAATGCTCGCCCCCCGGATCATTCACCCGTGATTATCCTTGCAATTTACAACATCAAAGGCGGTGTCGGTAAAACAGCTACAGCGGTCAATCTTGCCTACTTGGCGGCGGCGCAGGGTTTGACCACACTTTTGTGGGATCTCGATCCGCAGGGGGCCGCGACTTTCTATCTTCGTATCCACCCGCGCGTCAGAGGAGGTATCGATCGGCTCTTGGCGCATAAACATGACCTTGATGCGGCGATTAAGGCGTCGGATTTCGAACGTCTCGATGTGCTGCCAGCCGATTTTTCATATCGACACTTCGATCTAGCGCTTTATGAGCGCAACAAGCCCGCGAAACAATTACGTAGGCTTCTCGAACCAGTAGCCGAAAACTACGCATTAATCATTCTTGATTGTCCGCCGGGAATTTCACTGTTGGCAGACAACGTACTTAAGGTCGCTGATGCGTTGATCGTTCCCACCATACCGACGCCGCTATCGCTGCGGACCCATAGGCAGCTGCTCGATCATCTGCAAGGGCTAAACAAACGAGTACCCGATGTCTTGCC
This sequence comes from uncultured Gammaproteobacteria bacterium, assembly GCA_963764725.1. Lineage (GTDB taxonomy): Bacteria > Pseudomonadota > Gammaproteobacteria > JACCXJ01 > JACCXJ01 > USCg-Taylor. Next base: position 344,364 of record CAVXTM010000015.1, on the reverse strand, counting down.
TTTCTTTGTGATGGTAGACCACCGCAAGCGCTTGCACCGAGATATCGTTAAAGAGGCTACGGGCGCCGCCTCGCAGTTTCTGTTGACAACGATTCCATACGCAAGTCAAGTCGAACTCATGGGCCGGCAGCGGGCGCCATTGTTGGTATTCGCACCTGCGAGCTCAGCGGCGCAAGCGTACGGGAATTTATGGGCGGAAATCCGTCAACGACTGGGGATGGTTTAGCAGCGTTCTGAGGTTGGGCGGCGACCACTTGTAGCCAATCTTTTATAGGAGTGCCGGTTACACCACGGACTGGCCCGACTAGCTGGAGCCGGACGGGTGAACTAGACCGCCGTACCGAGGTTGTTTGTCGGCCATTTTCTTTTCCACCGTTCTTATCGCTCGGCCCGGTTCGCGACTCTTCAAATAGAGTGGAGTAACCTCCTCCGAAGTAATGCACAGGGCACTGAGACTGCCGTCGGCAGCCGAGATACGGGTATCGACCATTACGATTTTTTCTCTGTAGAGAGGGTGGTGCATCAAGATTTCTCCACTTTCGATTGGACAATGACCAACCACTAGTCGCTCGGCCTGCCAACCAAGGAGCGCGGCATCCAGCGCTTGCGGATCCAAAGGCTGGTCAGTTGGGCAGTGATAGTATTTTTGCTTTTTTAACTTTACCCTTAGCGATCGATTCCATAGTGGATCGCGCTCTCAGCGCTTGGCCAAGCTGCAACGCGCATACAAATCGCCGCTTGGTGGCACTGTGCCGAATCTCGGATTCCCGTTCGCCGGAGGTGTTCGACTTAGCTTGGAGTATTTCGCTGACCGCTGGTGGTGCGTGTTCGATCCATTCACTTTCATCGAATTTCCGAAACCGCAGAACACACAACCTGAGGATGACGGTGAAACTGACGAGGTGTCACCCGTGTCCTTCCGCCGCGGCGATCCAGCCGGCGACTGGCGCCGTGAGCGATGGGCTACTAGGTACAACCCGATCTGGACGAACATCATTGACGCTTGGGCCAACTTGTTGTGTTCGTCTGACGAGGGCACGATCTGCGCATTCGGGCTCGATGCCGATTCGGGCATTGATGCGGTATTCGGTGTGTCGAGTGTGACGGCTTGGAGTCGCCCCGGCCAGCACCACGCGTACTTCGATAGGCAGCGGTGATGGCAACAACCTACGCCGCCTCGAAGCTGCCGCCCTTCACGCTGCTGGACGAGCCAATGTTGGCCTTCGCGCCAGACAAGGACGACGCGACCGATCTACATCCGCTACGTGGCTTGTTGAACTTCGGGCCATACACGAAGTCGGCATTCAAGCCTTTCACGCCCGAGCTAAGGATTGCCACCGTGGGGCCTGCGAGCGCTTGGCAGCAGCGTGGCCAGCTGATGAAGGCCTTGCAGACGGCCCATCAACCAAGCGACAGGCGCGAGTACGTCCCGTGTTTTCCGGGCTTTGAATCCCTGTTTGGCGTGCCTCTGACGGCAGCGCCGGCCACCGCGCACATCAAGTGGCCCGAAAGAGTAGCCGAGCTGTCACGAGACGGAGAACTCAAGGCGCGCCTGCTGGCGGGGATGAGTGATGCCATGCGCCGACTCTCGGCGGTGCGGGATCAGTTCGATGTGGTGCTGGTCCACTTTCCGGACAGCTGGGGGCCTGCGTTGCGTTCCCAGGGCTTTGACGCTCATGACGCACTGAAGGCTCTGGGTGCACAACACGGCATTCCCTCGCAGGTGGTCAACGATCGCGCGTTCTCGTTTCAGTACAAAGCGTCTTTGGCTTGGCGTTTGGCGATAGCCTTGTATGTTAAGGCCGGCGGCATCCCTTGGAAGCTTGCGCCGCTTCCCGGCGTGCCTGCGGACACCGCCTACATCGGACTTGCCTATGCGCTTCGGGGTAAAGCGGATGAAATGCACTACGTCACTTGTTGTTCGCAAGTCTTCGACATGGACGGTGGAGGCATGCAATTCGTCGCCTTCGAAGCACGCGACCCAGTAGCCGATGTCGACGAAGCGCGCACCAACCCCTTCCTCAGCCGCGACGACATGCGAGCGGTTTTGGCTCGCAGCCTTTCCTTCTACCAAGGCCGCAACGGCGGCGCTCTGCCCAAGCGCCTTGTGATTCACAAGACGACGGCTTTCAAGAGCGATGAGTTGGTCGGCGCACTCGATGCCCTCTCGAGTGTTCCCGAAGTCGAATGCATTGAAGTAGGCAGCAGTTCAGCTTGGCGCGGCGTTTGGATGGTCGAGTCTGGGAGGCAAAGACCACCAAGCAAACCTTCGAGCTATCCGGTGCCGCGAGGGGCATTGCAGCTGCGTTCGGGCATTTCCGCGCTGCTGTGGGTCGCAGGCAATGCGCCTGGCGCATCGACGACCGGTGACTACTATCAGGGCAAGAAAAGTATTCCTCGCCCGTTGATGCTGACACGACACGCAGGAGCCGGTCCTTTGGAAACCACAGCGCTCGAAGCTTTGGCATTGACCAAGATGGATTGGAACAACGACGCCCTCTATGACCCCGTGCCGGTGACCATTCGCTACTCTCAACGCCTCGCGCGGACGATCGCCAATGTCCCTGAACTACCAGGCACGACTTATCCGTACCGCATGTTCATGTAGCAACGGCGCGAGCAGGTCAGGGACTCAACTTCGTGCAGCACATCAAGACCCTGCTCAAGCCCCACGGCCGCGCCGCGGTGGTGGTGCCCGACAACGTGCTGTTCGAAGGCGGCGCCGGCGAGACCATCCGCCGCAAGCTCCTGTACGAGTGCGACGTGCACACCCTGCTACGCCTGCCGACGGGCCTCTTCTACGCCCAGGGCGTGAAGGCGAACGTGCTCTTTTTCGACAAGAAGCCGGCCTCGGAGACCCCATGGACAAAGAAGCTCTGGATCTACGATCTCCGCACCAACAAGCACTACACGCTCAAGACCAACCCGCTCAAGCGTGCAGACCTGGATGAATTCGTGCGGCTGTATAACCCGGCCAATCGGCATGATCGGAAGCCTACGTGGTCGGATGGGAGATCCCCTCATTGTGCAAGCCGCGCATGGTTTACAAAATAGACCGGGGCGCATGGTTTACAAATTCTCTCCCTGTCCGTGCCATTGGCTGGGAGGGTTGATTTTCTGGTTTCGCTCATTGAGTACACCCAGAAGATGAAAGCTATAGCGTACTTCCCACAGGAACTCGTCAATCTGGTGCATGCCGATCGGTTCCTTGGCCAGAATGTCTGAGACATAGAGCAGATGGCCTTTCCACTTGATTTCGCCATTATGTCGCACCCTTCGGACCGTCACCTCAGTCCCATACGCCACTGGCGGCAGCTTCGTGGGATAACTCCTGGGCGAGGCCGTGTACCGTTCACGAGGTGTTCGCCGTGCCAGCGCTTCATGGCTACGCTCTGCGTTGTACTCGCTGACAAACGCGTTAAAGCGTTGCTGCTGGGCTTCGAGCGTCGCTGCAGGAGGCGCCACCGCGGCTTCTTTCAACGTCCGATGCATGCGCTCATGTCGGCCATTCTGATCCGGCCGGCCAGGTTCAATGCGCTCGGGACGGATACCCAGCCGAATCCACCAGGCCGACAGCCGACTCAACCCACCCACCGCCAGCGAGGCAAAGGGGGCGCCGTTGTCGGTCCGTATAGCTTCCGGCAATCCGTACTCCCGAAAGACCCATTCGAACCAAGGCTGGACCTCGGCCCACGTCGGTCGTGCCAGACCTCGGCACTGCAAGAGGTAACGGCTGAAGTTGTCCGTCATCGTCAGCGGGTAACAGCGCCGGCCATCGCCCAGCACGAAATCGCCTTTGAAGTCCGCGCTCCAAAGGGCATTGGCGCCGTCGCAGTGGAGCAACGGCTCGCTGTGAGGCGCCACCCGCCGACGGCGGCGACGCGGACCCACCAGACCCGCCCGCTTCAGAATCTCACCCGCCGTACTGTCGGCGGGCCAAGCCACCGCGGGATCTTCACGGCGCAACCCATCCATCACCTTCTTCGGCCCAAAACGTTGATGCCGCAGTTTGTACTGCACGATTCTTTCGCACAGCGCCGGTTCAATCGCATTGGGATGATACTTGGCCGCCCGCGACCACTCCTTGAGCCCATCCAGCCCCAACCGCTGGTACCGCTCAATCCATTTGTCACCTGTCGGGCGACTGATCCCATAAAACTCACACAAATTGATCTTGGGGCACTGACCATTCAACCAGTCACCGATAAATTGAACTCGTTGGTCCATCGCACAGGTCTCTTTCCACGGCATTGGCGTTTCCTCCTCGCCAATACCATAACTGATGTAAACCATGTGCCCGGTTTGTTTTGTAAAGGATCATACCGGTTTGTACCCGTGGGGAGCGCGCCTATGGGGAGAAGGAAAGCTTCAAGTGGCAGCGCGCCAGTGGACGGATGGCCGAGCGCTTGGGGGTGACGCAGGCGCGAGTGATTTCGGTGTGTGACCGTGAGGCTGACATCTACGAGTATTTGCAGTACAAAGTCGAGCGTGGCGAGCGGTTCGTCGTGCGCGCAAGTTGGGACCGGCGCGTGGCGGGCGAGGCGCGCCACCTGTTCGAAGCCCTGGAGCGTGCGCCGGTGTTGGGTTCGCATGGCGTGCGGGTCCAGCAACGCGGTGGGGCGCATGCACGGCGTTCGCGGCAAGCGCATCTGCAGGTGCGCAGCGCCTGCATTGAGTTTTGCGCCCCACGGCGCGCACCGGGACTGCCCTCGCTGCAGGTCAATGCGGTGTTGGCGATGGAGGCACATCCCCCGCATGGGCAGGAACCCTTGTGCTGGCTGTTGTTGGCGAGCGAACCGGTGGCTACCATCATCGAGGCGCAGCGGGTATTGAGCCACTATGCGCGGCGCTGGCGAGTGGAGGATTTTCACAAGGCGTGGAAATCCGGCGCTGGGGTAGAAGCCCGACGTATGCAGTCGGCCGACAATTTGGAGCGCATGGCCGTGATATTGGCATTCATCGCGGTGCGGCTGCTGCAATTGCGCGAATGGCTCGATAGCGCTACAGGCAAAGGCTTGTCGGTGGAGGCAGCAGGGCAAGTCAGCTGTGCCGGGGTGCTCGAGGAGATGGAATGGAAAGTATTGTGGGTCACACAGCACCGGTGCCGCCCGCCCGCGCAAGCGCCTTCGCTGAAGTGGGCCTGCGAGACCCTCGCCAAACTGGGCGGCTGGATAGACACAAAACGCACCGGACGCGCTGGCTGGGCTGTATTGTGGGAGGGCTGGTTCCGCTTGCAGGAACGCGTCGATGCTACTCAGGTCAGCGCGCAATTTCTGAGCCTCAAAAAACAGTGAAAAGATCCGATCAAGAGACAGCCCTCAGGGAGAGGGGACGGTGCGAAGCGGGCAGCAGCGTAAGAACGACGGAACCGGGAGCGAGGGTCGCTGGCGCTGCTACGACTACGACGAGCTGATCGCCCGCGACAAAGCCAGCCTCGATATCTTCTGGCTGAAGGACGAAAGCCTCGCGGATTCCGATAACCTACCACCGCCGGACGTGATCGCGCAGGAGATCGTCGATGACCTGGAGGCGGCGCTCGAGCAGTTTCGGTTGATTGCGGGGGACCTCGCGGTCGCGGACAACTCGACGTAAGCGGAGGCCAAATAGGTTCTAATAGGCACGAGGACTGGCGCCTATCGACGGCCGAACTGGGTCTCCGCGCGGTACGCCTCGGAAGATCACCGCACGTCGGGTGCGCGGGTTACGACGAAAGCAACGAGACAGACTCACTTTAGGCTGAAGCATATCGTTGCCTTGCAGCATTACTGTATTTCTGCGAGACTGCCGCCGTGAAAACCACCCTCACCATCACCAGCCGAGGCGTCATCACAGTACCGGCCAAGCTCCGGGAGGCGCTTGGCATCAACGCCGACGAGCAGCTCATCGCCGAAACGCCGGAAGGCTTGCTTTTGCGACCTGCCGTCACGCTGCCGATCGAGATCTATAACGAGAAGCGGATCCGCGAATTCGATCAAGGCGAAGCAGAGCTTGAGAAGGTTTTGCATCGGAAGAAGAAGACCAAGTCCGCGCGTTGATGCGGATATTTCTCGACGCCAACATACTTTTTCCCGCCGAAGGCGGACGGGGCCGTGAGGCAGTTGCTCGCGTGGCTGATGGAAGCGGGTCACGAATGCTGGGCCGACGGCTACGTGGTGGAAGAAGCGCGGCGCAACCTCGCGACTAAGGCCCCGGGTAGTCTCGCTGTTCTGGAAACATTGCTCGCGCGCGTCTCCATGGCAGCCGCCCAGGCTCATCCGGTATCCTTGCGGGAGACTCTTGCGATCCCCGAGAAAGATCGCCCGGTTTTGGCCGCCGCGATCCGGTTAGCATGCGACGTTCTCGTAACGGGTGACCGCACCCACTTCGGGGCCTTTATGGCAAGACGCTCGGCGGCGTGACGATTCATTCACCGCAGTCGCTTGCCGAGAACGTTTTTGCTTAGTTCCGTGAAAAGTCTCGCACCGGTCCAGAAGTACGAATGGGCCTTGAATAGGAGCCGACGATGACAATGCGGAACGTATACCCGTGTTATGTGGCGAACCGATCCGAACAGCCCAACCGGGATCTCGAGGTCACCGACAAATACAGCGGCGAGGTAGCGGCCCGCGTGGCACTGGCCGACGCAAAAACCATCGACCGCGCCATTCGGAAAGCAGTCGAGGCCACCGGGCCCATGGCCCGCCTGCCTGCTTATGCGCGGGCCAAAGTACTCCACCACTGCGTAAAGCGGTTCGAAGAGCGGGCCGAGGAGCTTGCGCTGCTCCTTTGTGTCGAGGCCGGAAAGCCCATTAAGGATAGCCGGGGCGAAGTCATGCGCCTCATTGATACGTTTCGGATTGCCGCCGAGGAAGCCACTCGAATAACGGGGGAGGTGCTTCCCTTGGACATTACTCCGCGCGCTAAAGGGTATGTGGGGATGTGGAAGCGGGTGCCCATCGGGCCCTGCTCGTTCATATCCCCCTTCAACTTTCCACTCAATCTAGCCGCCCATAAAGTGGCACCCGCCATTGCCGTGGGTTGCCCTTTCGTTCTTAAGCCGGCGAGCCGAACCCCCTTGGGCGCTCTCATCATTGGAGAGGTGCTAGCCGAGACCGACTTGCCCGAAGGGGCTTTTTCAATCCTGCCCTGCCACCGGGACGGAGCCGGGCTGTTCACAGGGGATCCAAGGCTCAAGTTTCTGAGCTTCACGGGCTCTCCGGCCGTCGGCTGGGGCCTCAAGGCGAAGGCAGGCAAGAAAAAGGTCACGCTCGAGCTGGGAGGCAATGCCGCTTGCCTCGTCGACGAGGACGCCGATCTCGAGGACGCCGTCGAGCGCATTATTTTCGGTGCGTTCTACCAATCCGGTCAGAGTTGCATCAGCGTACAACGAATCCTGATCCACGAAAAAATTTACGAGGCTTTTCGAACCAAGCTCGTGGCCGCCACCCAAAAATTGAAATGCGGTGATCCCAAGGATGAATCGACGTTCATCGGCCCGTTGATTTCGGAGGCGGAAGCCACGCGTCTGGACGGCTGGATTCACAATGCAGTAAGAGCGGGCGCACGTCTTTTATGCGGAGGCCAACGGCGGGGGGCGATGCTGGAGCCCACCCTGCTGGAAAACGTCCCCAAGACCGAGGACGTGTGCGCGCAGGAGGCATTCGGCCCCGTGGCGGTGCTGGCTCCTTTTCGATCATTCGAGGCGGCCCTGGACGAAATCAACGATAGTGAATTCGGGCTGCAGGCCGGACTCTTCACTCGCGATCTCTACAAAGCCCACCGCGCCTGGGACCGGCTCGATGTGGGTAGCGTGATCATCGGTGACATTCCCTCGTGGCGCGTGGATCACATGCCCTATGGCGGCGTGAAAGACAGCGGACTAGGCAGAGAGGGCGTGCGTTTCGCCATGGAAGACATGACCGAAATTCGCCTCCTCGTAGTGCGCACTCCGCCGAAAGACCAGTAGGGATCAGCCAAACGGTAGGATGTGCCTTTTCTGGAGCCAAAACACAAAGGTTTTTATGGCAGATTTCAAGCGCAAGGTCACTCATGGTGTCCGATGGAGCGGCATTAACACGCTAAGCACTACCGCGATACATTTCATTGAGCTCGCTATCTTAGCTCGTCTGCTCGGGGCAGAGGCTTATGGACTAATGGCCATTGTCAGTGTGATAACGGGTTTCGGGAGTGCCTTCTCAAATCTAGGGCTATCGGGGGCTCTGATACAAAGAGTGTCCCCAACGCGTGAAGAGTTATCCACTTTATATTGGATGAACGTCGTTGCCGGTTTTGCGATATTCATATTGTTTGTTCTTGTCGCTCCCCTAGTGGCCACTGCGTTCGGCGCGACACAGCTCAGAGCGTTGGTGTCTGTCGCCGCATTTTCCTTTGTTATTTACTCTATTGGAGCGCAGTTTTCAGCACAAATCACTAAGAAGCTACGTTTTGATATCCTTACAAAATTCAATATCGCTAGTTCCCTGATTGGCATGGCTGTCTCTGTGGCGCTAGCGTTGTACGGATTTGGCGTGTGGGCTTTAGTCTGGGGAAGCCTTACCGCCACGTTTTCCATCACCATTATGAGGATTGCATGGGCGAAAGCGGAGAAAGTGTTACCGTTCCTGCACTTTGACTGGAACAAGGGGAGGAGATATTTGAGTTTTGGTATTTATCTTACAGGAGAGGGGTTTGTCAATTATATTAACTTTCGCATCGACCAGTTACTGGTCGGCTATCTCTTAGGCCCCATTTCATTGGGCTATTACAACATGGCTTTTCGTTTAGCGATCGCTCCTCTTACAAGGATAAACAGCATCTTGACAACCGTGGCCTTCCCTGCGTTTTCGTTGGTTCAAGACGACCACGCGTTGCTAAAAAGAGGCTTTATGAAGATGATTGGTCTTGTTACATCAGTAAATGCGCCTGTTCTTGTTGGCATGGCAGCGTTAGCGCCGCTGCTTGTCCCCATACTCTTGGGCGACAAATGGCGTCCTGCAATACCGCTAGTCCAGATCCTCGCGTTCTATTCATTATTTCGATCGTTCGGAAGCGCTGCGGGCAGTCTCATTGTCGCAAAAGGAAAGGCAAACTGGATGCTTTACTGGAATTTGTCATTAACTTTGTTGATTCCGCCGACTATCTTTGCCGCAGCCAAAACGGGCGATTTGGTTAATGTTTGTTACTCGCTCGTCTTACTCCAGTTTTTTCTTGCTTTCATGCACTACAGAGTCCTTATACGTAAACTCATCGGTCCGTGCTTTACCGAATACGCCACAGTCACAGCAAAACCTATTGTCTTAGCGCTCTGTATGGGTGTCCTAATGTCTTTGGTGATCCGTTTCGTTGCGATAGATAGCAACATCGTGGCTTGTGCGCTGGCCGCGATAGTTGGACTAGTTGGATATATAGTATTATCCTTCGTCTTCCAAAGGGCGCTAATGACAGAGGCCATCGCGCTCCTTTTCGGTGGGCCACGAAAAGAGTCATTGTCATAAAGCACCAGCTTCAGTCGTAGCTATTAAGGCTGGTAGAGCCGGTGGTATCGAATCCTTTCCTTCTTTCAATCGACTCAACGTGAGAATGATCGTTCTATACTCTTAACCGGAGGTTGCGTAATGCCTTACGGCCGGATTCGGTGACTGTTTGGCGTAAGCGGCAGTCGATCGAGCACAACCGTCGGCATCATATAGGCCGACAGCTACGACCAGTCGAAGCATCGCAATCGCCAATCGCTGCCTTCGACGGCTAGCGCCCCGGCGTAGCCTTCGTCGAGATGCAAGCTGCATAAGGTCCAACGCGCGGCCTCGCGCTCGTCGTCGTGGACGCGCAGCGACACGCGCGACTCGTTCGGTGCGAGCGAAACGGTGAAGCAATCGAGCGGGGCGAACAATCCGGTCCCGGTTGCCTTGATATAGGATTCCTTGCGCGTCCAGCCCGCAAAGAATGCCGCGCGCTGTTGTTCCCGAGGCAGAGCACGGAGTTCGGCGATTTCGGCGGCAGAAAAGAAACGCTCGGCGATTTCCGGACCTATTGATGCTTTGATGAATTCGACATCGATGCCGAGCTCGCGTTTTTTGGTCACGGCAAGCAAGACGAGATCATGGGAGTGCGAAAGGTTGAAGCGGAGATCACAGCCTGTGGAAAGCACGGGTTTGCCGCGCACGCCATAATCGAAGCGGAGATCGGCGGGCGACGTGTCGAGGTAGCGTGCGAGCACTGTTCGCAGCCAGCCGCGAGCCGCGATGAAATGCCTGCTGTCTTTCTCGAAATGAAAACGCGCCGCGCGGTCCAATTCATCGGGCGAGAGCTGGGCTTGCAGAGCGGGCAAAGCGGGAAGCGACGCGCGCCAGAGGTCGACTCGATCCGCCGCAATGCGAAGCCTCACGCCAAGGACGCTCGTTGAATGCTGGGTTTGTGAGCTAGGCTTCCAGTGGCATTGTCTTGGGCCCCGGGGGAGGTGTGCGGCGCCCTTCGCGCCTCGGCCAGGCAGATCTTCATTTGTTCGGCCAGCGGCCCGACATAAGGATCTTGAAACAGTTCGACATGCATGCCTGGGACCAGGCGATGGGTTGCTTGCGCGGCAAGCCGGGACCAGGCGTTTTGAATTTCGCGGCGCCGCACCTCGTCCATATCGTCGGCCGCCCAGATAAACCAGATCTTGCCGGCATAGGCTCTCGGCACATAGTTCTTTTTCGCGCGCCGATGCGAATCAATAGTATAGCGCGACAAAAGACCGCGCGACAAAGGCAGTCTGCACGCCAGGAAAATAGGAAGCGCGATTCTCCTGACAGAGGACGTTCAACCCGTACCACACACGCGCCCACACATAGGCGAGCTGCTCGATGACATTTTTATTGACCAGGCTGCGTAAATGCCTTTCGACACGGTTGCGAGAACGATCGCGTGCCATTGGCGTCTTCGGCGGTGGGGGATCGATCAACACCAGCGCCGCGATCTCTTCGCCTTGGGCGAGCAACTGCTGCGCCATTTCCAGCGCGACCAGCGTCGACACGCAGTCACTGCTCAAATAATAAGGTCCGTGCGGCTGTACCTTGCGCAGGTGAGTCAGATTAAAAGCGGCCATTTCTTCAATGCGCGTCATGCGCATCTGCCTCGGGTCCCAGTGAGAGCTGATTCCGTACAGACGCTGATCAGGCCCGAGGCAGCGGCACAACTCGCGCAGCATAGTTGCGATGCCCAGCCATACACTGAATAGCGGCGGGGTCGTGCCGTGGGGGTTGAGCGGCACGATCACATCCGAGTCATCGAGAGAATCTCCCGCCGCCAGGATTCGGCCGATCTGTTCCACGGTCGGTGCCTGGAACAGCGTCGCGACCGACAAACGCCGGCCGCAAGTCTTTTCGATTTCGGCCAACACGCGCAACACCAGAAACGAATGCCCGCCGAGATCGAAGAAGTTGTCGTGGATGCCAACCCGATCGAGCTTTCAATACCCCCGCGAAGATCGCCGCGAGTTGTTGCTCGATCGGCGTGCGCGGCGCGACAAAAACCTCTTGCGATTGATATTCCGGCGCCGGCAAAGCTTTCCGATCGAGCTTTCCATTCGGAGTGACCGGTAGTTTGTCGAGGATGACGAAAGCCGAAGGTAGCATGTAGTCGGGAAGCAGTTGACTTAAGGTGACTGCGCAGCGACGTGATCAGGCTCGCGTCGTCGTCCGTTGAAGCGATGACGTAGGCGACCAGGCGCTTGTCGCCAGGGATATCTTCTCGCGCGATCACGACCGCTTCACACACGCTGGAATGGTGAATTAACACCGCTTCGATCTCGCCCGGCTCGATGCGAAAACCCCTGATCTTGACTTGATGATCGACGCGTCCCAAAAACGCGATATTGCCATCAGAGAGATAGCGCGCGAGATCGCCGGTCTTATACAGCCGTTCTTTTGGATCGTCGCTGAACGGATTGCCGATGAACTTCTCAGCGGTTAAGTCAGGCACGACCCAGGTATCCGCGCGCCAAACCACTGCCGCCGATGTGCAGCTCGCCGGGAACCCCTGTCGGCACCGGGTTCAAGTGAGCGTCGAGGATGTAGGTTTGCGTGTTGGCGATCGGGCGGCCAATCGGGACATCCACGAGCGCTTCTGCTTGCCCGGGATTCCGACGCTGCGGCAGATACCGTGGTTTCAGTGGGGCCGTAGCTATTGATAAGGCGACAGTTGCGGAGCGGCACGGCGCCAAATCGCCAGGCGATCAGCCAACATTTTCGCCCCACCGGCGCTGACCAGGCGCAACGATGGCGGAATCCGCCAACCTTCCTCGTCCAAAGCGCTGGCAAGTCTGTGCCAGTATGCCGTGGGCAGGCTAACCATCGTAATGGCCGGTCCTGGCAATCGGAAAAGAACTGCGCGCTGTCCTGTCGCCGATCGGCGCACAAGATGAGCGCAGCGCCACTGGTCAAGCTGCCGAAGATTTCCCTGACGCTGACATCGAAACTGATCGATGCGAACTGTAGAACACGGTCACTCGCTTGCACCCCGTACAGTTGGCTTGCCGCGGCAAGATAGTTGGCCACGGAGCGATGCTCAATCATCACGCCCTTCGGTTGACCCGTTCGAGCCCGAGGTGTAGATTACATAGGCGAGCGAGTCGGCATCAGCCCGATCGACAGGGTTGTGATCGGGTTGCGCGTCGATCGCGCTTCGATCGCTGTCCAGTCGGACGAGTTTTGCGCCATTCGCGGGTAGACTCGAGCCTTTGCCGAGTCACCACCACCGAGAGCGCCGCATCTCTCACCATGAAGCCGAGCCGCTCAATGGGGTAGTCCGGATCGAGCGGCACATAGGCGCCCCCCGCCTTCAAAATGCCTAATAGACCGACGATCATGTCAAGCGAGCGCTCGACAAAGATGCCAACCAGAATGTCGGGGCCGACGCCCCGGCCGATCAAGTGATGCGCGAGTTGATTTGCGCGGCGATTCAGGTCTCGATAGCTTAGCTGCTGGTCTTCAAAGACGACGGCAATAGCCTCAGGTGTTCGCTCTACCTGTGCCTCAAATAGCCGATGGATGCGCGCATCCTTGGGGTAATCTACCTGGGTGTCGTTCCACTCCACGAGTAACTGATGCCGGTCTGCTGCTCTCAAAAGTGGCAAGCGTGAAATCGGCTGGTCTGGGTTGGTGACGACGCCTTCGAGCAAGGTCTGAAAATGTCCGGTCATCCGGGCGATAGTTGCAGCCTCAAACAAGTCTGGGTTGTACTTCAAAACGCCAAAAAGTGAGCCGCCGGTCTCGATCATCGCTAAGGTCAGATCAAACTGACCCTCCTGCTGTGCCTGATCAAAAGGTTCTATCTCAAGCCCCCCAAAATCCATCTTGGCCTGGATTTGGTTCGGCTCGATGAAATCTGATAGTTCCTCGAATCGGTGTAGCTTCCGTAAGATGAGCATGACCCCGAAGAGCGGCGAACGACTGGGATCTGGAGTTAGACGGAGTCGCTCGATTATGAGTGGGAAAGGGTAGTCCTGATGATTGAGAGCATTTAGCACCGTATAGCGCACCTGAGTGAGAAACGTCTTGAATGTGGGATTGCCGGAAAGATCCGCTCGCAAGACAACTGGGTTGATGAAGTCACCCACTATCCCTGAAAATTCACGCCGACTCCGACCAGTAGCGGGAGAGCCTACCAGAATGTCTTCTTGACCGGTATAGCGATAAAGCAACACCTCGAAGGCCGCCAGGAGCGTTATATAAAGAGTTACTTCCTCGGTCTTCGTCAGCGCCTTGATCTGCCGCGTCAATTCCTCGCTCAGCTTGAAGGCGTGCGAGGCACCGCGATACGTCTGAATCGGCGGTCGAGGCCGATCAGTAGGCAGATTCAGCACAGGCAATTCACCAGCAAGCTGTTTCTGCCAATAGGTCCAAAGCCGTTCTCCTTCTGCGCTTGCTAGCATTTCGGTCTGCCAACGAACGAAGTCCGTGTATTGCCAGGCGAGAGGAGGTAGAGGTGCCTGTGTGCCAGCTCTTTGGGCAGGGTACAGCACGCGGAGCTCGTCCAACAACACGGTAAGGGACCAGAGATCGACTGCAATGTGGTGCATCGTCAGCAAAAGGATGTGTTCTTTGGCTGATTGAGTGAACAAGTTCACCCGCAGCAAGGGTCCCCGTTCCAAATTGAAGGGACGGCGTGCTTCCTCAACCAGGCGGTTATTCAACGCTGTCTGGCTCCAAGCTGAAGCGTCTGTCTCCTCAAAGTGGACTTGAGTGTGCTCGTGGACTTGCTGCACCGGTCTACCGTCGCGCAAAGTATAAGTGGTTCTGAGGGAAGGATGGCGATCAATCAGCGCCCCAAACGCGCGTCGCAAGGCCGGAACGTCTACATGTGAGCGAATTCGGGCTGCAAACAACACATTGTAAGCCCAGCTTTGGGGTGCGAGCGTGTACAAAAACCACAGTGCCTGCTGACCGAGGGAGAGAGGAAGCAAAGATTTGGACTGGCTAGCCTTTTTCTGCAGTAGCTGCGCTAGAAGCGCACGCTTTTCCTCCGGTGACAGCTCAGTTGTAAGTTTGGAGACAGCACTCATGAGTTAACTTCCTCCGCTGCTAACATCTGAAACTCCCTATTAAACCGCTCTCTAAGCATATTTAGGGAGTAAAGACTTGCCAGAACCGAATCTACGTCGACTCCAAAGTCGATTAAACAAGCAATTTCATCGACACCAATTTCCTTTAGTCGATTGACCATTTCTAAGCATGTGCTTGGTGTCCCAAATAAGGCGTTAGTACGAGAGTAACGCTCAAATGCGTAAGCCACAAGTTTTTCCCGCTCTCTTTCGCTCAACTCGCCAACACTCTTAGAGCCACGACGCCACAAGTCAACAGAAGTTTTGAGATATTCTGTAAACGGCCCTCGCACCTTGTCGCGAACAACATCTATGTCTTCGCCGACAAATGTATGCAGCATTAGAGTGACATGACCAGTTTGGGGGTCGTACCCATGTTTCGCCCTGGAGTCGCGATAGAGGGCTAATTTTTCGGTCAATTCTTCAATCTCTTGGAAAAGAAGGGCAGTCAAGACGTGGTATCCAAAGGCACCCGCCTCAATAAACGTTTCTTTACTACCGCTACTGGTGATCCAAATAGGCAATTCGGGCTGCTTGGGCAAGGGGTAAATTTTGATCTCGGTCTCTTTCCCAACGCCATCGGGTACTAAGATTGCCTCACCCCGCCAAAGCTTTTGCACGGTTTTAACCCCTGAAAACAGGACTTCTCTACTGTTGGCGTAGTGCTGCGGCCAAAGGACAAAGTCCTGCACATTCCAACCTCTAGCAAAGGCAATGTCTACTCTGCCTTGTGACAAGTTATCTACCACAGACCATTCTTCAGCAACTCGAATTGGATTCTGTAGAGGCATGACAACACTGCCAGCTCGTAAGCGGATTCGCTCGGTCACCATGGCGAGCGCGGCGCATAAGACGGACGGATTGGGGTAGATGCCACCAAAGGCATGAAAATGACGTTCTGGTGTCCAAACGGCAGTAAAGCCATGTTGATCGGCGAACTTTGCTCCTTCCAGCAACAGTTGATACTTGTTATCTATAAACTTAGACTCGTTGCTGGAGAAGTAAAGCAGGCTGAATTGCATGCCTTTAACCGGCGTGGGGAGAGGCTGTTTGCCGTCCGGACCCTTTGCTTGTGGCCCATCAACTGGTGCGACAGTTCTTTCCCGCTCAAGTCTTGCCTGAGCTGGCGTCGCTGGCAGCGAAGAACTATCGCTCTCCTTGGCTACATTCTCCGCAAGGGCCTCGCTCGACTGGCTAGCCTTTTTCTGCAGCAGTTGCGCTAGAAGTGCGCGCTTTTCCTCCGGCGAAAGATCAGCGGTACGTTTAGAGATGTCACTCATGAATCACCTTCCTCCGCTAACATCTGACTTAGCAAGGAATCCACTTCTTCATCGGAGAGGTTAGCCAATGATTGTTCCGCCTTTCCCTGGTTGATTTTGTCGATTACATTGGCCTGGCTATCTTTATACTCGTCCTCCCTAACATCGCTTTCCTGAGCTAAATGCTGGGCAAGGGTCTCGATGGTAGGATAATTCCACGCCAGAGCGGGAGAAAGCTGGCGTCCAAGCCAAACCTCGAGGTCAGATGAAAGCCCGATAGCCGTCACTGAATCGAGACCGTAAAAGAAAAAGGACTTGCGCGTGTCAATCGAAGTGAGCACTATTTTTAGTTCATCAGAAACCCATCTTGCTAGCCAGGTTTCAATGGACTCGACGGTATGGCTAGAAAAGGGAGGATGGGAGGATGGGGAGAGGATTGATGAAGATTCCCCTTGTCCCCTTGCCTCCTTGTCTCTTGGTTCTCTCATGTTCCTCTTCCTTCACGCGTTGTTTCTTCGCGCCGTAGTAGCTCGTCTAATGCACGATCTTCACCCGCGAGGGTTTGTTCGAGATCTCCGATTGTTTCAGCATAGCTGGATATAAGAGCCGTAGCTTCATTGGCGTTAAGCAGCACAGGTTCAACGGGTGTGCCAGTAAGGGCTCGCTCAAGGGTCTGGTCGAACTGGCATCGTGCCCATTCAACAGCACGACGCAGCTGGTTTGATGGCGTGCGCTTAACCCCTCCCTGCACTGCTGCTAGCAGAATTGCGGATGTAGCAACTTCACCGATGAGCATGGAAGCCCAACGTAGGGCAGAAGGACCGTCTGAGGAAGGAGCAGTTGGCTCTGACCACCACCGTGCCTGAATTCGTTCCGCAGCATCTCTCAAACTGTCTGAGACGGCAGGAGCGCCGAGACCATTGCACAGGAACTGATGCAGTTCGGCGCTTCGGTGGAGCAGGCGTGAGCCAAGGAACATATTTAAGGTCTCGGTGGGACCTTCAAAAATCCGAAATACTCTAGCATCGCGCAGGATTTGGGCAGCAATATTCGTCTCTATATACCCGCGACCTCCCAAAAGCTGAACGAGATTGTCAGCAGCCTTCCAAAGCAATTCCGGACCGGCTGTCTTGCAGGCGACATACGCCTCCGCCGGAACCAAATAGCCATCGTCAAGTAACTCGGCAATCCGAGCAACAAGCGTTTCAAATGCCGCGATCGCTGCTGTGAGGTCACTCAAGCGTGTCAGTGTGACTGGGTTGTCCAGCAGACGTCCTGTACCGATGTCACGACGCGTTGCATAGCGGAGCATCAACTGCGCGCAGCGCTTCATCCCGCCGACACACATTGCTCCAATGGCCAGACGGGTATACAGCATCGCATCTTGGGCAGCTTCCATCCCAGCTCTGGGTTCGCCTAGCACATGGACCGAACCTACTCGAACGTCGTTGAGGTGGATGAAGTTTTGCACCATGCCACGCATCCCCATCGTCAGCGATTCAGGTCCCGGACGCAAGCCAGCTGTTCCCTGACGCACAGCAAAACCGGCGATGCCGCTTGATTTGTTGTTGGCATCAACGAGTTTGACAAAGACATTGATCACACCTGCCCATGCAGCAGAGCCACTCCAAACCTTAGTACCGTGTAATCGCCAGCCACCTGTAGCGTCCGCGACTCCTGTTGCTGAGATCGCTTGGGGATTTGAACCAGCGTCTGGCTCTGTCAGTGCGAATGCCGCAAGCTCGCGACCTTTGGCAAGGATAGGGAGAAGCTCATCGCGTGCGGTTTCGGTAGCATAGCGCTGGATCGGGCGAATCCCAAGAAAATCATTGTTGACAACGAATGTAGCAAGTGTCAGATCTATGGCTGCGAGCTGTTCGACAACGCGCATAGCATCGAGGTTTCTTAGGGCAGTCCCTCCGTATTTTTCAGGGATTTGCATCCCGAGTATGCCGCGATTTCCAAAGTCGAGTACCACGTAGGGGGGTATACAACGGCGCTTATCAATCAGTCCGGAGTTGAGCCGCTCATTTGCATAAGTGCGAAGCCAGTCAATGATAGCGTCAGCACGCTCTCTGCTTATGCCCTGTTCTGCGGTGACATCCGTAATCCTGACAGATGAATCGGTTAAGATATCTGTAGCACCATGGGTGCGAATGTCTGGTGCAGGTGGCATTGGCACAGTACCCCCTCCTGGTTTTGTAACCTTGTTTGCAGTCCAAGTCCCTATAACATCTAAGCTTCCATCCAGAAAGCTGGCCCGGCAAGCCTTGCGCTGGATCTTCCCACTGGAAGTCTTAAGAATGCTGCCAGTTTTAAGCAGCAATATGGCATAAACTGCCAACTCGTGATGGTCCGCCACCGTCTGGCAAACTGTCTCAAATACCTCATCGAAGTTCAAATTCGGGTAACGACGCTCGATTTCCTGAGCAACTACCAGTCGCTCCTCGCCATCTACAACCGAAAACGCTGCTCCATGTTCATGTCTTAGTGCTGGGTGACTCCGCTGCACTGTCCACTCAATGTCTTGAGGATAATGATTAGTGCCTCTAATAATGATCAAATCTTTGATGCGACCAGTGATAAATAGCTCACCATCTTTCATGAATCCCAGATCGCCGGTGCGGAGAAAGGGACCTTCGCCTGTGTCTGCCAAGTGTGCCCGAAAGGTGCATTCTGTCTCTTCGAGTCGATTCCAATAGCCTTGAGCGACACTAGGATCTGACACCCAAATCTCACCGACTTCATCGGGCGCACATTGGATCAACGTTTCTGGATCAACGATAGCTACCTTTGTATCGCAAACCAGGCGACCACATCCCACTACCGTCCGCGCAACGCTGTCGTGTTTGTTGGCGTCAACAATCCGATTTTTTTCCAGCGCTGCCGCATCGAGCTTGCACAAAACGGGCGCCGCAGTTTGCTGACTCGAAGAAACTAACAGAGTGTCCTCGGCAAGTCCATAAGCAGGACAAAAGGCGTTCCAGCGGAAACCACACGGTTCAAAGGCTGCGAAGAAACTCTCCATTACCTTCGGGTTGATTGGCTCTGCGGCGTTGCCTGCTGCACGCCAACAGCTAAGGTCTAAGGTAGAGCGTTGTTCTGGTGAGATCTTGCGAACGCAGTGCTCGTAGGCAAAGTTCGGGGCTTGGCTATGGGTTCCCTTATATCGGGAAATTGCCTGGAGCCAATGAATCGGTCGCTTGATAAATGCAAGGGGCGACATCGCAAAGCACGGGGTACCGTTGTATAGAGGTTGGATCAGTCCTTCAACCAGTCCATAATCATGGAAGTAAGGCATCCACGTCACAGTTATGCTATCGGGTGTGTACCCGCATGCCTTTTTAAGGTACGCAGAGTGGAACATTACGTTTCCATGGCTGATCATCACACCCTTGGGGGTAGCGGTGGAACCTGAGGTGTATTGGAGGTAAGCCAGCATATCGCTGCTAACTGCTGGATCTTGCCATTCCTCCGCCAGTTCCAGACCAACCTGCTCGGTGTCTATCCAGCGCATAGCCTGGAATTCAGGAATCTGCTCTCGAAATTCCTCAACTAGGGATAGAATTGTGGACGTAGTCAGGACAAACGAGGCTTGGGCATCCTTGATGATCGCCTGAAGTCTAGGCAGGGTTCGCTTTACTCTACTCGCTTCGGGTGGAGGCACAGGGATGGCGATCGCCCCACCGTAAAGGCAACCGCAAAAAGCAGCTATGACCTCCACACCTTGGGGGTAGAGCAGCAGAGCCCGCTCCCCTGGCGCTCTATGCTGTTGGAGCAAGGCACCAATGCTTCGGGCTTTACAATCGAGTTCTGCATAAGTCAGGTTTGGTCCTTCTACCTTCCCATCAACGAGAAAAGTATAGGCTCGCTGTTCGGGCTGTAAAAGCGCTCTCCAGCGAAGGAGTTCAACTATCGTGGAAGACTCAATAGTTGGACTAAGAAAGCGTTTGTTCTTCTTCACAATTCCAGAACGAGGTGGACTGAGTATTTTCTAATTCAAAGATGAGTCTGAAAGAAGGTAGTAAAGCCTGGGCCTCGAGAAATAGTCGAACCCGCGGCATCTTCACTTCCACAGCCCCCACACCGGTCTGTATCGTCCGCCAGGCAGATGACCGTTGCGAACCATGCGCTCCGCGCAACCTTCGGTCAGCAGGTAAATCGTGCTGGCTTCCCCGCGTGCCAGCGCGTGCGTTCCTCCCTCAAACAGCGCTTCGTAATCCTCCACGCGGGCCAGGGCCAAGTAGCCGGCGCGGATGTAATCATCGCCTGGTTCCGTCCATCGCCTCCTCGCGTGCGAGGCGAAGTGCCAGGGCTCCTTCACCGCACTCATGAAAATGTCGGGGTCCTGCCACAGGTACTCGTACATCGAGGTCGTGCCGGCCTTCTGGGCGCTGATAATCAGAAAGGTCGGCATCGTCACGATCGGCCACCGTTTGCGGGCTACGGCCGCAGCCACGCGGACAGATCCCGGCCGATCATGTTCTGGAAACGCAAGATGTCGTTCCGGTATACGGTAACCAGCCTTTCGTGCATCTCCGGCGTGAGCTCCGGCCGCGGCAGCCGATTGGCGGCCTGCATCCTCCCTTTCATTCTGGAGCCATCCGCCCGCCAATACCGAACGTACGAGCAGCTTGACCGGACTGTCTTTCGCAAAAAATTGATGCATGGCCAAGATCTTGTCCGAGTGGCCCTGGTTGAGTTTTCCGCGCATATCGGGTTCGAATTTATCGTACACGCCCAGAAACTCGAACACACGGCGAATCAAGCCCGGGTGCGTCCACCACGAAGTCCTCGTGCAAATGGACCTGGGCGGCCTCGACCGGAAAAAGCGCGTAGTAGGGCGAGAGCTACGCGTAATGGAAGCCTATGCCCACATATTTCAGGTGCGGCCCGTCACCCATTCGAAATAGTGGTACTCCCTGAGTCGCCTCGGCAACGGCCGCTTAACCCCTCACATTAGGCAGGATAAAAAATCCAATGCCATTTTGCAACTGATTCCTGACCGGTATCGTGGGGTGCTCGCGGGCCGCGGTTGGGGCTACGGACTGGGGTTGCACGGGCCACGGGCGGTCGATTTGCTTCTCACGCCCGAACCACACGATGGGCTTCCCGTGTTGCACTTCCCCTTGTATGGATGCTGTCGCCAATACCCCGGCGGAATCCATGGATGCCTACCTCTATCTCTTCCACAGAAATAGCAGTCTTCCCAGAATTGGCGGCTGCGTCGGCTTCCGAATCACCCTTTTCGAGACTTATTCGGCGTTCACTCACGTTACGGCTTGCATACCTGCCAGATCACCCATAGTGACCCTCTACACCGCAGGTTTCAGCCGCTTGGTTACCTTCACGACTGATTTTATTACTACTGACTATAGCTATAGTTACCTGGTTGGAATCACACCCACTGAAAGACCATGCTTTTGCACGGCGCGTGGAAGTCGGGCTGGGTAGAGTCGTTTCAGAATGACGTTCAGCTGCTCTGTGTCAGCATGGTGGTCATTGGACAACGTCCCAGGAGCCGCTATTAAAGCCTGAGAAGCGAGGGTCGATAGATTCGGGCGTTCGAGCGATGTTCTCGCGAGCTGGATCAACACCCTCAAAGAAATCGAGAGCACTGAAAAAGGCAAACCATCTGAAAGGATGGGACGCAAAGCTACTGGCCTAAACCCCTAATGAATGGGGGGCATGGCCGCAGGGTTGCCAGGCGATCAAACAGTACCTCCTGTGTGCTGGGCGTTTCGCTAAGCACATATACGTAATCAAGGGGGTACTTAATGCTTAGTATTACAGCACGCCTCAACTTCGCCAGGACCTTAGGTTCAACGGTGATGTTGGGAATCATGTTATTTCTCTCTGTACCAGCGGCTACCTATGCGGTTGCTAACGCTCCGATCGCGAAGAACGACGCCGCGACCACGGCGCTCGATACGCGCGTGCGCATCAACGTCATCGCCAACGATAGGGATCGCGATGGCCGCATCTTTCGTCCCAAGCACGGTCAGAATCGTCACGAAACCCAAGCATGGTAAGCGCGTAACAAACCACCGGGACGGCACCGTGACGTACAGCCCGGCTCTGGGTTTCCTCGGTCGCGATCGCTTCCGCTACAGTGTCCAGGACAACGACGGCGGACGTCCACTGCGGCCCGGGTGCGAATACGGTGGAGTCCGGAAACGGGCTGCCGATGGCCGATGCCGGCCTGGACTTCAACGTGGCGACAGGTGCTCTCGTCACCTTCGATAGGTTCCAGCTCCTCCGATCCAAACGGCGATCCACTGACCTTCTCGTGGCAGTTCCTTTCGGTGCCGCCCGCGAGCACGGTCACCAACGCGTCGCTCGCGAATCCGGCCGCGGCTGCCCCTAGCTTCACCACCGATGTGCGATGGCCCCTACGCAGTTAGCGATCGAGGTTTCCGACGGGCAGATGACCAACGTGATACGGTGACGGTCACGGCCGCAACCCCCAACGTGCCGCCGAACGCCGACGCGGGGTGCAGACCGTCCGCTGTCATCGGCCCGATCGTTGACCTCAACGGCCAGGTCAGCGCCAACCCCGACGCCGGCGCTTGCCGTTCGCCTTCCGCTGGTTCTTCGTGGCCGTTCCGCCCAGGCGGTGCGCCTACGGATACCAACATCACCGGGGCGGCCACCGCGCTCGCCTCCTTCGCCCCGGATCTACCCGGAGCGTTTCGCGTGCGGCCTCGAGGCCAACGACGGCGCCGACATCAATCAGGACGAGGTCGTAATCACCGTCTCGCCGCCCAATGTGGCGCCCAATGCCGACGCCGGATCGGATATCGTGGTGCAACTCGGCAATCAGACGACGCTCGACGGTACGGCCAGTAACGATCCGGACAACGGCCCAAGCCCATTGAGTTTCCTATGGACCTTCGTGAGCGTGCCTCCGACGAGCGCGATCACCAACGCCAATCTATCGGGCGCGACGACCGCCACGCCGAGCTTCACGCCTGATGTGGCGAGGCGTATCTCCTGCGGCTCGATATCACCGACGGCGATCTCACCGACATGGACCAGGTGCTAATCACGGCCAACGTCGCACCGAACGCCGCCGATGATTCGTACACGTTAGTAAAGAACACCACCTTAACCAAGCCGGCGCCCGCGATCCTCGCCAACGACACGCCGATGTTGAACACGGACAGCTCTTTACCTAGCCCAATCCGGATTTCAACGGGATAGAACCTTTACCTACCATGCGAACGCCGCCCTTTCCGCCTCCAACGTGGCGACGGGGCCGCTCAAGGTCCACGCGACCAACAAGCGGTACTTCACCGACGGCAGCGGGAAAGCGATCTATCTGACCGGATCGCACATCTGGTATAACCTGAAAGACCGCGTTCCGGGCCCACTCTTCAACTACAGCGGGTACCTGAGCTTCCTGGTGTCGAAAAATCACAACTTCATGCGCATGTGGACCTGGGAGCTTGCCCGCTACAGCTACCGCGGCGGGCCGATCAGAAACACGATCCAGTTTCCATGGCCGCGCACCGGCTCCGGTACTGCGCTCGACGGCAAGCGCAAATTCGATCTCAGTAAGCTCAACCAATCGTACTTCGATCGACTGAGGTCGCGCGTCATTCAGGCCAGAGACAAGGGAATTTACGTTTCCATCATGCTGTTCGAGGGCCATGGCATGCAGTTCTCGGATTCCGCTTGGCGCTGGAAGGGTCACCCGTTTCACGCCGCCAACAACATCAACGGCATCAACGGCGATCCCAACAACGACGGTAAGGGTACCGAGACGCACACACTGAGCCTGCCGAAGGTCACCGCGATTCAGAGAGCCTACGTCAAGAAGGTCGTCGACACCGTGAACGACCTACCCAACGTCCTCTACGAGATCGCAAACGAGACGTGGCTCGTACTCGACGAGCTTTCAGTATCACATGATCGATGTCGTCAAAGCTCATCAGGCCGGAAAGCCCAAACAGCATCCGGTCGGGATGACGTTTCAGTGGAGCACCGGCACGAACGCGGCGCTGTTCAGCAGCAAGGCGGACTGGATCTCGCCGAGGCACGAGGTCGGAAGCGACTATAGATCGAATCCGCCTGCGGCCAACGGCTCCAAGATCCTCCTCACCGACACGGACCACCTCTGGGGCGTCGGAGGCGATCGGAAGTGGGTTTGGAAGAGCTTCGCGCGCGGGCTCAATCCCATTTACATGGACCCGCTGGATGTCGATCCGACGCACGAGGGTGCCCGCAAGGCAATGGGGCACACGCTCACCTACGCCCGGAAGATGAACCTCGCCAAGATGACGCCGAAGAACGGCCTCGCCTCGACCGGCTACTGCTTGGCCAACCCGAGCGCAACGGGAGCCGAGTACCTCGTGTATCTGCCGAGCGGCGGGTCCGTGACGATGAACTTATCGTCGAGCACGGGATCACTCAAGGTCGAGTGGTTCAATCCGGGTACGGGCTCGACCGTGACGGCCGGTTCCGTGACGGGAGGAAGCAGCAAGTCGTTCACGGCGCCGTTCAGCGGCGATGCGGTGCTGTACTTGTCTGCTGCATAGTCGAATCAGGGCGGTACGATCTTTGTCCAAAAATCGGGGTCCGCTTCTAGCGGCTAGTATGGGTGCAAGACACAGCCTCCGGGACTATCTGATTCGCGGAGCCGGAGGAAGTTTTGCCCTGAGACTTGTCGCGACCGCATTGGGTTTCATCCTCAGTATCGTTTTAGCGCGCCTGTTGGGGGCGGCGGACTACGGTACCTATGCCTACGCCATGGCACTGGTCAACTTGTTAAGCGTACCGGCCAAGCTGGGCCTGCCGAGCTTGATCATTCGTTACATCGCGGCCTACCAGAGCCGCTCGGTTTGGTCCTTGATGCGTGGCCTGTTACTAAAGGCAAATCAAGCGGTCCTGCTCATCTCATGGGGACTGGTACTGCTGGCGGCGGTCATCGGCTGGGTGCTGGCCGACCGCCTCCCGCCCGAAGGGCTTGCGACTTTCTGGCTGGCCCTGGTTCTGTTGCCCTTAATGGCCCTGAATGCCCTGCGCACGGCAACCCTGCGCGGACTCGGCTATGTGCTGCTGGGACAACTGCCTGAAGCGCTGATCAAACCTGGCCTATTCATCCTGTTAGCTGGGGGCGGTTATTTGCTGTCGGGCGCCGGCCAGTTTACCGCTGTCTGGGCTATGGGAATGCAGGTGGCCGCTAGTGCCGCTGCCTTTTTGGTGGGCGCGGTGTGGTTAGTCAAGCGGTTGCCGCAGGCGGTTAAGGAGACGGCGCCAACCTATGAAACCCGCGCGTGGATAAAAAGCGCCCTTCCTCTGCTGGCGCTGGGCAGCCTGGCGGCGATTAACCATGAGACGGCCATCCTTATGGTGGGAGCCATGCAAGGCGCCGAAGCTGCCGGCGTCTATCAAGTGGCTACGCGGGGGCTGATCTCGTCTCGTTTGTCTTGGCCGCCGCCAATATGGCGCTAGGGCCAGTCGTTTCCAGCCTCTACACTGCCGGTGAGCTACAGCGCTTACAGCGCATTGTCACCATTAGCGCCCGTGTTGTTCTGTTAGGTTCTCTGCCTGTGGCCCTGAGCATGATCATTTTCAGCCGGTGGATCCTGCTGACGGTGTTTGGCGCCGACTTTGTCTCTGGAGCAACGGCACTCGCTATTCTCAGTGCAGCGCAAATCATTAACGCTGGGATGGGCTCTGTAGGGTTGCTCCTGGTCATGACCGGTCATGAGCGCGACACCGCTACAGGTGTGGGCATAGCCGCTGTGATGAATGTAGCACTGAACGCCCTACTGATCCCGGTATGGGGGATTGAAGGGGCGGCCATTGCAACCGCGATCAGCGTGGCAACGTGGAATATCCTGCTTGCGGTATGGGTTTACCAGCGGCTTGGCATTTACACCACGGCTGCGGGGAGCTTCGGTTTGAGGAGTACCCCGTGAGAAAGCCAGACTTTTTCATTGTCGGAGCGCCAAAGTGTGGAACAACAGCCATGCGGTATTACTTGAGTCAGCATCCGGATATTTGTTTGCCAGAGAAGGAGATGGATTTCTTCGGTAATGACCTGCTGTTTACACATCCCAGGTGCACCATTGAGCAATACCTGGCGCACTTTGATACTCCCGAGGCGAAGTTCCGGAGGCGAGTAGGCGAGAAATCAGTGTTCTATTTGTATTCAAAGCGCGCGGCTTACGAGATTCGGGATTTCGCTGGTGCCGCAGATATAATTATTATGCTCAGAAATCCAGTAGATATGCTTTACTCTCTGCATAGTCATATGCTACGCACTGGAGGAGAAGAGATCGAGGATTTTAGGGCGGCCCTTGAGGATGAGAGTATAAGAAAACCAGGAGCCAGGCTTCCTGAGAATGAGTTGATAATCAGTGGCTTCTTTTATATGGAGGTTGGCAAGTATACAGATCAGGTCAAGCGCTATTTTGACAGGTTTGGGCGGGAGAAAGTACACATCATCATTTATGACGACCTTAAGCAAGATGCGGCATCTGTCTATCAAGAGACGCTGTGCTTTTTGAATATAGACGACCGCTTCCAACCCAGGTTTGAGGTAGTGAATCCAAACAAACAGGTGCGCAGCAAGACCTTCAGAAGCTTGTTGTGGACCTTGAAGAGCCACCCTTTGGCTCGATCGCTCGTCAGGGCAACGGTGCCCCGACCTTTGCGTCGCGAAGTTCTTCAAAGACTGGGACAACTTAACACCAAATATGTGACACGTCCTGCGATGGATCCAGAGTTGAGGGTCGAACTTCAGCGTAAATTCCACCCCGAGGTGCAACGCCTGAGTGAACTACTTGGCCGGGATTTAACCCACTGGTGTCGGTGAGAGGCCCTGGCACGCGTCGCGGTCCGTTGCGTACTACCCACTCCACCCCGTATTATGCAAGCGACGGCATTGGGCCTGTTCGACCTGTGTGCCGAAGGCAAGGGGCGTCAGAAGCCATGCCGGACATGTAAGTGCCATAACCCACGACCGCTGGTTGAACTCCGAGACCTATGACCCGCACGAATGATATCCCGCCGCGCGTCTCTGTCGGCATGCCCGTCTATAACGGCGAGCGTTACGTAAAAGCTGCATTGGACGCTGTGCTGACCCAGACATTCCGTGATTTTGAGCTAATCATCTCGGATAACGCCTCGACCGATGCCACCGGGGAGATTTGCCGCGAATACGCGGCTCGCGACCCGCGCATACGCTATTCTCGAAACGACGAAAACATAGGCGCCGCGCGCAATAGCAACCGCACCGTTGAGCTGGCGACCGGCCAATACTTCAAATGGGCGCATCACGATGATCTGTGTGCCCCGGAGTTTCTCCTTCGCTGCGTCCAGGTCCTAGAGCAGCAGCCTGCCGCGGTGCTCTGTTATCCGCAAAGTAGAGTGATAGACGAGCATGGAGACTTCGTGAGCGATCCAGAGGACGGACTCGACCTGCGCGCAACCGATCCGGTCGAGCGCTATCGAGCTTTCCTCCGGCGGTATCGGGGGGGGAACTGGTGGATTAATCCGATGTTTGGCGTCATGAGAACCGAAGTCATCAAGAAGACCCGGTTGGACGGCAGCTATTTCGCCGCAGACGTCGTGCTACTGTCTGAGCTGGCTCTGATGGGGGAATTCCACGAGCTTTCCGAGCGCCTCCTGTACAGACGGCGTCATCCGGAGGGATCGGGTAACCTGGATCCCTGGGAGAAGGCTGTGTTCGAAGACCCTGTCAATAAGGGCCGGATACTACTCCCTCGATGGAAGCTCCTATTCGAGCTTGCAAAGGCCTTGCAGAACTCGGATTTGAGTCTTTATGACAAGCTGCGTTGCTGCCCTCAGATCGGCTTATGGTTTCTGCGCTATTTCAAAAGCTTTGTCAAAGACCTGCTGGTCGCAGCCAAGCGGATAGCGGAGCTGTCCATGCAGAAGTTTGGGAGCCAAGCTGAAAGGACCTGAGCTTGCCACCCTGGGCCGCTCTCCCTCGCCTTCCAAGGCCAGCCTCTCCGCTTCCTCTCGGGAGTAAGCTGAATCGTTTCCTTGGTGCAACATTTGAGACCCGGAAATCCTCGAAGACAGAGCGGTGATAGGCAAATGAGCTTTGATAAATCCCGAACAATGGCACAGCGGTTCCATGCGTTAATCCCCGGTGGCGCGCATACCTATGCGAAAGGGGACGACCAGTATCCGGGTTCTTGTCCGCGTTACATCGATAGAGGCCTGGGATGCCACGTATGGGATGTGGACGGCAATGAATTCATCGAGTACGGCATGGGCCTGCGGGCGGTGACGCTGGGGCACGCTTACGCGCCAGTGGTGGAAGCCGCCCACAGGGCCATGCTGCGAGGAACGAACTTCGTGCGTCCCGCGCCCATCGAGCTTGAGTGCGCAGAAGAGCTTCTCAGCCTCATCGAAGGCGCCGAGATGGTGAAATTCGCCAAGAACGGGTCTGACGTAAACGATGCGGCAATCCGGCTGTCCCGCGCCTATACGGGCAGGGATCTGGTGGCAGTTTGTAGCGACCACCCATTCTTCTCGGTTAGTGACTGGTTTATCGGGACTACTGCGATGGCGGCCGGAATTCCGAGTACGATACAGGCATTGACCCGCAAGTTCCGCTATAACGATATCGAAAGCCTGCGGCGTTTGTTTGCCGAGGAGCCGGCGCGAATAGCCTGCGTAATCCTCGAGCCCGAAAAAGAGACGCCACCTAAGAATGATTTCCTCCACGAAGCCCAAAAACTCTGCCGTGAAAATGGCACGGTTTTTATCCTGGACGAGATGATCACGGGCTTCCGCTGGCATAACGGGGGTGCCCAACGCTTCCACAACGTAGTTCCCGATCTGTTCGACCTTCGGGAAAGCTCTGGGAAATGGTTTCTCAGTGTCGGCTTTGGCTGGTAAGAAAGAGATCATGCGGCTTGGGGGGCTTGATCACGAGCGGGAACGGGTGTTCCTACTTTCCACGACACACGGAGCAGAGAGTCACGGCCTGGCGGCCGCCATGGAAACAATGCGCACTTATAAGCGCGAACCAGTTATCGATACCCTTTGGCGGCAAGGACAACGCCTCGATCAAGGCATCAGGAAGTCGATTACGGAGCATCGCTTGGAATCGTACTTCCAAGTCATGGGAAGACCGTGCTGCCTCGTGTACGCGACTCGGGATGAGACTAAGCAAGCCTCTCAGGTCTTCAGGACCTTGTTTCTGCAGGAAACAATAAAGCGCGGCATCCTCGCGCCGTCTCTCGTGGTGAGCTATGCGCACACGGATGCGGATATCGACAGGACTGTCGAAGCCATCCACGAAGCCCTTGGGATCTACCGCAGGGCGCTGGATGAAGGTGTGAGCAAATTCATGATCGGCCCGCCTGTTAAGACCGTCTATAGACAATATAACTAGTGTAGTGTTCAACAAATAGATGAGGTTATAACGCTCCAGAAAGCCATGGCTAACTCGAACCGGGACCGAGAGCTTTATCGGGAAGTCATTGGGTTGCTCCCGGCAGGCGGGAAAGCAACGCGGCTAGCCCCATTACCTTGCAGCAAAGAGTTATATCCGGTGGGCTTCCGGGCCTTGGACGACAGTGAGAGCGTGCGCCCGAAAGTGGTTTGCCATTATCTGCTCGAGAAGATGCGGTTGGCAGGTGTCATCAAGGTCTACATTGTGTTAGGCAAAGGCAAATGGGACATCCCCGCCTAGCGTACGCGTGGCACCCTCACCGCGACACGTGGTACTCTACCCCCCTGGCAGATAAACTGGTGGATGCCAGTTTACGATTTTGAATCCGATAATGCGATGGCGTTTCACCCGCGCTACTGGAACCGGCCGGTGCGAAACAGCTCGAGCGGATACAATTACTATGAATGGAACAAGCTCTATCGCGGCGCCAGCGTGGCAGGCTATACAAAGAGGACCCGCGGCCCCTCCCGCGCGCCACAGAGCCGATCGAGTTGGATCCGCAGATCCGGCTGATCTGTCCGGTAGGCGGACTTATTACGTTCTCAGGCGCACAAATGCACTCCAGTCAACACCTCGGGAAAGACCAGATTCAGCATCGACTTTAGGGTCGTTCACCTCGAAGACGTCTCGCGAAGCGGGGAGCGCCCCCAGGGGATGAGGCTTGTACGGGCGCTACCATGAGGGATCATCTGCGCGGGACCGATTCCTCCCGCATTGCCGACGAGATTGTGGCTGTCTATACTGACGGAACAGAGAGCCGAGAAGGTCCTGTTGTACCAGCATAGGGATTGAGCAGATAGCGAACCCGCCGAGGCACGCATCTCGAGGCTTAGCTCGTCAGGAGACGATACAGGAGGCCGACGTGGCAACACTGCAAGAACCAAAGTTCGTATACATGGGAGGCAAACTTCGTCTGTGGAACGAAGCCCTGCTCCATATCGGTTGTGAGGCTTTCACCAGGGGTCTCAGCGTATTCGAAGGGATCACGGGCTTTTGGCAGCCCGATGGGCGGTTCGCAATGGTGATGCTGCGTCGTCATTATGAACGTCTGCGACGATCTGCTCGTTTGCTGCACATTCCTTTCCTCACGACGTACGAGGAGTACGAGGGCGCGCTCGACGAACTGATCGGTGCCTTAGTCGAACCGGGCCGGAATATGTGGGCTCGGACAACACTTTACGTGACTGAGGGACATTGGGGCGAGGGAACTGCCGCGGATCTCGCCGTGACCGCCTACCACCACGACACACCCGTGTCCCCGCCTATTAACTTGGGAGTCAGTACTTGGCAGCGGAGTGGCGACTTGTCGCTTCCTGCCAGGATCAAGACCGCAACCAACTACCAGACCGGCCGCTTGGCAAGGATCGAGGGTCGCGCGCGGGGGTGCCCGGACATGGTGCTGCTCAATCAGTGGGGCCGGGTAGCGGAGGCAACCGGGTCCTGCGTGCTGATGGTTCGGGAGGGTACGGTGTGCACGCCTTCCGCGACAGAAGGGGCGTTGGAGGGTATCACGCTGGATGTCGTTGAGGCGTTGGCTCATTCTATGAACATCGAGTTCATACGGCGTCCGATCGATCGCACGGAATTGCTGGTGGCGGACGAGATCGCTCTGTGCGGAACTCTCGCGGTGGTCATACCGGCTAAATCAATCGACGGCTTGCCGCTGCCGGAAGCATCGCCTGTTTTGACGGCCCTTCAGACCCGTTATCTTGAAGCGGTGACAGGGACCGTCCCTCATCCTTTCGTCGAACTTGGCGACGCTTCCGTCATGCGGTGCCTCCAAGTCTGCAGAAGCTCCGAGTGTGGCAGTGTCTCGTTGAGGCGCCCGGATCAACGGACCACGCGGTGGGACTCGGCGTGGTGCTGGTCAGCAACCAAGCTACTGCGACGACCAAGATTGAGTGAGTACGGCAGCCGCGTAAAGCGACTGGGTGCCGGACCGGGCCGTTGTGATGAAAAAGGGGACGGTTTGCATTGCTACTGTTGCCTACTCCCTATGGCCGTGCTGCTCGCCCGTGCGATTGCGTTCGGCGCATGGGACTACGCAGCTTTTAGGTGTTTGCGTACATTTCGACGATTCACGGCCTGGAGGTTTGCCTCATGCCCTCAGAAGGCCAGTCGCTGTTCACCAAGGATCTATTGATATAGAGGATATATGCACAGGTAATTTGTTCGCCCGCTCGACGATTATTGGATCAGAACCGCGTACCAAATCTAAGCAAGCTTGCCAGCAGACGTCTAGATTGCCAATACTCCAATGGATGGTTCTTAATAGTAATCGCACACAATCCGCTTCAACTGATGCTACCCGATATCGTCGTGGGTGCTCCTGACCCCAAGTAAAAGCATAATAAATCCAATTCCATTTCTCAACCGACTCCGACTCCTAACCCCCTTATCGATGAGGAATGGGACGAACCTGGGGCCGCCGCAACAGCGAGTGGTCGTGAGTTCACCGAGATGCGGTCCGTTTTGCGTACTTTCGTCCCACTCATTATAATGCAAAAGAGAGCGTCGGGTCCTTTCGACCGGTGTGCGGAAAGCAACGGGTGCCGGAAGCCATGCCGAACCTGTAAGTCCCATGGCCCACAACCACTGGCTTGATCTTCGAGACCTATGACCCACGCGAATAATATCCCGCCGCGCGTGTCCGTCGGCATGCCCGTCTATAACGGCGAGCGTTACGTGAAAGCCGCCCTGGACGCCGTGCTGGCACAGACGTTCCATGATTTTGAATTAATTATTTCGGATAACGCCTCGACAGATGCCACCGAGGCGATCTGCCGCGAATACGCGGCTCGCGACCCACGCATACGCTATTCCCGAAACGACGAAAACATAGGCAGCGCGCGCAATGGGAACCGCACTATCCAGTTGGCGATCGGCAAATACTTCAAGTCGGCGCATCACGATGACCTGTGTGCCCCGGAGTTTCTCGCCCGGTGCGTCGAGGTCCTGGAGCAGCACCCCGCGGTTGTGCTCTGCTACCCGCAAAGTCGAGTGATAGACGAGCATGGAAACCTCGTGAGCGATCCTGAGGACGGGCTCGATCTGCGGGCACCGGATCCGGTCGTGCGCTATCGGGCTTTCCACCGGCGGTTCCGGGGGGGGAACTGGTGGATCAATCCGATGTTTGGCGTCATGAGAACCGAGGTTATCAGGAAGACCCGGTTGGAGGGCAGCTATAACGCCTCAGATGTCGTGCTATTGTCTGAGCTGGCTTTGATGGGGCAATTCTATGAGCTGCCCGAGCGCCTCCTGTACAGACGGCGTCATACGGAGGGATCGGGTTACCTAGATCCCTGGGAGAAAGCTGCATTCGTGGACCCTATCAATAAGGGGCGCATACTGCTCCCTCGATGGAAGCTTCTATTCGAGCTTGCAAGGGCCCTTCAGATCTCGGATTTGAGCCTTTATGACAAGCTGCGTTGCTACCCTCAGGTCGGCATATGGTTTCTCCGCTTCTTCAAAGGCTTCGTCAAGGACCTGCTGGTGGCGGGCAAGCGGATAGCGCGGCTATTCCTCCAGACGCTCGGAAACCGCGCGCAGAAGCCCTGCCCCTACCGTGACCAGCGATCCTCTCCAAGTAAGACCCCAGCCTTAACTAATACCAAGTTGGAGCAAGAGTCTGAAAACATTCACGGATAAAATTGCCGTAGTTACGGGCGCTAGCAACGGGATCGGCAAAGCCATCGCCCTCGGCCTCGCCTCGCAGGGTGCTACGCTCTGTCTGGTGGGACGAAATCTACGAAGACTAGATGCGGTTGCGCAGAGTGCTCGAGCGATCACACCAGTGGTGCAAGCTTGGCAGATCGAGCTGACGCGGGATGATGACATTCGCAAGCTCGCGGAGGGTCTCCAGAAAAATTTTGGACAGGTTGATGTGCTCGTGCACAGTGCCGGTAGTTTTTCTCAAGGCCCGCTTGAAACTGCCCTTGTCACAGACTTGGACCGGCAGTACAAAACCAATGTTCGTGCTCCTTATGTCTTGACGCAAGCCTTGCTGCCCATGCTCAAATTGCGTCGAGGTCAGATAGTGTTTATCAACTCATCCGTAGGCCTGAACGCCAGAGCCAACGTGTGTCAATATGCCGCAACCCAACACGCGCTTAAGGCCATCGCCGATAGCCTGC
Organism: uncultured Gammaproteobacteria bacterium; assembly: GCA_963764725.1. GTDB lineage: Bacteria > Pseudomonadota > Gammaproteobacteria > JACCXJ01 > JACCXJ01 > USCg-Taylor. The sequence continues at coordinate 310,974 of CAVXTM010000015.1, read as the reverse complement.
GAGAGGAAGTGAACGTCGACGGAGTGCGTGTTCTAAGTGTGTTTCCTGGACGCACCGCTACGCCGCGGCAGGCGGCTATTCATGAGGCCGAGGGCAGGGCTTATCGCCCTGAGCTCCTCATGCAGCCTGAAGACGTGGTCGCTGTGGTGATCAACGCACTCGGGTTGCCGCGCACTGTCGAGGTGACCAATATCAGCATTCGGCCTCTCATCAAATCCTATTAGTTAAGACCTCTGACTGGCGCCTTATCTACGCACGAGATCCAGAAAGCCATGCCTAACTCGAACCGGGACCGAGAGCTTTATCGGGAAGTCATTGGGTTGCTCCCGGCAGGCGGGAAAGCAACGCGGCTGGCCCCATTACCTTGCAGCAAAGAGTTATATCCGGTGGGCTTCCGGGCCTTGGGCGACAGTGAGAGCGTGCGTCCGAAAGTGGTTTGCCATTATCTGCTCGAGAAGATGCGATTGGCAGGTGTCATCAAGGTCTACATTGTGCTAGGCAAAGGCAAATGGGACATTCCCGCCTATCTGGGAGATGGCGCAATGTTGGATATGCATTTAGCCTACTTGATGATGGGTTTGCCTTTTGGCGCGCCCTACACCTTGGACCAGGCTTATCCCTTTGTGCAAAGCGCGTTGGTGGCATTCGGTTATCCCGATATTATTTTCAAAACCGACGATGCATTCGTTCGCTTGCTGGCCAGGCAAGCAACCACGAATGCCGATGTAGTGTTGGGGCTCTTCCCTATCGAAGAGCCGCAGAAATGGGACATGGTGGATCTGGACGACGACGGTCGAATAAGTCTCATTGCAATAAAACCTAAAGAGACTCATCTACGCTACGGATGGAGTATTGCTCTCTGGACACCGGTCTTCACACATTTCATGCACGAATATCTTGGCGCTATCCAAAAAGCAAACAAACAGGACAATATGCGCGAGCAGCGAGAATTGATTGTTGGGGACGTTCTCAAGGCTGCGATCGAAAGTGATCTGCGAGTGGAAGGGGTAGTATTTCCCGATGACACCTGTCTCGACATCGGGACACCCGAAAATTTAGTAAAAGCCGTGCGAAACGTTTTCCTAGGCCTGTTTGCGCAGTGCTATGGCACGTAAAAAAATGAGGGTCTTCGTAAAAACGTGTGGGTAATATTGGTTTCATGGTCACGCTGCAAGGCTTGCTCTGCAAGGGATTACGCCCGGTTGAAGGGACGGTAATTTCTGGCATGCTGTGGCGATGGCTACCCAACGCAAACGCTCTCGTCGTCTCACCGACACATACGCCTTTGACGGCTTTCGTCCACAAGCAACGGTACGCGGGGTTTTCGGGGAACCGAAGGTCCGCATCGTCACGCTCGTACGACGCTCAAAAAAACACGCTGTGGAGTCTGCGGTACGTTGCATCGCGGTTGGTACGACAAGAAGCTGCGGCAGGTTCGAGATCTCTCCTGCGGGGATACGCACGTGCGGCTGGAGTTGGAGGTCCGGCGTGTGGATTGCCGGCAGTGCGGCAAGGTGAAGCGCGAGCGTCTGGACTTTCTGGCCGACAACCCTTTCTACACCAAGCGCTTTGCTTTCTACGTCGGGCGGCGCTGGCGCACGAGCACCATCAAAGCGGTGGCCGATGAGTTGGATCTCGACTGGCAGACGGTCAAGGAGTTGGACAAGCAATACATGGGTGCGCAGCTTGCACGGGCTGGCCGGCCAGGACCTGCGGTTATCGGCATCGATGAGATCGCCATCCGCAAGGGTCACACCTATCGCATCGTGGTCAGCGATCTCCTCCGTGGCCGACCCATTTGGTTCGGCGGAACCGGTCGCTCGGAGGCCAGCATGGACGAATTCTTCACCTGGCTGGGGCCACGTAAAACCAAGGGGGTACGCTTGGCCGTGATGGACATGTGGAAGCCGTTTCGCAACAGTACCAGAGAACAAGCACCCCAGGCGGCTATCCTGTTCGATAAATTTCACGTGATGCGTCACCTGGGTGAGGCGCTCGATAAGATCCGCAAGGAGGAGTATGCCCGGCTCAGCGGCGAGAAACGGAGCTACATCAAGGGTCAAAGGTATACGCTGCTCTCCCGGCGGGAGCATCTGACCCTCGATGGTCGAGCCGCCCTGAAAAGGCTCCTCGCCGCCAACAAGCGATTGAATACCGCTTATCTGCTCAAGGAATCCTTCGGCCAGTTGTGGTGCTACGAGCGCGAAGCCTGGGCGCGACGTTTCTTCGAAAACTGACGCAAATACCTCACTAAAGTGCGGTTTCCAATTTTTACAGCTAAGAGAACATGACGGTAATCTGGTTTAACCATGCGATTCAGGACGAGGAACGACGCAGAAGGCTCTTCGCTGGGGAGATCTTTGTCTACGATGACCTTCGGTCCGTCGCGCAGTTCGCTTCGTTCGCCCGTGAGATCGTGGAAGCGGCCCTGGCGGCGCACGATCCACTGCGCGTGCATGAGGCCCTCACCCCAAGCGAGCTGGCGTCCGTGCTCGGGCGGCTCAAGCCCACGTTCACGCATCACCCCGAGGCGCGCCGGCTCGCCAGTCGTATCCTTGATGAGCTTGGGACCGATCTCGATGATTGCCACATGGATGTCCCCAAGCTTCGAACCTCCTATCCCACAGGGCACCTCACGAAAGGAATTGCCTATGCCTTCCCTGTGCATCGGGACACGTGGTACGGGGCACCCCAAGCTCAGATCAACTGGTGGCTGCCGATTTACCCGCTGACCGGAGACAACGCTATGGCGTTGTACCCACGTTACTTCTCGAATCCGGTAGTCAACGATTCGGATCAGTTCAATTACTACCGCCACAACGTCGAGCGGAGGGACGTCGCGAAGTTTGTCGACGAAGATCCGCGCGTCCAGCCGTCGGCGATCGGCTTAAGCCAGGACGAGCCGGAGTTCCGGCTGCTCCCGGAAGTGGGTGGACTCATCGTGTTCTCCGGATCGCAGTTGCACGCGACCGCGTCGAGCGCGGGCTGCTTGTCCCGTTACAGTATCGACTTCCGGACCGTGAGTCGGAGTGACGTCGAGCGCGGGCGAGGGGCACCCAACGTCGACGTGCGCTGCACGGGGACGGCTCTGCGGGATTTCCGTCGAGCCAGCGATGCCGCGCCCATGCCCGAAGAGCTCGCCCGCCGGCTGGACCCTGTGGGTCCAACTCAGGATGAACTCGCTGTGTTCAACCCTAGAGCACAGGACCGGTAAACAGCCTCCCACGCCGCCTTAGTAGCAAAAGCAAAGGACCATCGGGATATGTCGAAGTTAGTCGAAGCTTCGTAGAACTCTGTGATTTCTTCACAAACGCTCAGGGGGGATCAGCCTCGCGCCGCTTCCCATCGAGCAGACAACTGACATTGATGTCGCCCATGACATTGATGGCGGTGCGGCAGCGGTCCAGGAACCAATCGACGGTCAGGAGGATGGCGATATACTCGGTAGGCAGCCCGACCGCGTTAAACACCAAGGTCATCGTCACCAAACCGGCCTCGGGGATCCCGGCCGCTCCCACCGAGGCGATGACGCTGGTCAACACCACCATAAGCTGTTGCGCAAGGGTTAGATCGAGACCCAGCATCTGCGCCACGAAGAGCGCGGCCATGGCCTCGTAGAGCGCGGTGCCGTCGTTATTGAAATTGGCCCCGACGAGCGCCCCGAGGGTGGCCGAGCGCTCCCGCAGCCCTACCCGATCCTTGAGACAGGCATACGTGACCGGCATGGTCGCGGTCGAGCTCGCGGTCGAGAACGCCATGACCAGGGCGTCGCGCGAACCCTGGATCGCCTTCCAGGGATGCACCCACGAGCCGAAGCGTATGCGTAGCAGGTAGTACCCCGCCTGAATGAGCAAGGCCACGATCACGCTCAAGACAAAGAGGCCTAGGCTGCGGAAGTCGCGGAAGCCACCGGTTCCGACCACGCTAGCCACGATCCCGAATACGGCCAGGGGCACGATGGCGATGATCCAGTGCAGGATGCGCACGAGACACGCCAAGAATAGCTCGACGAGATCCTGCGGCGTGTCGAGCGGCCGCGTCCGCTCGCGCCTAAGCGCGATGCCGAAGGCCAAGGCGATCGCGATCACGCCCAGCACCTTGCCGTTATCGCCCAAGGGTCCGAGCAGACTTCTCGGTATGTTATCGAGAAACGTCAACCACGGGTCGGAGTGGCCTGGCACAGCGTGCTCCGCAGCGGCAGTTGGCGGTTTCAGACCGGCGCCGGCCCCCGGTTCGAGCACGTTGGCGACCGTCAAACCGACGCAAATAGCGACCAAGGTATTCAGGATCAATAGGCGCACGAGCCGGAAGGTCAGAGCGCCTTCGAGCTGCGCGGTCATGAGCGCATGCACGATAGCCGCGAGGATGAGCGGCGGCGCGAGGGCGCCGAGAAGGCGCAGCACGAGTTGTCCCGGCAACCCCAAGCCGCCGGCCGCGGGCCCCAAGGCCAGGCCCACGAGGACCCCAAGGACCAACCCCAACACGATGCGCATGTAGAGCGGCGCGCGCTGCCACAGCCGCAATGCTCGGGCGGGGAACGACATTGAAGAAGCTATCTCGTCTTGCGTGTGCACGGAGGCTGCGGGCAAATAAGCCGCACTAAAGTAATCGAGCAGCGCCCGGCGCACAATGGTACTTAGCTGCTTTTCCCGGGCGAGTATGTCGCGGTAGTATCACACTATTTCCAAAGCCAGAAAAACCATGTCAGCAAAAAACGCCTTCTACGCACAGTCCGGTGGGGTCACCGCCGTCATCAACGCCAGCGCCTGCGGCCTCATTCAAACGGCCCGCCGGTATCCCGATCGCATCGCCAAGGTCTACGCCGGGCGCAATGGGATCATCGGCGCCCTGACCGAGGACCTCATCGATACCTCCAAGGAGTCGGATGAGGCCATCGCCGCCCTCCGCCACACCCCCGCCGGCGCGTTCGGCTCCTGCCGCTATAAGCTCAAGGGCTTGGACAAGAATCGCGCTGAATACGAGCGGCTCATCGAGGTCTGTAAGGCCCATGACATCGGTTACTTCTTCTATAACGGCGGCGGGGATTCGCAAGACACCTCAAACAAGATCGCACAGATGGCGGCCCAGATCGGGTATCCGCTTACCTGCATCGGCATCCCCAAGACCGTCGATAACGATCTGCCGGTCACCGATGCCTGCCCGGGCTTCGGATCGGTGGCCAAATACGTGGCGGTCTCGGTGCGCGAGGCGGCCTTTGACGTGGCCTCGATGGCCAAGACCTCGACCAAGGTGTTCATCCTGGAGGTCATGGGGCGGCACGCGGGCTGGATCGCGGCCGCAGGTGGATTGGCGCAGGAGCGGCCGACCGATCCCCCGCATATTATCTTGTTCCCGGAGATCCCTTTCGATGAGGCGGGATTCTTGACGCGCGTCAACCACGTCGTCGACACCGAGGGCTATTGCGTCATCGTGGTCTCGGAAGGACTAAAAAACAAGGCCGGGGAATTTCTATCCGAAGCCGGGACCCGCGATGCCTTCGGCCATGCGCAGCTCGGCGGGGTCGCGCCGGTCATCGCGGGGTTGGTAAAGACGGGGCTGGGTTACAAATACCACTGGGCGGTCGCGGATTATCTTCAACGCGCGGCACGCCATATCGCATCGAAAACCGATGTCGAACAAGCGTATGCCCTGGGCCGGGCCGCGGTCGAATTCGCGCTCGCCGGGAAGAACGCCGTCCTGCCGATCATCGTGCGCAAGTCCGATGAACCCTACGTGTGGGAGGTGGGGGAAGCGCGGCTCGAAGAGGTCGCCAACGTCGAGAAGAAGATGCCGCGCGAATATATCAGCGCGGATGGGTGGGGGATCACCGACAACTGCCGCCGCTATCTCAGCCCGCTCATCCAGGGCGAAGACTATCCCCCGTATGAAAACGGGCTGCCGCGCTATGTGCGGCTCAAGAACGAGCCCGTGTCGAAGAAACTTACTACGGATTATAAACTCCCGTGAAGCTTGTTTTCCAAATCGCGCTCGGTGTTTTTATAGGCGCCCTCGCCTCGCAGTACGCTTTTGAACAGTGGCGTTCGTACGAGGCGCAGCAAGCGGCCGGATTGCAAGACAAAAGGCTCATAGAACAGCAAAAGCGCCGCGACGAGCAGGCAGCCAAGATCCGGGAGATGATCGCCAAAGGGCTGCGCGAGAAGGGACTGAACGTCCCGGATGATTCGGGATCCTCATCAGCAGCCCCGGAGTAGCCTGCAACCTGTAACAAACCTATAGGCTACTCGCCCGCAAAAATGAAAAGAGCCACTGGAAGGATTCCAGTGGCCCTCGCGATGCGACTACAGGCGTCTTATCGTATCGCCAAAAGCATGCAGACCTAAGGTGCCGGTGCCGGACCAACCGGGAAGTCGGTTGGCAACGCAGCTCCGATAGGGGTAGCGGCATCACTACAAACGGGATGGCCCCAACCACTAGCGCTCTCGCCTTCCTGTTGACCGTCCTGCGAAGTGATGTCATTGACAATATTATCGTCGCCCGTGGTGCTCACGCCGCCAGGTACGTTATCCAGGTTCAGATTAAAACGGGTCTTCCAGAAGATGTTGTGGTCTGCGCACGAGCTATCACCGCTCACACCCAACCCACCCACAAGCGTGCCGGCCGCGTTATACAGGCCACCGCCGCCACCGAACACATTGACACCGCCGATCTTGCGGCCCACCATCGGATCGTTAACCTGGCCGTAGTGCTTCGGATCCCCACGATAAGCTACCGTAGTGGAAACCGGGTTGCTATGCTGCAAGCCGTATAAGCTGCCGCCGGGCGAGACCGCCGAATACAGGTTGGCGGTCGATAATGCCAAACCTGCTAGGCTAAAGGCATTGCCAGTGTTTGCCTTCTGCGCGGAGATCACTCGGCTACCCGGCCATTGATCGCCCCGCACATCACCCGAGAAAGCAACGGCACATACCACGCCGTCACGGTTGACAATCGTGCCCCACATATCGAGATTAAACCCGCCGTTGCCGTCGGGTGTACCATCCGCGTCAGAATCGGTCGCTAACTTCAGCGCATTCCTTAAGTCGGCGTAACTCGGTAAATCCTTGCACGGATTGCCAGCAGCATACGCCGCGCCCGACCCCAGGCTCAAGGCGATGGTACTGGCGACAGTGAGCGTGGTGAAACGATGTAAGATAGGCATTTTGTGATTTCTCCATGTGTTATCAGTGAACGAAAGTGAACAAACTTATTCCAGAGTCGTTCGGCCCATTATCCCCGGCGCACGCACTCTGCCGCACGGCGTGCCAGGTTTTTTGCCGCGTCCCCAAGGCCGAAGCGCAGCAAGTTTAAGCGAGTGCACGTTTTTACGGCAAGAACTGGCAGCCCTTTTGTGAAATATTTCACATTCTTCGCACTCTTTCGCCGCACCCTAGCCCACCCGGTGCAAGGGTAGTTACAATAGCGCAACGACACGGAGCGGCACATGTAAACTCGGTGAATCGTTTTCCGTTGACAAACCGTCCCCTCTACTGAAGCCCCACACGGCGTAGCCATGAGATCATTAGCGACGCTTACAGAACCTCCACCCACGAGCGCCGAACGCCTGGGCAGCCACTTGATTGCCGCGGGCAAGCTCTCGCGAGAGGGCCTCGAGAGTGCCTCGCGCCTGGCGCAAACGAATGGCGAATATCTCGGGACGGTGTTGGTCAAGCTAGGCCAGGTTTCGGAGCGAGACCTCGCGGACGCACTCGCGGCACTGTTCGAAGTTCCGCTCCTCGCCGCGGACGACTACCCGGTCACGCCGCTCTATGAAGAACAGGTCTCGGCGAAGTTTCTAAAAACCGCCCGGGCGATCCCGGTCTTCGAGCAGGATGGCACCCTGGTCGTAGCGATGGCCATGCCCGAGGATACCTATGTCGTCGAGGCGCTCGCGCTCGCCTGCGGGCGGCCCGTCTGGCCGGTCATTGGCGTGCCTTCGGAGATCCTCGCCGCGATCGAAAGGCTGTACGGAACCGGTAAAACGGTTCTCGACCAGATCGTCGATGACATTGAGACACGCACCGACGTGAGCGAGCAGGAAGATATCGAGCGGCTCAAGGATCTGGCTAGCGAAGCGCCGATCGTGCGCTTGGTGAACCACCTCATCAATCGCGCCATCGACTCGCGCGCCTCCGACATCCACATCGAGCCGTTCGAGAACCGGCTCAAAGTGCGCTACCGCATCGACGGCGTGCTGCACGAGGTCGAAGCCCCGCCCGCTCGCTCCACGGCCGCCGTGATCTCGCGCGTGAAGATCATGGCCAAGCTCAACATCGCCGAACGCCGCCTGCCCCAGGACGGCCGCATTCAATTACGCGTACAAGGCAAGGAGATCGACCTCCGGATCTCAACCGTCCCGACGCTGCACGGGGAAAGCGTGGTCATGCGGGTATTGGACAAACAGGCCATCAGCTTCGAATTCCAGCCGCTCGGTTTTAGCGACGATGTGCTCAAAGCGTTTCTCGAGATCCTGGATCTTCCCCACGGGATCCTGTTGGTGACCGGCCCGACCGGAAGCGGCAAGACGAGCACGCTGTACGCGGCGCTCAAGCGACTCAACACCCCCGAGCGTAAGCTTTTCACCGTCGAGGATCCGGTGGAATACCAGCTCGAGGGCATCAATCAGATCCAGGTGAAACCGCAGATCGGCCTTAATTTCGCCAACGCCCTGCGATCCATCGTCCGCCAGGACCCCGACGTCATCATGATCGGGGAAATCCGCGATCTCGAGACCGCGGAGATCGCGGTCCAGTCGGCGCTCACGGGTCACTTGGTCCTCTCCACCCTACATACCAACGATGCGGGCAGCAGCGTTACGCGTTTGCTGGACATGGGCGTTGAAGACTATTTGCTGACTTCGACCGTCAACGGTGTTCTGGCGCAGCGTTTGGTGCGGACGCTGTGCATACAATGCCGGCGTCCCTATGAGGCGCTGCCCGAGATCGTGGAGGAACTGAAACTGCGCGACTATGTGCAAGATAAGAACGTCGTGCTTTATGAACCCGTCGGTTGTCCCCAATGCGCGGGCACAGGGTTCCGAGGGCGCACCGCGATCCTCGAGTTTCTTGCCATGACGGACCCGATCCGGCGGCTGGTGCTCAAGCGCGCCGATGCGGGACAAATTCAAGCCGCGGCGGTCGAAGCCCGCATGCGTACCATGTTCAAAGACGGTGTCGACAAGGCGCTCCGCGGGATCACGGCCATCGAAGAGGTGCTGCGCGTGACCAACGTCTCCTGAGCATGGCGCTGTATCGCTACAAGGCCGCCAACCCCGAAGGCGAGGTTCTCGAAGGCGAGTTGGAAGCACGCGATCAGGCCGCGGCCATCGAGCGCCTGCAATCGCTCGGTTACATCCCGATCCGGGCCGAAGAAACGTCAGCCGTGGGCGCCAGGCGCTCCGGCTGGATCACGCTACGGCGCTCGAAGCGCTTATCGCAAGCGCAGTTAGTGGTCCTGACCCAAGAGCTCGCCACCTTGCTGCGCGCGCGGCTGCCGCTCGACCGCGCCCTGGAGGTCCTCATTGATCTCTCCGGCCAAGGAACCGCAGGCCAATTGCTGACACGCATCCGCGAGGGCGTCCACGGCGGCGCCACGCTCTCGGCGGCCATGGAGGCCCAAGGTGGCGTCTTCTCGCGGCTTTATCTCAATATGTTGCGCGCGGGCGAAGCCGGCGGCGCCCTCGAGCTGGTGCTAACGCGTCTTTCCGAGTACCTCGAGCGCGCGCGCGAGCTTCAGGAAAGCGTGACCTCAGCGCTCATCTATCCGGCCATACTGCTCGGCGTGGCCGGGCTCTCGGTACTGGTGCTCCTGGTGTACGTTGTGCCGCAATTCGAGCAGTTATTTTCGGACGCGGGCGCGGCCTTGCCGTTCGCCACCCAAGTGGTCATCTCGATGGGGAATTTTCTGCGTGATTACTGGTGGCTGCTCATCCTGGCCACCGTGGTGATTGGACTCTATTTCCGCAAGCAACTCTCGCAACCCGCGACGCGTTACCGCTGGGATCAGCGTTTCCTCAAGCTACCCTTGGCCGGAGAGCTGATTACGAAGATCGAGGTGGCGCGCTTCAGCCGCATGCTCGGCACCCTGCTCACAAACGGCGTGCCTTTGTTGAACGGGCTATCGATCGTGAAAGAGACCCTGGGGAACCAGGTCTTGGCGGAGGGCATGGGTACCGTCGCCGAGCGCCTGAAACACGGCCATGGGCTTGCTGAACCCTTGACAGAGATCGCTTATTTTCCTCGCCTTGCCGTACACATGGTCCGCGTGGGGGAAGAGACCGGACAGCTCGAAGAGATGCTCATGCAAGTGGCTGAGGTCTATGATCGCGAGGTGCGGGCCACGGTCAAGCGCATGCTGGCGCTCTTGGAACCGGTATTGATCTTGGGTCTCGGTCTCGTGATCGCGGCGATCATCATGTCTATCCTAGTCGCGATCTTGAGCGTAAACGAGCTTGCGTTTTAAACTTACGTCAACTAGAGGACTTAGCGAAATGAAACGAACTAAGGAACGCCGTTCACTGCGGGGTTTCACGCTCATCGAGTTACTGGTGGTGCTGGTGATTCTAGGGTTGCTCGCGAGCCTCGTGGGACCCCGGGTCATGAAATATCTGAGCGGGGCTAAAAGCGATTCGGCCCGCTTGCAAATCGAGGATCTCGCCGCCACCTTGGACATGTACAAGCTGGAGATCGGCCGCTATCCCACGAGCGACGAGGGGCTCGACGCGCTGGTCGAGGCGCCGGCCGGGACCGAACGCTGGAATGGGCCGTATTTAAAGAAGAAACAAGTACCCAAAGATCCCTGGGGCTTGGACTACCAGTATCGGTTTCCGGGTGAACACGGCGATTTTGACCTGTACACGCTTGGCGCGGACAACGCCGAGGGCGGTGAGGGCGAGGACCGGGACATCGCCAATTGGCAATAGAGTTTCGCCTGTGCCCCGCGGGTTCACGCTGGTCGAGCTTTTAGTCGTATTGGTCATCGGCGGCCTCATGCTGGCGCTGGTTCCTCCCCTGTTCTCGAAAGGCGCTACGGGCGTGGAGTTGCGCTCGGCCGCGCGCGAAATAGCCGCGGCGCTACGCTACGCTCGTAGCCGGGCGATTAACCGCCACGTCGAATCCACCGTGACGGTAAACATCGCCGATAAGCACTATGAGATCAGCGGACGCAAAGGTACCCGGACGCTACCGCGAGGGGCTGACATCAAGCTCGACACCGCCCGTTCCCAGTTGCGGTCGGAAAGTACCGGGGCGTTTCGATTCTACCCCGACGGCAGCTCGACGGGCGGCCAGATCACCCTCGCGAGCGGGCCCTTACGCTATGTCGTTGATATCAGTTGGTTGACCGGCCGCGTTGCGATTTTCTAGTCCTATCCGAGTCGCACGCGGCTTTTCTTTGCTCGAGGTGTTGGTCGCGTTCTCGATCTTGGCCATCGCCTTAGGCGTGCTGCTGCAGATCTTCGCCACCGCCCTGCGTAGCAGCAAGCTCGGCGCCGACTACACGGAGGCGGTCCTGTGGGCCGAATCGTTGCTGGCGGGCGTGGATCTGGAGACCACCGCGCTGTCCGGCGAGGAGTCGGGAGAGACCGGTGGCCGCTATCAGTGGACACGCCGCATCGAACCCTATTTCCCCGCCCATCTCGACCCGGAAAAGCTGTCGCTCGACGCCTATCGAGTCACGGTCAGCGTGCTCTGGCAAGAAGCCGCGAAAACACGCGCGGTCAGCCTAATGAGCTTGAGGCTGCGGCCGCGGCCGCGCCGATGACGACGCGGCAACGCGCGGGCGGCGGATTCACGCTCGTCGAACTCTTGCTCGCACTTACACTCACCGGCCTCATCATGGTGGCGCTCTACAGCGGATTGCGGGTCGGGACCCGCGCTTCCGATGCCGCCGAGACGCGGGCGGCGATGACCGAGGATCAGCGGGCGGTCGCCGGTTTCATTTCGCGCCAGGTAAGCCGCGCCTATCCCCTGGTCTGGCTAGACCAAGCCCAACAGCAGCTTGTATTTCGCGGCGGATCTCGATCCCTAATCTTTACCGCCGACTCGCCCATCCGGGGCGAGCCGGGCGGGCTTTATATCGGCGCGATCGAGCTCGTCAGCGGTGGCCAGCTCGTATTCACCTATTGGCGCGCCGAACCCGATCTCGACGACCCGTTGGTTGCCCCCGAGCACGCCCGCCGAACCGTGATGCTCAACCACGTTCAGAACGCCCTGTTCTCCTACTACGGCAGATCCCGCCGCGTCACCGCGTGGCACGACACCTGGAACGACAACAAACGGCTGCCGACGCGGGTACGGCTCAATATCAAGACCGCAAGGCACGGCGCCTGGCCCGTGCTCGTGATCCCGGTCCACGCGGAACCGGACGCCGGCGAACCACAACTGCTCATGCAGCCGCCCGAATCCGCGGAAGAATCGGACGCGAACCTCGATTTTGATGAGGTCGGCGAGGAGGGTCCCGATGATTTCTAGCCTCCTGGACGTTTACGCACTATGAAAGCGATACGGGCGTCGGCGACGGAGCAGGGATTCGCGCTCGTGATCGTCCTCTGGGTCGTCGCCTTGCTCAGTACCGTGGCCGCCAGCCTGGCGTTCAGCATGCGGACCGAGACCACGCTGGCTCACGATCTCGTGGTACAGGCACAGGCCCGCGCGCTCGCCGAGGCGGGCCTGTATCGGGGCATCCTAGAGCTTACGAACCCCGATCGCTTGCGCCGCTGGCGTGGCGATGGCAGCCGCCACCGGATCCGCTTCGGGGGGGCGTCGATCACGGTGTCACTGCAGGACGAAGCAGGCAAGGTCGACCTCAATAGCGCTCAACGCGGCCTCCTCGACGCCTTGCTCCGGGCATCGGATATCGAAGACGACCGGCGCGACGCGCTACTCGACGCGATAGAAGACTGGCGCGACCCGGATAGCTTGCGGCGCTTGAACGGCGCCGAAGATCAAGAATACGAAGCGGCCGGCAGGACCCACGGGGCCAAGGACGCTACGTTTAATACGGTCGAGGAACTGCAACAGGTGCTCGGTGTGACACCACGCTTGTTCAAGCGTCTGCGGCCCGCGCTTACCGTGCACTCCCATTCGGCCGGGATAGACGATAAGGTGGCTCCGCCCGAGGTACTGCGCGCATTGCTGCTGTCCGGTGAAGACACCGGCCGCGATCTCGAGGAGGTCCTTGCCCGCCGGCGCGACAACGCCGAGGAACCGGGCGAGAACCGGCGCGATGCGCTCAAGCCGATCATCGACGCCCGCTTCGTTGTGCCAAGTAATGGTGTAATCTATACGGTGCGAGCCGAAGCTAGGTTACCGGGCCAGACGCTGGCGTCCGTCGCCGCAATAATAAAACTAATTCACCGCTCCGGGAAACCGTATAGCGTGCTTGCGTGGCAGGAAGGCGTTTGACAGTTCTTAGATTGGTGATGAGCAGTGTCTAGCGACTCGAGGCTAAACATCGATTGGGTGCGGGCACAGGCACGCGCGTTCTTCGATTGGTGGTCGAGCGAGCTTTGGATGCTGTTGCCGGACTCGATACGGCGGCTGGCGAACATAGAGCCGGAACGCTGGGTCATTCAGTGGCTCGACACCGAGATCGAGGTTGTTCGAGAGACCGACGGGCATGATCCGGCGGTCCCGCGTTCCCGCTTCTCTACCACCGCGCCGTCGGAGGCTGCTTTGGCGGCATTGCGGCATCTCGGGAGTGATCGGACGCCCGCAACCGAAGTGATACTTGAACTACCGCCGCAGCGCGTGTTGCGCCGGGAGGTGCACCTGCCGCTGGCTGCCGAGGAAAACCTCAGGGAGGTCCTCGGTTACGCCATGGACCAGGAGACGCCGTTTAAAGCCGGCCAGGTCTACTACGACTTTCGTGTCCTCGAGCGAGTTACGGCAGCAAAGCGTTTGCGGGTCGAGGTGGTTGCCATCCCCCGCGCCTCATTGGATGAGATCCTCGGCAAGCTCGCGCCGTTCGGTCTGCATCCCGACCGGGTACGGACGCCGGAAGCGAGAGGCAACGGCCATGAGATCAATTTACTGCCGCTCGACCGGCGACGGGTGAAAACGCCTGTCTGGCAAGGCCTGAATCTCGCCCTCGCAGCCGCGGCCGCCGGTCTACTAGCCGGCGCCGTGGCCGTACCCTTGATACAGAAGCAGCGGTCCATTACCGAGATCGAGAGCCGAATCGCCGAAGTTAAGACACAAGCCCAGGCCGTGGACGATCTGCATCGGCAGCTCGAAGTCTTGGCCAGCGACTCCCGCTTTCTCATCGAAAAAAAGAAAACAACGCCCGTAACGATCGGGGTTCTGGACGAGCTTACCCGCGTGCTTCCCGACGACACCTGGCTGTACCAGTTTGAGATCAGCGGGACGGAAATGACGATGCAAGGTGAATCTTCCACCTCCTCAGCGGTCATTGGCCTCATAGAGGCATCGCCGTTATTCAAGAATGCCTCGTTTCGGTCGCCCGTGACCCAAAACCGCTTGACCGGCGCCGAGCGTTTCAATCTCGCCGCCGAAGTGGTTGCGGAGGCGGGCTCATCGTGATGGAGCGCCTCACTGCGGGTCAACGCCAAGGGGTGGCCGTCGGCCTACTCTTGCTGCTGCTCGCCGCGTTGTACATGGTCTTGATTCAACCGCTGGTTTCGATGTACGGAGATTACGGAGAGCGGATCTCAGATCTCCAGAATCGATTGGCCGGTTACGAGCGCGTCGCTAGCCGTAGCAGCGATTTACAGCAACAGTTTGTGCGGCTCAAGGAGCAACTATCCAAGCAACAACGCGGGTATTTGCAGGGCAAGACGCGCGCACTCGCGGCCGCGGAGATGCAACAGCATGTGAAGAAGGTCGTTGAAGCAAACGCCGGACGGCTCAATAGCATACAGATCATGCCCGACACGACGGAGGACGGGGGCAAAGCCGACGCCAAGCAGCCCGTATCGATCAAGGTCCAAATGTTGGGTTCCACCGAGACGGTACAACGCGTGTTTCACACCTTAGAGGCAGGACAGCCGCGCATGTTTGTCGATCAAGTGTATCTACGCGGCCGGAGCGCTTACCAGTTCCGGCCGGGGAAACCAGCGAATGACGAGATGGATATTCGCTTTAGTCTCTCCGGCTACATGGCGCTTGAGAAGTCATGAAATGGCTGGGATCCATGAGTGCCGTCACCATGACCCTGGGCGCGCTGTGTACGCTACTGGGTCTCGTGCTCGCCTATGAGTTTGCCGTCCCTTCAAAACCAGTGCGGGTCGACGCGGCATCGACGGACCTGCCTTGGAAGGCGCCCGCCGTCGAAAGCGATTTTACCTTACCGCCGTTGAATCAATTCCAGGAAATCATCACCCGTCCCCTATTCTTGAAGACACGCCGTCCGGCACCGAGCGCGAATACCGGCGCCGCGACGCAGCCCACCTCGGATACGCCCTTGAGCAAGTATGCCGTCTCGGCCGTCGTGATCACACCCGAGCAACGCTTCGCTTTGATTCGCGGAATTAAGGACGACAAGCTCCAGCGCGTCGCGGATGGCCAGGAGTTTCATGGCTGGACCGTGAAAGCGATTGAGCATGACGCTGTTATATTCACGCGGGAGCGCGAACAAGAACGTCTACCGCTGCTCCGCAAAACGCCGGAGAAGTTCAAGGTGGCTGCCCAGCGCGCCGCGCTTCTGGCCCGCAGGCAACCTCCCGTCCGCGCGCCACGAAATCCCGCCGCGCCACCCCGAGGCGCCACCCCAGGCGCCACCCCTGGAATCCGGCGAACCACCCGAGAGTTGCCCCGCACGATTAAGGCGGCCTAATATCGAAGTGATCTTATATTTATCGGATAACACCATGACTAAGGAGATTTTTATTCTACGTTTGTTTATAGTAGCGCCAGAAATCTCCGCGGGCCAACACCGGTCCCTCTGCACTTAGCACAATTGGGGTTATCAAGCTGTAATGGACC
Organism: uncultured Gammaproteobacteria bacterium; assembly: GCA_963764725.1. Taxonomy (GTDB): domain Bacteria; phylum Pseudomonadota; class Gammaproteobacteria; order JACCXJ01; family JACCXJ01; genus USCg-Taylor. The sequence goes on along the minus strand of CAVXTM010000015.1, from coordinate 295,036 downwards.
TTAGCGCGCTGTGGGTTCGATGGACGTTCGTGGCTGCCGGCATTGCCGTGGGTGGCGCCTGTACCGCCTCGCGTCCCCACGAGGCGGAACCGGGCGCTCCTGTCCGCGGCGCGCCGCCCCCGGTGGTCCAGCCCGCGCCTCCGCCCATCACAGAAATGATCCCGCTCGAAGAACCCGACGACAAGAAACCCCTTAAGACCGAAGTCGAGATGTATCCCGGGAGCGGCACTTTCGTGAAACCGCAAGGCGGATACAAAGGTCCACCGCCGAGCGACGATACGGGAGAATACACGCTCAACTTCGAAAACACCGATTTGCAGGAGGTGGTCAAGGCGGTCCTGGGCGATCTCCTCAAGGAGAACTATTTCATCGACCCGAAGGTGGCGGGAACGACCACGATTCAGACGACCCGGCCGCTCAAGCGGCACGAGTTATTACCGACGCTGGAAAACCTGCTGCGCTTGAACGGCGCCTCGTTGCTGCAAGCCGAAGGCATGTACAAGATCCTCCCCTCCCCGCAAGCGGCCCGCGGTTCCCCGCCGTCGTCGGTGAGCCGGCTCGCCGCGGCGCGTGGCTATTCGATTCGCGTCGTACCGCTGCGTTACGCCTCCGCCCGCGAGCTCCACAAGTTAATCGAGCCCTTCTTGCCCCAAGACGCGCCGCAAATCGTAGACCCGCAGCGCAACCTTTTGATCCTGACCGGAAGCGAGCAGGAAATCCAAGCGGCCGTGGAGCTTGTGGAGCTGTTCGACGTGGACTGGCTCAGCGGGATGTCGATGGCGCTGTTCAAGCTTCAGCACGCCGATGTCAAGACGCTGCACGGCGAGCTGGAGAAGATCCTCGGAGAGAAAGACAGTCCCCTGACCGGTGTTGTCCGGATGGTGCCGGTGGAGCGCCTCAACGCGCTGCTCGTCGTCTCCTCGCATCCGGGCTACCTTGACCAGGCGCGGAACTGGGTCGAACGCTTGGATCAAATAGGCGAATCGGTCAGCCCGCGTCTCTATGTTTATCGCGTACAGAACGGCAAAGCGGCCGACCTTGCCGCCGTGCTCGGCGGGATCTTCGGCGCCGAGGCCAAGGCGGGCGAACCGACTGCACCGGAGCCCGAGGCCGCGCCGGGAGAGACCCTCGCGAGCCTCGAGAGCGAACCGCAGGAAGGCGAACGCGAGAGGATGGGCGGGTCCGACCGTCGACGACGGAGCGGCGAGCGCCGCGAGGGCGCTGCCGCAGTCTCGGTGGTGGAGACCGAGACCCTGCGCATCACTGCCGATGAGACCAACAACGCGCTTCTGATCATGGCCAAGCCGCAGGACTACAAGATGATCGAGTCGGCACTAAGACGCCTGGATGTCATCCCGCTGCAGGTGCTGATCGAAGCCACTGTCGTCGACATCACGCTGACGGATAATTTGCAATATGGGGTCGAGTGGCTGTTTAGGAACACCGGACCAGGAGGCGGCACCACTGGCCAGGGTTCGCTGCGCTTGGGGGTTACCCCGGGGGTTGGTGTCCGTTTGTAACCCCGTTTGTACCAGGCGCAGGCTTTACCTATGCGCTACTCTCAGGCAACGAAGTTAAGGCCCTATTGAACGCGCTGGCTTCGCAAAACAAGCTGAACGTCCTGTCTTCGCCTTCCTTGATGGTACTCGACAACCAAACTGCAATCATTGAGGTGGTGGATGAGGTGCCGGTCACCACACAGCAGCAGCAGGCGGTGACCGCCCAAGACCCCAACATAGTCAATTCGGTCGAGTTCAAGGACGTCGGCGTGATCCTCGAGGTGACGCCTCGTGTCAACCTCGGCGGTCGCATCACCCTGGAGCTCAAACAGGAGGTATCCGAAGTCAATACCGCTGTCGACCAGAGCACAAACCCTGGGGGAAATCCCGCGTTCATCAAACGCAACATAGAGAGCACAGTCACCGTCCAGAGCGGCGAGACACTTGTGCTCGGCGGCTTGATCAGCGAGAACAAAACCGAGTCGAACAGAGGTATCCCGTTCCTCAAGGATATCCCGGTGCTCGGGGCTCTGTTCAGCACCACCACGGACAACGCCGAGCGCCAGGAGTTAATGGTCCTGATGACCCCCCGGGCCGTACGCGATCAAGCCGAGGCGCGCGCGGTGACCGAAGAGTTCCGGCACCGGCTGCGGGAGCTCGAGGTGGTGGAGCCGGGAGGATAACGGACAATCGACCGATAGCGAGCGGCGGTTGACACGCGCTATACTTTTCCGCGGGAGAGGATGCCCGGAGCATCCTCCTAATAAGAATCGGGGGCGCTCGGCAGAGCGATCCCAGCTAAAAACGAGGAGAGCCATCCATGACACCGAAAGAAATCATCGATCTCATCAAGGCCAAGAACATTGAAATCCTGGACCTCAAGTTCCAGGATTTCCCCGGCACCTGGCAGCATTTTTCGATACCGGTGAGCCAGGCCGCGCCGGAAATCTTCGACGAAGGATTGGGTTTTGACGGATCCAGCATCCGGGGCTGGCAAGCGATCCATGCCAGCGACATGATGGTGGTGCCGGACCCGGTCACGGCCGTCATCGACCCCTTTACCGAATGCCCGACCCTCTCGTTGATCTGCAATATCGTCGATCCGGTCACCCGCGAGCAATATTCGCGCGACCCCCGCTACGTCGCGGCCAAGGCTGAAAATTACCTGAAGAGCTCCGGCATTGGCGATGTCGCGTACTTCGGGCCGGAAGCGGAGTTCTTCATCTTCGACGGCATTCGCTTCGACCAAAATGCCCACGAGGGATATTATTACGTCGAGTCCGCGGAAGGGGTGTGGGCCTCGGGGAGCGACAAAGGCCCGAACCTGGGCCACAAACCGCGCCACAAGGAAGGCTACTTCCCCGTACCCCCGACCGACTCGCAGCAAGACATTCGCACCGAGATGATCCTGGAGATGGAGAAGGCCGGGATCGTGGTCGAAAAGCACCATCACGAAGTGGCCACTGCGGGGCAAGCGGAGATCGATCTGCTTTACGACTCGCTCACCCGCATGGCCGACAAGATGATGATGTACAAGTACATCGTCAAAAACGTCGCCTTGCGACACGGCAAGACCGTCACCTTCATGCCGAAACCGCTGTTCGGGGATAACGGATCGGGCATGCACACCCACCAGAGTATCTGGAAAGGCGGTCAGCCGCTCTTTGCCGGCGACAAATACGCCGGGGTGAGCGATCTCTGCCTGTGGTACATCGGAGGCATCTTGAAACATGCCCCGGCGCTTTGCGCCTTCGTGGCCCCGACCACCAACTCCTACAAGCGCCTCGTGCCCGGCTTCGAGGCGCCCGTCAACCTGGCCTATTCCTCGCGCAACCGCTCGGCGTCGATCCGCATCCCGGTTTATTCCCCGAGCCCCAAGGCCAAGCGTATCGAAGTCCGCTTCCCCGATCCCTCCTGCAACCCCTATTTGGCGTTCGCGGCGATGTTGATGGCGGGCCTCGATGGCATCATGAACAAGATCAACCCGGGCGATCCGCTCGACAAGAATCTCTACGACTTGCCCCCCGAAGAGCTGGCCAAGGTCCCGAGCTGTCCCGCTTCGCTCGAAGCCGCGCTCGATGCGCTAGAGAAAGATCACGACTTTTTGTTCCGGGGAAATGTCTTTACCGCCGATGTCATCGAGACCTGGCTCGACTACAAGCGCACCAAGGAATGTGATCCAATCCGGCTGCGTCCGCACCCGTATGAGTTCGCACTTTACTACGACGCGTAAGAACGGGGTGTAGAAGGGCTGCTCCCGAGCCTGCGGGCCGTCCGCGATCAGCCCCCTCCCTCCGGAAGGACCTCAGCCTTCCCTTTCCGTCAGGGAGAAACCACCCGGCGCGGCAGTGTAGCGGCCCTGCCCTCTGGTGCGCGGTTGCTGTCCGTGGGAGAGATTGGCTCCGGTGGGCGACTCCTGGATTGTTTGGTGAGCGCTGCAGTAGCTATCAAACACGCGTGTCTTAGGTCCAGCGGGGAATTTTCAGGCCATTCATGGGGCCGAGGCGCCAAGTTTCAGGACCAGTTGGCGTCTCGCGGAAGTCCATGATCGCAAAGCCCAGCATTGGCAGGCTATCATAGCACTCAAGACGACCGTATCCGGACACTGAATCGACCGGTGTCCACGACCGTGATGAAAAGCTACCGCAAAGAACTCTGGTTCAATCTTCCGACTCGGGTCGGATTTGTGAACCTCACGCCGGACGTGGAGCAGTGCGTCGTGGAAAGTGGCGTCCAAGAGGGTCTGGTTCTCGTCAATGCGATGCATATCACCGCGAGTGTGTTCATCAACGACGATGAACGTGGCTTGCATCATGACTACCAAGCCTGGCTAGAGAAGCTCGCGCCCCATGCACCGGTCAGTCAGTATCGCCATAACGACACGGGTGAAGACAACGCCGATGCGCACATAAAACGCCAAATCATGGGGCGCGAGGTGGTGGTAGCGATAACGAGCGGCCAGCTCGATGTGGGCCCCTGGGAACAGATTTTTTACGGAGAGTTCGATGGTCGCCGCAAGAAGCGCGTGCTGGTGAAAATCATCGGCGAATAACTGCACAACCTGCCAAAGCGTTCGTACCCATGCAGACTCGTTACAGCACATCACGCAGGCCGGGGCGCCGTCGCGAGCGGGGCGGCTCATGAACCACTGGTCGGTATTGCGTCTGGTGCGCATGCTGCCGAGGCCGAAGCCGCACAACCCGTACTTCGACGCGGCGAAGCGCCATCACTCGCCGGACGGCTTCCGCAACAATCATCCCCGCGTCCCGCCCACGCAGGAGGAGTTGGCACGCCTGCACCGCGATCTCGGAGCGCAGGCGCCGCCGAGCGCGCCGCAGGTCGACCTCTCGCCGGTGGCGCCGGATCTGGCGCTGCTGCAGGCCAACCGCACGCGGCACACGGTCACCTGGATCGGGCATTCCACCGTGCTGGTGCAGACGGGCGGGTGCAACCTCATCACCGATCCGATGTTCTCGCGGCGCGCCTCGCCCCTGCCCTTTACCGGCCCGCGGCGCCACCAGGCGCCGGGCATCGCGCTGCGCGATCTGCCGCCCATCGATCTGGTGCTGATCTCCCACAACCACTACGACCACCTGGATCTGCCCAGCGTGCGGGCGCTTTCGCGCCAGCGCGGCGGAGCGCCCAGCTTCGCCGTGCCGCTGGGGCTGGAGCGCTGGTTCCGCCGCCGGCTGCCCGATGCGAACGTCGCGGCGCTCGACTGGTGGGAGAGCCGCGCGGTGGCGGGCGTGATGGTGACGCTGGTGCCGGTGCACCACTGGAGCGCGCGCACCCCCTGGGACGGCAACAGCAACCTGTGGGGCGGCTGGGCGGCGGAGCACGCGGGCTTCCGTTTCTTCTTCTCCGGCGATACCGCCTACTCGGAGGATTTCCCCGAGGTCGGCCGCCGGCTCGGCCCGTTCGACCTCGCCGCCATCGCCATCGGCCACTACGAGCCGCGCTGGTTCATGCGCAACAACCACGTCAATCCGGAGGAGGCGGTGCGCATCCACGGCGAGATCGGCGCACGCCGCTCACTCGGCATCCATTGGGGGACCTTCGAGCACCTGACGATCGAGCCTCTGGATCAGCCGCTGCGCGATCTTGCCGCGGCACGGCAGGCCCGAAGTGTGGCGGAGGAGGAGTTTTTCGTCCTCCGCCACGGGCAGACGCAGGTGATCGAATGATCGGGGATCCGGCGGCTAATCGAGGTTTATCGCGTAACCCAACATCTTGCGCGTCAATTCGTTGGGTTACGACTACACCTAATTCAACCCACGATCTGTGTCGCATGGCTGGGCGGCGATACCCGCAGCGCAGAATGAGCCAAATGATTCACTTTTCATATGGCTCTTTCGTCGCCCTTCGTGCTACAGCTTTCGCGTGTACGTGATCTCCATCATCTTCGTTTCCTTGCCGCCGTGGTGAGTCCCATACATGTCAAACGTCTGGGTATTGCTGTCCACAATCCTCCAGATGGCGCGATGCGTCATGTGCCCTCCGCCCGGTTCAGCATGCTGCCCTTTCAGTGTAATGGTCTTGCCATCCGCGCTCGCCGTGCCTTCCATCGTGAAGATCCCTGTGCCCATGGTATCCATCCACGCGGTGACATATCTCTTTCGAAGGTTGTCGTAGGCGTCGATGCCAATCCCGGAGAAAGGTTGTCCCATCATCTGGCCGGTGAATTCCTGGTAGAGAAAGCGCCCGTCCAGCAACATCTTCATTTCCGCGAAGCCGGTTGATTCCGTTGGAGGCTTGCCGGGTTCCATCCACTCCTTGGTTTTTGTCGTCCAGCTACCGGCCAGACTTGCAAACAACTTGTGCGGCTCGCCAGGCTGCGCCAGCTTCGCATAGACCTCCATCATCGCCTGCGGGTCCATCGGTTTCTCCGCCTTCTTGTCCTTCGCGATGGCAACGGATGCCATCAGCACAACACAGAAACCGGTAAGAGCGAGTTTTATGTGACGCATGGATTCCTCCTTATAGGATGTGGTGAGTAAAACGTTCTCGAGTCATGGTTGAAACGTAATCGAATGATTTGCCTTCTTGGCAATGCGAAAGAAGATTTCCCGCCGATCGTCTTGTCATATCGAACACGAGTCCCATCAACTTTGAGATATAACGGCTCGGGCCGAAAATCGCCGCTATCAAACATCCACGATCACTTCGAAACCTCCGTATATCATCCGTGTGCCATCAAAAGGCATCGGATTAGTATCAGGCTGCAGCCGCGGGTCGGCCATCACTTTCTTCATGCCCGCATCTCTCACCTGACGAGAAGGCCATACAATCCAGGAAAAGACGACGGTCTCATCATCCTTGCGCTTGACCGCCATCGGAAAAGACGTCAACTTGCCCTCGGGGACATCGTCTCCCCAACACTCGACCAGCTTCAGCGCGCCGTACTCCTTGAAAACAACGGCAGCGTCTTCAGCATGCTTCTTGTAAATGTCTCGGTTGGCCGTAGGCACGGCAGCTACAAATCCATCGATGTAGGTCATAAACAATCTCCTTTCACGTTATACCGATAGGGTTCGGCTCTGTAGATTAGGCTGATCATCAATTAGTCGTTCGGAGCATCTCTAAATCGACATTCGGCGATAACTAAACTCCACCGCGGGTGCGCTGAAAACCAAGTGCTGCCCCAAAACGGCGATCCGCAATCGATCGGAGCCCGCAGGAACCCGCACGTGATGTGACGCGTGCGCTCGCCAAGACCGATGACTATCGACAATCGCGCTCGCAAGAAGATCGAGATATTGTTCGCGCACTCAAGCGGATCCTAAAACTGGATCGTTTGCGATTGCGCGGGCCGCCAGTGCACACGATGAGTTTTCTACTTGCCGCTACCGCATATACCTCTCGGTGCACTGCGGAACAAGCAATCAAAAAGGTGAGTTTTTCAACAGAATAGGTCGAAACGAGCCGGCCATCTAGTCAGCCCGGTTCAAGGCGCGCGACGCTAAGACCAGGCAAACCAGTGCAAACCCGACCAGCCCCGCAGCTTCGAGCCATAGCGTTGGTGCGGATCCTATGCCGAGCAGGCTGAAGCGCAACAGATCCACCTGCCAGGTCATCGGATTGAGCAGGCGACGGCGCGGAACCAGGCGGCAGATCGTCGAGCGGATAGAACATCGTGCTGAGGAACATCAGCAGGATGTAGGCCGCGCTCGTCACCGTGTTGAAGGCGTCCATCCGCTGCAGGCGGATCGCGACCATGCTGAAGAGAAAGAACCAGCCGCGCCGTCGCGGCCACCACGATCACGCGGTCAGCGGCAGCAGATCCCAGCGGATGCCGATATCCAGCGCCACGACGCCGACCACGATCGCGAGCAGCGAGCCGATCACGCTCAGCAGCACGTTGAAGCCGATCTTGCCGATCAGGAATTGCGGCCGCGTGATCGGATAAGTCAGCAGCTCGTAGAAAATCCCGGAATCCTTGTCCATGAAGAACCCCCAGGACGTGTTCATCGCGACGGTGAAGGTCACCATCGCGAGAACACCGGGCAGCAGGAACGCCAGTGTAACCGGGATCTGGTCGCCGATGACAGACGAGCCGCCGCCGATCATCCGCTCGAAGCCCAGGCCGAACAGCAGCAGGTAGGCCAGCGGCACGAACAGGTCCCAGAACACGAACCCGATGTTCGTCATGCGCTGACGGTAGTCGCGGTAGAAGACCGCCGTGATCGCCTTCATGTCGAATCCCCCACCAGCGTCACGAAAATTTCCTCGAGCGTCGGACCGCGCACCTCGAACTGCAGGATCGGCGTGTCGCGCGAGATGTCGGCCAGCTTCCCGAGCAGCGACGCCTCCTCGCCGTGGAACACCATCTCGGCCGCATTGCCGTTCACCTAGCAGTTCGAGCGGCTTGAGCGCTTCGAGCCGTGCCGACCAGTTCGCCGTCGGTCGTCGCGCAAACGACAGGCTAACGCGGAACATGTGCGCGGCGCGCTTGCGCAGCTCCTGCAGTGTGCCCGACGCCATCGTGCGTCCTTGGTTGATGATCATGATCGTCTCGCACAGCTCCTCGGCCTCGCTGAGCACCTGCGTGGTCAGCAGGATCGTGCGCCCGCTGCGTGCCTCGGCGCGCAGCCGGTCCATCACGCGCCGCTTCATCAGCGGGTCCATACCGGTGGTAGCTTCGTCGAGGATGATGATCGGCAAGTCGAGCATGAAGATCTTCGCCACCTGGATGCGGCGCTTGGTGCCGATGCTCAGCTCCTGCACCGTGTCGCGCAGCCGCCCGCCCAGCTCGAACTCCTCGACCACTGCCTTCATGCGCTTCTCCGCGATGCTCCGCGCCACGCCGTGCAGATAGGCATAGATCAACAGATTGTCGCGGACCGTGAGCAGATTCTCCGCCGCCGTCTGCTGCAGCACCACCGCCATCTGCCGGCGCGCTTCCAGCGGCTGGCGCGCCACGTCGAATCCGAGCACCGGCGGCGCGTCCCGAGCTCGAGGGGGTGATCGTGCTGATGATCTTGACCAGCGTGGACTTGCCCGCGCCATTCGGCCCGAACAGGCCGTAGATGCGGCCCTGCGGCACCTGGAACGACACACCATCTAGGGCCAGCACCGGAGTGCCGCCTTTGGACCGGTAGGTCTTGCGCAGATCCTCGATCTCTATGGCATGGATCATTGGTCCTCTCAGGTCGCTTCCCCTCGCCTTTCTCGTTGACGCGGCACGACTCTCGACCTACGTCGGCAAATCGGTCGCGCTCTCGGGGACCTAAGGCGTAGTCAACTATTCCGATTGGCTCGCAATCAGCCGGCGATACTGCGACATGTGCCGGATGGCTTCCCGCGGCTTCTCGAGCTTTTCGCACAACAGCGCCAGGTTGTAGTGACAGTCGGCGAGAGTGGGATCGCCGCGCAGCGCGGCCCGATAGGTCTCCATCGCTTCCAGGCTGCGATCCATGTCGTCCAGGAGCACGCCGAGGTTGTAGAGCAGCAGCGGATCACTGCCGCAGGCTTTCATCGCCTCGCGGTAGGTCTGCTCGGCCCTCGCAAGATGCCCGGTTTCATGCAGGAGCCGGCCGAGATTGATGCGCGCATCCAGGCTCGACGGGTCAGTGCTCACGGCCTTCTCGTACGCTTTGATCGCGGCTTCGGCGTCTTCGTGCTCCAGCGCGACGCCCATGGCGAACCAATCCTCCGCGTTCGCCGCCGGCGATGCCGGCTTGCGTTCGATCACGCTCAGTGAACCGTCGACGGGATCGCCGTCAAACGCCAGGAGATACTGTCCGGATTCCACCTGCCAGCGGCTACCGCCTTCCCTGACCACGACGCGGTCGCCGACCGCGGAGATGCTCAGCCCGGACAGCGGTATGGTATCGGGGAGATGCCGGCGCAGCTGTTCGACCGACCGGGTGATCCGCCGGCGCGGCACATTGGCGGCGACCAGCGCCTGGGCCGTGCGCAGGACAATCAGATCCTGGAAGGAAAACAACCAGGCCTTGCCCCGCCCGCGCGCCGGCGATACGAACCCGGCTGCGATCAGCGCGCGAATGGTGCTGCGCGGCAGGCCCAGCAGCTTCTCGACGTCACGGACGCCGTATTGGTGCATGAGACCCGCTGGATTGCTGACTGGCGCTATTTCTTGGTCGCCTTGCGCGCTGCAGGCTGCGCCGCTTGCGCGCGCTTGGGCGGTTTGCGCGTAGCAGCTTGGGTAGCAGGCTGAGCTTGGGTCTGCGGCGCTCGCGCCCTGGCGGGCGCCTTTTTCTCAAGGCTGGCGCGCAGCGCTTCCATCAGATCGATGACCTGTGCGCCGCCCTCGGGCGCCTCGGCCAAGGTGATCTCCTGGCCCTCGACCTTTTTCTGCACCACGGCTTCGATGCGGCCGCGCACCTCGTCGGTGTACGTACCGGGATCGAACTTGTCGGAGGCCTGCTGCTCGATCAGCTGCTCCGCGAGCTTGAGCTCGGCGTCCTTCACCTCGGTCTTCGGGATCTCGATGTCCTTGATCGACCTGACCTCGGCGGCGTAAAGCAGTTGCTGCATGATGAGACCATCTTCGACCGGGCGGATCATCACGATGTACTGCTTGCCGCGCGCCGCCCAGCGGCCGAGCGCGCAGCGCTTCGACTCACGCAGCGCCCGGGTGAAGAGCGCGTAGGGCTTGGCGCCGCCCTTGTCCGGGGCAAGATAGTAGGCTTTGTCGAAGTACACCGGGTCGATCGCCTCGATCGGCACGAATTCGGTGATCTCGGCGCTGTGCGTACCCGCCTCCTCGAGCGCCTTCAGCTCCTCGGGCGTGAACATCACGTACTGGTCCTTGGCGAATTCATAGCCCTTCACGATGTCCTCGCGCGCCACCGGCACTTCTTCCTTCAAGCAGACGTACTGCTGCTTGAGGCGCGAGCCGCAGCCCTTGTGCAGGAGATTGAAGGAGATCGCGCGGCTCGCCTCGGTGGCGGTATAAAGCTTCACCGGAATGGATACGAGTCCGAACGAAATGGTCAACGAGCCTATCGATCGTGCAGCCATGTTCATCTCCCAATCTGAATTTATATCCCCTCGCCCCCGAGCGACATCGACACCGGCGCCCCAGGCTCGCCTCTGGGCGAATAAGCGACGTTCAAGGTCTTGCCGCGAACGTTCATATTGTAGTCCATAAATATCTTTCCCGTCCGCTTGGGCACGCTCCACGCCAAGGTGATGTCCTTGGGGCAGCCGAAGATGGGTAAGCCTGTGCTAAGATCATAGGAAATTTCCCCCTGCCGGTCCTCCTTGGAAACGTCCGTCGCTAGACCACACGCGAGCGAAGACATCTCGCCCAGCGCCGAGTCCCTGCTCGAGACCGTACGGCAAATCGCCGCGGAACTGCATCCTGCCCGGGCCGTGCCACCGGCGCTGCTCGACGGCCGGCTCGATCAGGATTACGGTTTCGATAGCCTTGGGCGGGTCGAGCTTTTCCTGCGCATCGAAAAGAGCTTCGGTGTGGGCCTGCCGGAAGCCGTCATGGCGAATGCCGAGACGCCGCGCGACCTGCTGCGGGCGCTGCTCGCCGCCGATCCGCTTCGCCATCCTCAGCCAGACGCGATAGCACGCGTAGCGGCGCTCGCAGCGGAGGGCGAAACCCCGGAGGACGCGGCGACACTCCAAGAGGTGCTCGAGTGGCATGTGCGGCGGCATCCGGCCCGCCCGCACGTCGTGCTCCAGGAAGAGGACGGCGCGGAGCGTACCGTCACCTTTTCGGAGCTTGACCAAAACGCGCGTGCGATCGCCGCGGGCCTCATCGAACGGGGGCTCGAGCCCGGACACCCGGTAGCCATCATGCTGCCGACCAGCGCCGACTATTTCTTCAGCTTCTTAGGTATCCTGCTCGCCGGGGGGATCCCGGTTCCCATTTATCCGCCGGCGCGCCCCTCCCAGATCGAGGACCATCTGCGCCGCCACGCGGCTATCCTCTCCAATGCGCTCGCCGAGGTCTTGATCACGGTGCCGCAGGCGAAGCCGATCGCGCTGCTCTTGAAGCCGCAGGTTGCGACACTCCAAAGCGTCGTGACGCCCGCGGAGCTCGTGCGTTCGCAGCCCCTTGAGGCGGCTTGCCGCGCCCGGTCTGAGGACGTCGCCCTGCTGCAGTACACCTCCGGGAGCACCGGAAACCCCAAGGGCGTCGTTCTGACCCACGCCAACCTGCTCACCAATATCCGCGCCATGGGCCGGGTGGCTTCGGGTGACGCCTGAGGACGTGTTCGTGAGCTGGCTGCCGCTCTACCACGACATGGGCCTCATCGGTGCCTGGATGGGCAGCCTCGTTTACGGATTCAAGTATCCGCTGATGTCCCCGATCGCTTTCCTCGCGCGGCCGGAACGCTGGTTATGGACGATCCACCGCCACCGCGGCACACTCACGGGCGGGCCGAACTTCTGCTACGAGCTCTGCCAGCGCAGGATTCAGGATGCGGATCTCGAGGGCCTGGACCTTTCAAGCTGGCGCTTCGCCTTCAACGGCGCGGAACCGGTTTCGCCGGAGACCATCGCGGCATTTACGAAGCGCTTCGCGCGTTACGGCTTCAAGGCGGAGGCGATGGCGCCGGTGTACGGGCTCGCCGAAGCCACGCTGGGCGTCTCGTTTCCTGCTCCCGGGCGCGGCCCGAAATTCGACCGCATCGAGCGCGATAGTCTCACGCACCGCGGGCGCGCCGTACCGGCGTCGGAGGAGCGCACCGACGCGATGATCTGTCTTGCCTGCGGGCCGCCGCTGCCGGGCCATCAAGTGCGCGCGGTGGACCCCGCCGGCCGCGAGCTCGGAGAGCGGGAAGAGGGCCACCTCCAGGTGAAAGGACCTTCGGTCACCAGCGGCTACTACCGCAACCCGGAGGCAACGCGCGACCTGCTACACGGCGAGTGGATGAATACAGACGACTACGGCTACATTGCCGGGGGCGAAGTCTACATCACGGGCCGCGTCAAGGATGTCATCATCCGGGCGGGCCGCAACATCTATCCGCACGAGCTTGAAGAGGCGGTGGGAAGCTTGGAAGGTATCCGCAAGGGGTGCGTCGCGGTGTTCGGCGTCAGGGACGCGGGCTCGGGCACCGAGCGCGTCATCGTGCTCGCGGAGACGCGCGAAACCGATGCGGCACTGCGGGAGAAACTGCGCGGCTCCATTCAAGATCTCGCCGTATCGCTCATCGGCATGCCGCCCGACGACATCGTGCTCGCACCGCCTCACAGCGTGCTCAAGACGTCCAGCGGGAAGATCCGTAGGGCGGCGAGTCGCGAAGCGTACGAGCAGGGAGGCAGTCCCGGGGCGCGCGCGGTGTGGTTGCAAGTCGTGCGGTTAACGTGGTCGGCGATCCTGCCGCAGGCGCGCCGCACCCTGCGCGCGGCGGGCGACCTGCTCTATGGCGTCTATGCCGCGCTCATCTTCGCGATCCTCGCACCGGCGACCTGGATCGCGTGCGCTTTGGTGCCGCGCACCGGCTGGTGCTGGAGCCTGAGCCGCCGAATGGCGCGGCTTTTCCTCGCGCTCACGAGAACGCGCCTGACCGTGCTCGGTCTCGAACATCTTCCCTCCGGCCGGGCCTGCGTGCTGGCGGCCAACCACGCCAGCTTTCTCGACGGCATCATCATGGTCGCGGCGCTGCCGGTGCCGATGCACTTCATCGCCAAACGCGAACTGCGCGATCGCTTCGTCCCGCGCGTGTATCTCACCCGCATCGGGACGGCCTTCGTCGAGCGCTTCGACGCGCAGCGCGGCATCGAGGACACGGAGCGGTTCGTCGAAGCGGCCCGCGCAGGCAGCTCCTTGATCGTTTTTCCCGAGGCCACTTTCCGCCGTATGCCGGGCCTGCTCCCGTTCCGGATGGGGGCGTTCGTCATCGCCGCCCAGTCGGGCGTGCCGGTGGTCCCGGTGACCCTCCGCGGTACGCGTTCCATCCTCCGCGAGGGACAGTGGTTATTCCGTCGCGGCAGGATCGGCGTGACGTTGAGCGAGCCCATCGAGCCCTCGGGGGCGGACTGGAACGCCGCGCTCGGGCTTCGCGATCGGACGCGGGCGGAAATCCTGCGGCTCTGCGGGGAGCCGGACCTCGGCGAGGAAACCGGACTCGGCCCGCAGCGGCGCTGATCCCCGGCCTCGATATCGCGCGCTATGCGGTGGTGCCAGGTACGAAGAATTTGCTGTCCGATCTGTTTCGTCGATTGACGCCATCCCGGGCCATCGCGCCGCGGATGCCCTGAGAAGCCAACACCGCCCCGGAGACGTGGCGACACCGAACAACCATCGGCCGCCTTATGACGACGAATATCACGCTGGTGACGGGCTGTTCGACGGGCATCGGCCGGGCGCTGGCCGAAGAATTCCATCGTCGGGGACATGTGGTGTATGCCACGGCGCGCCGGGTGAGCACTCTGAGTGCGCTTGAGGCCCGTGGTATCCGGACGGCCACGCTCGATGTGACCGATGCAGAGAGCATCCGCCGCCTGCAGGCGCGTCTTCAGCACGATGGTGTCACGGTGGCGCTCCTCATCAACAACGCGGGCTACGGCGCGCTGGGACCGCTCGCCGAGCTGCCCATGAGCGAGCTTCGTCTTCAGTTCGAGACGAATGTGTTCGGTCTGGTGGCCTTGGTCCAGGCGCTGCTGCCCGACATGGTGCGCCAACGTTCCGGCCGCATCGTCAATATCAGCAGCATATCGGGTGTGCTGCCCACGCCCTTCGCAGGCGCCTACTGCGCCACCAAGGCCGCGGTGAATGCGCTCTCCGATTCCCTGCGCATGGAGTTGCGGCCCTTCGGCATCGAGGTCATTACCGTTCAGCCTGGGGGCGTCGTGTCTCAGTTCAGTGCGACCGCGGCCAAACGCTTTCACCCAAGCGACGCTTCTTTGTACGCGGCCGTCATGGACGCGATTGCGGCGCGCTTAGGGGCCTCGCAGGCGCGAGCGACGCCCACCGAGGGTTTGCCCGTAAGATGGCAGATGCGGTGCTGGCACCCCATCCGCAGTCCGTCGTCCGGATCGGTCACTACAGTCTTCTCTTACCCTTCCTCAAGCGCTGGCTGCCCGTCCGCGCGCTCGATCGCCTGCTCAGCCGGCGCTTTAAGTTGGGCCGGCTTTTGTAGTGCGTATTCCGTCCAAACCCGCCACGCCTTTATCGAGCGCTGCGTTTGACTGGGATACGTCGAGACCCGTAACGACTGATTGCTTGGTAGATCAGAAATCCAGAGATGGCCCGGTGGACAATTCTCAAGACCGGCGCGAGCAGCTCGGGATGGGCGGCGAGCGGTCTCGGCCTGGGGCCGACGATCCATCCGCTCAAGACGAACAAATGGGCCGTTTATTTGCTCGGCCCGAGCCCTCGAATCGGCAACGCGTTAAGAGCCTGTAATTGGCCAACAGCGGACGTTCTGACGACTCCTACAGGCCATCGCCTTCATCATCGACATTGAACTCTTCCTCGCGCTCGCCGTTTTTCGATCCAGCAAAGCCACACATCTCCATGAACTGCCAAGCGCGCATCCAATTCGAGATCTCAATGAGCTTTAAGGCGGATACATCCTCGACGTAGTCGTCGCTGTCTTCGTTGCGGGCGTAGATAGTAGTTAAGTGGCTGACATACGCCTCGCGCATCATGCCAGTCGGGCGGAAACCGAAGTTGTGAGTGCAAAACTGTCTCAATCATGGAGACAACCATCGCGCTCCACGAAGGCAATTCGATTTCGGTCTGGTAATGGTTGGTCATGCAGTCTTTCACCGCACGTTGCGCGATTGAGATCAGTCTGCCTTCAAAACCGAGCATCGGTGCTTCTGAGAAGGTGGTGTGGTATTGCTCATCCAACTGCTTCGTGATCGCGTTGGAGCGCTCAGGATGCGGCAACATTGAACGGATTGAGGGCGCAATTGATCGAGGCTGTTTGGATGAAGAGTGTTACCTCAGCCCATGGCTTTCGAATGAAACAAAATCCATGCAGATGCTCGGCCTCCATTAGCTGAGCCACGTAGCTGCTCAGAGCTTTCAGATGTTCAATTGTATGGTGGGGGGGATTTTCGCCCTTAGTGCCGCTATCTATCCAGCCGGGCATGTCGTGGAATCGACGCGACGACACATGACATCGCATCGTGAGACAGAAGCTGGTTCGTGAAATACCGGTAATCATCATCGCTGGGGATGTGCAACTTCAGTCGCAGGCTTTGAAGCGTTTCATCCTGGAACTCTGGCTTATAAACTATGATGTTCCGATCAGTGATCAACAGATCGTATAAGAAGGCCTGCCTTGTGATCTTCGCGTCTAGTTTCGCCACAAGAACGTTCACAATGTCCTTGTGTCCAGACAGCGCAAACATCTCAGCGATGTAGTTGCTATAGGCAAAAAGCTCTGAAAAGGCATTTCGTTCGGCGGACCGATCTACCTTCAGTTCAAGGATGAAAACGCCGTCTTCATGCTGACCCAGTAAATCAAGTTCCATAGGTTGTGTGCTGTCCATCGGAAGCTTCACTTTGCTACCGATAAACTCACCGTAGCGGATCGATCGGTGCAAGCGTTCGAGCTTGTCCAGCGCCCTAGCTTTTATGATGCGCCATAGCTTGAAGTCGATGTCATCACCGACTTTATCGGCTTCGCCTGAAGTTTCACTCTTGGCGGCGGCAACCGATCCAGCTGCGCTCAGGTTGTCAAACTCTGGAACATCATCGATAAGCTGCTCCATCCCTTGCTGATAGATATACTGGTGGACCTGATCCTCGGAATATTTCGCGGCCAATTAGTGCCTCCTTACATTTGTCTCAGGGTTCATTCCGCCGCAAGCAAATGTTGGTGCCAGACAATTGTTGTCACGGGCACAGCGGAAAAGGATTGCGTTGGCAGTTTATCAATTGCCCGTTTCATATGTCTGCCTGCTTTGGGTCGCTAACGGGCCTTAACTTTTCCTGGGAACGGAGTCTATCCCCGGAAGGGCTAACGCTGATGGACTGGAATCGATGGCCGGTCCCAATTTGACTAACAACCGCTCGATGCGCTGGACGTTCCGTCTCACAAAATTACGTACTCGGGTAGCGTCTGCCATGGCGATCTCGTGGTTGCAACGCTCACCTACTGCGGGCGACCGGCCCGGCGACGGCGCTCGAATCCTGAACGGGAAGGTCCTGGCGCTGCAGCAGGGCGTTCGCGCGCGGGCGTTGCCGGCGCTCGCGTGACGCGGCTCCCGCCAAAGCGATATTCTTTCAGCATGTCCCACCTCTTCGAACCCGCCTCGAGCGGTCGCTCCAAGTGCCGCGGCTGCGGCCGGCCCATCGAGCGTGGCGAGCTGCGTTTCGGCGAGCGCCTGCCCAACCCTTTCGGGGAGGGTGAGATGACGCTCTGGTTCCATCCCACGTGCGCGGCCTACAAGCGGCCAGAGCCGCTGCTTCAGGCCCTCGGGGAAGCGCCCGAGCACGTGCCCGATCGAGAGAGGCTGGAGCGCGCGGCGCGCAGCAGCCTCACGCACCGGCGCCTGCCGCGCATCGACGGCGCCGAGCGCTCGCCGAGCGGCCAGGCCAAATGCCGCAGCTGCCGCCAGCCCATCGGGCGCGGGAGCTGGCGCATCCGGATTGTGTTCTATGAAGAAGGCCGCTTCTCTCCTGGAGGGTTCGTGCACCTCGACTGTCGCAAGGCTTACTTCGAGACCAACGACATCTTGGATCAGGTGCTCCATTTCAGTTCGGCCTTGAGCGAGGGCGAACGCGAGGAATTAAGGCGCGCATGCTAGGCAACCCGCTGCGGATGCGTCTCGCGAGTACAGATATAGAGGTCTTCGCGTACGAATTCCTTGCAGCGCGCGAGGAGATATACCTCCGCTTCCGTCAGGCCTGCGCGCGCTTCAGCGCCTGCTCAAGGCTTTGTTTGCGGGTCAGGGCGTCGCGCCAGCGATCGCCCGTCTCCATCAGGCGCTGCGCCGCGTTCGTGATCCTGAAATCGAGCGGATGTGCGCCTGCAAGTTCCTCCCAGCCGAGCGGCATCGACACCGGCGCCCCAGGCTCGCCTCTGGGCGAGTAGGCGACGTTCAGGGTCTTGCCGCGGACGTTCATATTATAGTCCATAAAAATCTTTCCCGTCCGCTTGGGCACGCTCCACTCCAGGGTGATGTCCTTGGGGTGCAGGCGCATCAGGTGGCGGCCGACCAGCTCCGACACATGGCGCGCGGCGTCGAAATCGAGCGTGCGCCGGATCGGCACGAACACGTGCAGGCCGGTCTTGCCCGAGGTCTTGACGATGGGTTCGAGCGACATGGTCTGCAGGAGCTCGCGCAGCCGGAACGCCACCTCTTTGCCCTTCTCGAAAGCGACCGTGTTCAGCTCGGGTTCCGCGCCCGCCGCTTCCTTGCCGGAATAGATGTAGGGGTCGATGTCGAACACCACGTAGTCCGGATAGTTGAGCACCGAGGCCTCCAGCGCCTCGAGGGAGGAGGCGTAGTCGGTGCTCTTCGATGCCGCGTCGGGTCCGGGCTTTGCGCGCGAATGCCAGACATGGAATTCGAGCGTTCCGGATTGCGCGAGCCACAGCAAGGTCGGCAGGTTGCTGCACAGCAGGTATTCGTGGATTTCATCCTTATGCCCCGAGAACACAGTGATGGTCTCGACGAACTCCGGTCGCTCCTGCTCCCAGTGCTTCTGAAAGAAACGCTGCTTCTTGATGCCATCGGGCATGCGGATCATGGTGAGCGGCCGCGCGACGAGATGCGGCAGGATATAGGGTGACACCTGCGCGAAGTAGCGCAGCAGGTCGCGCTTGGTGAGCGCTGGCTGCTGCAGCGCCGGATCGGCGGGCCAGTAGACACGATCGAGGTGTGTGAGGTGGATCCGGTGCGGGCCCACCGCGAGCGGGAAGGCGGTTTTCCTGTTTTCGAGTTGCGCCAGGATCTCCTCGACTTCGCCGCCGGCGCGAGAGTCGGCACGCGGACCCGGCTGCGACGCTCGGGCGGGCTCGGCGCGCCGCACCGATTTCGGATCGATGTCATCGCGTAGCCGCAGGAATACCGGTGCGCGCAACGAGCCGTCCTCGGTCCAGCTCTGAAAGCTCACTTCGGCGACGGCCTCGGGCTCGACCCAGGTGACCGGACCATTCAGCTCCGGCTTTTCGGCGAAGGGGCAGGTCTTCCGTTGCAGGCCATCCAGCCGCGTCTTGACCTGCGCGAGCGTCTTGTCGGCGAAACCGGACCCGACATGCGAGGCGTAGCGCAGCTTGCCTTTGTCCCAGTAGCCGAGCAGGAGGGCGCCGAGCGGCTCACGCGAGCCTTTGCCTTTCGTGTAGCCGCCGACGACGAAATCGGCGCTGCGTGTAGGCTTGATCTTCAGCCACGACGCCGATCGCCGGCCGGCCTCGTAGCGGCTGTCCTTGCGCTTGCCGATCACGCCCTCGAAGCCGCTGGCGAGCGCCGCCTTGTGCATTGCAATCCCGTCTTCCGACGCGTGCACGAGCTGCACGAGGGGCGATTGGCAGCAGGCATTGGGCGATATAGCGACGCCGGTCCCGGTACGGCGCCTTGCGCAGGTCAATGCCTGCGAAATACAGCAGGTCGAAACAGTAGAACACCGCGGGCACGTTCCGGTCCGCTGCTGCAATCTCCCGTTCCGTCTTCAACTTCACGCGGTTTTGCAGCGCGTTGAACGAGGGCCTGCCGGCTGCATCGAACGCCACGATCTCCCCATCCAGGATCATGCCCCTCACGGCTTGTTTGCCGAGCTCCGCGGCGAGGGCCGGAAAACTGCCGGACAAATCGAGCCCGCGCCGCGAACGCAGCTTCACGCCATGCTCGTCAATAAAGGCGAGCACCCGATAGCCGTCGAGCTTGGGCTCCCACATCCAGTCAGCTTTGTTGAAGGGCGAATCGGCGACTTCCGCGAGCATCGGCGCGAGCTTTTCCGGCATCGCCTCGACCTCGCCGGCCGGGACGAGCAGCGCGGCGGGGATCCGATGCGCGGGAACGACCTTGAGATCTTCTACCGCGACGCCGGAGAGTACCGAGCGGTTCTTCTGCGTGACATCGTCCTGGGAGGTGAACCGGTCCTTGTGCTTGATCAGGAGCCAGCTCTTTTTGTCCTTGGTGCGCACCAGCGCGAAGGAGCCTTTGAGCTTCTCGCCGCGGAGCTCGATGCTGAGCTTGCCTTGCTCCACCCCTGCCCGGACCTGCCGCTCAGCCTGCGTTGCGATCGTGGAACCAGGTCTGGCCGCCTTCGTCGGGAGAGTAGACGCCGCAATCCCAGACGATCACTTCGCCTGCGCCGTATTGTCCGGGCGGGATCACGCCCTCGAACGAGCCGTAGTCGTAGGGATGATCCTCCACGTGCACGGCGAGGCGCTTTTCGCCGGGATCGAGCGACGGTCCCTTGGGAACCGCCCAGGACTTGAGCACACCGTCGCATTCGAGCCGGAAGTCGTAGTGCAGCCGGCGGGCCGAATGCTGCTGGACGACGAACAGCAGCGGCCCGCTACGCCCTTCGGTAAGCGCGGGAGCCGGTTCGGGCGTTGCCGTTGAAGCTCCGCTTGGCGGAATATTCGCTGAGCTTGCCTTTCGTCATGCCGTATTATTCTAAGAAGCTGAGCAGAACCGAGTAAAAATAGCCGTACATATTATGACAGCCTCAAAGATCTACGCAGGTGCGAGTGGCTACTCCTACAAGGAATGGAAGGGCGACTTCTATCCCGAGGACATCAAGCCGGATGCCATGCTGGCGTATTACGCCGGACGACTGCCGACGGTGGAGATCAACAACACCTTCTATCGCATGCCGAAGAAGGAGGTGCTCGAGAACTGGGCAAGCGCGACGCCGAAGGACTTCCGGTTTGCGATCAAGGCGTCACGGCGCATCACGCACATGGCGCGCCTCAAGGCGGACGAGGCCGCCGACTCCGTCGCCTACCTCTACAAGAACCTCGCGGCCCTCGGCGCAAAGCGCGGCCCGGTGCTGTTTCAGCTGCCGCCATTCCTGAAGAAGGACCTGCCACGCCTCACGGCGTTTCTTGCCTTGCTGCCTAAGGAACACCGCGCCGCGTTCGAGTTCCGCAACGAGAGCTGGTTCGCCGACGATGTCTACGACGCGCTCAGAAGCACCGGCGCGGCGCTGGTGCTCTCCGAACGCGAAGACAACGCGCCGCCGCCTCTGGTGGAAACCGCGCCCTGGGGCTACGTCCGGCTTCGGCTCGAAACTTACTCGGACGCCGATCTAAAGCAGTGGGCGGACCGGCTCGCGGCCACCGCTTGGCGCGAAACTTACGTGTACTTCATGCACGAAACGACGGCGCCGGAATATGCGCAGACGCTGATGCGGTTCGGATCGAGCCTCGCATGAAGGTCTACATCGCCCAGTCCGTGTCGATCGCCGTTGACGATACCCAGCGCGTCTCCGGCTTGCTACAAGCACCGCAGAACGCGCGCGCCTGCTACGTGCTGGCGCACGGCGCGGGGGCGGGTATGGCGCACCCGTTCATGTCAGCCGTCGCGGACGGACTTGCGGAGCGCGGCATTGCCACGCTTGCGTTATCAGTTCCCGTACATGGAGCGTGGATCGAAGCGGCCGGACGCTCCCGAGGCTTGCCCAGGCCACCGTCCGCGCCGCGACGGCGGAAGCGTCACGCCTCACTCCCGGGCTCGCCCTGTTCGCGGGTGGCAAGTCTTACGGCGGGCGCATGACTTCGCAGGCGCAAGCGGAGGCGCCGTTCCCCGGGGTACGCGGCCTAGTGTTTTTGGGATTTCCGCTCCATCCGCCGGGGCGTCCGTCGGACGAGCGCGGCAAACACCTCTTCGATGTGCAAATCCCGATGCTGTTCCTGCAGGGAAGCCGTGACGCGCTCGCCGACCTGCCGCTGCTAGAGCCGCTTGTCGAACAGCTCGGCGCGCGCGCAACCCTCAAGCTGTTCGCCGACGCCGATCATTCGTTTCATGTGCCCGCGCGCACCGGACGCAAGGATTCGCAAGTTAGGGCCGAAATTCTGGATGCCATGACGGATTGGATCGAAAGCGTGATTTGACGCAGTTGGCCTGCGCGTCACCCTCGGTTACGACTTCAAATTTATTCCCCGCGGTCTTGCCGCGGGATCCTTTAGCCGTGGGGTTCATACCCCGTGGTGGCGAAATCAAATTGATTACCGGCATCGACCTTGTCATTACCGAGTGAAAGCGGCAAATTGCGCTTATGGTCATCGTTGAATTTCGGTTTTACGAGGAATTGAACGACTTCCTCCGGCCCGAGCAGCGAAAGCGCCCGTTTTGTCATGCAGTCGCTGAGCGGGCCACTGTCAAACACGCAATCGAGGCACTCGGCGTTCCGCACACGGAAGTCGAGCTAATCATGGCTAACGGTGAATCAGTGGATTTTTGCTACGTTCTCCATGACTGTGATCGGATCAGTGTCTATCCTCAATTCGAGTCGCTCGACGTCATGTCGCTCGTGCGCGTACGGGACCGGACGCTCCGGAAAATACAATTCATCGCCGATGCACACCTTGGTGCCTTGGCGAGATACCTACGTTTTTTGGGCTTCGATACCCTTTACCGAAATGATTTTCGCGATGACGAGATTGCACAGATCTCGCTCGCGCAGCGTCGCATAGTTCTTACCCGAGATCGGGATCTACTCATGCGCCGTGCCATTACCCACGGTTGCTACGTCCGCGCGCCTCTGCCGAGCAGGCAATTAGAAGAGGTGACGAGGCGCTTGGACCTCGCCGGTGAAATTCGTCCCTTCACTCGATGCAGTGTTTGTAATCAGTTGTTGGAGCCGATCGGCAAACAATCTTTGCATGCCATGCTCGCGCCCGATATTGTAAACCGTTATAAAGAGTTTTGGGTCTGCCGCGCATGTCATCGAGTTTACTGGCAGGGTTCGCATTGGCATCGATTGCAGCGGCTAATACGGAGTGCTCTAGGGAGACACCGGGGCCTCGGTTGTTGGAGTTGAATAGTTAGGTTGCCTCGAAATCAGCGCGACGCTGGAGTTATACGCCTGAGGGCATTCCCAGCACCGATAAAGGATGTACCCGCTTCGATGGGAAGACGACGATGCCGATGATTCGGTGTGCTATGATTGAGTCGGTGAATGCCCATGAGAAGAACGGCATAGGGCGGCGAACGTGCAATTTCTGACGAACGAAAAGGGAGAACGAGTTTCCGTAGTCTTGCCAGTGGCAGACTATGAGGAGTTATTGGAAGACTTGGAGGATTTAGCACGTATCGCAGAACGTCGAGAAGAACCAGCCATAACGCATGATGAACTGGTGGCCCGCCTAAAGGCGGATGGCCTTGTATAGACTGACGTGGAAAGCCTCGGCTGAAAAAGATCTACGACGGCTTCCACGCGAGGTCATTGGACGCCTAATCAGCATCGCTGAAGAATTGATGAAAAATCCCTTTCCTCCAGGTGTGCGTAAACTCTCAGGGACGAAACATACCTACAGGTTAAGATCAGGCGACTACCGCGTAGTCTATAGCGTTGATGGTGACAGCCTTACTATAGAAATCGTTAGGGCAGGTCATCGCAAAGAAGTTTACCGACAATAGGACTGCCATCCAGGCTGCACTCGCTTTATGCCTCGGGTAGCGCGCTGTCCGATCTAACAAATCCACCAAAGCCCAATTGGAGCAGACGATGGCGGGGCATGTCCTAGCCCAGGCGGCGCTGATCGGCACCTATCAAAAGCGTAGATGGTCTTCCGCATCCGGCGCTCTGTCCGGGAGCTCGGGACACGTCTTCTCATAGGGCCGTGCGGGTCCGAGGTAATGCCGCCATTCCAACGCGGTAAGATTGCGGTTGGCGATCGCGCAAGCACGTTGCTCCCATAGAGCGCTGTCAACGTCCCACAAGACGATGGTGTGATCATCGCTCGCCGAGGCCAGGGCCTTCCCATCGGGGCTAAACGCCATACTGCGGATCGTGCCCTGATGTCCCAAAAACGTATCGCCGAAGCGCATTTCGTTGACGAAGTCCCATAACCGGACGGTCCCGTCGCTGCCCCCCGACGCGAGTAATTTCCCGTCCGGACTAAACGCGATCGCCGTGACATCACCTTGATGTTCCACGAGTGCTTCGCCGATGGGTATTCGACGCTCGCGGTCCCAGACGAGGATGCTTTCGTCACTGCTTGCCGAAACAAAGGTTGCTCCCAGGGGATTGAATGCGAGCGACGTTACCGCATCGTGATGTTCGCTCAGCGCCTCTCCGAGGGCAGATCCCGTGATCATGTCCCAGAGGCGGATCGTACCGTCGCGGCTTCCGGAGGCGAGTAGCTTACCATCCGGGCTCAAGGCCAGGCTATTGACCGCATCTTGATGGGTCCCCAGTGTTTTTTTTCGCGCCAGCTTACCGCTCCCAAGGTTCCACAGGACGACGCTCTTATCTTCCCCGCCCGACGCCAGCGCTTTTCCGCCGGCACCGTAAGTCACGACCGTGCCGCGATCTCCATGGAGGGCTTCACCTTTGAGATCGCCGCTGGCCACATCCCAAAACAGGATCGCATCGTTCGAATTTGCCGAGGCCAGCGTGTCGCCATTCGGACTGAACGCGACGCTTGAAATCGCTCCTCGATGGCCGTAAAGCGGCGGGCGCGCGGGTTCCCCGGCAGCGACATCCCAAAGGACAATCGCCTCATCCTCGCTCGCCGTGGCTAATGTTTTGCCGTTCGGATGGAATGCGAGCGACGCCACAGGCCCTCGGTGCCCGGCCAGTACGCGGCCGAGCGGCGTGCGGCTCGCTAAATCCCAAAGAATGATCGTCGCGTCCTTGCCTCCCGATGCGAGCGTCCGCCCGTCGGGCAAGAAGACAGCGTTGGAGACCCCGCCGCCATGTCCCCTGATGGGAGCGCTCAGCCGGACTTGGCGTTTCACATCCCAAAGCATGATGGTATCGTCATCGCTGCTTGAAACGAGCGTAGCGCCGTCCGGATCGAATGCAACGCTCCATACCCGCTGCTCATGTCCTTCGAGCGCTTTGCCGACGGGACGGCAGGTGCCGGGATCCCAGAGCCAGACCCTCTTATCGTCGCTCGCCGAGGCCAGCACTTTTCCGTCGGGGCTGAACATGATTTCATTCACCGGCCCGGAATGCCCCACGCACAAAGGCGCGCGAGCCTTCCAACTTATGGTGTCCCATAGCACGATGATTTTGTCTTTGCCCGCCGAGGCGAGGAGCCGGCCGTCCGGGCTGAATGCGACATTGTAGACAGGCCCCACATGGCCCCTCAGCGCATCACCGACAGGCCTCCGCATCGCCAAATCCCACAAACGGACGGCGCCATCTTCGCTCGCCGAAGCCAGCACCTTTCCGTCCGGACGGAAGGCTAGCCCGTAGACCTGATCCGTATGCGCTCTCAGCGGGCCGCCGAGCGGCCTGCGCGCGGCAACATCCCACAACCGAATCGTGCCGTCCGCGCTCGCCGAAGCCAAGGTCTTCCCGTCGGGGTTGAGGGCGAGATACCACACCTTGGCACCATGTCCGGCGAGCGGTTTTCCGATCGCGCGGCGGGTTCCCGTGTCCCAAAACCGGATGGTCTTGTCATCGCCCGCCGAGATCAGCCGCTTTCCGTCGGGAGTGGCTACCACCTGGTTGACGGACCCGTTATGGCCGGACAGAAAGCTTGCCCGGTGCGACAGGCGTTGTAAGGCGGTGAGCAAACTGTGCTGCGCTTCGGGAATTCGCTTGCTGCGTAACGACTGCAGCGCGAGCAGTAATGACCGATCGGGGCGCTGTCCGGCCGTCGCGATCGACTGGGCCGCGAGTTGGCGTGCCAGTGCGATCTCACTTTGCCGCAAGGCGATGTCTCTTTGGTCTACCGCGATAAAGGCGGCGCCTATGGAGGTTACCGTCAGCGCGGCCAGCCCGATCCCCGCGGACCAGGCCCAGCGCTTGGCGCGCCGATGCTGGACGATGTCTTCGCCCACTAAGTCTTCCTTGGGCCGGCGATGGAGCGGCGCCGCGATATCCGCCACGGCGTCGAGAAACCGAGGTTGCCGGGTCGATAGCTTTTCCTCGGTCTTTGCCCAGCGTAAGTCGACATACAGCGGCTCTTCGGAAAACCGCCCCGCCAGCAGCCGCGGTAAGGCGGTCGTTGCGGCCCAGTCAAAATCGTTGCGGCCGGGTTCCCAGACGATGTCGCCTTCGGTGAGCAGCGCGAGGAGGCGGTTCGTCGCCCTATTCTCGAGCCACCAGCCGATCTCTTTTTGGACCCAGTGGGAGTTCGCGGCTTCCGGCGATGCTAAGAGCAGCAGCCATTCGGATTGTCTCAGCGCGTTCTCGATCGCGGACCACAGGCCCGGATCCGCCGTGAGGCTGGTCTTGTCGCGGAACACGTGCAACTGCCGCAACCGATACCAGGGTTTCGCAAACCGATGCAGCGCCGACTGCAACGCCGGCGCCAGTTTACCGTCCGCCGCATGGCTGTATGAGATGAACGCGTTGTACGCCATATGCTGAGGCCGTTTAAAGTCCGCCGCAGCGAGTGTAGCCCGAATGGAATGCAATGGAATCCGGGGAATGAAGATGCTGCCGTTCCCCGTGTTCCACTGCGCTACAGACGGGCGACGACTACTGATATGTCGAGACCTGACCTGACCCTGTCTCCCTGTGCGCTACAACAGATCCGAGTAGTTTCTCCGCCCCGCGGCTATCAGGTACGCTAGCGGGTGCCGGATTGGTATTAAGTTGGGTACCGCGGGGCTCGCGGACACGAACCGCGCACTCCCTCTTGGCGGGATTGCAAGATGGAATTGTTTGAGCGCATTTATCGACGATATGCGTCGCCGATGGCGTACGGCTACTATATCGATCGCATGCTTTCGATCGAAGATCTGGTAGATGACCCGTCAATCGCCAACGCGGATACGCCAGAGGCTTTCCGCGCCTTCGATCTTCACGACGCCAACTGGTCGTGGATTCGTCCCTAAGCCCTCGATCTTTCCGAGAACCCGGAGCGCCACCGAAGGATCAAGCGCCTCGAGTTCCTTTCTCGCAGAACGGGCAAAACGAATCGAGTATTCAGGCACTCCCCTTCCGTTTGCCTGCTCTCTCGATCCGGGCCTTCACGGCAGCCAAGGATTCACGAGGTTCTTTCCTACGGCGATGTGCAAGGTAGGCATCGTACATGTCCTCCCAAAGGGCCCCGTGGCGCTTAAGGTCTACAAGCACCGCCTTTTCCCGGCCAGCGCGGTCAACTACGAACTCAACCCCAGGGATATCCATAGAACCTCCGCCACTAATTGTGGGCGTATTGACAAGTATAGCAGTCATAGCCTGGATGAAGGGCAGCCAAATCCGGGGCGACAAGGGGCGTGTCTATTCCCCGGCTTGCAGTTCATTCCCTCCGGGCGACACTGACTTCCGCTGAAACCAATCGAACCTGGCCCCTCAATTCCCGCCTCAATTCCCGATAGTGTTTGCCCTAGCGGTGAAATTTGCCCGTGGCAGCCGCGGGCCGCTACGGATTGTGGCATGGCTGCCAGGAAAAAGGGCTATAGTCACAAAAACGAACCACAAACGGCGAAGGACCCCATGCGAAAGGACTTTAAAGGCCACGATCTGCGGGCACAAAATTTCAAGGTCGGGGACTTGTGACGAAACGCTTCCGAATCGCCTTCTCCTTGGCGCGCCGGAATACACATCTTCCAAGGCCCGGCGTAAAATCAGCTTTTCTCTCCGCAAAGGCGAACTATGAACTGGTCAGATTATATTGCGGTGGATCCCGCCGTTTGCCATGGCAAGGCCTGTATCAAGGGTACGCGCATCATGGTGTCGGTGGTGCTGGACAACTTGGCTGCGGGTCTTATGCCCGAGGATATTATCCATAGCTACCCTTCCCTTAGCCGTGAAGCGATTCAAGCCGCCATCGCTTACGCTGCCGAGCTTGCACGTGAGCGCGTCCTTCGGTTGTCGGCATAAACCGTCCGGATGAAGTTCAAGGTCAACGAGAACCTGCCTGCGGACATAGCCGTACTTCTGCGAGGAGCTGGTTACGACGCGATGACTGTGCTCGATCAGAAACTTGGCGGCCATGCCGATCCGCGTATCGCGTCGGTATGCCGCGCCGAAGATCGCGCATTAATCACGCTAGATATGGATTTTGCGGATATTCGTACGTATCCACCGAACCAGTATCCGGGCGTGGTAGTGTTGCGGCTACATCGGCATGACAAGCCGCATGTCATGGCGACGGTTGCCGGCTTGATCCCGTTGTTCTCGGCAGAGGTGCTCGATCGCCGGCTATGGATCGTTGAAGAAGACAAGTTACGGATCCGAGAGTGAGGTCAGAAGAACGTAATTCGACCTGGCCCCTTAACGCGCAATTCCAAAGGACTTCAAGGGCCAAGCTGCGGGGACAGAATTTCAAAGGCCGGGTATCTCCCGCGCATTCCACCCTTTTTCGGCCGCGGCGACGAAATCAAACGAATCGCCGACGCCCTAGACCCGCGCGATCGCACCTGGGGCACCCTCATCGACGGCCCCGGCGGTATGGGCAAGACCACGTTTGCCATTCGCGCGGCCGAGCTCACGCCGCCTGCCCAGTTCAAACGCACCCTGTTCGTCTCCGCAAAGGACCGTGATCTGGGTGATGAAGGCCCGCGCCAACTGACCGGCTTCGTCGTCCTCGAGTATTTGAAAATGCTCAATGAGATTGCCGGCCTGATCGGCCAGCCGGGGATCGCGAAGTCGCCGGAAGCAGATCGGGCGCGGCTCCTCCTCGAGGCGCTCGCCCCTGAGCACACCCTGCTGATCCTCGACAACCTCGAATCGCTTCCGAAGGAGGATCGTGACCAGCTTTTTCACCTTCATCCAGCGCCTGCCGCAGGGCTGCAAGGCGCATCCTCACCAGCCGCCGCCGCATCGGTGACAGCGGCGATCTGCTCATTCTGGAAAAGCTCGACCAGCCCGCGGCGCTGGAGTGCCTCGCCGAAATCGCGAGGCGCAATCCGCTGCTGCGCAAAACCAGCGAAGCTGAGCGCATCCGCCTTTACGAACAGACCGGCGGCAAGCCGCTCGCTCCTGCGCTGGGTGGCCGGCCAGCTCGGCCGCGGCAGGTGCCGCACCATCGACGATGCCCTCGCGCTTCCTCCGCAGCGCGCCGCCGGACAACGACCCGCTGGAGTTCATCTTCGGCGATCTGCGCGATGAGTTCACCGCTGAGGAAACGAAGGTGCTCGTCGCTCTCAGCTACTTCACCCTGCCGGTCGACGGTGAAGTTCATCGCCGAGCTCGGCACCCTCTTCGAGCAGGACGCCGACGAGACCGCTCTGAGGACCCTCGCCAACCGCTCCCTCGTCGTCCCCGACCAGGAGGAAACGGCCTTCGCCCTCGTGCCGATGGTCGCCGACTTCCTGCGGCGCAAACGGCCCGAAGTCGTCGCGGAAACCGGCGACCGGCTGGAAGAGCGCGCCTATGCGCTGATCGTGGAGAACGGCTACGAGCGAGAACGACCGCTTCCCGGTGCTCGATGCCGACTGGCCCACCGTGGCCCCTGCCTTGCCGCTCTTCCTCGCCGGGCCGAATGAACGGCTCCAGACCGTGTGTGCTGCGCTAGGTAATTTCCTCAATTTCACGGGCCGCTGGGATGAACGGCTCTCGCTCAACCAGCAAGCGGAAGCCAGGGCCGTGGCGGCCGGCGACCACGACAGTACCGGCTGGCGGGCCTTTCAGGCGGGCTGGGTTCACTATCTGCGCCGGCAGGCGGACGCGGTGCTGGCCTGTGCGGACCGCGCGGCGGCGCACTGGCAGGCCGCGCAGGCCGGCACCCGCGAGCGTGCCACCGTCATCCGCTTGCGCGGCCTTGGTCACCGCTTGAAGGCGGATTACCCCGCGGCCATCGCCGCCTACCGCGAGGCACTCGAACTGTTCCGCACCGTGTCCGCCGAGAGTGAAAACGTGGCCCTTACCCTGAACGACCTCGCCCGTGCCGAGCGGCTCTCCGGCGATCTCGCGGAGGCGGAGTGGGATTATCGCGAGGCGCTGCGGATAGCCCGCGCGGTCGGTTACGCCGAAGGTGTGGCCTATATTACGGGCAATCTGGCTGGGCTGGCGCTGGACCGGGAAGACTGGCCGGGGGCCGAGACCCTGGCCCGCGAGGCCCTGGCCTTGGCCGAAAAGCTGGGCCGTCAGGAATTTATCGCCTCCAACTGCCGCCGCCTCGCCAAGGCCCTGGTGCGGCAGGGAAAACCCGCCGAAGCCCTGTCCCACGCCCGGCGCGCGGTCGAGATCTATACCCGGCTCGGCTCACCCGACCTCGAAGCCCTCCGCGCGATACTGCGGGAATGCGAGGGTTGAGGCGGAATAATCCCCACCTTGAACCGAAACGGGGCGGCGAAATCGCGAAGCCGATCACCGGATTTAATCGATGACACTCTTAGAGGTTGTGAATAAATCTACTGCGCATCCCGATCGCTGCGTCGCGTGCTCGCGTGATCCGCGGCTCCTGGCGCTCCGGGGCCGCTAGTATCCTGTCCCGTCAGAATCACGGTGTTAACCTCCCCTAGCCCTCTCCCTGAGGGAGAGAAAATTTTTATAGTCGCTTTTATGGAAGTTATTTACGGGACACTATACTAGCGACGGTTTTATTCACAACCTCTCAGCGATTCCGGTACGCATAGCCCGGCCTCAAGCCCCGTACCGTAAAACTTATGGTATCGTATAGACGACCGCCGGCTGCCTGAAGTGCCAAGGTGTGTTTGCCGGGCGCGGGTTGCCATTTGTAAGCGCTAACCCTGCCTTGCAGTGTTTTCCCGTCGAGAACCAAGATAGCGTCGCTGAGCCCGCTGGTCTCGAATAAGACGAGTTGTTTATCCGCTGGGATGTCCGGATCCAGCGCGATGGTCACGCCGTCCGGCGGGGACACGATGCTTGGCCGACGCGAGCCGGGGTCCGCCAGCCGAACGAGCTTGGTCTCGGTCCCGGGGATAAACCATTCCTGGCGTTGCGGCTCCACGGCGGGTTCAAAGGAAATCGTACGCGCGATGAGATTCGATGGCCTCTTGGGTTCCGTGCCTGGGGATCCGGCGTGCAGCGCGTTCATGATGGTAAGCCAGACAGGCGCGGCCCCGGTGACACCGGAGACGCGGTGCATCGCGTCGCCTTCGAAATTTCCGACCCAGACCCCGACGGTATACTCGCTGCTGAAACCGATGCACCAGTTGTCGCGCATGTCCTTGCTGGTGCCGGTCTTGACCGCAGTCCAAAAGCGCGTGACCAGCGGGTTATCGAGACCGAAGGTGACGGCGCGGCCCGCGCGATCGCTCAAGATATCGGCGACGATGAAGGCCGCATCCTCGCTCATCACGCGTGTTGGCGGATCTGTCGTTGCTTGGTCTTGCCAGATCTTCAAGGGGCTGTAAATCCCGCCATTGGCGAGGGTGCGATAGGCGTTGACCTGCTCGAAGAGGCTGATCTCGGCCGATCCGAGCGCCAACGAGTAGCCGTAGTAGTCACCGTCGCGCGTGATTCCGCGATAGCCCAAGGATTGCAGCCGATCGCGGAAGGCATCGACGCCGGTCACTACCAGCGTCCTGACCGCCGGGACGTTGAGCGATCCGGCCAAGGCAGTGCGTACGCTGACCAAGCCCTTAAAGTCGCGGTCGTAGTTCTGCGGAATGTAGAGTCCGGAGGCCGTTCCGAGATTGATGGGCGAGTCATCGAGCAAGGATGCCGCCGTAAGATATCCTTGTTCGATGGCGAGCCCGTACAGAAAGGGCTTCAGGGTCGAACCGGCTTGCCGCGGGGCCCGCACGCCATCGACGTGGATGGCGTTCGAGTGCGGACCGGCGGCGCCCACATATGCCCGCACCTCGCCGCTCGGGTTATCCACGATCAGCACCGCACCGTCACGGACGTTATTCGAGCGCAGCCCGGCGAGCTGTTGCTCGAGCGCTCCGAGCGCCTTGTGTTGTAGGCGCCGATCGAGGGTCGTTTGCACCCGTTCTCCCGGATCCCGCAAACGCGCGTGGGCGAGATGGGATGCTAGAGTCACGGGCAAGCGAGAATGGTGCTGACTGTCGGACAAGCCTTCCGCCAGGCGCATGAGCTCCAGGCACCGCGGTGTCGTGTCATCGACACCGTCAATCGCACAGGCACGCTTCCCGAGCCGCGAGCCGCGGCGGTTGGGCGAGGGGAGCAGGGCCGCGAGCACCGCCGATTCCGCCGCGGACAATCCCGAAGGCCTCTTCCCGAAAAGCTCCCGCGCCGCGGCGCCGATCCCCTGGAGCTCGCCGTAAAAACTCGTGAGATTGAGATAGGCTTCCAGGATCTGCTCTTTGGTCCAGCGCTCTTCGAGTCGCAACGCCGCGCGTAGTTGCATGAGCTTTTGAGCGATACTTCGGCGATTACTTTCCGGCGTGAGCTCGGGATCCAGCATCGCCGCCATCTGCATGGACAGGGTGCTCGCCCCGCGCGGTTTCGCGCCGCTGAGATAGCCGACCAGCGCGCCTCCGAGAGCCCACCAATCCACGCCCGCATGCTGGTGAAAACGCCGATCCTCTGACTGGATCACCATACCTATCAGCGCCGGTGACATCTCGTCGATCGGCACCCAATCGAGACGGCGTCCCGTGAAGTCAACACGGAGCTCGTGCAGGACCTCATCCTGGCGATCGAGGAGATAGGCCTCCGAGGGGCGCCATGCTGATCTTACCTCCTCGAAGCCGGGAACATCGGCGAGCGCGGCCGTGCTCATGAGCAAGAGCGCGCAGATCCCTCTCAGAGCTTGTGAAAAAATCGTCAGCGAGCGAAGGCTGGTCGCGTTCCGCCGGAGCGCAGGAACCGGAGTGTATTGAAATACACGAGGATTCCGAGCACCGCCGGAACGCGAGATGCCGAGCGCAGTAGATTTATTCACAAGCTCTCACGGCGCCTCCCTCACCTCGACCGGAAGGTTCGGAAGCTCGCCCAGCATTTCCGGCGCATACAGCGCTTCCACCCGCGTCGCCGGCAGCTCGAACACGCCCGCGTTGTTGAAGCGCACGGTGTACTCGACCTTGAAGACCCCTTTCGGGACGTAGCGGTAGTAGGCGCGAAAAGCCTCCTGACCCCGCTCCTCGAACGCCGGCCAGGCCCAGCCCGCTCGTTCTTCGCCGCTCGCGAGGATTTGGGAGTCCCGCCCGAGGCCGGTGCCGAGGATCGAGGCGCCGGAGGGGATCGGATCATCCACGACCACCCAGGTCATATCCGACTGGGCCTCGATGTCGATAGATACCCGCGCCACATCTCCGCGCGACCATCCTTCCGGTATTTTCTGTTCCACGGCGGTGACCTTGCGCGTGATCGTATACCCCGTCGAGAGCGGCTCCTTGAGCGGGAGGGCGGCGCGGCTCTCGATGATTGCCCAGGGTTTCCCGCCACCCTGATGTTCGATGGCGAGCGCCGTCGGCCCGTCGCCCCAGCCGAACTCCAGCTCGCCCGCGCGAATGTCCTCGGCCCCAGTCGATGGATTTCGTCTCCTGGCCAAAGCGTGCGTTGGTCGCGCCAGTGACGGGCACCGCCTCGAACGCGGCGCTGAACTTCTCCATCGCCAACACCCCCCAGGCGTTCGCGACGGTGGTATCCCAACGTCCTTCGCTCATCCTGCCGAGCGCGCCGCGCGCCATTCGCGGCACATCCTCCTTCCACGGCGCCGTAGTCAGCACCGTCAATAAGGCGCGCCCGGCGTTGACATCGCCGGAGATCATGAGCCACCAAAGAGCATCGGTGCGCTCCGTCGAAAATCCCATCGCGGTGCCTTGGAAGTTCAGCCGCGCGCGCAGAATGGTGTCGGCTTCGCTCACACGCTCGGCTTGGTCCGGTATAGCCGACAAGCGTTTCAGGATATTCATCCAGTCGATGAGGGCCGAGGTCGGCCAGAGGTTCGGATCGATGCTGACGCTACCGAGCATCTCGGCGCGCGCCTCCTCATAGCGCGAGAGCGCCTCGATTGCCGCGAGCTTGCGAATCGCGAGATCGGCCGTGGGCAGCGCGGAGTCCCGGATCACGCGACCTTCGATGAAGCCCTTGAGCCCCGCCGTGGCGCGCGCGAGCATATTGTCCGGGATCGGCCAATCGGTCTCGCGCGCGATGGCGAGCACGTAGGCCGTGAGCGCATCGCTGCCCTCGATCCAATCACTGGCGAAATACTTCAGCAAGCCATCCTCGTCTTGGTAGCTTGGCAGATCGTTCATGAGCTTATCCCAGAGATCGCGATCCCGCAGCGCGATGGCTTTGGAGATTCGCTGTTCGAGACAGGTGTAGGGATAGCGCTGCATGTACTCGCGCACACCGCTCAAGCCGTCCCCGATCCGGCCGCGCAAGGCGATGCGGATCCCGCCGCGGCCGGGGAGGGCGTCTTTCGGACGCTCGCTCCGCATGCTTAACGGCGCTTCAATTTGCGTAAGTGTCGCTTGGTAGATGCGGACCGGATGGACCGGGATCACCTTTTGCTCGACGCGAATGCGATCGCTCGCGCCGCCCTCGCGTTCCTTCACGTCCACCTCCCAAACGAGATCCTCGGCGCCGACCGGCGCGCTATACTCCCAGCGGAGCTCGCGAGCTTGTCCGGGTGCTAAATCCAGCGACTGTTCGGGAAGATCGACCGCCGCATCGGGATCGGGTTGCGGTGAGACCCGCGCCGAGGCCGCGAACGCGATCGGTCGCTCCGAGGCATTGCGCGCCGTGAACATCCCTTGGAAGCGATCGCCTTCGCGCACGATCGCCGGCAGGCCCGAATGCAGCATCAGATCCTGTGTGGTCCGCACGCTGGTATGTCCGGTGCCGAACAAGCCCTCCGCAGCGCCAGCGACGGCCACGATTCCGACAGAGGTCAACGAGTCATTGAGCGGCACCTCGACCTCGGCCTCGCCCCGGTCATCGAGCGCTACGCGGCCCTTCCACAGGAGCAAGGTATCGAAAAGCTCGCGCGCCGACTGCTGCCCTCCCCCGCCGCCCGGCGGGACGGCCTTGCGGCCGTAATGGCGCTTGCCGACAACCTGCATCTGAGCCGTGGCGGTATAGACCTCGATGCCGCGCGTGCCCATCATGCGATCGAGCAGATCCCAGGTGGTGTTCGGAGCCAACTCCAGCAAGCCCTCATCGACCGCGGCGATCGCTATCTCGGCTCCCGCTGGCAAGGGCCGGCCATTCGCGCGTTTAACCGTGATCCGCACCTTGGCGCGCTCGCGAACCTTGTACACCTCGGCATCCGGTTTCAGCGTGACCGCGAGGCGATGCGGCGCCCAGCCCACGCGGACCGATGCGATCCCCAAGCGGTAAGCGGGCTTGCCGAGATCGACCAGCGCCGTGACCGCACCGTCGTCGCCCCCGAGGGGGAGATCCAGCCGGCGTGCGAGATCGGCGAGAAATCCCGCGCCGGCCCGGCCGCGGATCGCCAGCACCGAGATGTACGCGTTCGGCGCGTAGTGGTCTTTGATGGGCACTTCCACCACCGGTGTTTTTCCGGAAAGAGTGGTGATGAAGCTATCGATGACGCCCTCGCGTTCCACGCTGACCAGCGCCGTGGCTTCACGGAACGGCATCCGCACCTGCAGACGCGCGGTTTCGCCCGACTCGTACTCCTTGCGCTCGGGCAGGAGATCCATGCGATCGCCCGCGCCTCCCTCGAACCACCAGTCGTCCATCCCCGCGACCCAGACCTCGCGCGTGGCGAACGCCTTGTTATCGAGGTCGTCTCGGCTCGTCGCGCGCAGCACCACCTGCCCCGAAACCTCCGGTATTATTTCGCAGCTCAGCAAACCGTGGTCGTCGGTTTCGCCTTCGCAACCGCCGGCGATGCGTTGGGTCTCGGTCTTGTTCTCGTAGGCATAGAAGCCGCCGACAAGACGGCGGCGGTGCGAATAGGTTTTCTTCGAGAACAATTCCACCGCGACTTGGCGGCCCGCCACGGGTTTTCCCGCCAGATCCAAGACCACCGTCTGGAAGCCCAATGTGCCTTTGACCACCACCCAGCGCTCAGTGCGGATCCCGAGGTGCAGCTTGGCCGGCCAGAGCGGTATGCGGTTCGACACCGACAGCCGCTCGCCGTTCGGGTCTTGATATTCGAGCTCGGCGACGATATCCCGCGGGCCGTCGATCGCGGGCAGGTTTGCAATCGTGGCGCGCGCGGCGCCGGCGTTATCGAGCGTGAGCGGTAAGACCTGCACGGGCGCCTTGGCGCCGGCCCCTCCGCTGCCCGGACCGAAGAAATAATCATAGTCGCGCTGATGGTCTTCGATGCCTTCCTTGACGTCCGTCCCGCCGAACGCGAACTCGGGGTAATCGGGAAAGCTGAGCGACTTGGTCACGACTTGCGAGCGCAGCTTGACCGGCGCTTGCGAGGCGCCGCCCCCGCTCAAATACCCGACGAATAGATCGACCCGCGCCTCCTTCGCGTTCACCAGGGGCTCCGCGGGCGCTTGGATCATCGCGCGCATCGTGGGCACGCGAAACTGCTCGACGCGGAAAGAACCGGAATTCAGCCACTTGTCGGACTCTTTCCGGTGCAGGCTGATTTGGTAGGTGCCGAGCTTCGCGTCCTTGGGGATTTGCCAGACGCTTTCGGCGATCCCCAACGTGTCGAAAGCCACAGGGATCTCGTACTCCTGGCCGCTGCCTTCGTGCCGCAGCTTGAGCTTGTCGGGCGGATCGGCTGCGAGAATGACGAAACCGCCGCTCGTTCGTTGCCGCAAGTAATGCTTCATCGACACCGTCTCTCCGGCCCGGTACAGACCCCGATCGAGGATGGCATGGGCGACGAAGCTGCCCTCCTCCCAACCGACGGGCAGCTCGAACTCATAGGGACGGATCCCGCGATTCCAGCCCGATACCGTGAAGCTCATGTCATCGCCGGTGCGGGCGCTGACGAACAGGGGCGCCGGGTTCCACGGGCCACAGTCAGTCTCGGCGTGCGGCTTGGGCAGGGCCCCGCCTTCGATCATTGCGATCCCATCCCGGCCGGTGCTCCCCTGCCAGATCGGTTGTCCAGTACAATAGTCGCCGATTTTAACCGCCGCTCCCGGGACCGGTTGCGCCCCGTCCAAGGTCGTGACCCATACGAGCGAAGCCTCGCGCCCCCACTTGAAATGCACGGCGAGGTTGGTGACCAATGCCGCGGTCGCTACGTAGCGCGGTTCGTTGCGGCCGAGGAGCGCCGCCCCGAGCTTCGGGCTCATGAGCTCGACGACATAGAATCCGGGCTCCCGTAGCGGGATCCCCACCACCTCGAATTCACGCGCGCCGCCCGGTTTGGGCAGGGTAAACTGAGTGGTTTCCAGCTTGGGACCGAACACCGACTCACGGCCAGTCATCTCGATCCAGACGCGTTTATCGTCCCTGGTTTTCTCCCACTTTCCGCGCCGCTCCATTGACTGCTTGACGCGCCGGATCCAGTGGCCGATCGCCCGGTCGTCCTGATCGATACGTTGCATGCGTCCGGCGATCGGGGCAGCCTGGTCCATCCCCGGGGTGGCCTTGCGCGCCGCGATCTCCGCTTCGAGATTGCGCAAGGTCACCGGCAAGATACCACCTTCCTTTGCCTCCAAGATGCCGAATTCACCTGAGAATTTCGCCAGCGGCGGATATTCGTCGGTCGCGACCTCGAGGGGAAAGCGCGCGGCGTTATCGAGGGGCCGCCCCGCGTCGTCTTTGACCTCCGGCGGCAGCAGCACCTGGAACTTGGTCCGTTCCGGGAACGGCCCCTCGAAGCTGACGGCGTCGATCATGGGGCTCGTGGCCGCATCGATGGCCTTGGGCGGATAAATTTCGCCGTCTTCCCGCCGCAAGCGCAGTTGCGATGCGAGTCCGGCGGCGATCGGGGCGCTGAAGCGCACATGCATGGCGTGCAAGGGAAGGCAGCCGGACTCGGCATTGACGCGATCGCATTCGAAGCGAGCGGTGAACCGCGGCCGGGTCTTGAACGCAAGGGTCTGATCTTGCGCAGTCGCAACCTCGGTCAGCGAGCGAATACCCGTACCCCAGACGAGTTGCACCTCGGTGTCCGGCGGCAAGGTGCGCCGGCAGCGCAGCACGGCAAGCTGTGATTCGGCGCGAGCTAGGGCTTCGTCCTTGACCGCGATGGTGGTCTCGCCGCCGATCTTCCACAGCAGCCGAAAGTATTGATAGCCGATCAGCCGCCGCTGGGCCAGGACCTCGCGGCGTCTATCACCGCCGAGGACATCGATCTCGATGCGCTCCGAGATCCCCTTGACCTGGCAGTGCGCGTGCGCGGCGATCGACTCGGGCCGCGCCTCGGCGTCCAAAGCCAGGACGAAAATCTGGTTCTCGTCGATGCCGGTATCGCCTTCGCTCGGCAGCGAGGCTATGACTGCGGGACCGCCGGTATTGAAAGAGAATTCCTGGGCGCCCCCGAGAGACTTCCCGGCCAGCGTGGTGACGTCCTTACTAAGCTTAAACGTGCATTTCACCCCGGCCGGCAAGTCGCGCGCGAAGTCATAAACCCAATTGCGCGCATCCGCCCAACGTCCCTTCCCGCTTTCCGGACAGTCGATAGCGAAGGGCTCGGGAATGCGCGGATCCCCGAAGGTGACCATCTGCTCCGAAAACCGCACGGCTACCTGGCGGACGCCTTTGACCGTTCCTTGAGGTGTAAATACATCCACCTGCGCGCGTGCGCGCGGCGCGGGTTCCGCGGCTAGCGACAAGCTCACCACCAAGGCGAGCCAAGTGCTTAGGTAACGCATGCTGTTCTTTTCTCGCGACGACGCACCGCTATAGCCAGTCGCGGCCAGGATACCGACTAAAAGGCCAGCGCCACACAAACTTCGTGCTCTTCGTTTCGCCTGCTTTGAGAAATTCGTTTGCCTCTTGCGATGGCACGAGAAATGCCTCCGTTCGGCGAATTCTAATGTGTGGAAAAATCCGTGTCACAGGGAGGTAACGTCCAAATACAAATGATCCGGCAAGACGACCACCGCATCCAACCGGAATGGATGCTTTTCCCTGACGTACCCAAAGGCCACCCCAACTCATCAATGCCATTGACCAGCAAACGGTTACCCTTCCGCTCGGCGAGATTGACCGGAAAAACGCATCCTACGCGCTGGCGACCTGACGCTTACCGGTCCGTTCAGCCCACTCTTTAAATTTTTCACTACAGAGGCATTCTATGAAAGCCAGGATAACTATTCTTTTCCCAGTCATCTTTAGCCTTTTCTCAAACCCTGTTTTCTCGCAGGACGAACCGTTTAATTTTCGCATTGTCGCAACCGGCCTTCAGTTTCCCTGGGAAATAACCTATGGTCCTGATGGATTCATCTGGGTCACTGAAAGAGTAGCTAAGCGAGTAACAAGAGTTCATCCCATTACAGGGATCAAGACAGTTGCCGTAACTATTTCTGAGGTTTATCAATCAGGGGGCCAGGATGGGTTGATGGGTATGGCACTTCATCCACAACTGCTGAAGGGAACCGGCAAAGATTGGGTATACGTTGCCTACACCTACGACGCTGACCCCGCTGCAGGTGTTAAAAGGCGAACCAAGATCAGGAGATATACTTATAATTCCGGCACCAAAACCCTTGGAAGTCCACGCGATCTGATAAACAATCTTCCAGCAAGCAACGACCACAACTCCGGACGTTTAAAAATCGGACCTGATCTAAAATTGTACTATACAATCGGTGATATGGGAGCAAACCAGTTCGGGAATAAATGCAATCCCATCCGTTCTCAGGAAGTTCCAAGCGCTGGACAAGTTTCGAAACGGGACTGGGCACAATACCAAGGAAAAATTTTGCGACTGAATCTAGACGGTTCCATTCCTTCTGCTAACCCGTTATTTTCTGGTGTCAGAAGTCATATTTATACCCGTGGTCACCGCAATGCGCAGGGTATTGTATTTGGACCCAACGGAAAACTATATGCCGATGAACATGGTCCCAAATCTGATGATGAAATAAATATTATACAGGCAGGAAAAAACTACGGCTGGCCGCGTGTGGCAGGCTATAACGATGACCAGGCCTATGAATACGGTAACTGGTCGGCATCATCACCTACACCCTGCGCTTCGTTAACGTTTAGTGATTACACGATTCCTCCTTCTGTTCCAGCCTATGCCGAAAGTTCGTGGACAAACCCGGGTTTTGTGGCGCCCATTAAAACCCTATTTACTGTTGAGAATGGGTATAATTTCCAGGATCCCGCCTGCACTGGAAAATACTCCATCTGCTGGCCAACCGTAGCGCCATCAAGCCTAGATATTTATGCAAAGACTACGGGAGGTATCCCTGGTTGGGCTAATTCATTATTGGTCATCAGCCTCAAGACAGGAGGTATGTACAGGTTGAAGCTGAGCGCTAATGGTAATTCAATTGTTGGTAATGCAGTGGGCTACTGGTTCACAGAAAACCGTTACCGTGATGTTGCTTTGAATCCCGACGGAGTTACATTTTATGTGTCAACTGATAACTCCGGGACTACATCAGGACCAACAACCGGGTGGACAAGAACATTAAATAATCCCGGAGCCATACTGGAGTTTCAGTATACGGGTGCTACCGAGCCGTAGGCAACAGCTTGGATCCGCCACCCGTGGAGTTGTCAGCTATGAGAAAGCCGTGTCCCTGCTATCTTTATTGAACGAGTCGCCACTGCTACACTGACCGAATAACGCCCGACAATGGCCGATACGTTCGGGTAATAAATGTCCCTGGGCCAGAGCCCGAGAGCGTTTTCGTGGCAAGCACTTATGACCTTCAAGGCAAGCCACTATTGGCATATTGGTATCGTCGCGCTCATCTTACCAATGCGACATCCGCATGACGGGGAGAACGGTTATGTTAAACGGTAAAACGGCGATCGTGACTGGCTCGACGAGTGGGATAGGGCTTGCGATCGCCAAGGCCTTGGCTGAGGCGGGCTGCAATATCGTCTTGAACGGATTCGGAAACACGGATGAGATCGAGAAGCTGAGGCTGGGACTCGAGTCCGGGCACGGCGTCCGCGCACTGTATCACGGTGCCGATATGTCCAAGCCGAGTGAGATAGCCAGCATGGCGCAAGAGGCGCTCGCCGCCTTCGGCGCGGTCGATATTTTGGTGAACAACGCGGGCATTCAGCACGTCGCGCCGATCGAAGACTTTCCCCCGGAGAAATGGGACGCCATCCTCGCGATAAACTTGTCGTCGGCGTTCCACACGATTCGCGCCTTGTTACCGGCCATGAAGGCCCGGCGCTGGGGACGTATCATCAACATCGGCTCGGCGCACGCGCTCGTGGCCTCGCCCTTCAAGTCCGCTTATGTCGCCGCGAAGCATGGGCTGCTCGGTCTCACGAAGACCGTGGCACTCGAAGTCGCGGAGCACGGGATCACCTGTAACGCGATCTGTCCCGGTTATGTGTTCACGCCGCTGGTCGAGGGCCAGATCGACGACACCGCTAAGGCGCGCGGCATAAGCCGTGAGGCGGTGATTCGAGACGTGCTGCTGGCGGCCCAAGCCACCAAGCAATTCGTCAAGCCGGAGGACCTGGGTCAATTGGCGGTCTTCCTCGCGAGCGATGCCGCGGCCCAGATCACGGGTGCGGCGCTTCCGGTCGACGGCGGCTGGACCGCGCATTAGCGCTCCTCGGACAAGCGGCGCGGTGAGTACAAACACCCCAAGTAAACCAAAACCGATCAATCTCGCGCTCCAGGGCGGAGGGGCGCACGGCGCCTTCACCTGGGGCGTGCTCGATACGATTCTTGAAGATGAGCGCGTCGAGATCGAGGCCATCAGCGGGACCAGCGCCGGCGCGATGAACGCCGTGGTCCTCGCGGACGGTATGATGGAGGGCGGGCGCGAGGGTGGGCGGCGGGCCCTGGAAGCATTTTGGGTTGCGGTCGGCCGGGCGGCTCTGGCGAGCCCGCTCAAACGCTCGGTCTGGGACATGCTGACCGGGAACTGGAGCCTGGATTTCTCGCCCAGCTATCTCTTCTTCGACCTCCTGAGCCGCGTCGCCTCGCCCTATCAGCTTAATCCGCTGAATCTCAATCCCCTGCGCGATCTGGTGCTGCAGCAGGTGAATTTCGAGCGCCTACACCGCTGTGACTGCATCAAGCTGTTTATCTCCGCAACCAGCGTGCGTACCGGCAAGGTCAAGGTGTTCAAGCATGCGGAGCTTTCCGTCGACGCAGTCATGGCTTCGGCCTGCTTACCCTTGCTCTTCCAAGCTGTCGAGATCGACGGCGAGGCCTATTGGGACGGAGGCTACATGGGGAATCCCGTGCTCTTTCCGTTTTTCTACCGGTGTCGTTATCCCGATATCGTCATCGTCCAAATTAATCCGCTTGAGCACGAAGATATACCCACCACGGCGCCGGAGATCATGGACCGTGTCAATGAGATCTCCTTCAATTCGAGCTTGATCAGCGAGTTCCGGGCGATTGATTTCGTGGCCAGGCTACTCGATCAAGGAGCGCTGGATCCGAAGCGCTACAAGCGTGTCCTTCTGCACATCATCTACGCGGATCAGCGGCTCGGCGGCCTTACGGCATCGAGTAAATTCAATGCCGAATGGGCCTTTCTACGGCATCTGCACCAGATGGGCCGAGCGGCGGCGAGCGAGTGGCTGGACAGACACTTTGAAAGTATCGGCGAGCGCTCGACGGTAAACGTTCGATCGCTGTTTACGTAGTTCGGTAACCCCGGCGCTGCCGGGGCTCAGGGAGGATTGACCTTTTCGGCATATGCCGTAATTGAGGTAGCGCAGGCAGTCCCGCACGTGATCGAGCAGGCGCGGTTTGCTGTGTGCTGAATCGGGTAACCGGGGGCTTTTAACCACCCCGGTCCAAATTACGTCGCTTTGTGTAAAAATTCGACCCGGATCAATGAGGTCAGACACCACATAAAAAGCGTTGCTTCGATCCCAACTATCCGGAAGAATTTATCGCCAAGGGAGCTCCGGGGCGTTTTTTATGTGGTGTCTGACCTCATTAATCCTTTCATCCTGAAATCGCGGCCAAAAGAATATGCGGAATCAGGGGTCGGTGATTCGTGGGCCATTTAACCAAAATCGGTTAGCGCGCCAGCCGCCGCAGTGCTAACCTATTGCCCATGAAGCGAATCTCCGTTGCTGAAATCCTTGAACTTCCTGTGCAGGAGCGTATTCGCCTTGTCGAGCTCATCTGGGAAAGCATAGCAGCCGTTCCAGAAGCTGTCGAAGTCACCCCGGAAATAAAGGCGGAACTCGAAAAGCGGCTGAAAGAGTTCGAAGCCAATCCCGAAGCCGGTTACTCGTGGGAGCAAGTGAAGTCATACCTGCGAAACGGCGCATGGCGTTCCGCCTAAAGTTTTCTGCTCGGGCGTTGCGTGAAATGGGTGAAGCGCATGACTGGTACGAATCGCAAAGCCTGGGCCTTGGTGAAGAGTTCTTGGTCGCAACCGAGTTGCAGCTTAAGCGTCTTGAGCAAGCGCCTTTGCTGTACGGCGAAGTGATCGCCGGTATTCGTCGTGCGTTGCTGCCGCGTTTTCCGTACGGTGTGTTCTACGCAGTTCGCAGCGATCTCGTACATGTCTTGGCAGTGATACACAATGTACGCAGTCAGCAGCGTTGGCCCAAAGCCAAGGGGCAAGCGCGCTAAGAAGGCGCTGGAGAGGGGGCGCCGAGAAATGCGCGGCGCCCGCCCTCGGCTGGTGCGGTTACGCCTCAATGACCATATCGTGATTCTCCGACACCATGATCTCGAAATTGAGTTGCTGACGAATGGTGGCGTGAAGCCGGAATGAATGGTTTCCGACCTGCCGGGTCCGCGTATCGAAGAATTGCGACGACCTATGTGTAGTTAAGGGGCCAAGATCGAATATTGCGGGCGATGTCCGACGAAACAAAGCGGCCCTGGCCTCATTTGCCTGCGAGCAATCGCACCCTACCTGTACGAAACATGACAGCTACACCGGGACCGAAGGGCAGCTTCCTCCTCGGCAACCTGCGCGAGTTTTCGCAGGACATGCTGGGGTTCTTCACGCGCTTGGCCCGCGACTATGGCGATGTGGTGCGCTTCCGCCTCGTGAATCGCACCGCGTTTCTGATCAACCATCCCGTGCACATCGAAACGGTGCTCGTCCGGCAGCATGAGAGGTTCATCAAGCACCGTTTCTTCTGGAGCCGGGTGCGGGCGTTGTTCGGGCAGGGACTGGTGGTGAGCGAAGGAGCCTACTGGCGCCAGCAGCGGTTGCTCATGCAGCCGTCGTTCAACCGCGAGCATTTGGCGCGCTACGGCGCGATCATGGTCGCGGAGGCCGAGGCGGCGCTCGCGGATTGGCGGGACGGCGAGGTGCGCGATCTGCACGCGGAAT
The DNA here is from genome assembly GCA_963764725.1 of uncultured Gammaproteobacteria bacterium. Taxonomy (GTDB): domain Bacteria; phylum Pseudomonadota; class Gammaproteobacteria; order JACCXJ01; family JACCXJ01; genus USCg-Taylor. Next base: position 250,835 of record CAVXTM010000015.1, on the reverse strand, counting down.
TCACCCGCCTCACCCTGCGTATCGCGATGCGAGCGTTCTTCGGCGCGGAGCCGTCGGAACGGACGCTCGGTCTGGCGCGGGCCTTCACGGCCGCGGCCGAGGAGATCATCTTGCGCCTGCGCATTCCGGTGCGCCTGCCCGATTGGATCCCGACCGCCGGAAACCGGCGCTATCTCGACGCGGTCCGGCAGCTTGAAGGGGCCGTCTATGCCATCATCGCCGAGCGCCGCCGTAGGTCTCACATCCCCGGTTCTAAGACCGAGCCGCCGAACCTCTTGGACGCTCTCCTGGCGGCCCGCGACGAAGCAGGCCGGCCGCTCTCCGAACGGCAGGTGCGCGACGAAGCCATGACCATGCTCTTGGCGGCTCACGAGACCACGGCCCTCGCGCTGGTCTGGACGTGGTACCTGCTCGCGCGGGACCCCAGCGCAGCCGGCGCGCTCGCTGCCGAGGCACGCCGGGCCCTGTGCGGGCGCCCGGCGAGCGCCGGCGATCTGGACGCGCTGCCCTACACCCGCGCCGCGGTCCAGGAGGGGCTCAGGCTCTACCCGCCGGCCTATGCCATCGGCCGTGAGGCACGCGCCGAGGTCCTGCTCGACGGCCATCGCATCCCGAGAGGCGCGACGGTGTTCATGAGTCCCTGGGTCATGCACCGTAACCCTCGTTACTACGAGCAGCCCGAGGCGTTTCGCCCGGAGCGCTGGTTGGGTAATGTCCCGGCCGGCCTTCCGCGCTACGCCTATTTCCCCTTTGGGGGCGGGGCGCGGGTGTGCATCGGCAATACCTTCGCGTTGACCGAGCTCGTGCTGGTGATGGCGACGATCGCACGGCAGGGCTGCATCCAGCTCACGTCGGATCGGGAAATCGCGCCCCGCCCCCTGATCACATTGCGGCCGGCCGAGCCCATCACCGCGCGTTTCCACCGTGATCCGGACGGGACTGGCAAGACCGAGCACCCTGCGCCGGCCGGATCGGAGCTAGCTACCTGCGGGGTTTGACGGGGTCGGGTAATGGAGCGGACTGACCGCGACCTGGAATCCAGTTCTGACACCGAATTCAGGACTCCAGCTTTAGCGCGAATGACGACGGAAAAGAAGTGAGGGTCTGGATAACAGCGAGAGGATCGAAGCACCGTGATCATACGTCCAGAAAAACCGAGTGATCCCGCCGAGATCCGTTACCTCAACGAGGAGGCGTTCGGCCGCCCGGCAGAGGCCCAGCTTGTCGAAACTCTCCGCGCTCGCGGTAGGATCATCCTCTCCCTCGTTGCCGTAAGAGAAGACCACGTGGTGGGACACATCTTGTTCAGCCCAGTCACCGTCGAGACGGAGAGAGAGGCCTTGCCTGTCGCGGGTCTCGCGCCGATGGCGGTAGTGCCGGCGCTACAGCGACAGGGAATCGGCTCCCTGCTGGTTAATGCTGGGCTCGACGCGTGCCGAAAAGCGGGCTTGGCTGGCGTTGTGGTGTTGGGACACCCGAACTATTATCCGCGCTTTGGTTTCGTACCCGCGAGCAACTACGGCATCCAGAGTGAATACGCCGTCGCGGAGGGCGTATTCATGGCGATCGAGTTGCGCGCGGGGGCCTTGCGAGGGCATGCCGGCCTTGCGAAGTATGCGCCGGAATTCCAACTGGTCTGAGCGCTTAACGCTCGTGATAAACGGAAAAGCATATCAGGCTTGCAATGCGGAACGGTATAGGAGAAAAGCATGGTCGGGAATGAAAACACGCCCCCGGATGCGGTAAGTAAAAAATCATCGCCGGACCGCAAGCCACAGGTAGTGATCGTCGGGGCCGGATTCGGCGGACTGGCCGCCGCAAAGGCTCTAGCCCGCGCTCCGGCCGCCGTCACCGTCGTGGATCGTCAGAACTACCATTTGTTTCAGCCGCTGCTCTATCAGGTCGCCACCGCCGCCCTCTCTCCGGGCGATATCGCTTGGCCCATCCGCCGCCTGCTGCGGCGCCAGCCGAACGCGCGGGTCTTGCTGGGCGAAGTGACCGCGGTCGATACGGCGCGGCAAGTGTTGCACATGGGCGAGCGATCGCTCCCCTATGATTATCTGGTGTTATCTACAGGAGTCAGGCACGACTACTTTGGCCACAGAGACTGGGAGCCGTTTGCCCCCGGGCTCAAGCACCTCGACGATGCCACGGAGATCCGCCGGCGCATCCTCTTGGCCTTCGAGCGGGCCGAGATGGAAACCGATGAGCGCGAGCGGAAACGCCTGCTGACCTTCGTTATCGTCGGCGCGGGACCGACAGGGGTGGAGCTGGCCGGGGCTATCGCGGAGCTGGCGCGCAAGGCGCTCTCGGCTGACTTCCGCCATATCGATCCGCGCAGCGCCCGCATCCTGCTCGTCGAGGCCGGCCCGCGCGTGCTGGCGGCCTTCCCCAAGGCCCTCTCGCAGTTCGCCCTCGCCTCGCTCGGGCGGCTCGGCGTGGAGGTACGCTTGGGCCAGCCGGTGACGGCTTGCGACGCAGGCGGTGTGATCCTCGGCGACAGCCCAATCGCGGCGGCCACCATCCTCTGGGCGGCGGGCGTCGCGGCCGCGCCGGCGGCGCAGTGGCTGGGCGTCGAGCAGGATCGAGCCGGCCGTGTCATCGTGCAGCCCGACCTCTCCGTACCGGGCTTACCCAACGTGTTCGTGATCGGCGATGCCGCGCTCATGCGGGACCCCCAGGGCAGGCCGGTACCCGGGATTGCTCCGGCCGCCAAACAAGCGGGTGTCTACGTCGCGCGGCGGATCCAGGCGCGGATCGCGGGGCAGGCCGCGCCTCCGGCGTTTCGCTATCGCAACCGGGGCAACCTCGCCACCGTCGGGCGCAAATCGGCGGTCGTTGACTTCGGCTGGCTGCGCCTTAAAGGAAACCTCGCCTGGTGGATCTGGGGCCTCGCGCACATTTATTTTCTCATCAGTCTGCGAAACCGGCTGATCGTCGCCCTGCAGTGGCTTTGGTCGTACCTAACCTTCGAGCGCGGCACGCGCCTTATCACCGGGTCCGATCGGTGACATCAGACCCAGGGTTTATCACACCCTCTCACTCCTCCTCGCCCTGGTAAACACAACCGGCCGTGCAGGTCTCGCGGACCACGACTTTTGTAAGCTGCGAAAGGTCGGGTTTCAGCCGCTGCCAGATCCAACGGGCCAGGTTCTCGCTGGTCGGATTCTCCAGGCCCTCGATGTCGTTGAGACAGTGATGATCCAGCCTCTCGAAAAGCGGCTGGAATCTCTCTCCCACGTCGGCGAAATCCATGACCCAACCGCTTTTTGGTCCTAGCGCGCCACGGACATGGATTGCGATGCGGAACGAGTGGCCGTGCAGGCGGCGGCACTTGTGGTCTTCGGGGACGTTAGGAAGGAGGTGCGCGGCCTCGATCGAGAATTCCTTGAAGATCTCCATGACAGGTCATCCTACCGCTTTTTCGGCTGCCGTTGCAGGAACGCCCTCGCATCGCTGCAGACTACCGGCGCACCGTGGTCGGTGAACCAACCCTCCTGCTCAGGAGTATGAGAGGCGCCTCGACAGCAGTTCCGTAGGGTCCGCGCAGGGCTCGGTCATCCGACCCAGCAGCTCCCCGTACGCTGAAGCCATCTCCTGGACGCCGGTTTTCGACCACAGCGCTGCGTTCGCGATGACGGCGCCGGAGAGCCTGCCGGCGTCAACTCGAGCGGCGACATCACGATGTCGTTGGTTCCGTCGTTTTAAGGCGGCGCGGCTTTTTATGCCTGGCCCGCCTTAAACTCTTCGTACAGTTCAAACGCCCGCAACCAAAGCGGTCCCGGCTCACCGCTGCCCACGGGGTGCCCGTCTAAGACGGTCACCGGCAGGATCTCGCGGACCGAGCTCGTCAGCCAAATTTCCTCCGCGCTCATCAGCTCGGCCCGCGGAACCTCGGTTTCCACGCAGGGGATCCCTGCCGAGGGCAATATTTCCACCAGCACGTCGCGGGTGATCCCCGGCAGGAGCGCATGGCTTTTGGGCGGTGTTTTGACAATACCGCCGGCGGCGATGAACACGTTGCTGGCCGCGCCCTCCGTCAGCCGGCCGTCCCGCAGCAAGATGGCTTCGTAAGCCCCGCCATCGGCGGCCCGCTGCCGCAGCATCACGTTCGCCAGCAGATCGATGGCCTTGATGTCGCAGTAATGCCAGCGGATATCCTCACAGGTGATCGCGCTGACCGGTGCGTGGCCGGGCTTGGGGTCGAGGCATGTGCTCATCGCAAACACGGTCGGTGCGATAGGCTCGGGCAATACATGGTCGCGCTTGGCAGCCCCGCGGGTCACCTGAACGTACAGGGATTGGTTGCCCCCTCCATTACGCTCGACGAGCGTATTCAATAGGCCCGTCCACTCGCGCTCGCTGAGAGGCTGCGGGATGCGAATCGCCTCCAAGCTCTGACGCAGCCGCGCGAGGTGCTGCCCCAAGCGAAACGTGCGTCCGTTGAATACCGGAATCACCTCATAGACGCCGTCACCGAAAATAAAGCCCCGGTCCAACACGGACACGCGCGCGCACTCAAGTGCGATGAACTCACCGTTAAGATAGCAATCCGGCATAGCGGGAAACGATTACGGTATAAGCATCCAGACTTCGTCGAGGAGGCGCTTATAGAGCGGCCCCTCGGCGATGGCACTCAGTAGAACCAGCGGCCTTTGCATAAGCTCCTTGCCGCCGAGATTGATCTTCAAGGTCCCGCCTCGTTGCCCTTTTGCTACCGGAGCAATGATCCGCGGTTCGAGATGCATCGCCGCCTTCAAATCCTTATGCCGCCGCCGCGGCAAGGTGATGAAAAGATCTTCCAGCAGGCCCACGTCGGCGGTTTGCGCTTCACCCTTCCACACGCGAACCTGGGCGAGCGCTTGATGGGCGGCGTACAGGCGATGGGTTTCGTAAAACCGGAATCCATAATTGAGTAATCCTTGGGTTGCGGCGCCGCGCTCCTTTTCCGTTTTCGCCCCCAGTACCACCGAAATTAGACGCATGTCGTCGCGCAGCGCGGAGGCCACCAAACAATACCCGGCGCCCTGCGTGTGTCCGGTCTTGAGGCCGTCTACGGACGCATCGCGCCACAGGAGCTTGTTGCGGTTAGGTTGTTTAATACCGTTAAAAGTGAATTCCTTGATCTTGGAAAGTGCGTAAACATCCGGATAATCTCGGACGAGCGCCCTGGACAGGAGGGCAAGATCGCGCGCCGTCGAGTAGTGCTTTGGGTCGGGAAGCCCCGAGGTGTTGGTAAAGTGAGTGTTTTTAAGACCGATACGCCGCGCGTGCTGGTTCATGAGCTCCGCGAAGACCTCTTCGGAGCCGGAAATATGCTCGGCGAGCGCAACGCTCGCGTCGTTGCCCGACTGGATGACCACGCCCATTAATAGGTCCTTGAGGGAGACCTGTTTGCCGACTTCGATAAACATCTTCGACCCGCCCATGCGCCACGCCTGCTCGCTGATGGTTACCGGATCCTCCAAGGCGACATTCCCTTCCTGCAGCTCGTGAGCGAGCGCGTACATCGTCATGATCTTGGTCAGGCTCGCGGGTTCCCAACGCTGGTCCGGGTTGCCCTCGGCGAGGAGCTCGCCACTGTGATAATCCATCAAAACGTGTGCCGCGGCGTCGATTCGCGGCGGGGGCGCCATCGGCGCCTCAACGGCATGCCCCCGGTTCGACAACACCGACAGTAGGACCAAGAGTGAAAAGCTTTTCATGGTGGTTTTCAAAACGCATGGGCGCATACGTGAAGGCATGCCGCCCGGAAAGAGCGTATCAGTTTTCGATTAGGCGATGGTCTCGGACGCCCATCCGCGTAAGCCGCGCGGCAATGCGGCTTGCGGCCGCCGTCGTTGCCAACGGACCGACGTGCACTAGGTAATAGGATTTGTCCGCGATGACGTCCGGCCGAATCTCAACGCTTTTGTCGAGCATCGCTACGATATGGTTGCGCAGGCGCTCGGCGTTGCTCATGTCGGAAAAGGCGCCCACCTGCAAATAATACCCGGAGCGCTTTTGCGTTCGATGGAGCGGCGACGGAGCCGTAGCACGGACCGCCGGCCGGCGGCCAGGCGCGATGGTCCGCAGCTCGACACGCGCCGTGCCGGGTCCATGAACACCGAGCTTGACGGCCGCCGCAAAGGAAAGGTCGATGACACGATCGTCCTTGAACGGTCCCCGATCGTTGACCCTTACGATGGCCCGGCGGCCGTTCTCCAGATTGGTGACCTCAACATAGGTCGGCAACGGCAAGACCCGATGCGCCGCCGTCATCTTATACATATCGTAGGTCTCTCCGCTCGAGGTGCGGCGCAGGTGAAAGTCAGGGCCATACCAAGAGGCGATCCCGCGTTCCGCGAATCCCGCGGCATTCTTCAACGGGCGATAACGCCGGCCGAAGACCTCGTAAAATTCGGGGTTACCGTAACGACTCAAGGGTTCGTCCCGCACCGTCGGGCCGGGATCGGGAATTATTTCCGTCGGAGAGGGAGGGACGGGTTTTTGCCGCAAGGGCGCCGTGCCACACCCCGCGGCTAACAGGCCTAGACAGAGTAGAAAGGCGTACCTGCAGCTTCGGCCGGCTTTAGTGGCTAGCGATGGGATCACGCGGATAAGCTTCGCTGTTCTTATGACCGTGCCTGACGGCCTTGGCCAGTTGAAATACGGCCATCGCGTATAAGGTGCTATGATTATAGCGCGTTATCACGAAGAAGTTTTTCAGCCCCAGCCAAAATTCCCGGCCGGCGCCGGTGTCCAAGGCGACAAGAAACGCGAGCAAGTCATCGCCCACGCGTTTCTCCGGGATGATCCCCGCGTCCCGCATCGTTTTCAAGCGCGCACTGGGCTCTCGGCCTTGATACAAGAAGGTATCATACTGCCGCCCCGTGACGCGGGCGGGCACCACGATGGGCTTTCCGGCTTCCCAACCGTGGGCTTTTAGATAGTTTCCCACGCTGGCGATCGCATCGGCCGGATTCCCCCAAATGTCCGCGTGGCCGTCGTGATCGAAATCCACCGCGAAGCGGCGATAGCTACTGGGCATAAATTGAGGGATCCCCATGGCGCCGGCATAGGACCCCTTAATCGTTAGCGCATCCATGCCATGATCTCGCGTGAACAGCAGGAAGCTCTCGAGCTCGCTACGAAAGAACGCAGCGCGTGGCGGAAAGTGAAACGCCAGGGTGCTGAGTGCGTCCGCGACCACATGCGTGCCGGTATTCCTTCCGAAGTAGGTCTCGACCCCAATGATGCCGACGATGATGTGAGGCGGTACGCCAAAAACACGTTCCGCCCGTTCCAGGGCCACGCGGTTACGGGCCCAGAAATCGACGCCTGCTTCGGTTCGCTCGGGCGTTACAAAGTTGGCGCGGTATTGATACCAAGGCTTGGACTCGGCGGGTTTCGCGATCGCCGCCAATACCATGGGCGCCAAGCGGACTTCACGGAACAAAGCATCGAGATCGCCGCGCGAAAAAGCGTGGCCTGCAACCATCTCATCGATAAATTCCTTGACCGCATTGCGATCAAGCTCGCTCGCAAACGACGATCCGATGCAGGAAATTCCAAGGCACACGGCCCCAATCAACGCCTTCAAACGTGCTCCTCAATTCGACAGTAGTCGTTTGTGGGTGTGAATAGACATCAGAATACCGAAACTCGCGAGCAGAGTCACGAGCGAGGTTCCTCCGTAGCTAATGAAAGGCAACGGGATGCCGACAACCGGCAATTGGCCGACCACCATACCCATATTGACAAATATATAAATGAACAGCGTGATCGTAAGGCTCCCCGCGAATAAGCGCAGGAAGCTTTCTTGCGCCCCAAGGGCGATCGTGAAACCGCGCAGGATCACGAACAGATAAACGCTCAGAAGCAGTAACACACCCATTAATCCGAATTCCTCGCACAGCACGGCGAAAATAAAGTCGGTTGACCGCTCCGGCAAAAATTCCAAGTGTGATTGCGTGCCATTTAACCAACCCTTGCCGAACAATCCTCCGGAACCGACGGCAATCATGGATTGGATAATATGATAGCCCGACCCGAGCGGATCGTTCTCCGGATCCAACAAAGTGAGCAAGCGCTGGCGCTGGTATTCATGCATGTAATACCAAAGAACCGGCGCGCCCGCTGCGGTTACGACCGCCCCAACGCCGAGCAAGCGCCAGCTTACGCCGGCTAAAAACAATACCGACAGACCGATCGCCGCCACCAAGGTCGCGGTGCCGAGATCCGGCTGCTCGGCAATAAAAGCCGCTGGAATAACAACTATGCCAAGGGTCACGAGCGTGCGGCGAAAGCCCGGGGCCATTCCCGCGTTGCTCAAATACCAACACACCATCATCGGCACCGCGATCTTCATCAGCTCCGAAGGTTGAAAACGTATGACGCCGAGATCGAGCCAGCGCTGGGCGCCGCGCCCCGTGCCGAGAAGCATCACCAAACCGAGCAGCGCCAGGCCAATCACATAGAACCAGGGTGCCCAGCGTCTGAATTGGGCCGGGGGAATCTGCGCCATTCCGACCAGGATCCCAAGCCCGGCGATCATCTTCACGCCTTGGCCAATGACAATTCCCATCTGTTGCGCGCTGGCGCTATAGAGCACAAGCAAACCCATCGCACACAAGATCAGCACTCCGGTAAGCAGAGGCGGATCGAGATGAAACCGATTAATGGCCGGGCGCAGGCTATCGACCGCCAACTTGCTGTACCTCCGTCGTGTCGACGTTAAGATACTGATCCAAGAGTCTGCGCGCGATCGGCGCCGCGGCCTGGCTGCCGCTGCCCCCGTGCTCGACCACGATCGCCAGCACGATAACCGGCGCTTCCACCGGGGCAAATGCTATGAATAGGGCGTGATCACGAAGATGCTCCGGTACGTTTTTGTTGTTGATCACCTGCCCTTGCTTGATTCTGAACACCTGGGAAGTACCGGTTTTCCCGGCAAACCGAAACGGCGCATCCAGGCCGACCGTTCGGGCCGTGCCATCGCTACCGTGAACCACCCGTTCCATGGATTGAACGATCCGTTGCCGGTCGGCGGCGCTGATGAAGGGAGCTTCGGCCTTGGCGGGGTCCTCCACCGGAGTGCTCGTCTGAGTCCGGCGGTCAACCGTGTGGCTCACGACGCGTGGGGTAACGCGGCGGCCGCCGTTAGCGAGCATCGCCGTGGCCATCACGAGCTGCAAGGGCGTCGCCAATAGGAATCCTTGCCCAATGCCGGTGATCAAGGTCTCCCCAGGGTACCAGGCAAGGTGCCGCGACTCTCGTTTCCACGCTGGCGAGGGCAGAAGTCCGGATGCCTCACTCGGTAAATCGATTCCCGTAGGGTGTCCGAAGTTGAACCGGCTCAGGTAGCCGTGCAAACGCTCAATTTCGAGATCGTGCGCCAGGCGGTAAAAATACACATCGCAAGATTGGGCGACGGCCCGCCCGAGATCGACATGCCCGTGACCGGTCTTTTTCCAACAGCGGTACTTGTGCCGTTGTCCGGCAAGGCTGTACCAACCGGGGCACCAGCTCGCCGTCTCGGGCGTTCTCAACCCTGAGTCCAGGCCGGCCAACGCCACGAACGGTTTGATCGTGGAACCGGGTGGATACACTCCTTGTAGCGCGCGGTTGAAAAGCGGTCGATCCGGGGAATCACGCAATGCTTTGTACTCGTCGATGCCGATACCGCCGACGAATACATTCGGGTCATGCACCGGGTTACTGACCAAGGCCAACACCGCTCCGGTTCGAGGATCGGCGGCCAGCACCGCGCCCCGTTTCGCTCCAAGCTCCTGCAAAGCCGCACGTTGCAGCCGGGTATCGATAGACAGATGCAGGTCCCGACCCGATTCTGACGGCACGCGCTTCAAAACCCTGATCACGCGTCCTTCGGCATTCACCTCCACTTCTTGATAACCCACACGGCCGTGGAGCACCGCTTCATAGGATTTTTCCACGCCGGTTTTACCGATGTGGCGGGTCGCGCTGTAGTTGGAGGTGTCCAATTGCTTGGTCTCCGCCTCGTCGATCTGGCCCATGTAGCCGACGACGTGAACCAGCTGCGCTCCACGCGGGTAGTAGCGGCTTAAACGCGCAACAATCGCCACGCCTGGGAAGCGGTGACGATCGACGACAAAGCGCGCAACGTCCTCCTCGCCGACATTACTCAGCAAGGGCACCCCTTCGAATCTGCGCTTTTTGCGCACGGCCCGATAGAAGTTCTTGAGATCATCATCGCCAATCGTCATCAACTCCCGCAGCTCACGCATGACCTTAGGGAGATCGGGCGTCCTTTCCGGTACGACCTCGAGGCTGAACGAAGGCCGGTTGTCGGCTAGGAGCACGCCGTCATGGCTGTATATAAGTCCACGTGTCGGAGCAACCGGCACGATCTTGAGCCGATTCTCTTGCGATAGCGTCTTATAGCGGTCGTGCTCGAATACCTGAAGCTTGATAAGCCGCCCGATGACCAGCAATAGCGACACCCCCATAATCACGAGCGAAGCGATGACGCGGTTACGAAAAACCCGCGTCTCGGTTCCCGAATCCGTAAGGACAAGTGGGTAAGGCACCTGTTCGTTATTCTAGCTTGCCGGAGCGGCACAACAGTTAACGCATGCCGTTAAACGCGGCCTAGAAATTCGACGCCGATGGGAACGCCCTCTCTAAGCCCACGGGTCAAACCGGTTAAGGAAGCTCTGCAAAAGTTTCGCGAGCAAGGCAAGATGCGCGAAGCTGCGGAGCGAGTCGCGAGACATATCAGGTAGATAGGCGAGCGACGAGCGAGCACGCGACAAAGCATATGGGCTGCGCAGTAACTTTTGCAGAGCTTCCTTAAACGATGCCGTGTTTGCGGCGCATATCCCGCAACACCAGATAGAGCCATGGCCAGAACACCATGGTCGAGATGACAGGCAACCAGTGGATCGCGTAGTCCGGGATTAAGCCCATGATTCCTTGGACCCAGGTCTTCAATAGCGCATTGGTTGCGACTAGCAGACCCACGCATAAGGACTGTTGAAACCATGAAAAGGTACGCAAGCGCCGGTGATTCGTCACGGTGAGGTAGGCGATGATCGCGAACCCGGCGGCGTGTTGCCCAAGCAGACTCCCCTCCAAGGCGTCAAGTACTAGCCCGATGCCCCAAGCGACGCCGATACCGACGCGGTCCGGTACGGCCATGCACCAATAGATCAACACCATGGCCGTCCACGCGGGCCGCCATGCTACCGCCCAGTCAGGCAGGGGCATAAGCGTGAGTACGATCGCCGCCAGCAAGGTCACCGGAATTGCCCAAGCCGATCCGCCTTGTTCCGCCATCATTGAAACGCGATACTCTCCCTGGACGAAGGATGATCGGGGCTCCGCCGCCTGTCGGGCCAAAGCAAAAGGACCTCCCGCGCTTGTTCGACCTTCGCGCTTGCGACCGCCATGACTTTCGCGAAAGGTTCACCCGGATCGACGCTGATTTCAGTCACCACGCCCACCGGGTACCCGGCCGGGAAACGCCCATCAAGGCCCGAAGAGACGATTAGATCGCCGCGTTTCACATCGGCGTTCAACGGTACGTGCGCGAGCTCCAGACCATCGGCCGAACCGCTGCCGCTGGCGATGGCGCGTACGCCGCTGCGATTGATTTGCACCGGCAAGGCATGACTGATATCGGTGACGAGCAAGGCCGTGGATGAAATCGGGTTCACATGGATGATCTGTCCCATGATGCCGTCGCCATCGATGATCGGTTGACCTTGATAGACGCCCTGCTGGCTGCCCTTGTCCAGCACCACGGTTCGGCTGGGCGGGACCAGCTCCAAGGCGATTACATCGGCTACCAACACCCGCTCGTTCACCTCCAGCGACGATTCCAGCAACTCCCGCAAGCGCATGTTTTCCGCTTCCAACGCCGCAAACCGCTGGGAACGTGTCTTAAGTATCAGGTTTTGCCTGCGCAGAAGTCGATTCTCGGCGATTAAGCTGGATTTGGTTACGAGCGCTTTACGCACCCCGCGAACGATTTCCTGCGGAAGGTTTACGACGTACTGAAGCGGATACACCACGAGCGAGAGGACCCCGCGTACGTCCTCCAGCTGCTCGCGCCGATGATCGACGATCATCAAGCCGAGCGATGTCAACAACAGCAGGCCGAGACGTAACCGGAGCAGCGGCCCGCGCCGAAATAGGGTCTTTTCCGCCACAATACCTCCGTGCCGTGTTGACGCTTACTCTAAGGATAAAACCTCGGGACCGAGCTCGTCGATCAGTTCCAGTACGCGCCCACCACCGCGCGCGACGCAGGTGAGCGGGTCCTCGGCCATCACCACCGGGATCCCGGTTTCCTCTTTCAGCAGCCGATCGATGTCCCGGAGCAAGGCGCCTCCACCGGTTAACACCATGCCGCGCTCCGAGACGTCCGAGGCGAGCTCCGGCGGTGTCTTTTCCAGGGATGTCTTCACGGCGCTTACGATTCCCGACAAGGGCTCCTGCAAGGCCTCCAAGATCTCGTTGCTGTTCAGGGTGAAGCTGCGGGGCAGCCCTTCGGCAAGATTCCTACCCCGTACCTCCATTTCCCTCACCTCATCGCCGGGATAGGCGCAACCTATCGTGTGCTTGATACGCTCGGCGGTCGCATCCCCGATCAGGGTCCCGTAGTTACGGCGCACATAATTGATGATCGCGTCGTCCAATCGATCGCCGCCGATACGCACGGAATCTGCAAATACAATGCCGTTAAGCGATATAATCGCGACCTCCGAGGTGCCCCCGCCGATATCCAAGACCATGGAGCCGCTGGCATCGCTGACTGGCAACCCGGCGCCGATGGCCGCGGCCAAAGGCTCTTCCAGCAGGTAGACATCGCGCGCGCCCGCCCCGGCCGCTGATTCGCGGATGGCCCGCCGCTCCACCTGTGTCGAGCCGCAGGGTACGCACACCACGACCCGCGGGCTCGGCTTCAAGAAGCGATTCCCATGGACCTTATGCATGAAGTGCTGCAGCATTTTTTCGGTGACGGTAAAATCCGCGATGACCCCATCCTTGAGCGGACGCGTCGCCGTGATATTGCCCGGCGTGCGTCCTAACATACGCTTGGCCTCAGTGCCGACGGCTGCGATCCTCTTTTGGTTGGAATGATTCGAGCTCTGGCGAATGGCCACGACCGAGGGCTCGTTCAGAACGACGCCCTTTCCGCGCATATAGATGAGCGTATTCGCCGTCCCCAGATCGATGGATAAGTCGTTCGAAAAAAATCCGCGCAATCGGCTAAACATACCAAACGCCACTCGCGAATGCGGGCGGTGAAAGCCCCCCGGTGCGATTAAGAACTACGAACTAAACGTTTCCCCAGGTCAACGCATGTGTCACTGTACCAGTCGCCAAGGCTTCGAGCAAGCTTGTGGCTGTGGTAAATTTGGGATCCCGGACCCGCATGGCGAGCTGAAATGGCCCTAGAGAAAACCGACGTGGAGAGAATCGCATGGTTGGCGCAGCTAAAGTTGAGTGACAACGACATTCCCGAGTATGCGCGGCAGCTTTCAAGCATCCTGGCCTTGGTCGAACAAATGAACACCGTGGATACAGTCAGCGTCGCACCGCTCGCCCATCCTCTGGAGCTGAGCCTGAGACTCCGCGACGACGTGGTCACGGAAGGGGATCAGAGAGAAGCGTTTCAAGCAATTGCCGCACATGTGGAGGCCGGGCTTTATTGTGTCCCGAAGGTGATAGATACCTAGCCGCCGGATGTATAAAACACGGCGACCGTTTGTCGTAACGTCTGTGGCGTGCGCTACTGTCTTGGAAACACGGGGTTGCAATTCTTTATCAAAACGTGGCCTTGCAGCAGATTTCCTCTGGCGTACTCGCGAAACTCACAGGTATTGGTCGCGGGGTCGTAGTTCTCGACCCAGAGGTTATCATCCTTCCACGTCGCCCCAATGTGGTGCTGGCCGGCGGGGACGTCAATGGACATGACGCCACCCCAGTGCTTCACGAATACCTGCTGATAGTGGAAAAAATACGCCGCCCAGCCGACGACGAGAATGATGGACGCTATCACCAGTGCCGCCGTCCACTTATTCAGTTTCGAGCCGATGACGAACAAGGCCAGGGCCGCAAGCCCTATGATCAGTATCCAGTAGGCGTATGTAATCACGACGAGTCTCCTTCCTTCAGTGGCGCCGGCACTCTAGCACAACCATAGAGAGTAGAGTATAGGCAGTATAAACCATCCCTCTGGTGAGTCGACGCGCAAGAGCCGCGGGGCCCCATCAGGTAAGATCGCCGCAGCGGTCATGAGCGAGCCTGTGCAGAGGCGTGCAGTGTAATTACCGCTGTACCAGTCGCCAAGGCTTCGAGCAAGCTTGTGGCTGTGGTAAATTTGGGATCCCGGACCCGCATGGCGAGCTGAAATGGCCCTAGAGAAAACCGACGTGGAGAGAATCGCATGGTTGGCGCAGCTAAAGTTGAGTGACAACGACATTCCCGAGTATGCGCGGCAGCTTTCAAGCATCCTGGCCTTGGTCGAACAAATGAACACCGTGGATACAGTCAGCGTCGCACCGCTCGCCCATCCTCTGGAGCTGAGCCTGAGACTCCGCGACGACGTGGTCACGGAAGGGGATCAGAGAGAGGCGTTTCAAGCAATTGCCGCACATATGGAGGCCGGGCTTTATTGTGTCCCGAAGGTGATAGATACCTAGCCGCCGGATGTATAAAATTTCCCTAATACAATTGTCGCGGGCGCTCGATCGGCGCGAGATCTCGAGTGTTGAGCTGACCGAGATCTATCTCGATCGCATCGCACGCATGGACGGGAAATACAATAGCTTCATCACGGTCACCGCGGACCTCGCACGCACGCAAGCCAGAGAGGCCGATCAGCGGCGCCAGGCGGGTAACAATGGACCGCTCACAGGCATCCCGATCGCGCACAAAGACATTTTTTGCACGCGCGGCGTCAAGACATCCTGCGGCTCGCGAATGCTGGACAACTTTATCGCTCCCTACGATGCGACGGTGGTCGAAAAGCTCCGGCGGGCCGGTATGGTGATGCTCGGCAAGACCAATATGGATGAATTCGCCATGGGATCGTCCAACGAGACCAGCTTTTACGGACCCGTGCGCAACCCTTGGGACATCGAGCGCGTGCCGGGGGGCTCGTCCGGCGGCTCGGCATGCGCCGTGGCGGCTCGATTGGCGCCCGCCGCCACCGGCACCGACACCGGCGGGTCTATTCGCCAACCCGCGGCCCTCTGCGGTCTTACCGGCATTAAGCCGACCTATGGGACCGTGTCCCGCTATGGGATGGTCGCCTATGCATCGAGCCTCGATCAAGGCGGACCGATCGCCCGTTCCGCAGAGGATGCGGCGCTATTGCTCACCGCCATGGCGGGCTTCGATGCGCGGGATTCGACCTCCGCCGAGCGCGCGGCCGAAGACTACTCGGCACACCTCGACGACTCGATCGAGGGACTCCGGATCGGGCTCCCGCGCGAATTCTTCGGAGAAGGGCTAGACTCCCAAATTGGCGCCGTGATCGAATCCGCGGCTAGACAATTTGAACGCCTGGGGGCGGTCGTTTCCGAGATTTCGCTGCCCAATACCCATCTGTCCATTCCGGCGTACTATGTGGTTGCGCCGGCCGAATGCTCTTCCAATCTCGCCCGTTTCGATGGCGTGCGTTACGGCTACCGTTGCGATGATGCGCTAGATATCAACGATCTCTTTTCCCGCTCCCGCGGGGAGGGGTTTGGCGCCGAGGTCAAGCGGCGCATCATGATCGGAACCTATGCTCTCTCGGCCGGTTACTACGATGCTTACTACCTCAAGGCGCAGCGGATCCGGCGGCTCATCCGCGATGACTTTCAGCGGGCCTTCGCGGAGGCCGATGTGATCCTCGGCCCGACCTCACCGACCGTCGCCTTCAAGCTCGGTGAAAAGACCGACGATCCGGTCACGATGTATCTCTCCGACATCTATACGATTTCGATCAATCTGGCGGGATTACCGGCCCTGTCGCTGCCGGCGGGCTTTGTCGGGCGTCTTCCCGTGGGACTACAGCTCATCGGCGATCACTTCGGCGAGGCCCGGTTATTGAACGCGGCCCACCGCTACCAGCAAGCGACGGACTGGCACCTGCGTGCGCCCGAAGGGTGCGGTTAAAGTGACAATATATTTCGCCTGCGGGGCATGTACCCCGCAGGCGACCAAAGGGGAGAGTTGCACTACTCCCCTCTGGAAACCCCAAGGCTAAAGTGCCCGCCGCAAACGGCAGGGTAGTAGTGAGAACCTTATGGATTGGGAACCAGTTATCGGACTCGAAATTCACGCGCAGCTCGCGACCAGGAGCAAGATCTTTTCCGGGGCCGCCACCGCGTACGGCGCCCTTCCGAATACACAGGCCTGCGGCGTCGATCTGGGGCTGCCCGGGGTGCTGCCGGTACTCAATAAAGAAGCCGTCAGGATGGCGGTGAAGTTCGGACTCGCGATCCATGCGAACATCAGCCGGCGATCAATATTCGCACGCAAGAACTATTTTTACCCCGACCTCCCCAAAGGCTATCAGATCAGCCAGTATGAGATCCCCATCGTTGGACAGGGATCGATCGAGATCGAGAGCGAAAATGGCGCCGTCATGCGCATTGGCATCACGCGGGCGCACCTCGAAGAGGATGCCGGCAAATCGCTCCATGATGCCTTTCACGGCATGTCGGGCATCGACTTGAACCGCGCGGGAACGCCGCTGCTTGAAATCGTCTCGGAACCGGATCTGCGTTCGGCCAAGCAAGCCGTCGCCTACATGAAAACGATCCACAGCTTGGTCCGGTATCTCGAAATCTGCGATGGAAACATGCAGGAAGGCTCGTTTCGCTGTGACGCTAACGTCTCGGTCCGCCCGCAAGGACAAACCACGTTCGGGACCCGGGCCGAAATCAAAAACCTCAACTCGTTTCGCTTTGTCGAGCGGGCCATCAATTACGAGATCCAACGGCAGATCGACTTGCTTGGATCCGGCGGGCGGGTCGTCCAGGAGACCAGGCTCTACGATGTCGAACGCGGCGAGACCCGCTCGATGCGCTTAAAAGAAGAGGCCAACGATTATCGGTATTTTCCGGATCCCGATCTCTTACCCTTGGATCTCAGCGCAGAGTTTATCGCCGACGTCGAGGCCACGCTGCCCGAGCTCCCCGATGCCAAGAAACACCGGTTCATGGCGGAGTTCGGGTTGTCGCCTTATGACGCGGCGCTGCTGACGGCGAACCGGGAGACCGCGGACTATTTCGAGGCCACCGTTGCGGTCTCCGGAGGTCAGGCCAAGCTGTCCGCCAACTGGGTCATGGGCGAATTGATGGCCGCGCTCAACCGCGAGGGAAAAGACATCACCCAAAGCCCGATCAGCCCGGCGCTGCTCGGGGGCTTGGTCCGGCGGATTGCCGACAACACGATCTCCGGGAAGATCGCCAAAGAGGTGTTCGAAGCCCTGTGGAACGGCGAGGGTGACGCCGACGAAATCATTCGCAACCGGGGATTAGAGCAGGTCACCGATACGGCCGCGATTGCGAAGATGATCGACGAAGTACTGCAACAGAATCCGTCGCAAGTCAGTCAATACCGCCAAGGCAAGGAGCAATTGCTCGCCTACTTCGTCGGCCAGGTCATGAAGAAATCCAAGGGCAAAGCGAATCCGCAGCAGATCAATGCGATCCTCAAAAAGAAGCTAGAAAATGTGCCTGACCTACGCTGAACAAACCCCTTAGAGAGATTTGGGGAAGTCCCGTTGCCAGCGCCGACTTTAGAGAAACTAAAGGAGACACTTGCTCGAGTCGTTTTCGACTCTGAGCGGCCTATCGTCGTGGCACTGAAGGGAGGGTGGGGCGAAGGCAAGACATACTTCTGGAAAAACAACGTTGCAGCCTCATACGCGCCAGAACGCATTGGCTACGTCTCCGTTTTCGGTGCTGATACATTGCAGACCATTCGCGAGAAAGTTGTTCTCGCTGCTCTGCTACCTAGACTTCGCCCCGCCACCGAGAGCATTCTCATCCGACTGGTCGAGATAGGGAGGCAAACCGCTACTGCCCTGGTAAAGGGACTTCGCATTCCCGATACTCTGATAACAAAACTACTCGAAAGCACAACGCTGAAACCGGGCTGGATACTTTGCCTCGACGATATCGAACGGTTGTCGGACAGCATCGGGGTCGATGCATTACTCGGGTATATCAACGAATTGAGGGACGAGCGTCAGCTAAAGGTCGTACTTATCTACAACGATGAAGCCGCGATAAAGAATGATGCATTTCAGAAATACGAGTTATGATTGAAAGTTGTGGATGAAGGAGTAAAGGAGGCGGCGTATTCTTGATGGTCTTCAAGGTCATCAATTCCTACTGAAAGGAGTGAATACGCCATGAGTGAAGATAAAGTAATTGCGTTGAAGAATCCAGGGACGCCGGCTCCGGTCGCGGATGCGCTCACAGAGATTCTGCGGGCGGGTGCCCAACGGATGCTAGCGGCTGCGATTGAAGCGGAAGTTGCGGTTTTTCTGGAAGGTTTCATGGGACAGGAAACGGCGGAAGGACGCCAGCGTGTGGTACGTAACGGTCATCTGCCGGGACGGACGATACAAACCGGTGTGGGAGCGGTGGAGGTGAAAATACCGCGGGTTCGGGACCGGGAAAAGACGATCCGGTATAACTCCTCGATATTGCCACCCTATATACGGCGCACCAAGACGCTGGAGGAACTATTGCCCTGGTTATACTTGAAGGGGATCTCGACAGGTGATTTTCAGGAGGCGCTGACGGCTTTGTTGGGGCGAGAGGCGCCGGGCTTGTCGGCCAGCACGATCGGTCGGCTCAAGGCGGTATGGCAAGACGAGCACGCGCGCTGGTCACGGCGCGATCTATCGAACCGGCGCTATGTGTATCTATGGGTCAACGGTATCCATTTCGGGGTACGGCTGGAAGATGCGGCCCAGTGCATTCTGGTGGTGATCGGCGCGACGGCTGAGGGTAAGAAAGAATTGGTGACGCTCGCCGATGGCTATCGGGAAAGTGAAGCGTCCTGGCGGGAAGTGCTATTGGATCTGAAAGCCCGTGGCTTGAAGCTCGATCCGCATCTGGCCACCGGCGATGGGGCCTTGGGATTCTGGAAGGCATTACCGCAAGTCTTCGGCATGACCCGTGGTCAACGCTGTTGGGTACACAAGACTGCCAACGTGCTCAACAAGCTACCCAAGAGCCAGCAACCTAAGGCCAAGGCGGCGCTGCAGGAGATCTGGATGGCAGCCACCCGGCAGGAGGCCGAGCGCGCCTTCGATCGCTTTCTGATCCTCTACCGTCCCAAGTATCCGAAAGCTGCGGAGTGTTTGGAAAAAGATCGGGGGTCACTGTTGGCCTTCTACGATTTTCCGGCAGAGCACTGGATCCATCTTCGGACCACGAATCCGATCGAATCCACCTTTGCTACGGTCCGGCTGCGCACCAACAAAACCCGCGGCTGCGTGTCTCGAGAAAGCATTTTGGCGATGGTATTCATGTTGGTAAAAAGTGCCGAGCGACATTGGCGGAAACTGTATGGAATTCCCCGCCTCGCTCAAGTCATCGAGGGAGTTATTTTCAAAGACGGCCTATGGGAAGACCCCGAAAGAATCGCCGCCTAACCTAGCTCCGTACACAACATTTGACTATTTCTCCAGAAATACCACGAAAAGGTCGTTGACAGAGAACTGCCCTTTTCTCCGGACGTCTCCGCGATCCTGCGCCTTGTCTTCGAAGCCACTTCAAGCATCAACCGCGACCCTGAGCTGCTGGCAGAGCTTACTCGCCGCTGCGATGTTCTCCATCTGCGAAATATCAGACTCATAGGCAAAGTAAGAAATTACTATCACGAGCTCGAACAAGTACTGCCACTAGACGCTGATCAGGAATTTCGAAAAGCAGCCCTCTTTTCTATACTCCTTTTTGTATGGGTCAAGTTTTCGAAGTCAGACTTGAAAGGTCTAACTCTAGAATTCTTGGCCAGGTACTCAGATTTTTCTGCGGTGTTTGATGAAGCATCGCAAGAACAGCAGCAACGTACTGATTCTGACCGTGCTAGCGCATTATTAACTCGATACGGTTATACGTTTACCGATGACCTAGACAGAAACTTGATCGATTTCGTACGAACAGACACGTTAGACACTGAAAAACTAATTCATGAATACGAGAAATACGTCCAGAAAATAAGTATGGGGGCTCGTGAGCATCGATTCAGTGGAGTTTGGCGCAAATACTTTCACGGGACCTTGCGTAACACGGAAAAGGAATTTTGTGCTGCACTGGAATTGGCTACAAAGGAATACATGGAGTTCATACCGGTGCATCAACTTGACGGGGCACTAAATATACTTGTGCTATTGGGTAGGGATTCCATTGCAGAACTGCTGCTGAATGATTTTTTTCGCCTCAGGGGAGAGTCATTGAAGCATTTCGACGGATCATCGGCTTTGATGCAGCCCATCAAGTACGGGAAATTGGACCAGGCGCTGCGGGAAGCAGAGCACGCTGCGAGCATCGATCAGCGATCGATTGGCGAAGTTATAGAAAGCGCGCTTGCTGCTGACTTTCCGGGGACCGCTGACAGGAAGCGGTTAGCTCAGTTCTCAAGGCAGGAATTCGTAGAGTATTTTTCCAATAACGATCAGGAGCGCCTGACCTCCAAGATTCACCTATTGGGCAATCAGGCCGCAAAAATTACGAACCCAGATGAAGATGATATCAAGATTCAGACGACCGTGCGGGAAGCAGCAGCGGAGATCGCGTCTCAGCACCGTCTTAACCGGCTGCGCATGGAAACCATGGGGCTCATCGAGCCGACAGATAGGCACGATTGTTAGCCAGGGCTATGTCCGCTCCTACCCCGATAGCCGAAATCCACAACTGAGACACGACCAGCCGTCGCTGGTTCTCACGTTGGTTCCTCGAAGCTTATTGGCTGGCCCACGCGCAGGTCCAGCACCGTATCGGCACGACCCTGGTTGACGGCGATCTCGACGAGCCCGTTCGAGTTTTCGTACCACATCGGATGCCCCACAGGAACGTCACTGAACGTTCTGGCCCTCGGCACGCTTTGTCCCGCAATTGTGATGGCGGCCTGCGGCGATACGACCGAGGCGCGCACACCGGTCATCGCGTTCCCGAAGTGGTCGAGGTAGATGATCTCATGGAGATCATCGGGCCACGTCGCATAATCGCTTAGCTCCAGAGGTTCCCAATGAGGAAATTGACCGCGGGCGAGGGTGGCGGCAACGGGCGCGTAGAGATCGCGGCCGTGAAACGTCGAGGAGATCACCTTGGGGCGCCAGGTGATCTGCCAGGCACGGCCAGATCCCCCGTGCTTCATCACCGCATTGAAGATGCCGTTGCCGGGACCGACAAACCATTGCTCGTCGACTTGAACGACGACCGGTGCGTGCGAGTGGCTGCCGACACCGGGATCTACGACGCATAAAAACACACTGTTTTTCGGGAATCCGTGGCGATAGGCCGCGAGCAGATAGGCGCTCGCCCGGGGATTGTACATTGGGGCATTGGCGAAGAGGTTGACCACCTGGACCTCAGGTGCATATTGATACAGCACGGCGAGAACCTGACCGAGGTACGGCCCTTCCATCCCGTAATCGGTCACCAACACGATCATGACAGTCGATTGTCGGAGAGGCGTAGCCTCGCTGCAACCCTCCACTCAGAGCTTGTGAAGAAATCGTAGCGAGGGCAGTAGATCCTTACGCAACCAATGTTATACAGACCGACTTCGACGAATCTGAAAGTCCCTTCTCCCTCCGGGAGAAGGCTAGGATGAGGGGAATCAAATCAAGCGCTTTCGTTGATGATTTTGATCCCCTCACCCCAACCCTCTCCCGGGAGGGAGAGGGAGAAATTTGTAAACCATGCGCCCAGTCTATTTTGTAAACCATGCGCGGCTTGCACAACACAATGCTTATCCCGGCCGGAAGGACAAGAACCTCGGAGGTAACCCAAAATTTCACGTATGTGTGGTTAGATATGTTCAAAAGCTCTCACTCCCAGGGCTGCAGATCGCGACGTTAGCCGGTGTCCCGCGGCATGGAGCGGATCAGGAAGGTTTCGCGTCCTTTGTAGCGTCGACGCCGGTCGCCTCTTGCGGCAAGGGCCGATCGACGAGCTCGACCAGGGCCATCGGAGCGCGGTCACCGTTACGGAAACCGCACTTGAGGATACGTAAATAGCCGCCCGGCCTCTCCCGATAACGCGGTCCGAGATCGCTAAAAAGCTTCGCGACCACCTGTTTGTCCCGCAACCGGGCAAACGCCAACCGGCGTTTCGCCATCGTGTCTTGTTTGGCAAGCGTAATCAGCGGCTCCGCGGTGCGGCGCAGTTCCTTGGCCTTGGGAACGGAGGTCTTGATGACCTCGTGCCGAAACAGCGACACCGCCATGTTCCTGAACATCGCCTTACGATGGCTGCTATTGCGGCTAAGCTGCCTGCCGATGTTTAGATGTCGCATTCCCTAACCTCCTTCAGCTCCGGCCGCTGCAGCTCCGGCCGAGACTTTTTGCAAACCCGGCGGCGGCCAATTAGCGAGCCGCATGCCGAGCGACAAGCCCCGTGTGGCTAACACATCCTTGATCTCGGTGAGTGATTTTTTCCCTAGATTCGGTGTCTTGAGCAACTCCACCTCGGTACGCTGGATGAGATCGCCGATATAGTAGATGTTCTCGGCTTTCAGGCAGTTCGCCGAGCGCACCGTCAATTCCAGATCATCGATGGAGCGCAGCAAGATCGGGTCGATCTCCACATCCCTCGTTCCCTGCGGTGTCGGCTGCTCGCCGCTGCTGAGATCGACGAAGATCGATAACTGCTCCTGTAAAATGTCGGCCGCCCTGCGGACGGCGGTCTCGGGATCCACGGTGCCGTTGGTTTCAATCTCCATGACCAATCTATCGAGGTCGGTGCGTTGCTCGACGCGGGCATTTTGAACCTCGTAAGCGACCCGGCGAATAGGGCTAAACGAGGCGTCCAGCTTCAAGCGGCCGATCGCATGCTCTTCCTCCTCAGCGTTCATCCGGGTATTCGCCGGGACATAACCCCGCCCGCGCGTGACCCGAAGCGTGATATGGAGCTCCCCGCCCTCCATCAAGGTCGCGAGATGATGTTCCGGATTGACGATCTCGACGTCATGGTCTAGGGAGATATCGCGCGCCAGCACATCGCCGCGGCCCTTCTTATTGAGCGTCAACATCGCCTCGTCACGGGCGTGCATGCGTATCGCGAGCCCTTTGAGATTCAACAAGATATCCGTGACATCCTCTTGGACACCGGGAATCGTCGTGTATTCGTGCAAAACGTTTTCGATCGTGACTTCCGTGACGGCACAGCCCGGAAGCGATGACAGCAAGACGCGCCGCAAGGCGTTTCCCAGGGTATGCCCGAAGCCCCGGTCCAAGGGCTCCAATGTCATGCGCGCACAGCGGCTGCTCACCGCTTGGACGTCGATCTGGCGTGGCTTCAATAAACTGACAGTATTTGCCAACATGCGAACTGGCCCTCTCGGCTACTTCGAATAAAGCGCCACTACGAGCGATTCGTTGATATCCGGCGGCAGCTCGCCGCGATCCGGAACGGTTTTAAATATCCCTTCCATTTTCTTGAGATCGACCTCGACCCACTCCGGGAATCCGTACTGTTCGGACAGGGTCAATGCGTCCTGGATCCTGACCTGAGCCCGACCCTTCGGCGAGACGCTGATCACGTCGTTGGCCCGCACCTCATAGGACGGGATGTTGGTCGCCTTGCCGTTAACCCATATAGCCTTGTGGCTCACCAACTGCCGCGCCTCGGCCCGCGTCACCCCAAACCCCATACGGTAGACGACATTGTCCAGACGGGACTCCAGTAGCTTGAGAAGGTTTTCGCCTGTCGATCCCCTGCGGCGAGCAGCCTCCTGATAGACTTTGCGAAACTGGCGTTCCAGGACCCCGTACATGATGCGCAGCTTCTGCTTCTCTCTGAGTTGCAGCGCGTAGTCCGATATACGCCGCTGGCGGCTCTCCCCATGCTGGCCCGGGGGTTTGTCTAAGTGACACTTGGTCTCGAGCGGCCGAGCGCGACTCTTGAGCGCGAGATCGACTCCTTGACGCCGGCTTAAGCGGCACGTCGGTCCGAGGTATCTGGCCATAGTCTCTCTCGTTTATACGCGGCGCCGCTTCGGCGGGCGGCATCCGTTGTGAGGAATGGGTGTGACATCAGTGATGTTGGTGATCTTAAATCCGGCCGCATTGAGCGCGCGCACCGCCGATTCCCGGCCCGGCCCAGGTCCCTTGACGTAGACCTCGAGCGTCTCGACACCGAATTCTTTCACCGCGGTACCGACCTTCTCGGCCGCGACTTGCGCCGCGAACGGCGTGCTCTTCCGCGAGCCCCGGAAACCACTGGCGCCGGACGTGCACCAGCCGAGCGTATTGCCTTGCTTGTCGGTGATCGTAATGATCGTGTTGTTAAAAGAGGCATGGATATGGACCACCCCATCAACTACGAGCTTCTTCGCTCGTTTCGGACGTGCACTCTTGTTGGCCATGATTATTTCCTAATCGCCTTGCGGGGTCCTTTTCGCGTTCGGGCATTGGTGCGAGTCCGCTGCCCTCGCACCGGCAAACCCCGGCGATGCCGCAGTCCACGGTAGCAGCCGAGGTCCATCAACCGCTTGATGTTCATCGATACCTCGCGCCGGAGATCCCCTTCGACGGGGTACTTGGCTATTTCCGTGCGCAGCGCATCCAATTGTTCCTCACTCAATTCCCTTACCTTGGCCGCCGGCGGCACGCGGGCCGCTCGGCAAATTGCGACCGCGCGCTTACACCCGATCCCGTAGACATGGGTAAGCGCGATGCTCGTATGTTTTTGTACAGGTATATTGACGCCGGCTACGCGGGCCATCGGGAGCACCTCTTAATCATCTTGATCATAGTGATACCTTGCATTCGGCTGGGGCAGCTAAACTAGCTTCACCGCGCCGGCTGCGCACTTAACCCTGCCGCTGCTTATGCCGTTTTTCGCTGCAGATGACACGTACGATCCCCCGGCGCCGTACAATCTTGCAATTTCGGCAAACCTTTTTTACGGACGTCCTAACTTTCATACTATTCTCTACCGCCGGCCATAACCCTTGAGGTTTGCCTTCTTCATCAAACCTTCATACTGGTGGGACATCAAATGAGACTGGACTTGGGCCATGAAGTCCATCACCACGACGACGATGATGAGTAATGAGGTCCCTCCGAAATAGAAAGGCACATTGAACTTCAGGATTAAAAACTCCGGAAGCAAACAGACCAGCGTCACGTAGGCTGCACCGGCCAAGGTCAAGCGCGTCATCACCCCGTCGATGTACCGCGCGGTCTGATCGCCCGGCCGAATGCCCGGGACCAAGGCTCCCGACTTCTTTAGGTTTTCCGCAGTCTCCTTGGGATTGAACACCAGTGCGGTATAAAAAAAGCAGAAAAATATGATCCCGCCCGTGTACAGGATAACGTACAGTGGCTGACCCGGCGAGATGGCGTTAGCAACGTCCGCCAACCACCCCATCCCCTGCGTGCTCCCGAACCAGCTTCCGAGCGTCGATGGAAATAGGATCAAACTCGACGCGAATATGGGAGGAATGACGCCCGACATATTGAGCTTCAGCGGTAAATGGCTGGTTTGCCCGCCGTAGGTGCGCCGCCCGACTTGCCGTTTGGCGTAGTTGACGGTGATGCGGCGCTGGCCGCGTTCGACGTAGACCACGACCGCCGTCACCGCGAGAACCAGACAGAACAGCAGAACCAACGTGATGTAGTGGAGCTCGCCGATGCGGGCAAGCTCAAGCGAACCCCCGACCGCGCTCGGCAACCCGGCGACGATACCGGCGAAAATGATCATTGAAATCCCGTTCCCGATCCCGCGTTCGGTGATCTGCTCACCGAGCCACATGAGGAACAGGGTCCCGGTCACCAAGGTCGTGACCGCGGTGACGCGGAAGCCAATGCCTGGGTTGAGCACCAAGGCCTGCGACGCCGCCTGCTGACCCTCGAGGGCGATGGCGACACCCAGGGCTTGAAACAGCGCCAAGCCAACCGTGCCGTAGCGGGTGTATTGGGTTAGTTTACGCCGGCCGGATTCGCCTTCCTTCTTTAACTGTTCGAGCTTCGGATGGACGACCGTCAGCAACTGCACGATGATGGAAGCCGAGATATAGGGCATGATCCCGAGGGCGACGATCGAAAACCGTTCCAGCGCGCCCCCCGAGAACATGTTAAACATGTCCAGGATCGTGCCGCGCTGCTCATTAAAGAGCTGCGCCAAGGCGATCGGGTTGATGCCCGGGACTGGAATGTGCGTCGTGATCCGAAACACGACCAAAGCGCCTAAGAGAAAGAATGCCCGTTGCCGCAGCTCGCTGAGCTGACCGACGCTGCCGAGCGCGCCGGTTCCTAGAGGTCGGGTGACCGCCATCAGTCCTCGATTTTACCGCCCTGGGCTTCAATGATCGCGCGGGCGCCCTTGGTCACCGCAAGACCTTTGAGCTTCAGCGCCTTATCCAGCGTCCCGGTCGCAATGACCTTCGCGCGCTTTACTTGCCCGGCGACGAGCTTCGCGGCCTTGAGCGCGGCTAAATCGATAAGGTCCGCATCGACGCGCACAAGATCGCCCAAGCGCACCTCGGACACGTAGCGCGCGCTTCGCGATGCGAATCCGAATTTCGGTAGGCGCCGCTGCAAGGGCATTTGTCCACCTTCGAACCCCCGCTTATGGTACCCGCCCGCGCGGGCGTGCTGCCCCTTATGCCCACGGCCGGCGGTCTTTCCCAAACCCGAACCCATCCCCCGGCCGAGCCTTCGGCGCTCGCGCTTGGAACCCCGCGCCGGCTTCAACGTATTAATTCTCATCTCAAGTTTCTTCCACCGCTAAGAGGTAGGATACCTTCGTTATCATGCCGCGGATTGCAGGCGTGTCATTCACGACGGTGCTGTGTCCGATGCGCCGTAGCCCCAAGCCTCGCACACACGCTTGGTGAGCCTTTAGGCGCCCAATCACACTCCGCACCAGAGTCACTTTCAAGCGCCCTTGTGGCTTAGGCGTAGCCATGGATCTCCTCAACCGTCTTGCCACGCTTGGCCGCATACCAGGCGGGATCATGGATGCCGGACAGACCCTTGATGGTCGCCCTGACCACATTGACCTTGTTGGTCGTACCGATGCACTTGGCGACGACATTTTTCACTCCCGCCACTTCGAATACCGCCCGCATGGCGCCACCGGCGATGATGCCCGTACCCTCGGGCGCCGGAAGAATGAGAACCTTGGCCGCGCCGTGGCGTGCGGTGACGGGGTATTGAACCGTGCTACTGTCCCGCAAGGAAATTGAGCACATGCTTCTTCTGGCCTTCTCCATCGCTTTTTGGATCGCCACGGGAACCTCACGCGCCTTGCCGCGCCCGAAACCGACCTTTCCGGCACCGTCACCGACCACCGTTAGCGCCGAAAAACCAAAGATGCGCCCGCCTTTAACGACCTTAGCCACGCGATTGACGTGCACGAGCTTCTCCAAAAAACCTTCGCTCGATTCGCTTAAGCTATCTAACGCCATGCCCGCCACACCTAAAATTGGAGGCCCGATTCGCGCGCCGCATCGGCCAGCGCCTTGATCCGGCCATGGTACTTGAATCCCGATCGGTCAAATGCAACCCGATCGAGGCCTGCCGCTTTGGCGCGATCACCGACGGCTTTACCCACGATCACCGCGGCCTTTATGTTGCCGCCGTAGGCGATTTCCGCGCGTAGCGCCTTATCCAAGCTGGAAGCGCTGGCGACGACCTGAGCACCGGCCGGTGCTATCACCTGGGCGTAGATATGCCGCGGCGTTTTATGCACGCTTAGCCGATGCAGCCCCAGTTCTTTTATCTTCGCGCGAGTACGGCGGGCACGCCTTAGCCGAGTCGTTTTCTTGTCCACCGAAGTCCTTACCTCGCTATGCTTTCTTTGCTTCCTTACGCCTGATCACTTCGCCAGCATACCGGATCCCCTTCCCCTTGTAAGGTTCCGGCGGCCGATACCTGCGAATATTCGCCGCGATCTGTCCTACCTGCTGTTTATCCGCCCCTCTTACCACGATTTCCGTCGTACTTGGGGCCTGGATCGTGATGCCTTCGGGAATGTCGAAGTGAATCGGGTGAGAATAGCCAAGCGTGAGGTTCAATACTCTGCCCTGTAGTTGGGCGCGATAGCCCACCCCGGTGATCTCCAGTTTTTTCTGGAACCCCGTGGCGACACCTTCGAGCATATTGGCTAACAACGCCCGCGTCGTGCCCGCGAACATGCGGCCGGCCTTGGAGCCATCCTTGGGTGACACGCACAACCTCTGATCTTTGTTGATGATCTTCACCAAGTTGGAAAAGTCCCGTGACATCGTACCTTGAGCACCTTTCAGAATCACGGTCTGGTCCGTCACGGTGGCCTCAACCTCCTTCGGGAGCAGTACCGGATTTTTCGCGACTCTAGACATGGCTACCCTCAGACGATGTAGCCCAGCACTTCGCCACCGATGCCGCGCTGGCGTGCCTCGCGGTCGGACAGGAGCCCCTGCGAGGTGCTCACGATGGCGATCCCTAGACCGCCGCTGACTTTGGGAATAGCGTTTTGCGAGCGGTAGATACGCAGGCCCGGGCGGCTGGCACGCTTGATTTTCTCGATCACTGGCCGTCCTTCGAAATACTTGAGCGTCACCGCAAGCGCCGGCTTTCCATCGCGCTCCTGCGCGGAATAGTCTTCGATATAACCCTCGCGCTTGAGCACCTCAGCAAGTGCGCTTTTCTGCTTGGAACCCGGCAGGAGAACAAAACGCTTACCCGCCGCTTGTCCATTGCGGAGCTGGGTGAACATGTCCGCAATCGGATCTTGCATGGTCATACTTTTAGAGAACCTTTCAAAAACGATACTAGACGGCGTGCATGATTACCAACTTGCCTTGACCAAACCCGGGACGTCACCGTCCATCGCGGCCAGCCGCAGTTTGTTGCGCGATAAGCCGAACTTGCGGTAGAAACCGCGCGGTCGTCCCGTAGCCCGACATCGATTGCGCAGCCGTACCGGACTCGAGTCTCTAGGCAACATGTGTAGCTTCACCCGCGCCTGCTCACGATCTTCCTCGCTAAGCGTGGTGTCTTTCATTTGCGCCGCTAGGCGTGCGCGCGCGGCCGCGTATTTTTTTACTAGCTTGAGCCGCCGCAGGTCGCGATTGATGAGCGATGTCTTTGCCATTTCTTTACCTTGGGATCAGTGACGCAGCGGAAGCTTGAACGCAGTCAGCAAGGCCCGCGCCTCATCGTCCGTCCTTGCGGTGGTGGTAATACAGATATCCAAGCCCCGGATCACGTCGATTTTGTCGTAATCGATTTCCGGAAAAATAATCTGCTCCTTCACGCCGAAGCTGTAATTCCCTCGTCCATCGAAGGCTCGGCCGCTCAAGCCGCGAAAATCGCGGATCCTCGGTATCGCTATATTGATCAAGCGATCCAGAAACTCATACATGCGTTCGCTCCGGAGAGTCACCTTGCAGCCGATAGGCCAACCGTCCCG
This sequence comes from uncultured Gammaproteobacteria bacterium, assembly GCA_963764725.1. Classification (GTDB taxonomy): domain Bacteria; phylum Pseudomonadota; class Gammaproteobacteria; order JACCXJ01; family JACCXJ01; genus USCg-Taylor. The sequence continues at coordinate 221,226 of CAVXTM010000015.1, read as the reverse complement.
GATCTTGAAGTTGGCAATCGATTTACGCGCTCGCGTCACCACCGGTTTCTGCCCGGCGATCCGCGTTAAATCTTCGACCGCATGGTCGACAATCTTTTTATCCGCCACCGCTTCGCCAAGTCCCATGTTCAGCGTGATTTTCATAATCCGCGGAACCGCCATGACGCTCTTGTACCCATACGCCTTTTGCAACTCTGCCACGATGGTTTGACGATAAATTGTACGCAACCGGGGCATGCCAACACCTGTGTTAGGTCTCTACTACTTCCCCCGAGGATTTGAAATACCGCACCTTGCGGCCGTCCTCGAGTACTTTGAAGCCGACCTTGTCGGCCTTTTTCGCCTGTGGGTTATATAGCGCCACATTCGAAATATGGATGGGCGCTTCCTTCTCGACGATCCCGCCCGCGGTGCCCGAACGCGGGTTAGGCCGGGTGTGGCGCTTTACCATATTGGCGCTCTCGACCACGACCCTGTCATTGGGAAAAACGCGCGTCACCACGCCGCGGTGGCCTTTCGATTTACCCACGGAGATGACGACTTGATCGCCTTTTTTGATCTTACGCATTGCTCGACTCAGAGGACTTCAGGTGCTAACGAAATGATGCGCATAAACCGCTCAGTACGCAGCTCCCGCGTGACCGGGCCAAAAATCCGTGTCCCGATGGGTTGCAACTGCTTATCCAATAACACCGCGGCATTACCATCGAATCGAATCACCGATCCGTCCGCTCGCCGCACTCCCTTTTTTGTACGCACGACCACCGCGTCATACACCTCGCCCTTTTTTACCTTGCCCCGAGGGATGGCCTCCTTGATCGTGACTTTTATGATATCACCGACATAAGCATACCGGCGCTTTGACCCGCCCAAAACCTTTATACACATCAAGCGCCGCGCTCCGCTGTTGTCGGCCGCATCCAAATTCGATTGCATCTGTATCATCGGTCAGTTCCCGGTAATGACAGCGGCATGGCTCAAAGCTCCACGGCACGCTCGATAAGCTTTTGAACGCGCCAGCTTTTCCGCTTCGAGATCGGCGGACACTCTTCGATAGCCACCGTATCCCCTTGCTTACAGGCACTGGCTTCGTCGTGGGCGAGTAACTTTGTCGAACGGCGTATGTATTTCTTGTACAAGGGGTGCAATACCTTGCGCTCGACGAGCACGGCAACGGTTTTTTGCATCTTATCGCTGACCACCTGACCGATCAGGATCCGCGGCGCTTTAAGCGGCTCATTCATGCGGACTCGCCTTGCTTCAGTTCGTGAAGGACGGTCTTCACGCGGGCGATCTCCCGTCTCACACCCTGAAGTCGGGTCGGCCTCACCGTTTGACCGGCGCCTCTTTGCATACGCAAGTTAAATTGCTCCCGCCGCAGGTCCAATAATAGACTTTGCAGCTCGCCGGGTTGTTTTTTTCTAAGCTCGTTTGCTTGCATCATAACAGCGTCCGACTCGTCATCGTGGTATTCACGGGGAGCTTAGCCCCCGCCAAGCGAAACGCCTCGCGGGCGATGTCGGTGGGCACGCCTTCCACTTCGTACAGTACGCGGCCCGCTTGCACCTGAGCGACCCAGTACTCCACGTTTCCCTTTCCTTTCCCTTGCCTGACCTCCAAGGGTTTGGTGGTGATGGGCTTGTCGGGGAACACTCGAATCCACAGCTTGCCGCCCCGCTTCACATGGCGCGAAATCGCGCGCCGCGCCGCTTCCAACTGGCGCGCTGTGATGCGTCCCGCCGTGGTGGCTTTTAGCCCATACTCGCCAAAGCTTACGCGTAGGCCCTTGGTCGCAATACCGCGATTGCGGCCCTTTTGCAGCTTACGATACTTCGTTTGCTTAGGTTGAAGCATAATCGCTTAGCCGATTAACGAGGCAGGGATCCGTCCACGCTCCGATCTTCGATCGGTGCCGCGCGATCTATCACCTCACCTTTGAAGATCCAAACCTTCACGCCTATCACGCCGTAGGTCGTCTTGGCCTCGGCTAAACCGTAATCGATGTCCGCCCGCAACGTGTGCAAGGGCACGCGCCCTTCCCGGTACCACTCGGAACGGGCGATCTCCGCGCCGTTTAGCCTTCCGGCGACGTGGATCTTGATCCCCTGCGCCCCGAGCCTCATGGCGTTGGTCACCGCCCGTTTCATCGCCCGGCGGAACATGATACGGCGCTCGAGCTGACCCGCGACACTCTCCGCAACGAGATAAGCATCCAGCTCTGGTTTACGGATCTCCTCGACGCTGATCTGGACCGGCACGCCCATCAACTGCGACACTTGCTTGCGCAACGACTCGATGTCTTCACCCTTCTTGCCGATGACGATACCAGGTCTCGCCGTATGAATAATGATGCGCGCATTGTTCGCCGGCCGTTCTATTTGGATGCGGCTGACCGAGGCCTGCCGCAGTTTCTTGCGCAAGAACTCGCGCACGGCGATATCCGTATTTAGATAATCCGCGTACTTCTTCGAATCGACATACCATTTCGATGACCAGTCTTTGACGATCCCGAGCCGTATACCTGTTGGATGAACCTTTTGTCCCATGGCTATCTCGTTACTCCGCGACGCGGATGGTGATGTGGCTGGTCCTTTTCATGAGTCGATTGGCGCGCCCCCGAGCTCGAGCCACTACCCGCTTCATCATCGGCGCGGTATCAATCATTATGGTTTCAACTTTAAGCGCATCGATGTCTGCGCCATCATTGTGCTCTGCATTTGCAATCGCCGATTCTAACACTTTCTTGATGAGTCCTGCGGCCTTTTTACCGCTGAACGCCAATACGCTCAGGGCGCGATCGACCGGGAGCCCGCGGATTTGATCCGCAACCAGACGCGCCTTTTGCGGAGACACCCGCACGAACCGAAGTTTAGCTGCCGTTCCCATGCGTGACCTGCCTTATGCGTCGGTCTTACGGGCTCTTGGCCTTGCGATCGGCCGAATGGCCGCGAAAGGTCCTCGTTACCGCAAACTCCCCGAGCTTATGTCCGACCATATTCTCGGTAATATAAACCGGCAGGTGCTGGCGTCCATTATGGATGGCGATCGTGATCCCGACCATCTCCGGCGCCACCACCGAGCGGCGCGACCAGGTCTTGATGGGCCGCTTGTCCTTGTTGTCGCGGGCCTTGGCGACCTTTGCGGCAAGGTGGTGATCTATGAAAGGCCCTTTTTTGAGTGAGCGTGGCACGCGAGCCTCCGGACGCTAAGTTGCCTTATGCCGACGCCGCACGATCATGCCGGTCGTCCGCTTGTTTTTCCGAGTCTTGTGGCCCTTGGTAGGCTGACCCCATGGGGTCACCGGGTGCCGCCCCCCGGAGCTCTTGCCTTCCCCGCCCCCGTGCGGATGATCGACAGGATTCATGGCCACACCGCGCACCGTTGGGCGGATACCTCGCCAGCGCGTCGCGCCGGCTTTACCGAGCGAACGCAGCGCATGCTCATGGTTGCCGACGTCTCCAATGGTCGCCCGGCAATCGAGAGGAACTTTCCGGACTTCCCCGGACCGCAGCCGCAAGGTCGCATGCCCCCCTTCCCGAGCGATCAGTTGCACCGCAGCGCCCGCGCTCCGGGCCAACTGGGCGCCTTTTCCGGGCTGTAGCTCCACGCAATGAATCGTCGTGCCGACGGGAATGTTGCGCAAGGCCAACGAATTCCCCGGCTGAATCGCCGCCTCGCTCCCCGACATCAAACGCATGCCCGGGCACACGTTTTTCGGTGCGACGATGTAACGGCGCTCGCCGTCAGTATACAGCAGCAACGCGATATGGGCGCTGCGGTTCGGATCGTACTCGATACGCTCAACGCGCGCCGGGATCCCGTCCTTACGGCGCTTAAAATCGATGATGCGGTAATGTTGCTTATGCCCGCCTCCCCGGTGGCGCACCGTAATTCGGCCCCTGTTGTTGCGTCCAGCCTTGCGTGTCTGTTTTTCAGTCAGCGGCCAATGGGGATCACCCTTGTGCAACCCGGGCGTCACTACCCGCACCACGCCGCGCGTACCCGCCGAGGTCGGTTTGAGCTGCTTCAATGCCACGGCGGCTTACTCCTTACCCACGAAATTGATGTCAAATCCGGGTTTGAGGCTGACATAGGCTTTCTTTATGTCCGAACGGCGTCCCCGCATGCGGCGATTCGCCTTAACTTTCCCCTTGATTGTGCAAACCCTCACGCCTTCGACTTCGACCCTAAACATCAGCTCGACCGCCTGCTTGATCTCGGGCTTGGTTGCGTTCGGGATCACTCGAAATACGAACTGCCGGGCGCTGTCCGCAAGCCGCGTCGCTTTCTCCGAAACCCGGGGCTCGATGAGAACCTGCAGCAACCGCTCCTGGTTCATGCGAGCCGGGCCTCGACGAGCTTGAGGGCGTCTTGCGTCATAAGCACCGTCGGGTGCTCGATCAAACGGACCGGATCGAGCGCACGCGCGCCGGTGACCTCGACGTGCGGGAGGTTCCTGGATGCCAGATCAAGGTTCCTTTCCTCTGCGTCGACGACGATTAATCCCGCCTCAAGACCCAAGACCTTAAGCCGCTCGATGAGCACTTTTGTCTTGGGCAAATGCATCACTAATGCGTCCACGATCTTGAGTCTCCCCGTGCGTGCGAGCTCGGAGAGGATGGACCGCAGTGCACCTGTATACATTCTTCGATTGACCTTTTGCGCGTAATCCCTCGGCACCGCCGCGAACGTGACCCCACCGCTACGCCACAGCGGACTGCGTGAGCTGCCGGCGCGAGCGTTTCCCGTGCCCTTTTGTTTCCACGGCTTGCGGCCACCGCCCCGGACCTGCGCGCGGGACTTTTGGGCTTTGGTCCCGCTACGGCCTGCGGCGAGATAGGCCGTCACCACCTGATGCACGAGGGGCTCGTTGTATTTGGCGTTAAACGATTGCTCGGAAACCGCGACGGCGCCGACCACGGCCCCGGTGTCGCCCGATTGGACCTGAAGCTCCATGCTAACGCCCCTTGACCGCTGGCCGTACGACCAGATGGCCGCCGCGCGCGCCCGGCACGGCGCCCTTCACGAGGAGCAGGTTTCTCTCGGCATCGACGCGCACCACCTCCAGATTCGAGACCGTGCGATTCACATTACCCAGATGCCCCGGCATGTGCTTGCCCTTGAACACGCGGCCGGGGGTCTGGCGCTGCCCGGTGGAACCAGGCGTGCGGTGCGAAAGCGAGTTACCGTGCGTGGCGTCCCCGGATCTAAAGTGATGCCGTTTGATCGTCCCGGCAAAACCTTTTCCCTGTGTGGCACCGCTCACGTTGACCATATCGCCTGCTTTGAATACATCGACCTTGACTTCCTGGCCGACGCTGAGCGCCTCGCCTTCGCGCGCTTCCAGCCGGAACTCCCACAAACCCCGCCCACTTTCGACACCTGCTTTTTTATAGATTCCGGCCAGCGCCTTGCTAATTCGGTTCCGCTTTTGAGAACCTTTTGTTACTTGTATGGCGCGATAGCCATCGCGTTCCAGCGTCTTGACTTGGGTGATTCGGTTAGCTTCGGCGGCGATGACGGTCACCGGGATAGCGGTTCCCTCTTCGTTGTAGATACGCGTCATGCCGCATTTTTGCCCGATTATGCCCAGTGCCATTCGCGCTATCTCCGAGCTCAGCTCAGCTTGATCTGGACATCGACGCCCGCGGCCAGATCGAGCTTCATCAGCGCATCCACGGTCTTGTCGGTGGGATTGACGATGTCGAGCAGGCGTTTGTGGGTGCGGATCTCGTACTGATCGCGGGCATCCTTGTCCGCATGCGGTGAGATCAACACCGTAAAGCGTTCCATTTTTGTGGGCAAAGGGATCGGCCCTCGGATCTGGGCGCCCGTGCGCCGTGCGGTCTCGACAATCTCGCGCGTCGACCGGTCGATCAACCGATGGTCGAAGGCCTTGAGACGGATACGGATGATTTGGTCGTTCATGGATGATTCATCGTGGGCCCAGTCTCAAGCATAGGCTCCCGTTTTGCTACTCGATGACCTTAGCGACGACGCCGGCCCCGACGGTGCGGCCCCCTTCGCGGATCGCAAACCTCACCCCCTCTTCCATCGCAATCGGCGCAATCAACTTCACCACCATCTTCACATTGTCCCCAGGCATCACCATCTCCACCCCTGAGGGTAACTCCACCGCCCCCGTTACATCGGTGGTCCGAAAATAAAACTGCGGCCGGTAATTGCTGAAAAACGGCGTGTGCCTCCCTCCCTCTTCCTTCGATAACACATACACCTCCGCCTCAAAATGGGTGTGCGGCGTCACACTCCCCGGCTTGCATAATACCTGTCCACGCTCCACCTCCTCGCGCTTGGTCCCCCTCAGCAACACCCCGACATTGTCCCCCGCCTGCCCTTCATCCAATAACTTCCGAAACATCTCCACCCCCGTGCAGATCGTCTTCTGCGTCTCCCGGATCCCAACAATCGCTACCTCCTCCCCGACCTTGACCCGCCCACGCTCCACTCGACCCGTCACCACCGTCCCCCGCCCGGAGATCGAAAATACATCCTCAATCGGCATCAAAAACGGCTGATCCACCGCCCGCTCGGGCACCGGAATGTACTCATCCATCGCCGCCACTAGCTTCTCGATGGACTGCACCCCAAGCTCACTCCCCTCCCCCTCCAACGCCTTCAACGCACTCCCCACCACCACCGGCGTCTTCTCCCCGGGAAACTTGTAACTGTCCAGTAACTCCCTGACCTCCATCTCCACTAATTCCAGTAACTCCGCATCATCCACCATGTCCGCCTTGTTCATGTACACCACAATGTAGGGCACCCCTACCTGACGCGCCAACAAAATGTGCTCGCGCGTCTGCGGCATCGGCCCATCCGCCGCACTCACCACTAATATCGCCCCATCCATCTGCGCCGCCCCCGTGATCATGTTCTTCACATAATCCGCATGCCCCGGACAGTCCACATGCGCATAGTGCCGCTTCTCACTCTGGTACTCCACATGCGCCGTCGCTATCGTGATCCCCCTCGCCTTCTCCTCGGGCGCATTGTCGATCTGATCATAACCCTTGACCTCCCCTCCAAACTTCTTCGACATCACCATCGTCAACGCCGCCGTCAACGTCGTCTTCCCATGATCCACATGCCCTATCGTCCCTACATTCACATGCGGCTTCGTTCGCTGAAATTTCTCCTTGGACATAACTCAGTTCTCCGCTTTCGCTCGTCGTTACCGGGCCTGCTTCGTCACGGCTTCCGCGATACTCGCCGGCGCCTCGCTATACTTTGCGAATTCCATCGTATAGGTGGCTCGTCCTTGGGTGGCGGAACGCAGATCGGTCGCATAACCGAACATTTCCGCAAGCGGCACCTCCGCGCGAACTATGCGGCCCGCGGGAGAATCCTCGGTGCCCTGCAGCACGCCTCGGCGGCGGTTCATATCCCCGTTTACGGTCCCGAGGTATTCCTCGGGCGTCACGACCTCGACCTTCATTACCGGCTCCAAGAGTACGGGCTTACCGTGCGCTGCGCCGTTCTTAAACGCCATGGAGCCGGCGATCTTAAACGCTATTTCGCTCGAGTCGACTTCATGAAAAGACCCATCATAGACTATCGCCCTGATATCTACGACGGGATATCCAGCCAGCACGCCGTTCCCCAACTGTTCGCGAACGCCTTTTTCAATTGCCGGAATGTACTCCCTGGGAATCGCACCGCCCACGATCTCGTTCACGAATTCAAAACCTTCCCCCGGCGCCCTTGGCTCCAAGCGCAAGAGCACATGGCCGTATTGACCCCGACCGCCCGACTGCCGAACGAACTTTCCTTCCGCCTTTTCCACAACCTTGCGGATGGTTTCCCGGTAAGCCACCCGCGGTTTCCCGACGTTGGCTTCGACCTTGAACTCCCGCTTCATCCGATCGACGATGATCTCAAGGTGCAGCTCGCCCATGCCCGAGATAATCGTCTGAGCGGACTCCTGATCCGTGTGCACGCGGAAAGACGGGTCCTCCGCCGCCAGCTTCGAGAGGGCCATACCCATCTTCTCTTGGTCGGCCTTGGTCTTCGGTTCCACTGCCACCGAGATGACCGGATCGGGGAACACCATCCGTTCTAAGGTGATGATCTTGTCGACAGCGCACAAGGTATCACCGGTCGTCACGTCCTTGAGGCCCACCGCCGCCGCGATATCGCCGGCCCGGACTTCCCTGATCTCTTCGCGGCTATTGGCATGCATTTGCAGCAAGCGGCCGATGCGTTCCTTTCTGTTTTTTAGAGGGTTGTACACGGTGTCGCCGCTTTGCAGCGCCCCCGAATAGACGCGAAAGAAAGTCAGGGTGCCCACGAACGGGTCTGTCATGATCTTGAAGGCCAGCGAGGCATAAGGCGCTTCGTCCGAGGGCGGCCGGGTTTCCTGGGTCTTACCGTCGTCCAATGTGCCCTCGATGGGCGGAACATCCACCGGCGCCGGGAGTAATTCGATGACCGCATCGAGGAGCGCCTGCACGCCCTTGTTTTTGAACGCCGAACCGCACAGCACGGGAACGATTTCGTTGCTGAGCGTCCGCATCCTCAGACCCCGATAAATGTCCTTCGGATCGAGCCCGCCCGCATGAAGGTACTTTTCCGTCAGATCCTCGCTCGCATCGGCCGCTGCTTCCACCATTTTGTCACGCCACTCGGCGCACAAGGGCTTTATCTCAGCGGGTATTTCACGTTCCTCATAGCGCATCCCCTGCGACGATTGATCCCAATAAATGGCCTTCATCTTGACGAGATCGACCACGCCCTCGAACTTTTCTTCCGCACCGATCGGGATCTGGACCGGCACCGCCGCGCTGCCCAGACGCTCGCGGATCTGCCGCACCACGCGCAGGAAATCGGCGCCCGCGCGGTCCATCTTATTAATGAATGCCAATCTCGGAACCGAATACTTGCTGGCTTGGCGCCACACGGTCTCGGACTGCGGCTCGACACCCCCAACGGCGCAAAAAACGCCCACCGCGCCATCGAGGACGCGTAGTGAGCGCTCGACTTCGATGGTAAAGTCGACGTGACCCGGCGTATCGATGATATTGACGCGGTGCTCGGGGTACTGGTTACCCATACCGCTCCAGAAACACGTGGTCGCCGCCGCCGTGATCGTAATACCGCGTTCCTGCTCCTGCTCCATCCAGTCCATCACGGCGGCGCCGTCATGGACCTCGCCGAGTTTATGCGACACCCCGGTGTAATAGAGGATACGCTCGGTCGTGGTCGTCTTACCCGCATCGATATGGGCCATGATACCGATATTGCGATAGCGTTCGATGGGGGTTAACCGGGCCATGATGGGTTTCTATCGCTACCAACGTACGCTACCAGCGATAATGCGCAAAGGCGCGGTTGGCTTCCGCCATACGGTGAGTGTCTTCACGCTTCTTAACCGCCGTCCCTCGATTCTCCAAGGCTTCCAGAATTTCGGCGGCAAGCCTCGATCCGAAGGTCTTCTCGCCACGCTTGTCGGAGGCATCGACCAGCCACCGCATTGCCAAGGTCGTACGGCGTTTGGCCCGCACCTCGACCGGCACTTGATAGGTGGCGCCGCCGACGCGCCTCGACTTGACCTCAACGCGTGGCCGGACGTTGTCGAGCGCTTGCTTGAACGCCGCTAGAGCATCGCTTTGCCCCTTGGCGGCCACTTGCTCCAAGGCTCCGTAAACAATCCTTTCGGCGAGGGATTTCTTTCCCTGATTCATGACCATATTTATAAATTTCGCAATCGTCTCATCGCCGTATTTTGGATCAGGCAAAATGACTCGTTGTTCAGCGACGTGTCTTCTAGACATAACGAGCTATCATCCGCAGTATTTCTACTTTAAAAACCAAGAGTTTGTGAAAAAACCGTCGCGAGCGAAGGGAGGTCGCGTTCCGCCGGAGCGCAGGAACCGGAGTGTATATTGAAATACATGAGGATTCCGAGTTACCGCCGGAACGCGAGATCCTGAGCGTAGTAGGTTTTTTCACAAACGCTAAGACTTCGGGCGCTTAGCCCCGTACTTCGATCGCCCTTGTCGGCGAGCCGCGACACCCGAAGTATCCAAGATGCCTCGTACCGTGTGATAGCGAACACCGGGAAGGTCCTTGACCCGTCCACCACGGATCAGGATCACTGAATGTTCCTGTAAGTTGTGTCCCTCCCCCCCGATGTAGCTCGTCACTTCATAGCCGTTGGTGAGCCGCACGCGCGCGACCTTTCGCAGGGCCGAGTTCGGTTTCTTGGGTGTGGTCGTATAGACGCGCGTACAGACACCGCGCTTCTGCGGACATCCTTCAAGCGCCGGCACGGTGCTTTTTAGCCGCTGTTGTTTCCGCGGACGCCTGACCAGTTGATTGATCGTAGCCATACCGTTAAAGAGCACCCTCTGCGGCGATTACTTCCGGCCGCTTCTAAAAAAAACACAGGCCGGATCGCTCCGGCCTGTCAAAACTATGGAATTTTAATAATTCGACTCACCAACTGTCAAGCTAAACTGGCCTAATTTTTCACGATCTTGCGCTACTCCATGCACGCCAACTTTCCCTAACCCGCCGCTACATCCGCCCCGCCGAGATCGGCGAAGCGGGTTGTCAGATCCACCGGTTCCTCACGTTGGCTGCGTCGCTCCCCGTGAAAGGCGAATCCCGTTCCGGCTGGGATCAATCGCCCAACGATGACGTTCTCCTTGAGCCCGCGCAGCTCGTCGCGTTTCCCGGTTACCGCCGCCTCGGTCAAAACCCGCGTCGTTTCTTGGAAGGACGCCGCCGAGATGAACGATTCGGTGGCCAAGGAAGCCTTGGTAATTCCGAGCAGCATCTGCGCCCACCGCGCCGGTTTCTTGCCTTCCCGCGCGCCGCGTTCGTTTTCATCGAGCACCCGTTCTTTTTCGGCGTGCTCACCCAGGAGGAAGCGCGTATCGCCGGGGTCGGTGATTTCCACCTTGCGGAGCATTTGGCGCACGATGACCTCGATATGCTTGTCGTTGATCTTCACCCCTTGCAGGCGGTATACGTCCTGCACTTCATTGACGATATAGTTCGTCAACGCATAGACGCCTTTCAGGCGCAAAATATCGTGCGAGTCCGGCGCGCCGTCCACGATCACTTCGCCCCTCTCGACATGCTCTCCTTCAAACACGGCGACTTGACGCCATTTCGGGATAAGGATCTCCGTTTGTTCGCCCGTCTGGTCGGTGAGCACCAAACGTTGCTTCCCCTTGGTGTCGCGTCCGAAGCTGACCGTCCCCGAGACCTCGGCAAGGACGGCGGCCTCTTTCGGTCGGCGCGCCTCGAACAGATCGGCTACGCGTGGCAGCCCCCCGGTAATATCACGCGTCTTTAAGGACTCCTGAGGCAATCTCGCGATGACATCGCCGACTTTCACGTTGGCGCCGTCCTCGACATTCACAATGGCCCGCGGCGGCAGGAAATAGTGCGCTGGGATCTCCGTGCCCGGGATCTTGAGATCCGTACCCTCGGCGTCGACAAGCTTGACGACCGGCCGCAGGTCTTTGGCGCTGGACGGCCGTTGTTTCGGATCCATTACTACGATGCTGGTCAGACCGGTGATCTCATCGATGTGCCGGTTCACGGTGACCCCTTCGACGATATCCGCGAACGCCACCACGCCCGCCACTTCCGTAATAACGGGGTGAGTATGGGGATCCCAAGTCGCGATCACCTGCCCGGGCTGAACCTCAAACCCGTCGGTAACCGTCAGCACCCCGCCGTAAGGGACTTTGTAGCGTTCGCGCTCCCGCCCGAACTCGTCCACGACCGAGATTTCGCCCGACCGGGACACCGCGACGTAGGTCCCCGTTTCTTGCTTGAGCAATTTGATGCTATGGAGCCGGATAACTCCCTTCGACCTGGCTTCGATGCTGTTTGCCGCCGCCGCCCTGGAGGCGGCGCCGCCGATGTGAAAGGTGCGCATGGTCAACTGCGTGCCGGGCTCGCCGATCGACTGCGCCGCGATCACGCCGACCGCTTCGCCCACGTTAACCAGATGCCCGCGCGAGAGATCGCGACCGTAGCAGGCGCCACAAACTCCATAGCGCGTCCGGCAGGTGATCGGCGAACGCACCTTCACCTGATCCACACCGGCGGCTTCCATTCGCTCGGCCCAGCGCTCATCCAATAGGGTTCCGGCAGGCACGACGACCCCACTTTCGCCCGCCCGGCGCACATCCTCCGCCACCACCCGCCCGAGCACCCGGTCGCGGAGGTGCTCCACGACATTACCGCCTTCGATGATCGGCGCCATGAGAAAACCCTCCGTGGTCTTGCAGTCCTCTTCGGTAACCACGAGGTCTTGCGCCACATCCACCAGGCGGCGGGTCAGATAGCCGGAGTTCGCGGTTTTTAAGGCCGTGTCGGCAAGGCCCTTACGCGCGCCATGCGTCGAGATGAAATACTGTAAGACGTCCAGGCCTTCCCTGAAGTTGGCCGTGATGGGTGTCTCGATGATCGACCCGTCCGGTTTGGCCATCAATCCGCGCATACCCGCGAGCTGACGGATCTGCGCCGCCGATCCGCGGGCGCCGGAATCAGCCATCATGAAAATCGAATTGAACGAGGTCTGGCGGATGTCCTTGCCCTGGACCCTGACTAGATCCGTACCGAGCTTGTCCATCATCGCTTTAGCCACTTGATCATTCGTATGCGACCAGATGTCGATGACCTTGTTATAGCGCTCACCCTTGGTGACCAGGCCCGACGCATATTGCCCCTCGATCTCCTTGATCGCATCCTCCGCCCTGCCGATGATCTCTCTTTTCTCCTCCGGGACCACCATATCGTTTACGCTGATGGATATACCCGCGCGTGTAGCATGATTAAAACCCGTGTACATGAGCCGATCCGCGAAAATCACGGTATCCTTGAGGCCCAGTTGGCGATAACAGGCATTGATCAGAGTGGAGATGGCGCGCTTATTCAGTTCCTTGTTGATGAGGTCGAACGGAAGCTCCTTCGGCAGCACTTGCGATAACAAGGCCCGTCCGACCGTGGTCTCGACGCACCGCGAAACCTCCCGACGCTGCCCGAACTGGTCTTGAACGACCTCGCGGATCCTCACCTTGATGCGGGCGTGCAGATCGGCCGAACCGCTCGCATGCGCGCGATGCACCTCATCGAGATCGGTCAAAGCCATACCCTCGCCACTGGCCCCGGCACGCTCCCGAGTTAGGTAATACAAGCCCAAAACGACATCTTGCGTTGGCACGATGATGGGTTCGCCATTGGCCGGCGAGAGTATGTTATTGGTCAACATCATCAAGGTGCGCGCCTCAAGCTGAGCTTCGATCGACAACGGCACGTGCACCGCCATTTGATCGCCGTCGAAGTCGGCGTTAAAAGCCGTGCAAACCAAAGGATGTAGTTGGATCGCTTTGCCTTCGACGAGCACCGGTTCGAAAGCCTGTATTCCTAGCCGGTGCAAGGTCGGCGCCCGGTTCAGCAGTACCGGGTGCTCGCGGATCACGTCCTCGAGGATGTCCCATACCTCTGGGCCCTCGCGCTCCACCATCTTTTTCGAGGCCTTGATCGTGGTGGCCATGCCCAGGCGTTCCAATTTGCTGAAGATGAAAGGCTTGAATAATTCCAGCGCCATCTTTTTGGGCAACCCGCATTGGTGCAGCTTCAAGGTCGGCCCCACCACGATCACAGAGCGCCCGGAATAATCGACGCGTTTGCCGAGCAGGTTCTGCCGGAACCTGCCTTGCTTGCCCTTGATCATGTCGGCAAGGGATTTCAGCGGGAGCTTGTTGGTCCCCGTGATGGCACGCCCCCGGCGTCCGTTATCGAGCAGCGCGTCCACGGCTTCTTGCAGCATGCGCTTCTCATTGCGGACGATGATGTCCGGGGCGCTGAGATCCAACAAGCGCTTCAAACGGTTATTCCGGTTGATCACGCGCCGGTAGAGATCGTTGAGATCGGAGGTGGCGAAGCGACCGCCATCGAGCGGGACCAGCGGGCGCAATTCGGGAGGCAGGACGGGCAGCACGGTCATCACCATCCATTCGGGACGGTTACCCGAGGACACGAGCGCCTCGAGCAGCTTGAGCCGTTTATTGAGCTTCTTTAACTTCGTCTCGGAGGCGGTGTTTGGCAGCGCCTCGCGGATCTTGGCGATCTCGACCCGAAGATTGATGGTTCGCAGGAGCGCGTGCACGGCCTCGGCGCCCATACGCGCGTTGAATTCATCGCCGTATTGCTCCATCGAATCCAGATACATTTCCTCGGTCAGCAATTGGCCGCGTTCGAGGGGCGTCGTACCGGGATCGATGACGACGTAGGCCTCGAAATAGAGGATGCGTTCGATTTCCCGCAAGGAAAGATCTAGCAGCAAACCCATGCGTGAGGGTAATGATTTCAGGAACCAGATGTGGGCCACGGGACTGGCGAGCTCGATATGGCCCATCCGCTCGCGCCGGACTTTGGCCAGGGTGACCTCAACACCGCATTTTTCACAGACCACCCCGCGGTGCTTGAGCCGCTTGTACTTTCCGCACAGGCATTCGTAGTCCTTAACCGGCCCAAAGATTTTGGCGCAGAATAGACCGTCGCGTTCCGGTTTGAAGGTCCGGTAGTTGATGGTCTCGGGCTTCTTGACCTCACCGTAGGACCAGGAGCGGATCTTCTCCGGCGAAGCGATGCCGATAGTGATGGCGTCAAATTCCTCGCTAAGGCCCTGTTGCCTCAGGAGATTCAATAGATCTTTCAAGGCTATTCCTCCTTCCCGAGTCCTTGCTAGGTGGACCGGGGAAACGTGCGATAACGCATCACTTCTGATCGAGCTCGATGTCGATTGCCAAAGACCGTAACTCCTTCAACAACACGTTGAAGGATTCCGGCATCCCGGCTTCCACACGATGGTCCCCGTCAACGATGTTCTTATACATCCGGGTGCGCCCATTCACGTCATCGGATTTGACCGTCAACATCTCCTGTAGCGTATAAGCGGAGCCGTAGGCCTCGAGCGCCCACACTTCCATCTCCCCGAACCGCTGGCCTCCGAACTGCGCCTTTCCGCCTAAGGGCTGTTGCGTCACCAGACTGTACGGACCGGTGGAGCGCGCGTGCATCTTGTCATCGACAAGGTGGTTAAGCTTCAGTATATACATGTACCCAACGGTCACGGGACGATCGAAGAACATACCCGTACGGCCGTCACGCAGGACCGCCTGACCACTCTCGGGTAAGCCCGCGAGTTTCAGCAAGTCTTTAATCTCTCGGTCCGAGGCCCCGTCAAAGACCGGCGTGGCCACCGGGACACCTTGGCGGAGATTCATGCAGAGCGCGCGGATCTCCTCATCACTAAGCGCGGAAAACTCTTCCTGCTTGCCGCTAGTGTTATAGACGCGCTCTAAGAACTGCCGGATCTCGGTCACTTTAGTCGCGACGTCCAACATCTTCCCTATGCGCTCGCCGACACCTTTCGCGGCCCACCCGAGATGTGTTTCCAGTACCTGGCCCACATTCATGCGCGAGGGAACGCCCAAGGGGTTGAGGACGATATCAATCGGGGTGCCATCTTCCATGAACGGCATGTCCTCGACGGGCACGATGGTTGAAATGACACCCTTGTTGCCGTGCCGGCCGGCCATCTTGTCACCGGGTTGAACACGGCGTTTTACCGCGAGATAGACCTTGACCATCTTCAGCACACCGGGGGCAAGATCATCGCCGGAGGTTATTTTCGAACGCTTTTCCTCGAAGCGGCGATCGAACTCTTGCTGTTGCTGAGCAACCAGCGCCGCCAATCGATCGAGCTGCGCCTGCCCCTCCCCACTGCGTATCTTGAGGTCAAGCCACTTCTCGCGCTTCAGCCCTTCTAAATAGGCCTTGGTGATTTTGGTTCCGGCCTTCAGCCCACCCGGACCTCCGTCGGCCACCTTGCCGAGCAGGGCTTTCTCGATGCGCTGATAAACGTCACCTTCCAGGATCCGCAGTTGGTCGTCGAAGTCTTGCTTGACTCGCATGAGCTCCGCCGTCTCGATCTCCAAAGCCCGGGCATCCTTCTCTATCCCGTCGCGCGTAAACACATGGACATCGATCACCGTTCCGCTCATGCCCGAGGGCACCCGTAGCGAAGTGTCCTTCACGTCGGAAGCCTTTTCACCGAAGATCGCCCGAAGTAGCTTTTCTTCAGGCGTCAGTTGCGTCTCGCCTTTCGGTGTAACCTTGCCCACCAGAATATCACCGGGGTTGACTTCGGCACCGATATAGACGATTCCCGACTGATCCAGCTTTCCGAGCGCGCTCTCGCTCACGTTCGGAATATCTCCCGTGATCTCCTCCGGTCCGAGCTTGGTGTCGCGGGCGATGCAGTTGAGCTCTTCGATGTGAATGCTGGTGTAGCGGTCCTCTTCGACGACGCGCTCGGAAATCAAGATCGAGTCCTCGAAGTTGTAACCGTTCCAAGGCATGAACGCGACCAGCATATTCTGCCCTAGCGCAAGCTCGCCGAGGTCGGTGGCGGGGCCATCGGCCAACACATCGCCTTGCGCGATCCGATCGCCCGGTTGCACCAGGGGCCTTTGGTTGATGCAGGTGTTCTGGTTCGAGCGGGTATATTTGGTAAGATTGTAAATATTGACGCCCGGCTGACCCGCATCGGTGTCGTCCTCCTCCTCGCTCCTCACCACGATCCGGCTGGCATCCACCGAATCGACCACGCCGCTACGTTCGGCCACCACCGCGACGCCCGAGTCGATCGCGACGGCGCGTTCCATACCGGTCCCGACCAGCGGCATCTGCGCGCGCAGCGTGGGCACGGCTTGGCGCTGCATGTTGGAGCCCATGAGCGCGCGATTGGCGTCGTCATGCTCGAGGAAGGGGATGAGCGACGCCGCCACCGACACGATTTGCTTCGGCGAGACGTCCATGTACTCGACCTTATCGGGCGTTGACAAGGTAAATTCATTCTGATAGCGGCACGAGACCAGGTCATCGATGAGCCGGCCGTCGGCATCCAGCTTCGCGTTTGCTTGGGCGATGACGTACTGGCCCTCCTCGATAGCGGACAGGTATTCCACCTCGGTCGTCACCTTGCTGTCCGCGACTTTTCGGTAGGGCGTCTCGAGGAAACCGTAGCGGTTAGTCCGCGCGTACACCGCGAGCGAATTAATCAAACCGATATTCGGTCCTTCCGGCGTCTCGATCGGACACACCCGCCCATAATGGGTGGGGTGCACATCGCGAACCTCGAAACCGGCCCGCTCGCGGGTAAGTCCGCCGGGACCGAGCGCGGAGATGCGGCGTTTGTGCGTGACCTCCGACAGCGGGTTGTTCTGATCCATGAATTGCGACAACTGACTCGAGCCGAAAAACTCCTTGATGACCGCCGACACCGGCTTCGCGTTGATGAGCTCCTGCGGCATGGTCCCTTCGGACTCCGCAAGACTCAAGCGCTCCTTGACTGCCCGCTCGACCCGCACCAAGCCGATGCGAAACTGATTTTCGACCATTTCGCCCACGCTACGCACGCGCCTATTTCCAAGGTGATCGATGTCATCGACGGTTCCGTTTCCGTTACGGATATCGATTAACGCCCTGAGCACATCGATGATGTCTTCCTTCGACAGGACGCTTGCTCCCTTCGGCTCCGCGCGCCCGACCCGCCGATTGAACTTCATGCGGCCCACCGCGGATAAATCATAGCGGTCAGGGCTGAAAAACAGGTTCTTAAACAGATTATCGGCCGCTTCCCGTGTCGGCGGTTCGCCGGGACGCATCATGCGGTAGATCTCCACTTGAGCCTCTCCCGGGGAGCGCGTCGGATCGACCCGTAAGGTGTCCGAGATGTAAGACCCGCGGTCCAAATCGTTGGTATAGATCGTAGTGATGGACGTAATGCCGCAGGCGCTGCATTTTTCCAAGAAATCGTGGGTGACCGGGTCATTGGCTTGTGCGACGATCTCCCCGGTTTCGGAGTCCACGACATCACTGACCAGCACCTTTCCGATCACGTAATCGCGTGGCACTACGATGTGCTTTAGTCCCGCCTTCTTAAGAGCATTGACGTGCCGGACCGTAATACGTCGATCCTTCTCGACCAGAATCTGATCATGATCGTCTTTGATATCGAAGGCCAGCGTCTCGCCCCGCAGCCGTTCTGCGATGAGCTCCATTTTGATCGTGCGCTTTCCGATCTCAAAGACTATCTTTTCGAAGAAAACGTCGAGAATTTCCGCGGGGGTATAACCGAGAGCGCGCAGTAGGATAGTCGCCGGGATCTTCCTGCGCCTATCGATGCGCACGTACAGATAGTCCTTGGGATCGAACTCGAAATCCAGCCATGAACCCCGATAGGGGATGACCCGCGCCGAGAACAGTAGTTTACCCGAGGAATGCGTTTTGCCTTTATCGTGCTCGAAAAAAACACCAGGCGATCGATGTAACTGCGAAACGATGACGCGCTCGGTGCCGTTGATGACGAAGGTGCCGTTGCTGGTCATGAGCGGCAATTCGCCCATGTAAACTTCTTGCTCCTTGATATCCTTGACGGTGCGTGCTGCGCTCGACTCTTTGTCATGGATAACGAGCCTGACCTTCACTCGCAATGCCGCGGCATAGGTGAGCCCCCGCACCTGACATTCCTTCACATCGAATATAGGCGTACCGAGGCGGTAGCTGACATATTCGAGCAGCGCGTTTCCGGAGTAGCTCACGATCGGAAAGACCGAGGTAAACGCGGCATGTAAGCCCCTGCCTACGCGCGCTTCTTGCGCGCTATCGGCTTGCAGGAAATCTCGGTAGGAATCGATTTGTGTCGTCAACAAATAGGGAACGTCGAGTATGCTTGGACGCTTACCGAAATCCTTACGAATACGCTTTTTCTCTGTGTACGAATAGGTCATCGTTAAGATCCGCGTTCTAAAGTGCTATAGCACTGGAGGTGCCTCGCATCACCCCATGGGCGTGAGCAGACAACCGAGACAAGGTGCCTGCTGTTACTTGACCTCAACCGTCGCACCCGCCTCTTGCAGTTGCTTCTTGATGGTTTCCGCTTCCTCCTTTGGCACCGCTTCTTTAACCGCCGAGGGCACGCCTTCAACCAGGTCTTTAGCTTCTTTAAGTCCAAGGCCGGTAATCGCGCGCACCGTCTTGATCACGCCAACTTTGTTTTCTCCGAAGCTCGTCATTAGCACGGTGAACTCGGTCTGCTCTTCCACTGCTGCCGCCGGCGCCCCTCCGGCGCCGGCGGCGGCCGGCGCGACTGCGACCGCGGCCGACACTCCGAACTTTTCTTCCATAGCCTCAACAAGGTCCACCACTTCGAGAACCGTCATCTTGGAAATGGCCTCCAAGATCTCTACTTTTGACACTGCCATGATAGGTAAGCCTCCTAACTAAAAATGCCTGTGACGATGGTTAAGCCGCTTGCTTTTGATCGCGTACGGCCGCCAGCACGCGCACCAAGCGCGTATGCGGTTCGGCTAGCGTCCGCACGAGCTTGGCTACCGGGGCCTGCATGACCGCCATCAGACGGCTGATAGCCTGTTCCCGCGTCGGGAGGTTCGCAACCGCTTTGATGGCGCTCGGATCGAGCAGCTTGCCAGCGAGCGCGACCAATCGCACGACGAGTTTATCGTTTCTTTTCGCGAACTCGTCGATCACTCGTGCGGCAGCCCCGGGATCCTCGCGGGCGAACGCCAATACCAGCGGTCCCACCATACCTTCACGCATGCACGAAAATTGGGTATCGGACACGGCCCTGCGCGCCAGCGTGTTTCTCACTACGCGCAAATAAACCCCCGCTTTGCGCGCTGCGTTGCGCAGGTCCGTCATTTGTGCGACGGATAATCCCGCGTATTCGGCGGCAACCGCGGAATGAGCGCTACGCGCGACATCCGCCACCTCGGCTACGATAGCTTGCTTTGCTTCCAAATTAAGCGTCACACCTGCCCTCCTGTTTAAGACACTTCGCGACTCTCGTCGATCGCCAGCGGACTGGCTAAATCACCAAGCCAGCCATCTCCTCGTAGACTGGCGCCTTATCCAAAGCTCCAGCCGTCACTCTGCGCCGGCCGCGCACGGCCTAGGTCCCGGCGACGCTCACTCGATCCAACTGGATCCCCGGCCCCATGGTGCTAGCGACGCTCACCTTCTTCAGGTAAACACCTTTCGCTGCCGCCGGCTTGGCCTTGTTGAGGGCGGCGACAATCGTCGCCAAGTTCTCCCGCAGGGCGCCGGCCTCAAACGAAACCTTGCCGATACAGCAATGGACTATACCGGATTTATCGCTCTTGAAGCGCACTTGTCCGGCCTTCGCGTTTCTTACCGCCGTAGCTACATCCGGGGTAACGGTGCCGACCTTGGGATTCGGCATCAGGCCGCGCGGTCCCAGGATTTGGCCGAGTTGACCCACGATGGCCATGCTCTCGGGTGCGGCGACGGCCACATCGAAATCGATCTGACCCGCCTTCACTTGCTGGGCCAGATCCTGGAGTCCCACGATGTCGGCGCCCGCGGCGCGCGCCGCCTCGGCCTTGGCACCCTCGGCGAACACGGCGACCCGCACCTGCTTTCCAGTGCCATGGGGCAAGACGATGGCGCCCCGCACCGACTGGTCCGATCTGCGCGCGTCGATGCCCAGGTTGATCGCCACTTCGACCGATTCGTCGAACTTTGCGGAGGCGACCTCTTTGAGGAGTCGCAGGCCCTCATCCACGGCATACTGTTGACCCGCGACGACTTTTTCCCGCTCCGCTTTCCCTCGTTTACTCCGCTTCGCCATGACTAAACGCCCTCGACTTCAATACCCATACTTCGCGCGGTACCGCCGATCGTGCGCAGCGCCCCTTCCAAGCTCGCCGCCGTCAAATCCGGTTCCTTGGTCTTGGCGATTGTTTCGAGCTGCTCCCGCGTGACCCGTCCCATCTTGTGGCTGTTGGGAGTGCTGCTGCCTTTTTCGAGTCCCAAGGCCTTGCGCAGCAGCACCGATGCGGGCGGGGTCTTGGTAATAAACGTAAAACTGCGGTCCGCGAAGACGGTGATGACCACCGGAGTTGGTAATCCCGGCTCGAGCCCTTGTGTATGGGCGTTGAAGGCCTTGCAGAACTCCATGATATTCACACCGTGCTGGCCCAAGGCCGGCCCAACCGGCGGGCTCGGATTTGCCTTGCCCGCGGGGACTTGCAGCTTTACGTACGCTTGTATTTTTTTTGCCACGTGTGCCTCTCTTGATTAAGCATCCTGTTGCGTAAGCCATCGCGCTCCGTCATTCCTTCTCGACCTGACTAAACTCCAGCTCCACCGGCGTCGCGCGGCCGAAGATTAACACCGCCACGCGTAAGCGGTTTTTTTCGTAGTTCACTTCTTCGACTACACCGCTAAAATCCGTGAACGGCCCTTCCTTAACCCGCACCACCTCGCCCACCTCGAACAATACCTTCGGTCGCGGCTTATCGGTGCCTTCTTGCATGCGATGCAAGATCTTTTCGGCTTCCTGATCCGTGATCGCCGCGGGCCGATCGCCGCTTCCACCGATGAAACCCATTACCTTCGGCACCTCTCTTACCAGGTGCCAGGTGTCCTCGTCCATTTCCATCTGAACTAATACATAACCCGGAAAGAACTTGCGGTCCGTCTTGCGTTTCTGTCCATCCCGCAGCTCCACGACCTCCTCGGTCGGCACCAAGATGTCGCCGAACTTGTGTTGCAAGCCACTGCGTTGGATGCGCTCGTGCAACGAGCGCTTCACTTGGTTCTCGGCCCCCGAATAGGCGTGCACGACATACCAACGCAACGTCATGCCATCAGCCTCTCTGCCCGGTGAGCCATTGCACCAACCACGCAAGCAGGGAGTCAAGCAGCCAAAGGATGGCTGCCATCGCGATAACCATGGCGATGACGATTAAGGTCATGCGGGTCGTTTCCTGGCGCGTCGGCCATACGACCTTGCGCACCTCGATCTGAGCCTCCTTGAAGAATCCCCAAACATCGCGCCCCTGCGCCGTCTGCAGCGCCAGCGCCCCGGCGACACCTGCCACGGCCAAGAGCCCGACGACCCGCAACAGTAACGACTGGTCGCTGTAGAAATAGAACGCGGCCATAGCGCCAGTGACTAGCAACAGGGCTAGAGCGAGCTTAAAGACGTCGCCCTTCCCTTCTTGAATTTCCGCCTTTGGATTTAACATATTAGGTGCGCCGCCGACCCGTCGTGGCTTCCACCCTGCACGCAATTGCAGGCCAGGAGGGACTCGAACCCCCAACCTGCGGTTTTGGAGACCGCCGCTCTGCCAATTGAGCTACTGGCCTATACCCCTAAAAAGGCTAGGTCGCGCTAGGTTCCGATAAGATCCTCTAATTTGTTCCGACGACTTAAACTCTGCCCATATGGCGCGCGGTAGCGCGCTACTCGATGACCTTAGCGACGACGCCGGCCCCGACGGTGCGGCCCCCTTCGCGGATCGCAAACCTCACCCCCTCTTCCATCGCAATCGGCGCAATCAACTTCACCACCATCTTCACATTGTCCCCAGGCATCACCATCTCCACCCCTGAGGGTAACTCCACCGCCCCCGTTACATCGGTGGTCCGAAAATAAAACTGCGGCCGGTAATTGCTGAAAAACGGCGTGTGCCTCCCTCCCTCTTCCTTCGATAACACATACACCTCCGCCTCAAAATGGGTGTGCGGCGTCACACTCCCCGGCTTGCATAATACCTGTCCACGCTCCACCTCCTCGCGCTTGGTCCCCCTCAGCAACACCCCGACATTGTCCCCCGCCTGCCCTTCATCCAATAACTTCCGAAACATCTCCACCCCCGTGCAGATCGTCTTCTGCGTCTCCCGGATCCCAACAATCGCTACCTCCTCCCCGACCTTGACCCGCCCACGCTCCACTCGACCCGTCACCACCGTCCCCCGCCCGGAGATCGAAAATACATCCTCAATCGGCATCAAAAACGGCTGATCCACCGCCCGCTCGGGCACCGGAATGTACTCATCCATCGCCGCCACTAGCTTCTCGATGGACTGCACCCCAAGCTCACTCCCCTCCCCCTCCAACGCCTTCAACGCACTCCCCACCACCACCGGCGTCTTCTCCCCGGGAAACTTGTAACTGTCCAGTAACTCCCTGACCTCCATCTCCACTAATTCCAGTAACTCCGCATCATCCACCATGTCCGCCTTGTTCATGTACACCACAATGTAGGGCACCCCTACCTGACGCGCCAACAAAATGTGCTCGCGCGTCTGCGGCATCGGCCCATCCGCCGCACTCACCACTAATATCGCCCCATCCATCTGCGCCGCCCCCGTGATCATGTTCTTCACATAATCCGCATGCCCCGGACAGTCCACATGCGCATAGTGCCGCTTCTCACTCTGGTACTCCACATGCGCCGTCGCTATCGTGATCCCCCTCGCCTTCTCCTCGGGCGCATTGTCGATCTGATCATAACCCTTGACCTCCCCTCCAAACTTCTTCGACATCACCATCGTCAACGCCGCCGTCAACGTCGTCTTCCCATGATCCACATGCCCTATCGTCCCTACATTCACATGCGGCTTCGTTCGCTGAAATTTCTCCTTGGACATAACTCAGTTCTCCGCTTTCGCTCGTCTCACCGCTCGACGGTTTTCATTAATACCCCGCCGCTTCCGGCGGGCACTCTAGCATTAGGGTTTCCAAAGGGGAGAAGTGCAACTCTCCCCTTTGGTGGTCCGCGGGACACCTGCCCCGCGGGCGATATATTGTACGTGCCCTAGAACTGGAGCCCATAACCGGATTCGAACCGGTGACCTCTTCCTTACCAAGGAAGTGCTCTACCGACTGAGCTATATGGGCGTCAACTGGAGCGGGTGATGGGAATCGAACCCATGTCATCAGCTTGGAAGGCTGAGGTTCTACCGTTGAACTACACCCGCTTCTCGCCCGGCCTTCGCTACCCGGCTACTGCCCGGTGGAGGGGGTAGGATTCGAACCTACGAAGGCATAAGCCAGCAGATTTACAGTCTGCCCCCGTTGGCCGCTTGGGTACCCCTCCGAAGTCTAAAGCGATCAATTTTCAAAAATAAATGGACCAATGTCAATATAGAGGGCAGTTCATGCTCCGCCCAAGCGTCCATCCGTCGTCGATCTTCCGTGCCGAGGCCGTAAAACCCGCCCGCTCACCCCATCGCGAATCTCACTCACGCCCGGCTCGTCTCCGATCCGTCCGGATACAAAGTAATCGATCGCTCCATTGAAATATGCCCGCACCCGCGCGGGATCCCGGGCTGGGACACAGCCGGCGGGATTGGCGCTGGTCGAAACCAGTACGCCCACGCGCTGGCATAACGCCGCCGCGATCGGATGCCCCGTTACCCGCACCGCAAGGTAACGCCGGTCGCCGGTCAACCACGGGGGGACGGACGATCGCGCCGGCACCACCCACGTGACCGGGCCGGGCCAAGTGCGGTCGATTTCGTCACGCCTCACCGCATCCGGAAAACATACAAGGCGTTCTATCGCCGGTAGCGTCGCGGCGATCACGATCACGCCTTTCTTGACGCTCCGCCTCTTAAGCATTAACAGCCTGGAAACAGCACGGTAATTGAATGGATCGCATCCAAGCCCGAACACGGCCTCGGTCGGATAAGCGATGATGCCGCCGGTCACAATTACATGCGCGGCGCGCGCGAGATGCCACGATTGAAGCACTAGCCGCCGCGTTTCGTGAGCGCGAGGTTTTTGTGCCTGATCGCATCCGCGGTCGCCGAGCGTTCCGCCCGCAAGCGTTCCGCGATCTCCGGGTCCTGCAGCGCCAAGATCTCGGCCGCCAGATAGCCGGCGTTCTTCGCACCGGCTGGACCGATGGCAACGCAAGCCACCGGCACACCACCCGGCATTTGCACTGTCGATAGCAGGGCATCGAGCCCGTTCAGAGGCCCCCCCGCCATGGGTACGCCGATCACCGGCTTGACCGTCAGCGCCGCCACCGCCCCCGCCAGATGTGCGGCCAGTCCAGCGGCGGCAACAAAAACCGCGGCCCCGCGCTCCTCGGCTTGCTGAACATAGGCGCGTGTCTCTAGCGGCGTCCTGTGCGCGGACGCGATTCTCACCTCGACCCGAATCCCTAAGCGCCGTAATACCTCTAGCGCGGATTCCATCACCGGAAGGTCGGAGTCGGATCCGACCAAAACGGCAACGAAAGGGACTTTCATAAGGCCATAGATCCTTGGTTCCGAGGCTCAAGGCGGCGTAGCTTGGCGCATGTTACTAATAGAGGCAGTCGGAGGCGCCTCGACTACGATACCGCGGACAGGCTTGCCGGTTCGACCCACGACTCCTTGAATCCACACCCCGTTCGTGGGCAGACGCGCAAGGCGCCCTCACGCTTGGTGGTCTTCGTCATTGTGACCGGCCAATGACACTTCGGGCAGGGCTGGCTCAAGGGCTCGTTCCAGATCGCGTAACGGCAGCTCGGGTAAGTGGAACAAGAATAGAAAACCTTCCCGCGCTTAGAGCGGCGAAGCACGAGATACCCGCTACGGCACTCGGGACAGGTGACGCCGGTGCTCGCCGGTTTCTCTACTGCCTCGATATACCGGCATTTCGGATAGCTACCACAGCCGATAAATTTACCGTAGCGCCCCTCGCGCAATAATAGCGGCGAACCGCACTCGGGACAATGCCGGTCAGCGACGACCTGGGCGACCGGCGTAGCTTGGCCTTGCCCGTCCACGCTCCGGGTATAGTCACAGTCGGGGTACCCGGTGCAGCCGACAAAGCTGCCGCGCCGCCCCAAGCGCGTCGCCAAGGACTTACCGCACTGAGGACACTGCTCTTCGAGTAGCTTCTGGGTGGCGTCGCGGCGGGTGACCGTTTCGGCTTTGTTATCGACCAGATCCTTGAATGGCGTCCAAAAATGCTCGAGCACCGGCGTCCACTCCTTTTCGCCTCGGGACACCGCATCTAGCTCGTCCTCCAGCCGCGCAGTGAAACCGTAATCGACGTAGTCGGTGAAATGCTCGGTCAGGAACCTGCTCACAATCCTGCCGACGTCAGTGGGTTTGAAGCGCTTACTTTCCAAGGTCGCATACTCGCGTTGTTGCAGCGTCGAGATAATCGCGGCGTAGGTCGAAGGGCGGCCGATGCCGTGCTCCTCGAGCGATCGCACCAGACTCGCTTCGGTGTAACGCGGGGGCGGTTCGGTGAAATGCTGGGTCGCCGTGATGTCCGCGAGCGGCACCCGATCACCCGCTTTCATCGCCGGTAAGGCGCCCTCGTCGCCGTCGTTCTTTCCGTCATCCTTGCCTTCCAGGTACACGGCCATAAACCCCGGCTCCACAACCGTTGAGCCCGTCGCCCGGAACGCGACACCTGTCCCGCAAGTTAGATCGACGGCGACCGTGTCGATGATGGCATCGATCATCTGACAGGCCAGCGTACGCTTCCAAATGAGATCGTATAAGCGGTACTGCTCCTCGCTCAAGTGAGGCCTCAATTCCTCGGGCGTTCGTTGGATCGCGGTGGGCCGGATCGCTTCGTGAGCTTCCTGAGCATTCTTCGCCTGGGTCTTAAAGCGCCGCGCCTGAGCCGGCGCTTGTCCGGCGCCGAAACGCACCCTGATGAAACCCCTGATTTCCTCCAGCGCATCGCTGGCGAGACTCACCGAATCGGTGCGCATATAGGTTATAAGACCGGCCGAGCCGCCGCCGACATCGATCCCTTCGTAGAGTTGCTGCGCGATCCGCATCGTGCGTTGTGTGGTAAACCCGAGCTTACGCGCGCCTTCCTGCTGTAAGGTCGAGGTGATGAAGGGAGACGGGGGGAGGCGTTTGCGCTGTTTCTTCTCGACTTGGCCAACGGTGAGCCACCCTTGGGCTTGGGTAAGTAGATTTTGCCGGATGGCTTCCGCTTCCGCGCTCGTAACGATGCTGAACTGCTTGAGCTTCTCGCCTTGATAAACGGCCAACCGGGCGCCGAATGCTTGTGTTTGCTGCCTGGCCTGGGCCTCCACGGTCCAATATTCGCGCGACTCGAAGGCTTCGATCTCCTCTTCGCGCTCCACGATCATGCGCAGCGCGGGACTCTGCACCCGCCCGGCGGATAAGCCCCGTCGGATCTTCCGCCACAGCAACGGCGAGAGGTTGAACCCGACTAAATAATCCAAGGCCCGGCGCGCTTGCTGCGCATTGACTAAATCGACCGACAACACCCTCGGGCTGCGGATGGCCTCCTCAATGGCGCGCTTGGTGATCTCGTGAAATATGACCCGGTATACCGGCTTGTTGTTATCCAGAACCTCCCGTTCCTTCAGGATCTCCACAAGATGCCAGGAAATCGCCTCACCCTCGCGGTCGAGGTCGGTCGCTAGATAGAGCGCGTCCGACCTACGCATAGTCTCGGCGATCGCATTGACGTGTTTAACGTTTTTTTCTATGAGCTCATAGTGCATGGCAAACCCATGCTCGGTGTCCACGGCGCCTTCTTTGGGCTTGAGATCGCGTACGTGTCCATAGGATGCCAGCACGCGAAAATCCTTGCCAAGGTAGCGGCCAATCGTTTTGGCCTTAGCGGGAGATTCGACGATTAATAAATTCTTCGACATGCGCTGAATGTTTAGGCGTTCGAGACTAGGTTAAACAAGGTTGGTTCAAGGCGGCTTCGCCCGCGAGCGCGTCGATAGGTGGGACAGGGTGACGCGGGTTAAGACCCCCAGCGTAACCGCTGTTCGAAAGTGCAATCTACTTCTGCCGCACGTACACGCCGCATGCTTCCGCACCCACGTAACCGCGTAATTCCAGTATCAAGAGCATGGACGACACGGCGCTCGCGGTCAATCCGCTGCGTTCGACCAAGCTATCGACCGAGACAGGATCCCCACCCATACAATGTAGCAAACTCTGATAGTCGGGATCGAGTGCCTCGCTCGCCTCATGGGGTGCATGCGGGAGGTTGGATACCGGCGCTGGAGGTGGAAGCACACAGTTCAGCTCCTCCAGGATGTCCGCGACCTTGGTGACGAGTTTTGCGCCCTGCTGAATTAGCCCATGGCACCCCTGGGCAAGCGGATTGCGGATGGAGCCGGGGAGCGCGAATACCTCTCGTCCTTGTTCCATGGCACAGCGCGCGGTAATCAACGATCCGCTACGCAGCGCCGCTTCGACGATCACTACCCCAAGACAGAGCCCGCTGATCAGGCGATTGCGGCGCGGGAAATTGCGGGCGATCGCCGGGGTACCAAGGGGCAGCTCCGAGACAATCGCTCCTCCCGAGGCCTGGATGTCGAGCGCCAGGGCGCGATTGCTCGCCGGGTAGATCAGATCGAGGCCGGTACCGCTGACCGCAATCGTCGCACCCCTTGCCGCCAGCGCACCGCGGTGCGCTGCGGCATCGATGCCGAGGGCCAGGCCACTGGTGATGACCCATCCGGCGAGCGCAAGCAGCCGGCTGAATTCGACGGCCGTTTGCTCGCCGGTGGCGGTCGGGTGACGGCTTCCGACCACGGCGATCTGCGGCCTCGCGAGGATCCCCGAATCCCCGATGACATAAAGCAGCGGCGGCGGGTCGGAGAGCGTGCGCAGGAGGGGCGGGTAGGCTTCCTCACTCCAAAGAATCAACTGATGCTCATCCTCGCGTAACCACCCCACGGCCGTGGTGACGGCCTGCCAATCCGGCGCTTTGATAAAAGCGAGGGACTCGCTCCTGAGACCGTGGCGCTCAAGTTCCATCGATCTGGCCGCGAAGACAGCTTCCGCGCTCCCATAGCGCGCGAGTAAATCAAAAAATGCCTTGGGCCCGATGCCCGGCGCACGGTGCAAGGCAATCCAATGCGCCCGCTCGTCCCGCGTGTCCTCGACGCTCATAGTGTACCAAGCTTATCACCGCTGCAGCTTGGACGCTGAGCGAGCATCGCTCCAAGCGCTTAAGGATTGCTTACCGTATCATAGCGGTACACGGAGCGATCGGCGTTCATCACCAGCGCATAGCTCACGTTCGGGAAGGCGCGGAACACCATCAGCTCCCCGATGCGTTCGTGCGGAAGCTCGACGTCCCGGCTTAATCCCCCGCTATAGCTTGCAGCCGATGCTCTTCCCGCCACATCGTCGCGAACGATAACGCCACTACGGAAGATCGCTAATACATGCCCGGGCTCGAGTCCCGCCTGCACGCCCCGATTGATCACCACGACTTGCTGCGGCCCGACCTGGGACACGGCATCCATGATCGATATTATCGATCCGCCGATGTCCCCGTCCGGCGCATGCGGAACGAACTCCGGATAATCGCCTTTTGCTTCCGGGATCAACCGATCGCCCACCAAAACCTCCCGTTGTGAACTGGTAATCACGGCGGATGCCGGATCCCCCAGCCTGTCGATGACCACATCGGCGACATGGAGGGCTTCGTACCCTAGAACATCGTCGCCGCTCTCGCCCAGACAATTGGACGCGTAGCCCTGAGCGACATCCTTGCGGACAGCGACTCGATAATTGGCGTCCTTCACAGCCGGCGGTTCCCGATAGACCTCGCCGCAGCGAACCACCGTGTAGCGCTTGACTTTCTCATCCAATCGACCGCGCACATAGACGCGATTCCCCAAGCCGGTCACCAGATGCTCGTCCTGACTGGAGACGATGTAAGGTGCGTTGGCAAGCTCATCGGCTCCGACCACCTGTGGCCGGCTCAAGAATGGCCAGATAGCATCGAGCGGGATCGCCGGCAGCGCGTCGTCGTGTTCCGACGCGCGCACCGACGGCGATAATTTGACGTTCCTGCCCCGAGTCCGCCCCAACATGGGTTTACCGTCTCGGTAGGTTAAATAAAGAATATCGCCGGGATAGATGCGGTTCGGATTCCGCACCTGCGGATTCACCTGCCAAATCTGTGGCCAGAGCCATGGTTTCCTCAAGAAGACCGCGGAAATGTCCCATAAGGTATCGCCGCGCTTCACGACATAGCGGTCGGGGTGGCTCGGGTTCAGCGCCAAATCCTCGCCGTAGCAAGGTAGGGAGGCCAACGCGGAGAGTAATAGAAATACATATTTTTTCATTGTCGTGTCGCCCTTACGGCAAAGGTTTAATGTTGTTGATCAATTTCAGCAAAAAGCACCCCAATTTCACAAAGCTCTCTAAAGTTTAGAGTCAGCTTCTGCTATGATTTGCGCCATCGGACAGGAGGACGCGCGGCATGGCCATCTTAGATATATTGCACTATCCGGATCCCCGCCTTCGGATAAATGCACAACCCGTGCCAGCCGTTGATGACAGCGTGCGGCAACTGGTTTCGGACCTGTTCGAGACCATGTACGCGGCGCCCGGGATCGGGCTTGCCGCCACCCAGGTCAATGTCCACCGACGGGTCATCGTCGTGGACGTCTCCGAGCGGCATGACCAACCTTGGTGTCTCATCAACCCCCGCATCACGGGCACCGAGGGCCGTGAGCAAACCGAGGAGGGATGTTTATCGGTTCCCGGCGTTTTCGAGACCGTCGAGCGCGCCGAGCGCATTCAGGTACAGGCACTTAACGCCCAGGGAGAGACGATCAATTTGGCGGCGGACGGCTTGCTGGCCGTGTGCATTCAACATGAGATCGATCACCTCGAAGGCAAGCTGTTCGTGGACTACCTTTCGATATTAAAACGCAACCGGCTCCGCAAGAAATTGGAAAAGGCGCAACGACTCGCCTTATGAGCGGCCCGGAACGGCTTGCGCAGGTTAGGATCGTTTTCGCGGGCACGCCGGAGTTCGCGGCCACGATACTCCGCGCCTTAGTCATTGCCGCGCCCGGCTCCTTACTCGCAGTCTACACCGCGCCGGACCGGCCGGCCGGCCGGGGACTCAAAGTGCGCGAAAGCGCCGTCAAGATCACGGCACGTGAGCACGGACTAGCGATCCGCCAGCCTCTATCGCTCAAAAATGCGGCGGCAGCGGACCACCTCTCCGCGTTAGAACCTGATTTCATGATTGTAGTCGGCTATGGACAGATCCTCCCGCGCACCGTGCTCGACATCCCGCGCCGTGGATGCATCAATGTTCATGCCTCCCTGTTACCGCGTTGGCGGGGCGCGGCTCCGATTGAACGCGCCGTGGCCGCGGGCGATCGTGAAACCGGCGTTTCCATCATGCAGATGAGCGCGGCCTTGGATGCGGGTCCCGTCTACGCACAGGCCCGCTGCGAGATCCTGCCCGGTGATACCGGCGGCGCCCTGCGGGAACGGCTGGCCGAGCTCGGCGCAAGCTGCTTACTCGCGACCCTCGAGGACATTTTGAACGAGCGCTCACGGCCTCGCGCCCAAGATGAAGGCGGCGCCACCTATGCCCATAAGATCGAGCGCGCCGAAACCTGGCTCGACTGGTTGCGCCCGGCCGCGGAGTTGGAACGCAAGGTCCGGGCATTTAATCCGAAGCCGGTCGCGCTCGCACGGCTCGGCGGGATGGAATTTCGTGTGTGGAACGCCCGTGCCATCGAGGCCCGCAGTCCAGCCGCCCCGGGCGCGCTACTATCCGGCGCAAGAGGCGGGATCGATGTGGCGACCGGCGAGGGCATATTGCGTCTCACCCGGGTCCAGGCAGCCGGGCGCAAGCCGGTGAGCGCGACGGATTTCCTCAACGCCCATCCGGGTCTTAAACATGACGGGTAGGCAGTCCCCGCGGCCGCTTAAGGATGCGCGCGCGGTTGCCGCGCTGCTCGTGTCATGCGTCGTGGGGCAGGGCCAGTCCTTGGCCGCATGCATGCCGATGTTGCTGAGCCACCTGCGTGATCCCCGCGACCGCGGCCTCGCTCAGGAGCTCGCCTATGGCGCCTTGCGCTGGTTTCCGGCCTTGGAGTCGCTTGTGATCAAGCTCCTCTCGCGCCCACACAAGGAAATCGACACCGCGGTCTTTGCTTTACTCTTGATCGGTATTTATCAGCTCCAGTATCTGCGTATTCCGGATCACGCGGCTGTCTCCGCGACTGTGGACGCCAGCCGGCGCCTCGGGCGCGCTCGCGCCGCCCCGCTCGTCAACGCCGTGCTCCGTGCTTTCCTGAAGCACCGCGACAAGCTGCTCGCCGAGCCGGCCACCGAGGCTGCGCAATACGCGCATCCGGTGTGGTTGCTGGCGGCGCTAAAGACGGCCTGGCCGGAGTCCTGGCAACGCATCGCCGCAGCCAACAATGATCGGGCACCGATGACCCTGCGCGTCAACGTGCGTTGCGGCTCGCGTGAGGATTACTTGGCGCGGCTTAGCCAGGCCGGACTCGAAGCACACCCGCTCTCCTTGAGTCCCTACGCAATCGCGCTTTCGGAAATTCTGGATGTGTCGCGGCTCCCCGGCTTCGACCAAGGGCATGTCTCCGTGCAAGACGCCGGCGCTCAGATCGCCGCAGTGCTGTTAGATGCGTGCCCCGGCCACCGGATCCTGGACGCTTGTGCAGCCCCGGGCGGGAAATGCGCGCATATTCTAGAGATGCATCCCGAGTTGCGACGAATGATCGCAGTCGACTGCGATCCCACGCGCATTGCATCGCTGCGGGCGGCGCTCGAACGTTTACGCCTGCGCGCCGAGATATACTGTGCCGACGTCTCAGTACCGGCTACGTGGTGGGATGGAAAAGCGTTTGATCGCATCCTCTTGGATGCCCCGTGCTCGGGCAGCGGGGTGATCCGGCGGCACCCGGATATCAAACTCCTGCGGCGCGAGTCCGACATCGCGGCATCGGCCGCCCTGCAAATGCAGCTCTTGAACGGCTTGTGGCCCTTGCTCGCGAATGCCGGCAAGCTCCTGTATGTAACCTGCTCGGTGCTGCCCGCCGAGAACCAAACCCAGATCCGCGCCTTCTTGGCTCGGCACGCCGACGCGCGCTTGGACCCCATCGCCGTAGCGCACGGCCAGGATACCGGGGCGGGAGTGCAACTGCTGCCGGGAGACGCGAATACGGACGGATTCTTTTATGCGCTGTTGCGGAAAGTCTGAGAGTTTGTGAAAAAACCTTCTACGCTCGGGATGTTGCGTTCCGGCGGTGCTCGGAATCCTCATGTATTGCAGTTGCGCGGCGGAACGCGACCTCCCTTCGTCTTCACAAACTCTAAGCCGCTGCCGAGGCGCGGCGCTCTAGCCGGCATGGCGCTGCTGTTGATGCTCGCGGCGGCGCCGGCCTCGGCTGCCGGGATCATAATCAAATCTGCGGCGCTGCGATTGGTCAACGGCTTTTACTTGCTGGACGCCAATCTCGGATTCAAGCTCGGTAAAGAGTCTCTGGAAGCGCTGGACAACGGGGTGGCGCTCGAGCTCCTGATCGAGACCCAGCTGCGGCGCGAGCGCGGATTCCTCTGGGACGAGCGCATCGCCACCGTCAAGCAGGGTTACCGGCTTGAACATCACGCGCTAAGCAAGACCTATGTCATCGTTAATCTCATCACCGGTGATCGGCAGAGTTTTACCTCCTTAGCGGATGCTCGCGCGGGGCTCGGAAAGATCCGCGGTGTCCCGATCCTCGAACGCCGCTGGCTAAGCCCGGGGCGTGTGTATCACGCTCGGGTCCGGGCGAGCTTGGATATAGAATCGCTTCCGGCGCCGGTGAGCCTCATCGCCTACTTCTCTTCGGGCTGGCGTCTGAGCAGCGCTTGGTTCGAATGGAGCTTAACGGTATGAAGCGGGCACGCCGGATCCTTTTGCCTATCGGCGCATTGAGCCTGGTCCTCTTGGCGTCTCTGTTAATGATGAGCAATGCCACTCAGGGCTCGCAGCGTTTCGGCCAGTTGTATTCGGTGCTCTTGGCTGTGAATGCCCTTGGGCTCATCACCTTCCTCGTGCTCATAGCCCTCAACGTCCGTCAGCTATACCGCGATCTGCGCGCGCGCCGGCCCGGCGCCCGGCTGCGCCGGCGCATGCTAAGCCTCTTCGTCGCTCTGGCGGTGAGCCCACTGCTCGTCGTCTATGGGTTTTCCATCGATTTTCTCGGCCGTGGCATTGATAGCTGGTTCGATGTGCGCGTGGCCCGGGCTTTGAAAGACGCGCTCGATCTGAGCCGCGGCGCCCTCGACCAGCAGACACGCAAGCTTCTGAAGCAGACGGAACAGTTGACCTATGAGCTAATGGAGGGTCCGATCTCCGTCACGCCGCTCGATCTCACGGCGCTCAGGGATCCGAGCAGCACCGTGGTGGCCGATCCGGCCTTACCTATGAATCTCGACGAGCTACGGGCGAAAAGCGGCGCAGACGAGTTGCTGTTACTGACCCGCAAGGGAGGTATTATCGCCTCCAGCAGTGGTGCCCACGAGGTCGTGCCCAACCTGCCGAGCGAGGAAATTTTGCTGCAACTGCGCCAAGGAAGGAGTTATGTTGGACTGGACGCGATTCGCGACGCCGCGCTCGCTGTGCGCGTCGTCGTCAATGTGCCGGAGATCGGGGCCGCCGGTGATCCCGGTTTATTGCAGGCGCTCTATCCGGTGGCAAGCCGCACGAATAAGCTCGCCGATAATGTGCATTCGGCGTACCTCCAGTATCGCGAACTGTCCTATCTGCGGGACCAACTGAAACTTAGTTTCGTAATGACCTTGACCTTGGTATTGTTGTTCAGCATCCTGGGCGCGGTTTGGGCTGCGTTTTATTCCGCCAACCGCATGGTCGCCCCGATCCAGGATCTCGCGGCTGGAACCCGGGCAATCGCCGAGGGCGATTACGGGCGGGAGTTACACGCGTCGAGCCAGGACGAATTGGGATTTCTGGTCGAATCGTTCAACGAGATGACCCGCAAGATCGCATTGGCGCGCGATGAGGCCAAGCGCAGCCAGGATCAGGTCGAGGCGCAGCGCTCCTATTTGGAGGCCGTCTTGGGGCGCCTGTCCTCGGGCGTATTGACCCTGGATCCCAATCTGAGCCTGCGGACCGCGAATGCAGCCGCGAGTAAGATCCTCGGCGTCGAGCTTGTGCCGCTCCTTGGCCAAAGCGTAGGCAGAATTTGTGCCGCCTTCCGCTATTTGCAGCCCTTCGGCGACGCGCTGCGCAATGCCCCCGATGCGCCGCATTCGGACTGGCGCGAGCAAGTGCAGTTGTTCGGGACCAGTGGGCGCCAGGTGCTGATGTGCCGCGGTACGACATTAGCGGGCGCGAGCGCGCGGGTACGGGGACACGTGATAGTGTTTGATGACATTACCGCCCTGCTGCAGGGACAACGGGACGCAGCCTGGGGCGAAGTCGCGCGCCGTCTAGCGCACGAGATCAAAAACCCCTTAACGCCGATCCAGTTGTCCGCGGAACGCCTGCGGCAAAAATATCTCGGCACGCTAGCGCCGAAAGAAGCTGAGGTACTCGATCGGCTCACCCATACGATCGTGCAGCAGGTCGAAACCATGAAGAATATGGTCAATACGTTCTCGGAGTATGCCCGCACCCCCCAGATGCAGCCGAAAGCGTGCCGTCTCAATGAATTAATCCAAGAAATACTGGATCTCTATCAAAACGTCGATCGCGACGCCGTATTCGCGGCCGATTTCGATCCCGAGCTGCCCGTGACCCACGCCGATCCCGGACGCCTGCGCCAGGTTTTGAACAATCTTATCAAGAACGCCTTGGAAGCGAGTGAAGGCCAGTCCGCCCCCCCCTTCATCACCGTTAGCACGCGCAGTGTCGAGGATGCGAGCCACCGGTTCGTCGAGCTACGCATCGCCGACCGCGGCCCGGGCGTCCCGAAGGAATTGCTGGGAAACCTGTTTGAGCCGTACATGACCAATAAACCCAAGGGCACCGGTCTTGGGCTGGCCATCGTAAAAAAAATCGTCGAGGAGCACGGGGGTATCGTCTGGGTCGAAAACTTACCGGCCGCAGGCGCCTGTGCCGTGATCCGGCTGCCCGTGACGGCGGGCGCCGAGTCCCCCGCCCGCACAGCGCGAGCGCTATGAGCGCCCCGCATCTCTTGGTCGTCGATGACGAACCCGATATCCGCGCGCTCCTGGGCGAGATCCTGGAAGACGAGGGCTACGAGGTCTCGCTCGCCGACAACGCCGAGCGCGCGCGCGAGTCGCGCCGGGCCCGGAGGCCGGACCTCGTATTGCTCGATATCTGGATGCCGGACTGTGACGGCATCACCTTGCTCAAGGAATGGTCCGAGGGTGCCCCGCTCGACATCCCGGTGATCATGATGTCAGGACACGGGAGCGTCGAGACGGCGGTCGAAGCAACGCGCCTCGGGGCCTACGACTTCATCGAGAAACCGCTGTCGATGGCCAAGCTGTTGCTCACGATCAAACGCGCCTTGGAGGCCGCGGCGCTCACTCGTGAGAACATCAACCTCAGAAGCCAGGCAACCCCGGAGCCCGTGGGCGGCAGCCCCGCATTCATCCGGCTGCGAGATCAAGTTAAGCGCATCGCCTCGCATCATACCGCGGTATTTATGCGTGGAGAGCCCGGAACGGGCAAGGAGGTATTCGCCCGCTATCTTCATAATCACAGCCCGCGTGCACAGGCGCCCTTCGTGAGCGTCGCCGTCGCGGGACTGGCGGTGGAAAACCCGGCTGCGGAACTTTTCGGCAGCGAGGAAAAGGGGAATGTGCACTTCGGCTCCCTGGAGAAAGCCAACGGGGGAACCTTGTTTCTTAAGGACATCGCCGACCTCGAGCTCGGTCTCCAAGCCCGGCTGCTCAGCGCCTTAGAGTATCAAAAGTTTCTCCGCGTAGGCGGGCGCGACCCGGTCAGTATCGATGTCCGCATCGTCGCTGCGACGCGCTACGACCTCATGGAATACGTTCGGGCCGGACGCTTTCGCGACGATCTCTACTATCATCTCAATGTGGTCCCGCTCCACCTCCCCCCCTTGCGGGAGCACGCGGAGGATATCTCGGAATTGTTGGCCTTTTATTGCGAACTGTTCGCTGCCCAAGAAGGATTACCGCGGCGGCGTTTCACACCCGCGGCCCAGAAACAGCTTCGCGCCTACGGCTGGCCCGGTAACGTCAGGGAACTGAAAAACCTGGTGCAACGGCTGCTGATCTTGGGTAGCGGGGAGACGGTGGAAGGCTTCGAGATCGAAGCCGCGCTCGGGATCCGCACCGCGGAGAGCTTGACCGAACCCTTGCCCGGGTTTGACCGCCCATTACGGGAAGCGCGCGAGCAGTTTGAAAAGGCCTATTTTGAGTATCAGCTCCAGCGCGCCGGCGGGAGCATCAGCCGGATCGCGGACCGTGTGGGACTCGAGCGCACCCATCTTTACCGCAAATTACGGGCGCTCGGCATCGATCCGAGACAGACCCCCGGCGAGTCTGCGAATTAAGGGCCGGCGCCGCAGCGTGAACCGCATCGCTCAGTTCGAGGAACTCCTGCGGCGCGGCCGCGACGATGCGACCTTACGCTTCAGCCTCGCCAACGAGCACTATAAATGCGGCCAGCCTGCGGCCTCAGCGGAACACCTGCGCCAAGCCATCGCGCTCGCTCCCGGCTATTCCGCAGCTTGGAAGCTTTATGGAAGAGTGCTCGCGGAACAAGGCCTGACCAATGAGGCCATCCAGGCCTATGAACAAGGTATCGTCCTCGCCGAGAACCGCGGCGATATTCAAGCCGCGAAGGAAATGCGCGTGTTTTTGAAGCGCTTGCGTAAGGATCGGTCACAGGCAAGTACCCGTTAAGCCGAAGGCATCGCTGTATCGCGCTGGCGGGTAGCGAGTAGGTGGGCTGGCGGCAGCGGTCACGCCACGCCCTCGGTCGCCGTAGATAGTATGAGCATGGGTTCATCCACAAGCAGAAGAATTGCAACCGTTCCTGACGGGTGTACGCCTGGAGTTGAAGCATGGCAGCGATGTTGCCTTCCGGAAGATGGATGCGGTGATTCGAGGTATTACTGCCCGAACGGAGACGGCACTACGACGCACGGTATCGCAACCGCAAACGCACGGCGGAGGAGGTTGATTACATACGCGAACGCAAGCAAAGTTACATGAGGGCTTATCGAAATCAGAGAGGGAACGATGATTAAACGACACTGTGATTTGTGTGAAAACGAAATTACACCGGGCCTTACCCTTAGCAGAGTACAAAATGGTCGCCGTTTAGCAACAGTTATTGAGCACGCGGATGTGCGCCTATCGGTTGAGGTCGTTGCTGGAATTAACGGGATGTGGAATGACGGCGATGTGTGCAAGCACTGCGTCTTGGATGCGCTCTATACCTTAGACAATCGACGACAGCCAGCATGACGCCAACTTAGGAAACGAAGGCCAAAATATACCAAGCGCTGGGAAATAGTCGCGCAAAGCTCCCCCTGGCATTGGCGTTAGGTGCCAACTGCTTAGCGGAAAGCACTGGGCCGCCGCATCCACGCTTAGCCCGTGCACACCGCCGACGCCGTGGCGTGGGGCTCCAGTGTCCCAACCAAGTCCGAAACCGAGCGCACGCGGTGGCGTTTGAGGTATTCCATGATCCCGCGGTTGATCTTCGAGCAGATGAGCGGATCGTAGAACAGGGCCGTCCCGATCCCGACCGCCGTCGCGCCCGCGATCAAGAACTCGATGGCATCGGCGGCGTTCGTGATCCCGCCCTGCCCGATGATCGGAATGCCGTGTGGTCTGCACACTTGGTAGACCTCATGTACCTTCAGCAACGCGATGGGTTTGATGGCCGGTCCCGACAATCCTCCCTGGTTATTGCCGATCACCGGGCGGCGGGTCTCGATGTTCACCGCCATCCCCATGAGGGTATTGATAACCGCCAAGGCATCCGATCCCGCCTCAATGCAGCGGCGCGCGTTTTCGGCGATTTCGGCCTGGTTCGGCGAGAGTTTCGTGATCAGAGGCTTGCGCGTGACCGCCCGGCAGGCCGCCACGACGCGCGCAGACATATGGGCATCGTTCCCGAAGGCGACACCGCCTTCCTTGACGTTGGGACAAGAAATATTGATCTCGATGGCATCGATGGGGGAATCATCGAAAATCCGGGTCACCTCCCGGTATTCTTCGATTGTCGAGCCGGACACGTTGGCGATGAAGCGCGTCTCCTCAAAATTCAAGCGCGGCAAAATGGCGTCGACCACCGCCCGGGCACCGGGGTTCTGTAAGCCGATCGCGTTCAGCATGCCGCCCGGCGTCTCGGCGATCCGGTGCGGGGGGTTCCCGAGTCTCGCCTCGAGCGTCGTCCCCTTCAAGCAGATCGCCCCTGCATCGCGGTTGGAAAATCCGGTGACGCGCGTGTATTCTTCGCCGAAGCCCACGCAACCTGACAACAACACCAACGGGGTCGTGAACGGCAGGCCGCGGAAATCGACGGCCAGCATGTCTTGTTCGCGTGCAGCCATCAGCCACCTTGTTTCATGTTGTTCTCTATCAGCCGGAAATCCCGCCGAACACGGGCAATATTATACGTCTGTGCGCGAATACCGGGGCGCGCCTGCATCTTATCGAGCCATTAGGATTCTCGCTCCAGGATAGGCGCCTGCGGCGCGCAGGCCTCGATTATCACGAACTGACGGGGATCGCTGTCCATACCGAGATCGGGGCGTTTATGGCGCACGTGCAACCGCTACGGGTATTCGGGTTCTCAACCAAAGGGCGAGGGTGTTATACGGACATCGCTTTCCAGCCCGAAGACGCATTCCTGTTCGGTCCCGAGACGCGGGGGCTACCACCGCACCTCCTTGAGCGACTCGGTCGCGAGAACATCCTCCGCGTTCCGATGCGGGCCGGATGCCGCAGCCTGAACTTATCGAATGCTGTGGCCGTCATTGTTTACGAAGCCTGGCGGCAGCAGGGTTTTCATGGTGCGGGCTCACTGGCAACGCAAGCTGCTCTTTAAATGACCAATGTGCCCGATAGTCTAGCTGCCCTCGATCTCCTGGCGCGGCTCGCGCGCGAGCAATGTCTGCACTGCCTCGCGGGGCTCACAGTCACCAGCCACAACGCGCACGACCTGCTCGGTGATCGGCATTTCGATGACGTGTTTTCGCGCCAAGGACAATACCTCGTAGGCCGTTCGGACGCCTTCCACGACCTGCCCGATGCGGCGTACCGCCTCGGGCAGGCTCACGCCCCGCCCGAGCATGAGGCCGAGCCTCCGGTTGCGCGACTGATCATCGGTACAAGTTAGCACCAAATCACCGATGCCGGCGAGACCCGTGAGCGTAGCCCGCTGGCCCCCCAAGGCCAAACCCAAGCGCACCATCTCGGCAAGCCCCCGGGTAATCAGCGCCGCGCGCGTATTGGCGCCGAATCCGAGGCCATCCCCGACGCCCGCCGCGATGGCCAGGACATTCTTAACGGCCCCGCCGATGGCGACCCCGGTGAGGTCATCGCTGATGTACGCCCTAAAGCTCCGGTTGTGTAAACGCTTGACCAGATCGCGCGCGAAAGGCTCGTTACGCGAGGCCACGGTCAACGCGGTCGGCAGACCCGCGGCAACTTCCGCCGCAAAGCTCGGTCCGGAGACCAGGGCGGTGACCGTGTTCATCCCGAGCACCTCCTCGACGGTTTCGTGCCCTAGCTTGTGGGTGCTCGCTTCGATGCCCTTGCATGCCAACGCGATGCGCAAGGGTCCCGAAACCTCAATCAGAACGTCACGCGTGACCTCCCGCAACGCATTCACGGGCACCGCGATAATGACATCCCGTATGCTAACCGGCGGGAGATGCGTAATCGGCATAACCGCTCCTGGTAGGACGATGCCAGGAAGGAAGCGAGTGTTGCGGCGCGTCTCGCGCAGCGAGGCGATGTGCGCCGGATCATGCCCCCACAGGAAGGTCGGCTGCCCGTTGCGCGCCAAAAGAACGGCAAGCGCCGTGCCCCAGGAACCGGCGCCCATCACGAGAATAGGCGCCGTTGTGTTTGCCGCAAGGAAAGGATCCAACGCCGGTTGCGAACGCGGTTAAAACCGCTTCCTAATGCGCTTGCTCCGCCTGGGACGGCACCCTCTGCTGGCGGCGCTTGAGCTCCTGCGCATACAGCGCATCAAAGTTAACCGGGGCGAGCAGGAGCGGCGGATACCCCCCGCGGATCACTAAGTCGGATACCGCCTCGCGGGCGTACGGAAACAGTATATTGGGACAGGCCGTCGCCAGGATCGTCCCCAGGTGCTCCGGAGGAAAGCCCGCGATCGTAAAGATCCCCGCTTGTTGTAACTCGACCACATATAGCGGCTTATCCTCGCTGCGCACGGTGACGGTCACGGTCAACACCACCTCGTGGACCTCCTCATCGAGACGTGTAGCTTGATTATTGAGCTGGACGTCGATGGTCGGATTCAATTTCTGCAGAAAAGCGCGCGGGGACTGCGGCGCTTCGAAGGAAATATCCTTAGCGTAGATCTTTTGGATCGCCAACTGGCCGGCCAGCGGCTGCGCTTGCGTAGCGTTGTCCTGATCCCCGTTGGCACCTGTCATAGCTTTGCTTCGCTTTCCTCTACCTACCTTTTAGTGACCGGTAAATTGCTCTGCTGCCATTCTAGTATTCCGCCCTTGAGCCGGTAGATGCGCTCGAATCCCGCCTTGGTCAAAGGCTCCACCGCGGCGACGGAGGTGTTCCCGGCCTGGCAGCAGAGGATCACCGGTTTCTTGCGATCGAGCGTCAGCGTGCCCGCGCGGCTCGGCAGGT
Organism: uncultured Gammaproteobacteria bacterium; assembly: GCA_963764725.1. GTDB lineage: Bacteria > Pseudomonadota > Gammaproteobacteria > JACCXJ01 > JACCXJ01 > USCg-Taylor. The sequence continues at coordinate 179,751 of CAVXTM010000015.1, read as the reverse complement.
CCGCGAGCGGGAGGCTCAGCGAGCCTAAGATATGCCCGCGGCCATAGGCCGCTTGATCACGCACGTCGATAATGATCGCGTCCTCATGATTTACGATTCGAGTCACCTCGGTCGGAGGCAGTTGCGGCGCCCCGCCCGCGGATGCTTTCGCGACATACAGCGCCAGCGCCAAAATATTCACCACCAGCACAGAAAACAATACCCAATGATTCACTATGAATTCGCCAAGTTGCTCCATTTAATCTCCTCTACCCCGTTCGCCGCTACGTCGCGTTGCCAGCCATCGTGATCTCAGCTCGAGCACCGCCGTACAAGCGTCGCAGCGCATGGGCTAATTTTGCCAGGCCACGGATAAAAAGGCCATGCTCACTGCCACGCGTAACGCCCGCGCCTCGGATCCCACGCAATCATGACACCGGATCATGATACACTCGCGCGAATGTTTACCAGCCATGCGGTTCCGTCCAGCCACCGCAGCTACCCGCCGCGCCTCACCTCACGCGCATGGCCCTAAACCCGCGCCCCCTAATCCTCACCGTCCTCGACGGATGGGGCCACAGCGACACTACCGAATACAATGCCATCCATAGCGCGCATAAGCCGGTTTGGGACGATCTCTGGGCATTGTACCCGCATACAATTATCGGTTGTTCGGGCCTAGATGTCGGCCTGCCGGACAATCAAATGGGAAACTCCGAGGTCGGGCACATGCACCTTGGCGCGGGACGATTGGTGTTGCAGGAGTTCACGCGCATCACCCGCGCCGTCGAAGACGGTTCCTTCTTCCGCAACGAGAACCTGATCGTTCCCGTCGACCGCGCCGTGGGGAGCGGGCGCGCGATCCATATCTTGGGTCTGCTCTCGCCCGGCGGCGTTCACAGCCACGAGACGCACATCCTTGCCATGATCGATCTCGCGGCCAAGCGCGGTGCAACGCAGATCTACCTGCATGCCTTTTTGGACGGGCGCGACCGCCCCCCAAAAAGCGCCGCCGACTCCATTCTCGAGGCACAGGTCAAGATTGCGGCGACCGGCGCAGGACGGATCGCCTCACTCATCGGCCGCTATTTCGCCATGGACCGCAACCACCGCTGGAGCCGTACCCGAGAAGCCTATGATCTCATCGCCCACGGCCGCGCCCGCTACCGATCCACGGACCCATTCATCGCCCTCGACATGGCCTACGCGCGCGGGGAGACCGACGAGTTCGTCCAGGCCACGGCGATCGTGCCCGCGAACGGCGAAGCGGTAACGGTGGCCGATGGCGATGTCGTGGTGTTCATGAACTTCCGCGCCGACCGCGCCCGTCAGCTCACCCGGGCATTTATCGAACCCGATTTCGACCGCTTCGCGCGCGCACGTATGCCGGCGCTCGGCGCCTTTGTCAGCCTGACCCGCTATCACGCCGATTTTCACATTCCCTGCGCCTATCCCCCGGAACGCCTGCACAACGTCTTGGGCGAATACCTCGCCCACCAAGGACTCACCCAACTGCGCATCGCCGAGACGGAAAAATACGCCCACGTCACCTACTTTTTCAACGGCGGCGAGGAGCGTGTCTTCGAGGGTGAGGATCGCATCCTGGTGCCCTCGCCCCACGTCGCGACTTACGACCTCAAGCCTGAGATGAGCGCCGACGCGATCACGGATCGCCTGGTCGAGGCGATTTATAGCAAGAAATACGATGTCATCGTTTGCAATTTTGCGAATGCCGACATGGTCGGCCACACGGGTAACTTCGAGGCCACGGTCAAGGCGATCGAAGCAATCGACACCTGTCTCGGACGCATCGTGGCCGCGATTCAAGCCGTTGGCGGGGAGATGCTCATCACCGCCGACCACGGTAACGCCGAGAAGATGCGGGGGGTTTCCACCAAGATGCGGCGCGGACAGCCGTACACGGCTCACACCCGCAATCGGGTACCGCTGGTCTATATCGGGCGTCCCGCCGAGCTTGCACGGAGCGGCACGCTCGCCGATATCGCTCCAACGCTGCTCTATCTTCTTGGCCTTGATCCGCCCGCGGAAATGAGCGGGCGCACGCTGGTCGCGCTGGAACAGGCCGAAGGAACCTGGCGCAAGTCGCTGCGGCCACGGCAACGCCTGGGCCGCTTATTGCGGTAATAGCGAACTTAATCGTAATCTTATTTGATTTCCCGGTGGGTTTGTCGATGAAACAGATAGTGAAAAACGTTTTTGTTCTGGCGGTCGGGCTCGGCCTTGGAATTCAACTCGCTAGCGGCGGAAATGAGATTGCCAATGCCGCCTCGAATCCGCGCGCGGGCTTGCCGCTCGATGAGTTGCGAACGTTTACCGAGGTATTTGCGAAGATCAAGAGCGATTACGTCGAAGAGGTCGGTGACGCGGACCTGCTCGAGAGTGCGATTCGGGGAATGTTGTCGGGGCTCGATCCGCATTCGGCCTATCTCGACCCCGACGCCTACGGTGGCTTGCAGGAAGGTACGAGCGGGGAATTTGGGGGCCTCGGGATCGAGGTCGGGATGGAGGACGGCTTCGTAAAGGTAATCGCGCCGATCGATGATACGCCGGCGCAGCAAGCCGGGATCAAGGCGGGTGATCTTATCGTCCGCCTTGACGATACGCCGGTGAAAGGCATGAGCCTTAACGACGCGGTAAAAATGATGCGGGGCAAACCCGGAACGGCCATTCAGCTAACCATCTTACGCGAAGGCGAGGAAAAGCCGCTGGCGATCTCCGTAAAGCGAGCGGTAATCAAGGTGCAAAGCGTCAAGAGCCGGACCTTGGAACCGCAACTGGGCTATGTACGCATCTCGCATTTTCAAACGCGCACGGGCGACGATCTAATCGCCGCCCTCGACACCCTGAAACGTGAAAACAAGTACAGGCTCTCCGGGCTCATCCTCGATCTGCGTAATAACCCCGGCGGGATCTTGGGCTCGGCGGTGGCCGTCGCCGACGTATTCATGGAAAAAGGTCTTATTGTCCTGACCAAGGGGCGCGGCAAGGGATCCGAACTGAGATTCGACGCGAAACCCAAGGATGCCTTGAACGGGGCGCCGATCGTCATACTCGTTAACGGCGGATCGGCCTCGGCCTCGGAAATCGTGGCTGGCGCGCTTCAAGACGCGCGCCGCGCCGTGGTTATGGGGAGCAAGACCTTTGGGAAAGGCTCCGTGCAAACCATCCTGCCGATGAACAATGACGCCGCGCTTAAACTCACGACCGCGCTTTACTACACTCCCTCGGGCCGCTCCATCCAGGCCGAGGGCATTGTCCCCGACATCATTTTGGATCGGGTAAAAGTGGCGGCCGCGGAAAATCCGGCCTTGGACGAGATTAAGGAGAGCAACCTCACGCGACACCTCTCGAACGGGAAGCAGCCCCCTGCCGAGGCGACGCAGACCGAAACCAAGCCAACGGACGCAAAAGCGAATACGGAAACCGGTCAAGCCCTGGCGACCAGCGACTATGAATTGTACGAAGCGCTTAACTTGCTCAAGGGCCTCACCTTGCAACGGCGCGCACCCAATTAGACTCCGATGGCCACCGTACTCATTCCGCTGGCCCAAGGCTGTGAAGAGCTCGAGGCCGTTACGGTCATCGATCTCCTGCGCCGGGCCGGGATCGAGGTGGTCACAGCCGGCCTCGATAATCATCCCGTCCGCGCTAGCCGCGGAGTGGTGCTGATCCCCGACACCTGCCTGGACGAAGCCTTGAAACGCGACTACGACATGGTCGTGCTTCCGGGGGGCGCCCAAGGCGCGGAGCAACTGAACCGCGACCCGCGCGTACATGATCTGCTTATGAAAATGGCGGCGAACGGAAAATTTACGGCCGCGATCTGCGCAGCGCCCAAGGTTTTGGGCGCAGCCGGCCTTCTTAGAGGAAAGCGCGCCACCGGCTATCCCGGGATCTTGCGGGCGCTGAATTTCACGGAGGTGACCGTGACCGAGGACGCCATAGTCCAAGACGAGAAGGTCATTACCTCGCGCGGACCCGGCACAGCGATGGATTTCGCGCTCACCTTGATCGAAACCCTAGCCGGGACTCCCAAGCGCGATGAGGTCGAGGCGCAGCTTGTGCGCGCTCCGTAACGGCCGTCGTAGCTGGCGGAGTGCGACGGAAACACGCCGCATAACACAGACCCGTCATTCCGGCCAAGTCCGCGCGGCGGACGCGAGCCGGAATCCATTGCGGAGCATAGCTCACGTCAGGTCGATTAGGCCGCCGGCCGGCCGTACTATAACCACACACACACCAGCCTCACCATGGCGTGGATCAGGGCGCGGTCTGTACCCACCGTTGTCACAACCATCACCACTCCGTTGTCTTTAAGACGGCCGCTTCCGGAAACCGGTCAAAGCGGCGCTGGGCAGGCAGATCGGGCAGCGCCAGCGGGGGGGCCGCCCGCCCGTCAACCTGGGCGCGAGGTACGGGCGTCCGCTTGACCGCTCAGCTACTACTTCTTCTCTGGCATTACGGAGGAATGATGGCTGGTAATGAGCCACTTCGAACCATCCCAGCGATAGGTATAGGTATAGCGGCCACTGACCACTGCGCCTGTCTTGGCGAACGTAAATGTGTAGAGCCCAGCATCAACGGCGGTGTTGCAACCGATCTCTACGAAGCGCAGATCAATCTTTCCGGAGGGCCGATTCTCTAGGAAATGATGAAAGTAATCTTCCTTTTCCGCCGGGGTCAAGCGTGGTTTGTTGGAAACGGTAGGCAACAGAATGGAGCGCTCCGCATAGTTGGCAACGACCTTATGCGGATCGCCAGTCTGCAATGACTGATTCCACCGGTCAAACAACGATCTGATCTCCTGTTCGGTGGTTACCTTGCAACTTTCGGTTCGTGTAGCCTGAGAGTTGGGCGGCGTGCCGCCGTTGGAGGCACATCCTGCAAGAACCGCGCAACCAGCAAGTGCAATCAAGGCGAGTGACTGCATCAAACCGCTCCTTTCAGCGTGGTTGGAAAACATAGCGTATAACGACACGCATGACGCGCGCGGCCTACCGCGTCGCAGTCAAGGCCGGTGGTTAGATTTCATCAGGCAGGCTCTGGGAGCGCGAAGGATGCGCCTAATGGCTGGACAACAGTCCAGGTAATCCGGAAGCCGATTTCGGAGCCCACTGTTCCATTTGAGTTCTGGCATTTTGATCCCCCACGGCCAAAGAGCCTGCGTCGGGGTTTGCTCGAATCATCACTGCCGGGCAATCGCCGACTGCTTTCCACGCAATACGTATTTCTGAATCTTACCCGTCGCAGTCTTCGGTAATTCGGTCACAAAACTGTACGCCTTCGGCGTCTTGAAGCCGGCCAGGTTGGCGTGGGCGAATTCGTGGATTTCCTTTTCGCCGGCCGCGACGCCGGGACGCAAGACGACGAAGGCGTGCGGCGTTTCGCCCCATTTCTCGTGCGGCAGGCCGACCACCGCCACTTCCAGCACTGCGGGGTGGCGCAGCAGCACCCCTTCGACTTCGACGGAGGAGATGTTCTCGCCGCCGCTGATGATGACATCCTTGAAGCGGTCGCGGATTTCCACGTAGCCGTCGGCGTGCACCACCGCCGCGTCGCCGGAGTGAAACCAGCCGCCCTCCATCGCCGTGGCGGTTGCCTCGGGGTCGTTATAATAGCCCGCCATGATGACGTTGCCGCGCGCGATGATTTCACCGAGCGTGGCACCGTCGCGCGGCACGTCGCGGCCCTGTTCGTCCACCACGCGCAACTCACCGGAAGTGAGCAGCTCCACACCCTGGCGGGCTTTCTGCATCGCGCGTTTCTCCGGCGACAACTCGGCGAACTCGGGGCGGGGTTCGTTGATGGTAATGAAAGGCGCGGTCTCGGTGAGCCCATACACATGGGTGATGGTCCAGCCAAGATCTTGTTCCACACACTCGATGGTCGCGGCGGAGGGCGGCGCGCCCGCGGTCATCACGCGCAGGCCGCGCGGCGTATGGCGGCGCATTTCCGCAGGGGCGTTGGCGACACCAATCAGCACCGTCGGCGCCGCGCAGAACATGGTGATGCGCTCGCCCTTGACGCTCTCGTACACGGTGGCGGGTTCGACCTTGCGCAGGCACACGTGCGTCGCGCCGGCGGCGGTCACGACCCATACGAAGGTCCAGCCATTGGCGTGAAACATCGGCAGCGTCCACAGGTAGCGGTCGGCCGTGCTCATGGGATGGTGAATTATCGTGCCCACTGCGTTCACCCAAGCGTTGCGGTGCGTGATCATTACCCCCTTGGGCTTGGAGGTCGTACCGCTGGTGTAGTTGATGGCGAGCAAGTCGCTCTCGGCGACTTCCGCCCGCGGGAATTCCGTGCCGGCCTGCGCCAGCAGCGACTCGTAGTTCAGCCAGCAGGTCTTCGCGCCTTCGAGCGCGACGAAGTGCTCTACCTTGGAGCAGCGCGCCCGGATGCCCTCGACCATATCCAGATAGTCCGAGTGCGCGCAGACTATGCGCGCGCCGCTGTGATTGATGAGGTAAACGAAGTCTTCCGCGATGAGCCGGTAGTTGAGCGGTACCACGACGGCGCCGAGTTGCGGCACCGCGTAGAACTGCTCCAGGTGTGCAACCGTGTTCGGCGCGATGGTGGCGACACGGTCACCCTTGCCAATGCCGAGCTTGGAGAGCGCGGCGGACGCGCGGTCGCAGCGCTCGAAGAATTCCGCATAGGTCAGGCGCAGCTCGCCATCCACCACTGCCTCGCGTTGCGCATACAGCTTGCGCGAGCGACGCGCGAATGCCATTGGAGTCAGAGGTGTTTCCAGATTGCTCTCCCCTCGTGGTGGCAAGGACTTACCGGATTCCGTGGCCCGACACGTCAGCCCAACGGATCGGCGGTGAGCGGCGGCGCGTGAGCGCTGTCCGCTCCAGCGCTTTGGGCTAAGGCGCCTGAAGTATCCCACCACGGAGCACCGGAGACAAGCGGCGATGGGTTGCGGTGAAGCGCTGAAGGGTCGCAGCGATCGACTGTCCCGACGGTACCTTTGTGCTGTGGCCGGGTGCAGCCACTCACCTCGCCAACCCGCAGGGCCGGGGCATGCCACTTCTCTCATGGCGTTTTGATGGGGATCCATGGGCTATCTGCCACCTTCACCGTCGATGCGGGTTTCAAAGCCTTCGCTGTTTATGCTTTCACGCTTTTTGAAGCCTACCGTGATGCCCATAACCGGCACACAAACAGCAAGCGCAGCGCCGCTGTTGGTCGGTCAGGTTGATTGCCATGTTGGGCGTCTCACTTGTGTTGCTGAATGAGGCATGATTCGGCGTCATCGATTACCTTGGATGCCGCAGCCACGAAGTCGTCGAACTTAACTGGGTATGGTGGTTTCTTGAGACGGACCCGAACGAATCCGAACTCTAGGACGGCGAGGGTTCCCATCGCGCGCATGACGGCGTAACCGTCCACACCCTGGAGAGGCTGTGATCTCCATGAGTGCGGACCTGTCCGCTCGGAAGTATAGAGATCGTGAAGTTCATACTTCAGTTCGACAGCCCTAGCGTCGATCCGATGAATGACGAATTGGATCAGATCCTCGCGGGCAGTCTCCTTAAGACTGTCGAGCCCGCGTAGACACGGCACCAGATTATTGTCCATGCTCGCCGGCGACAACATCCAACGCACCCTCGCCGCCCCAGTCGTGTGGATAGGCACCTGCCTTCACCCACCGATGAAACGTCGAATGGGGCCATTGAGCAACCACCGAAACGTAGCCATGTTTGACCGGGTTGAAGTGGACGTAATCCATATGGCGCGAATAATCTCTCTCGTCCCGAATGGCATGCTCCCAAAAACGGCGTTGCCAGATACCACGTTGCATCCTCAGCGCGCCAGGCAGGGCCAATCCCTGGCCCTGGCTTTCACCCTTGGCCATTCGTACCGATGAACGCCGCTCCGTCGGGCGCCAGCGCCTGTACAAAGCGAACCCTGAATGCGATTGGAAAAGCCATCGTCGCCGGGTGGTAGGGTAATCACGCAATGCATGTGATCGGGTAGCACGACCCAGGCATCGATATGGAATGGTCGTTTGGCCCGCGTACGCTTCACCGCCTCCCGTAACGCTTCGATATGTCGCACCAACAAGTCGGCCCGACGCTCCAATAAATTGATGGTGAAAAAGTACGTGCCTCCGGGTACACGATAACGACGATAATCCGGCATTGGTCAACCTTATCACCTCTCATTCATGCGGCGGAACCACCTTCGGCGTTCCGCCCTACTCGGGCTTAGCGCCGTCACGATCGTGGTTATCAAAGCCTGTGATCCTATCCACACCCATCTCCCGTTCTAAAGGCTGTGGCCCCGGCGCTGCGCGCCGACCAACGATCAGGTTCAGCGGGCGCGAAGCCGCCACCAAATTCTAGCTACCTTCAAAGTCTGCGGCGAGCGCTCCGCTGCAACCGCTAGTTCAAGTAAGCCGCTACGCGGCAGATTCGGTTTGCCGATCCTGGTTGCCGTAGTTCGGTTTGTCTCACACCCATCGGTCGCCGGTCTTTAGCCCTCACGTCAATTCTGTTTTCCTGTCCGAAGTCCGCGGAGCTTCCCGGACTTCTAATCCCTTTACGACAGGAGACCTTCCATGATGAAAGATTGGTACGAGAAATCCATTCAAGCCCTCCAGCTCAACGGCAAAGGGCGAGCGCACCCAAGAAGCGTACACCCGTGCGGTGCGCATGCTCGTGGAGTTTTATCATAAAACCCCGGATCAGATCACCGAGGAGGATCTGCAACACTATTTTCTCCACCGGCGAAACGTCGATCGTTGGTCACCGGCCACTTTACGGATCTGCTATAGCGGGATCCGCTTCTTCTTCGAGTACGTCCTTCACCGCAACTGGCATACCCTTCGACTCATCCATGCCCAACGCGAGAAGCAGCTGCCCACCGTGCTCAGCCGTGAAGAAGTCCGCCGCTTGCTGAGCTGCGTCCGAACCCCACACAACTACGCCTTCCTCGCCACCGTCTACGCCTGCGGCCTGAGGCTGCAGGAGGCCCAGCATCTGGAGATCGCCGATATTGACAGCCAGCGGATGATGTTGCACATCCACCGCGGCAAAGGGGCCAAAGACCGCCTCGTCCCCCTGCCTCAAGCAACCCTCCTCATCCTGCGCAAACACTGGGCCTCGCATCGTAACCCGAGGCTCCTCTTCCCCGCGATGGGGCGCGATGCCAAGTCCGCCCGCTCGGCTTCCCACCCCATGGCTAAGAGCTCCGTGCAGGGCACCTTCCGTCGCGCCAAGTTCGCCGCTCAGACCCGAGCACGCGAGGCCTGCGTGCATTCTCTCAGACATTCCTATGCTACTCACCTGCTGGAAGCCGGCGTCAATATCCGCACCATCCAGCGCTACCTCGGCCACAGCAGCCTCGAGACCACTATGGTCTACCTCCATATGACCCAGGCCGGTCAGGACAACGCCTCAACCCTCATCAACCAAGTGATGGAGGGCCTTTGAGATGGGGATCATCAATGACATCTTCCGCACCTACGGCCCTGGATATCTCCAGCACTACGAACAATCCATGCCCAGAGAGCACAAAAAGACCCTCGAGGCCATCTGCCAATGCCGCACCGAGATCTATGGCTCAGTCTGCTATCAGTGCGAGGAATGCGGCCATCACCATCGCGTCCCGGCCGCCTGCGGCAATCGTCATTGCCCCGGCTGCCAACACCGCAAGTCCCAACAGTGGCTCGAGCGACAATTGCATCGCCAGCTGCCAGGCCACCACTTCATGCTCACCTTCACCGTCCCCGAGCCCCTGCGCGCGTTTCTGCGCAGCCACCAGCAACTGGGCTACGATGCACTGTTCCAGGCCTCCTCTCAAGCCATCAAAACGCTGGTGCGCGATCCGCGCTTCCTCAACGCGGACCAAGCCGGCTTCTTCGGAGTGCTTCACCCTGGGGCCGACAGCTACAGTATCACCCCCACATCCATTATGTGGTACCGGGCGGGGCGCTTTCCGCTGAGGATGGCGCCTGGCATGCCTCAAGCCTCGCCTTCTTCTTGCCCGTGAAAGCCCTCTCACGGCTTTTCCGCGGCAAGTTCCGCGATCTCATGCACACCGCCGGACTGCTCGATCAGATCCCCTCGGAGACCTGGCAGCAGGACTGGAACGTCAACTGCCAGGCCGTACCCAGTGCCGAGGCTTCGATCGCCTATCTCGCTCCCTACGTCTTCAAGGTGGCTATCTCGGATCACCGCATCCTCAAGGTCGAGGACGGACGGGTCTCCTTCTCCTACAAAAAAACCGGCAGCGCTCGGTTGCGGACCGTGATCCTCGACGCCTTGGAGTTCATCCGCCGTTTCCTCCAGCACGTCTTGCCTACCGGGTTCATGAAAGTCCGCTACTATGGCTTCCTGTCGCCCACCGCCAAGGTGCCCATCGCAGATCTCAAGGCCAAAGTCGAATTGGCCTTTGGCTTCACCGTGACCGTACCGGAGGTCGAACTGCCACCCCGGCCACAACCGGCCTGCCAGGCCTGCGGGGGACGACTCCGCTTCCATAGCTCACGGCGCATCCGCCGCCCATGGATGCCCACAAACCTCAGACCACCCGGCTCGACACGATCCCCAGCCCATGTGTAGCCCATAGCAACTTGCAAACGCCGCGCTGCCCCCGGTGTCTTCTTCGGGTCACGTCCTCCCTTTGCCTGCTACCCCTAATCCCACCCTGAAAGGCATTATTAACAGTTCCCTAAACCCGTCCCGATTACGATACCCAACACCCAGATCCGATCGCCCTCTACTCGGCTATCTCCAGCTCCCGATTCCCATAGCCACCACATCACCCACCCTTCACCGAAGCAATCCCCTAATAAAGAACCCACCCAACACCGGGCTTCTTGAACATTGGATTGAAACGACCATCCATGGTCGTCTCAATCCTTACTGGTTACTGGTTGGGCCGAGTCTCATTTCTCGTCAGACTCACTATCGAGAAGGTATTCACGGGTTGGCTCCTCGCAGTGCTCTGAGAGGGGGTCAAGCTCATTGATGATTGTCGAGGCCGAAGCTACGGCTGCGCTAGACGCCGTCCCAACATGCGAGTCTTGCTAAGTGTGAGGTGAGCCTCTTCTGGAGAGCTGTTAACTGGAGTTGCCGCAAGAGCCCCCTCGTCAAAGCGCATTCCGCAGCCGTTGCCGCATGAATCACGGCGCTACGCCCATCTGCCCGTGCCGCGTCCCGTGTGGCAAGCGCGAGGAGCTTTCGGGACAGCGGTGCGGCATCACCGGCCACAGAATGATCAAAGGCATGCTCCCACTGCCAGCGTGTGATCGCTTCTGGTTCCCAGATATCACCCGCGTAGTAGCTTGCGTACATGAGGTCGCGAGCTCGCTCTTTGGTATTCCATATCGTACCGGGGTCACGTTCCTCGAAGGCTGTAGGACCTCCAGCGAGCACAGTGAGCCAGTCTTGAAACACCGTCCTCCAGTGCGCGACGTCCCTATCAAACCGTAACAGATCTGGAGGAGGGTCGTGGTCAAGGTATTCAAGGCCAAGTGCCTCTATAGTTGCCGAGCGCCTGGAGTTGATTATTCCCCAACCGCCGGCTGGCCAATCCGGATCCTTCTGATACTGCGGATCTAAAGGCGCCGCCAATGGTCCTAGCGAAGACGGAATCCAAGCGGGCAGCGGGCTCGGTGCGTAGATGCGGCATGGAATGGTGCCGATCACGCATCGGCCAGTCCAAGTGAGAACGTCGGTGTCGCAGTGGACGCCTCCAAAGAGAGGCAAGGTTGCGCGTGGACTCGTCATCACACCCGCCTCGCACGTCGGACGACTCAGAACCATCGAAAGGTCTCAGGGAGCCTCAGGAGATGACGCGGACTGGAGCCCCTCGGATAGCACGCCGCCACGATCGGCCCAACGACTCGCATAAAGCGCCGCGCAAGTGCATCGCGCTTGCGCGGTCGAGTGAGAGAAGCGAACGGCTTTGATGCGATGGTTAGCTTTCATGCGCAAATTTAAGAAAGTCATTTTCAGACAGTTCAAATTGTTGGAGAAAGTCGAGGAGTTCGCTTGCTCTAACAACAAACACCGTATTCTCTCTCTCATATGCAGGGTCGAACCCGTTCTCGAACTGCTCATGCGTCAAGCGTACCGCGCGAGACGAAAGCTGCTTTCGAAAGCGAACAAAAGGAACGTCCACAACCTCTGCGTCCGCAAACGTTCCATCCTCAAGGGAAATGGATTCCGGAGCGAACTTTACAATCTTCAGTTGGGCGGTAGTTACGATAACGTTGAAATAGAAACGAATCGTCTCTTGCTTCGATCGACGGAAGTCGCGCTGTTCCCGGGCGAAGGCCTCTGTTGCTTCTATAAGCTCGCCGCCGATTCGCTCCAGCATAGTTGTCTTGTCGTTAGCGGACATCCCGCGAACAGCACAGGAACTAGCTTCTGGACAAGCCGGGTCCGGCGTAACATCTTCCCATCCAAACCGCTTTAGGGTTTCTTCTCTATAGTGAGTTGCCCACGCCTTTGCGTGTTTCCGCGTTTTTGCAGTACCGTCCGTGCGCATAAATACCCAAGTTTCGTTCTTTCGCTTGCATTCTAGAACGAGATACGTACTCCCGTGCTTGTCTTCTAGAACCAAATCAATAAAGCCGCTGGCGCTGCCCTTACGATTGGCCCACGAGTGTTCAGAAAAGCGGACCTTCCAGCCGTGAGACTTCGTCAACTTTGTAACGATCGTTTCAACAACAATTTGAAGCGGAAAGCCGGAGTCGTTTGCAATCTTTATGGCGTTCGAGTCATCTGACATTGTGTGCCACTCTAAAAGCTAACGCCCGCGTTAAGGGCGCGCGCGTTTCGCGCGTCGCCCCTTGAACGCGTTGTTAGGTCTCACTGGCGAAACCAAGCAACTTGTTGACGTTGGTATAGAACGTTCCCTTGGGATTAATGACCGGTTCCCCGGGAGAAGTGAAACCCATGTACTGATGATAGAGCTGCTTGTCGATTTCACGACCATCCGTGCCAAGACGATACACGAACCAAGCTCGATCGTAAGCGCGACGCCAAGGAACATACGAACGGAACTCCGCTACAGCGCGCTGAAGTTGAGGAAAGATCTGCCTCAGATGCGCGTCAACGTTGACTGGCCAATTGGTTGGAATTGGGTAAAGACCGGTGAATGCCTCAAGTAGCGCAGCACGATACTTCGCCGTAGCGGTTCGGCGGGCATTCTTGCGATTGACATATAGCAACAAGAAGCCGCTGAGCAATACTGCCAGGAGTGTCGCGACTGGAGGTGAAATGTCCGGCATGTCTACCTGTGAGACCTAACGCATAAGCTCACCGGCGCGACGATCAGGAGCGTCCGTGTGGAGCGCGTTGTTGGGCGCCAACCTCATGACTCAAACTCGCTCCGTGGTACACCGGACTGACGAATGATCGACTGAAGCGTGCCTATGCGAAGCTCTGGATGATTTGGCACTGGCACCGTTATCGTTGTGCCCAGCAGCTTCTTTTGCATCACGATGTGGCTACCCCGCTGACGCACTTCCACGAATTCATGCCGGTTGAGAATAGCGCATAGCTCTTTCCCGGAAAGTGCTCTCAATTTACCCAACGGCAACGGGCACCCGCGTTACATACACTTCTTCGTGGAAACGTTGCTTGATCTCGTCAGGCGAAGCGGATTCAAAGAAAAGCTGAAGAGCTTCTTGGAGGTTATCGCGCGCCTCTTCGATAGTGCCACCCTGGCTCGCAATGTCCAGCTCGGGGCAGAGTGAAACATAGCCATCTCCTTCACGCTCGATGATAGCTGTAAGTTGCTTTTCCATAACATGTGCTCCAGTCTATAAATGTGGCGCCCAACATGTAATGGGCGGCCGATCTGCCGCCTTGTTTTGCGGCGCGGCCCCTCTACTCGCCACCCAATATACAACTCCGTCAATAGCTTGCGGGCCGATCATGCGGGACTCGTGAGAGGCGCTAGGCGGCGGTAGCGATCGACTGTTGACGTACACAGGGGAGCGCCGTAGTATCCTGCGGCAAGAGCGGGGCGGTTCAGGGGGTCCATTATAGCTATCAAAGGATTACAAAAAAATGGGAATCGTTCTTGGTTGGAAAGACGGCGAGGAGCAAGTTGCCGTCAAATCGCCAGCGCCTCCGCCCCGACTGCTTGATCAGGTTCGCGATGTCGTTCGTCGGAGACATTACAGCATTCGCACCGAGCAAGCCTACATACATTGGATTAAACGCTTTATATTATTCCACGGCAAGCGCCATCCACGCCAGATGGGTGCCCGCGAGGTCGAAGCCTTCCTCACACACTTGGCCGTGGCGCGGAAGGTCTCGGCTTCGACGCAGAATCAGGCCCTCAACGCGCTCGTATTTCTCTACCATCACGTGCTCCTGCAAGAGCTCGGTACCATTGAGAATGTGGAACGCGCCAAACGGCCGGTGCGTTTGCCAATAGTCTTGACGGTAGAGGAGGTGCGCGCGGTGCTGGCTGAGCTTAAGGGCAGCGTCTGGTTGATGGCAGGGCTGCTCTACGGCAGTGGACTTCGACTCATGGAGTGCCTTCGGCTGCGCATCAAGGACCTTGATTTCGCGATGCACCAGATCGTCGTGCGCGACGGCAAGGGTGCGAAGGACCGCATCACTATGCTGCCCGCCCAGCTCGTCGAACCGCTAAGGACGCATCTCTCCAAGGTCAAGGCTCTGCACGAGCGGGATCTCTCCGAGCGCTTTGGCACCGTCTACCTGCCCTATGCGCTGGAGCGCAAGTACCCCAATGCCAATCGCGAATGGGGATGGCAGTATGTCTTTCCGGCATCGAAACGGTCGATCGACCCGACGAGCGGAATCGAGCGGAGGCATCATATCGACCCGACGGTGTTGCAGCGTGGTCTCAGACAGGCGGTTCGGACCGCGGGTTTGGTAAAGCCTGCAAGTTGCCACACCCTACGCCATTCCTTCGCAACGCACCTGTTGCAGGGCGGCTACGACATACGAACGGTGCAGGAGCTCCTCGGCCACGCCGATGTCTCGACCACCATGATCTATACCCATGTGCTCAACC
The DNA here is from genome assembly GCA_963764725.1 of uncultured Gammaproteobacteria bacterium. Classification (GTDB taxonomy): domain Bacteria; phylum Pseudomonadota; class Gammaproteobacteria; order JACCXJ01; family JACCXJ01; genus USCg-Taylor. The sequence continues at coordinate 164,736 of CAVXTM010000015.1, read as the reverse complement.
GGGGCGGGCGCGGGGTAAGAAGTCCGCTGGATGCCTCGCTTTGATCCCGCGAGGCGGCAGGGGATCCCGAAATCCACACGTTCAGGATGACGTTCAAGGTAACGTCTCTGTCGTCTGGATACCAGCAATCCATGCCGGCACGACGGCTTAAATTGCCCCCCGAGCGGGTTGTCCATGTAAAGATGCGGCGTAGTAGCTTGTCGAGAACATGCGTTTGCCTTTCCGCGAGCGACCGCGCACTGTGGCTAACGCTCCCGAAACGCACGCGCCAGTAGGACTAACCCGAAACCGCCCATGAGCCACACGCCGAAGGGGGCATCGCCAAGCATCAACGTATCCTCGTCCGCGAGCCCGAGTAACACCGTGGCGCTCAAGATAAACGCACCGGCAGCCACCGCGTAGGCCGCGCGTTCGGCGGCAATCCGGATCTCGTGCTGAATATCCTGCAACTTGCTGGTATGGATATTCAACGTAAAATCGCCTTGCTTGAGCTGCTCCAGGAGATCCACGACGTGGCCCGGGAGGTTCGGAAGCCGCTCGGCCCACATCGGCAGATTCTCGCGCGTGGCCCCCACGATCCGGCGCACGCCGACCCGCTCGCTCATCCACCGCTCCAAGGATGGCTTGGCCGCATGCCACATGTCCAGATCGGGGCACAGGTGTCGCGCCACCCCTTCGATGTTGACCAAGGTTTTTTGCAGCAGCAGGAGCTGCGGCAGGACCTCCATCCTGAAACGCTGCGCGGTCTGGAACAAGCGCAGCAACAGGTGGCCAAAGGAGACATCCTTGATCGGGCGCTCGAACATAGGTTCGCACACGGAGCGGATCGCGAACTCGAAGTCATCGACCCGCGTGCCCGCGGGGACCCAACCCGATTCCACGTGCAGCTCCGCTACACGCCGATAATCGCGTTTGAGAAAGGCCAAGAAGTTATTGGCTAAATAGCGTTGGTCGAATTCGCTCAACGAGCCCATGATCCCGAAATCGACCGGTACGATCTTAGCCAGCTCGTCGCCCCGAGGGGGGATCACGAATAGGTTGCCGGGATGCATATCCGCATGGAAAAAGCGATCGCGAAATACCTGCGCAAAGAACAATTGCACACCGACCTCAGCCAGCCTTCTAAGATCCACCCCGGCCTTGCGAAGAGCATCGACGTTGTCGATCGAGATCCCCGATATCCGCTCCATCACCAGCACGTTGCGGTGGGTCAGGTCCCATTCGATGGCGGGAACATGAATCTCGCTCGACCCTTCGAAGTTCCGCTTCAATTGCGAGGCGCTCGCGGCCTCGCGCACCAGATCAAGCTCATCGAGTATGATCTTTTCGTACTCCGCGATCACCCGTGTGGGCCTCAGCCGCCGCCCCTCGCTCCAGTAGCGCTCCGCGAAGTTGGCAAGGATATCGAGCAGGCTGAGATCGCGGCGGATGACCTTTTTGATCCCCGGCCGCACGACCTTGACCACCACGTCGCGGCCGTTCAGTAGCTTTGCCGCGTGGACTTGAGCGATCGACGCCGAGGCCAAGGGCTGCTCGTCGAATTCGGCGAAGACCTGCTGTAACGAACGCCCATAGGCGGCTTCGACGATCTTACGCGCCTCGCTCCCAGGAAAAGGAGGCACATGGTCTTGCAAATTCGCGAACTCCTCCGCGATATCGTCCGGGATCAAATCGCGCCGGGTCGACAGGACCTGACCGAATTTCACGAAGATGGGACCGAGGTCCTCGAGGACCTGCCGGAGCCGTTCCGCGCGCGGGGCATAGCCGGAGCGTGTCCAGTTCCACGGCAGCACGTACAAAAGAAACCGAATCGGCCGGAAAAGGTGTGTCGCCAGAATGATCTCATCGAGGCCATGGCGGATCAGGACCCGCTGGATCACCAGCACGCGCAGGAACTGGCCGATGCCAATCACGCCGGCCGTTCCTCTGCCGCCCTTCCTAAGCGCCCGTAGAGCCGCTTGATCCGCGCGCCCAGGCGATCGATGTCGCTGCGCAACTCATCGACATCAGCCAAAAACTGCCGGATCTGCCATCGCTCCGGTAACAACTCGGCCTCATTGCGGAGGTACTCGGCGATGTCGCGCTCGAATGTCGCGCGCATCTCGGCAAGCCACTGCGCGGCCGCGCGTCCCCCGTTTCCGAGTTGATGCGCGGCGAAATCGCCGAGGTAACCGGAAAGCAATTCCTCCCAATCCACGCTAAACGCAGCCAAGAGCGACTGCAGGTGCCTGCCAAGCGCGACATCGCCGATGATCTCGACACCGCTCGCGACGCTCGCGCCCTCGGGGTCGGCGCTCATGGCTAACAGAGCCAGCGGCGTGCCCCGGATCCGCACGTGCACCTCGCCTGAATGATCGGCTCGCAGCCGCATCGCGGCCGCTTCCGGCGAGAGATAGATCGTCTGCCCGAGACCCGCCAACTCCACGGCAACGGTTTTTCCTGCCATGGCTGCCACGCGCTCAAGCGCCTCCGGGTCGAGCCGCAACAGCGACCCCAACACTCGCTCCATAAAGCTTAGCAGCGCGGGCGGGAGGCGTGCGCCGGCGACTCCCGTCAAAGCTTGTACCCGCGATGCACCGCAACGATCCCGCCACTGAGGTTATAGTAACTCGTAAGCTCGAATCCGGAGTCGTTCATCATCGCTTTCAAGGTCTCCTGATCGGGGTGCATCCGGATCGACTCGACGAGGTAGCGATAACTCGCTTTATCACCGGCAATAAGTTGTCCCAGCACCGGAATCACTTTGAACGAATAAAGATCGTAAATGCTTTGCAGAAGTGGAACCACGAGGCGGGAAAACTCCAGGATCACCACGCGCCCTCCATAACGCAACACGCGATGCATTGACACGAGCGCGCGCTCCTTCGCCGTTACATTGCGCAAGCCGAACGCGATCAGGATGGCATCGAAGCTGTCCTCGGGAAACGGCAGTCGCTCGGCGTTGGCAAGCACGACATCGACATTGCTTGCCAGGCCGCGATCGAGTAGGCGATCGCGGCCGAGCCGCAACATGGGGCCATTGATGTCGGAGAGAACGACCCGCCCCCCGGCACCTACCTCGGGCCCGATCAAGGCGCTCACATCGCCGGTGCCCCCGGCCAGGTCCAAGATCCGTTCGCCGCGTTTGATACCGGCGACGGCGACGGCGAAGCGCTTCCACAGCCGATGCGCTCCCCCGGACATCAAATCGTTCATCAAATCATACCGCGGCGCCACCGAGGCAAACACGCCGGCGACTCGCCGTGCTTTTTCTTCGCCGCGGATCCTTTGAAAACCAAAATCCGTGGCCTCGCTCATGAGGACGCCGAGCGGCGCTGGTAACCCGCTTCCCGTAATGCATCCAAATACTTCATCCAGTAACGGTCCCTATGCATTCCAAGATCATACAAATAACTCCAGGAATAGAGCCCGGTGGCGTGCCCGTCATCGAAGCTGAGCCTAACAGCGTAGTTGCCCACCGGTTCGATGAGCGTGATGTTGACCTGCTCTTTCCCGGTCTGAAGCACGGCCGTCTCCGGGCCGTGGCCTTTGACGTCCGCCGAGGGCGAGTAGACGCGCAATAGCTCACACGGCAGATCAAAACGATTGCCGTCGTTGAACCTGATCTCCAGCACGCGCGATTTGCGGTGCAATTTGATCTCGGCCGGAAAGGGTTTTTCAGCCATCGCGTAGGCTGTTATAAGATATATCTCGCGATGTCGTCGTCGCCAGCGAGCTCGCCCAGTTGCCCATCGACGTAGGCGGCGTCGATGTCCACATCTACAACCTCGCCGCTCCCAGCGCTATAAGAGATGCTCTCTAGCAAGCGCTCAAGCACAGTGTGCAGGCGCCTTGCCCCGATGTTCTCCGTCCTTTGATTGACTTGCCAGGCGACCTCGGCGATGCGTGCTATCCCCGACTCGGCGAAACGCATGCTCACTCCTTCCGTCGCCATCAAGGCGATGTATTGCTCGGTCAACGAGGCGTCCGGCTCGGTCAGTATGCGCACGAAATCTTGTACTGTAAGTGCATCTAGCTCGACACGGATGGGCAAGCGTCCTTGCAGCTCGGGAATGAGATCCGAGGGCTTGGAAAGATGAAACGCCCCCGAAGCGATGAATAGGATATGGTCAGTCTTCACCATCCCGTACTTGGTGGAAACCGTGCAACCTTCCACCAGGGGCAATAAGTCGCGCTGCACGCCCTCGCGGGATACGTCCGGGCCGCTAAATTCCGAACGCCGGGCCACCTTGTCGATCTCGTCCAGGAAGACGATGCCATGCTGCTCTGCTCTTTGTATGGCCTGGGATTTAATTTCATCTTCATTGATGAGCTTGACCGCTTCCTCCTCTACAAGGAGCTTGCGTGCCTCGGCGACACGTAACCGCCGGGTGCGCGTACGACCGCTCCCCAGGTTTTGAAACATCGATTGGAGCTGGTGCGTCATCTCTTCCATGCCCGGGGGGGCCATGATCTCGACCCCGATGCGCGGGGCGTTGAGCTCGGCTTCGATCTCCCGCTCATCCAGCGTACCGTTGCGCAACATCTGGCGAAAGCGATCACGCGTCGTCGATCCTTCGTCGGCATTCGCGAGATCTAGTGTTCCGCTGATCCGCGCTCCCGGCAACAGAATGTCCAGGATCCGCTCCTCGGCCGCCAGCCTCCGCCGCACGCCGCACGCCCGCCATGGCCGCTTCGCGGATCATCTTGACCGCCACATCGACCAGATCGCGGACGATCGTTTCCACGTCCCGCCCCACATAACCGACCTCGGTAAACTTCGTCGCTTCGACTTTGATGAACGGCGCCTGGGCAAGCTTCGCGAGACGCCGTGCGATCTCGGTCTTGCCTACCCCGGTGGGACCTATCATCAAGATATTCTTGGGCGTGATCTCGTTCCTCAAATCGCCGCTCACCTGCATGCGCCGCCAGCGATTGCGCAGCGCGATCGCCACCGCCCGCTTAGCGGCCGCTTGGCCGATGATATGTTTATCCAACTCGGCGGCGATCTGCCGCGGGGTTAATTCACTCATGCAGTATCATCAGGCTCAGTCACTTTCCGCTTCCAGTTCCTCGATCGTCAGGTTGGCGTTGGTGTAGATGCAGATCTCGGCGGCGATCTTAAGCCCCGCTTCCACGATGGCGCGGGCCCCCAACTCGGTGTGCTGCAACAGCGCCGTCGCCGCCGCCTTGGCGTAAGGTCCGCCCGATCCGATAGCCATCACATGGCCCTCGGGCTCGATCACATCTCCGGTCCCGGAAATGATGAGCGAGGTCCCCGCATCCGCCACGACCAAGAGCGCCTCCAAACGCCGCAAAGCCCGGTCGGTACGCCAGTCTTTGGCAAGCTCGACCGCCGCGCGCGTGAGGTTGCCTTGGTGTTTTTCCAGCTTGCCGTCGAAACGCTCGAATAAGGTAAACGCATCCGCGGTTCCTCCCGCGAAACCGGCCAAGATGCGATCGTTGTGCATACGCCGCACCTTGCGCGCATTGCTTTTCATGACCGTATTGGCAAACGATACCTGGCCGTCGCCGCCGATCACGACGCGGTTCCCTCGGCGCACGGAGAGTATGGTCGTACCTTCAAAGCGGGGCCATGCCATGAACCTTATCCATCGAAGCGGGTTGGTTTGGGAGAGGTGAATTCTACAACACTCGGCGCGAGAACGCGCAGCCCGCGGACTCGGTTAGCTCTCAGCGGCGGCGCGCCCGCGGATGGGCAGCGTCATAGACCCGCGCCAGATGCTGAAAATCGAGATGCGTGTACACCTGTGTCGTGCTGATATTGGAATGGCCCAGAAGCTCCTGCACGGCCCGGAGATCACCGCTCGACTCCAAGAGGTGACTGGCAAAGGAATGGCGCAACATATGCGGATGCACCCGCCGGTCAATGCCCTGAGATAGGCCCCATCGCAACACCCGATATTGCACCGAGCGCACGCTGATACGCCCACCGCGGCGATTCACGAACACCGCCGTTTGCTCCGCGCCGGCAATTTCCGCTCGAGCCGCCGACCAGGCGCGCAACGCCTCGATGGCGTATCGGCCTACCGGGACGATGCGGTGTTTATTGCCTTTGCCTTTCACCCGCACCTCACGCTCGCGCAGATCGAGATCATGCAGGTTCAATCCGACCAGCTCGGACACCCGGAGCCCCGAGGAGTACAGTAGCTCGAGCAGCGCGCGATCGCGAAGCGCCAGCGGATCGGCCGCGCCGATGGCGAGCAGACGCCCGGCTTGGTCTACGTCCAAGAGCTTCGGCAGTTTGCGCGCCGCCTTGGGCGCGCGCACTGCCTTGGCCGGATTTCGCGTCAAGCAGCCTTCGTACTCCAGGAACTCGCAATAAGCGCGCAACGCCGACAGGCAGCGTTGCAGGCTCTTGCCGCTGATGCCGCTACGGTGGCGCCAGGTCACGAAATCGCGTACGCACTTCTCATCGATTGCTTCGGGACTTGTGATCGCCTGCCGACGGCAATAGTGCGTAAAGCCGCCGAGATCCCGGCGATAAGCGGCCTGGGTATGCGGCGAGCGTTGCTGTAGACCCGCTAGAAACGCCGTGACCGCGACATCCCATCGATCCGTTGCCATGGCTCCCGAATCAGTCCGCTATCCAAGGATCGATGATCTGGCTCACCACCTCGGCAAGCTGGGTGAGAAAATCGACCCCCATGCCGGAATCGTAGCGGCGCGGATCGAAGCTGCCAACGCCGAGCACCCCGCTCCACCGGCGGCGCGCGAGCGGCAGCAGAACGGCGGAACCCTTCTCTCCCCACGCGGCGCCGAACAAGGCATCTCGTTGCGAGGGTTCGAGCCCTCCGCATAGCGGGTGCATTCCGGCGATCAGCGCGGCGAACACGTCCCGTTCGGCGGCCTCATGGCCAAGGAACTCCGGCACCGGTTCGCTGGCCGGCCGCGGCGCCGCGAACACTTTGAGCGCCACAAAATCAGCCCGAAAATCCTCCATCAAGGCTCGATAGAGCGTAGCGATCGTTGCCTTGATATTGTTGCTGCCAAGGAGCTTGATCGTCAGGTGATGCAAACGCCGCCGCAGATCGTCGTTCTCCGCCGCAATCGTTAAAAGCTCACGGTATTTACTCTCAAGCCGCCGGTACTGTTCGCGTAAGGCGGCCACCTGGCGCTCGACCAGCGACACCGCCTCGCCCGTTACATGGGGCACGGCGATCTCGGCCAAGACAGCCGGATGCTCGACGAAAAACTGTGGATGCGCTTTCAGGTAAGCAGCGACCACACCCTCGGCATCACCGCCCTCTCCGATCCGGAACGGGTCTTTGCTCGTCATAAGGTCATGCGTGCATCGAAAACCTTCGTCGCGGGTCCAGTCATCCACACCCCCTGCCCAGCGCCCTGCCACCGAAGCGTCAACTGCCCGCCGGGTAATACCACGTTCACCTCGGGATCCAATAGACCGAGCCGCCTCCCCGCGACCATGGCGGCACACGCCCCGGTGCCGCAAGCGGGCGTTTCACCGGCGCCGCGCTCGAAGACTCGCAGGCGAATATGGCCCGCGTCGATGACCTGCATGAAACCGACATTGGCGCCTTGCGGAAATCTCCAATGCTTACCGATCAGTGGGCCGAGCTCGCCGACCGGCGCCCGGTCGGTGTCCGGGACGCGGAGCACCGCATGGGGATTTCCCATCGAGACCGCGGCCACGCTCACCCGGCCGCCGTTGACCTCAATTTCATAGGTGTCGGCCTCGCTCTCCGCGAGCAGCGGGATCTCCGCGGGTGCCAGGCGGGGCGCCCCCATATCGACCTGGACTTGCCCATCGTTTTGGCAATAAAGACGAATGGTCCCCGCAAGCGTCTCCACGATCATGGCATCTCGATCCACCCAACCCGTATTCCGCAAGTAGCGCGCGACACACCTCGATCCGTTACCGCACTGCTCTGCCTCGCCGCCGTCCGCGTTAAAGATCCGGTAATTGGCATCGACCCCCGAACGCTTAGGCCGCTCTACCAGCAGCACCTGATCGCAGCCTACGCCCAAGCGTCGATCGGCGATCCGCATGATCTGCTCCGGTGATAGTGAAATACCCGAGGATAGTCCATCGACCAACACAAAGTCGTTGCCCAGCCCATGCATCTTGGTCACATTGATTTCCATGGCGCTAAGGGTACAAGCAGCCGTCGGAGTTGGAAAGCGCGGTACCTCCGGTGCCGATACGTTTCCATCGTCATTGGGTCGGAAAGGCTCGGTCTTGCGATTACGCCGGGTGGCCATGCGTAGTATAAAATACCCGGAGCGTCCCGAACTCGCTGAACCACGCAATGGATATCCTGTGAACGTGATTGAAGTCGATCAAGATAATTTTGACGCGCAGGTGGTACAACGCTCCCGGGTCATTCCGGTGCTCGTGGACTTTTGGGCACCGTGGTGCGCACCGTGCCGCGTCCTCTCCCCGATCCTGGCCAAGCTGGGACAAGAGTATCAGGGCCAGGTCGTAATTGCGACGGTTGATACGGATAAAAATCAGCGCCTCGCGCTGGAACACCGCATACAATCCATCCCCGCCGTCAAGCTCTATAAAAACGGAGAAGTCATCGACGAATTCTTGGGCGTGCAGCCAGAAAGCGTGATCCGCGACCTGTTGGACCGTCACATCGAGCGCGAATCCGATCGCCAACGCGCGGCGGCCGCGGCGGCCCTCGGGCGCGGCGACGCCGATACCGCCGAGCGGTTACTGCGGCAGGCGCTTGCGATTGACCCGGAAAACCAGCGCCTGCATCCGGATCTAGCCGGCGTGCTCGTCCAACGGGGCCGTATTGAAGAAGCTCACGAAATCGTCGTGGACCTCCCCGCCCAGCGCCAATTGGACGAGGACATCAGCGCACTGAGGATCCGCATCGATTTCGCGCGCGTGGCCCACTCGGCGCCCGAGGAAGCGATGCTGCGGCAGCTTATCGATGCCGATCCCGGCGATTGCGAGGCACGGTATCAGCTCAGCGCCCGTTTAATCATGGGTGGCCAGTTCGAGCCCGCTCTGGAGCAGCTGATGGAGATCATCCGCCGGGACCGCAAGTATCGCGACGATGGTGCGCGCAAAGCCATCGTGGACGTGTTTACCCTGCTCGGGGCGCAGGACCCCTTGGTAAGGCGCTACCGCGCGTTGATGTCCTCGGCGCTGTACTAATCCTACTGTGTTACAAGCTGCTGAAGGACGCCCTGCTTCGTTGGCATCGGGCTCGAAATGCTCATTTACTGCCGTGTAAACTCCGCTTGACTCCGGGCATCCTGCCCTTCGCCCTTTGGCCCAGCTTCGCTGTTCAAAATCGGTCCCGACGATCTTGTCTCGCCCGATTCCCTCTCGCATGCCATCCCTTGATCGCCTTGTAACACAGTAGGACTAAGAAGCTCTGCAAAAGGCGGCCGGCGGGGCGGATGTTCGGAGGCCGCCCTTTAATGGTCGTCCTTCGCCGGCGACTGCTCGAAGGCGGCGAGCTTCTCGGGCGCCGCTTCTTTTTGATGCTTGGCCTTCCAGTCGCGATACGGCATCCCGTAGATGATTTCCCGCGCCGCTTCATCGCTGATTTCGATGCCGCGTTCCTGCCCAGCCTCACGGTACCACTTCGATAAACAGTTGCGGCAGAAACCGGCTAGGTTCATCAGATCGATATTTTGCACCTCGGTATGCGCACGGAAATGATCCAAAAGCCGGCGAAAAACCGCGGCCTCAAGATCAGTGCGCATTGTCTTGTCCATCTTGGCCCCCTTACCTGTAAACGAATTATAGCGCAGATTGGCGGCCTGCTACGCGTCCAGAAAACCATATTTTTTCATCCGATACCGGATGGCCATACGCGTGACGCCCAATTGACGGGCGGTCTCGGAGACATTGTTACCCGTGCGGCTGAGCGCTTGCTCAATGAGGAGCCGTTCGGCCGCGGCTAATGTCAGGCCCTCGATCGCGGTGCTCCGCTCCCGGCCTCGCTCCCCGGAAAGCCCCGGCAGCATGAGATCCTCGGCGTTCACGGTACCTCCGCCGGTCAAGAGCACCACCCGTTCGATGAGGTGTTTGAGCTCGCGAATATTGCCCGGCCAGGAGTAGGCCCGCAACAGGCTGCCGGCCGGGACAGTGATCGTCGGTGCGGGCAGCCCGTAGCGCTTGGCGACTTGCCGCGCGAAATGATCGGCCAGCGCGACGGCGTCATCAGCGCGCGCCCGTAACGGCGGCACGTAGATCGACAGAACGTTAAGCCGGTAATAGAGATCATTGCGTAGCGCTCCGGCTGCCATCATTTGCTCAGGATCGCGGTTGGTAGCCGCGATAAACCATGCCGATACGGTCCGCTCGCGCGTACTGCCGATCCTCCGGGTGCTGCGCCGTTCAAGCACGGCAAGCAATTTGGATTGCAGATCGACGGGAAGCTCGCCGATCTCATCCAGGAACACGACCCCATCTTCGGCCGCCTCGATGAGCCCGGTCCTCGCGGTAAGGGCGGTCGTGAACGCTCCTTTTTCATGTCCGAAAAGCTCCGCTTCGAAAAGATCCTTCGGCAAAGCGGCGCAATCGACGTGTACGAACGGTCGCTCGCGCCTTGCGCTGGTGCTGTGCAGCAGGCGCGCCACCAGATCCTTGCCGGTTCCGGTCTCGCCTAGAATCAGGATCGTCGGCGGGATCGCCGCTGCCGTGGCGCACAGCGCCCCCAGCCGCTCAACCTGCCCGCGGATCTTCACGATCGCCGGATGTTGCCCGAGTAAACATACCTCTTCGCGGGCATGGTGTTCTCGGGCGCGTGAATACTCCAGTGCGCGGGCGAGTTGAGAGTCTCCCAAGACTTTGTCCAGGGTGATCAACAGTTCATCCAGATCGAGCGGTTTCTTGAGATAGTCCGAGGCCCTCAACTTCATCGCGGCCACCGCGTCTTCAATCTCCCCGTAGGCGGACAATACCACCACCGGCAGCTCCGGCGCTTTGTGCTGGCGCAACTCGCTCAAGAAATCCAGACCCGACCCATCCGGCAGGCGCACATCGAGCAAGATGATCTGCGGATCCGCGGTTTGCAACAGGTGCCGCGCCTTCCCGAGGGTCCCGGCAACCACCGGCGCATAACCCTCCTTGGCTAAGCGTTTCTCGACAGCCCGAGCGAACAAGGTTTCGTCATCCACGATCAGCACTCGTACCGGCGCCGGCGGCGCATCGGGTTCCCGCGTTTGGCTCAGCCCTTCGCTCATACGATTGAACCACTCCCGCCTAAAGGCGCTTCGATCGTGACCCGGGTCCCACCTGCCGGATTGCTGCTGAAGGCAAGCTTCCACCCGTGGGCGTTGCATACCTTGAGGGCAAACGGGATCCCAAGCCCGGTTCCATAGTGCTTGGTCGAGGGTCCGGGCGTCAAACCGTCCGCCTCCGGGTCGAAGGGCATACCCGGTCCTTCGTCATCGATGTTCAAGACACAGCAGTTTCTCTTGCCCTGCGTCGCCACCGCTAAGCGGCCTCCCACGGGTGAGGCATCGACGGCGTTGGACAGGAGCCCGAATAAGACCTGTTCCATCAGATCGGCATCGGCCCACACCTCGGGCTCATCGGCGGGGTAGCGTTCATCGAGCCGCAATCTCTTGTCGGCGATCCTGGCCGCCAACAGACCCAGCGCCGTCGCGAGCATGCGGCTCGGACGCGCACGGGTCCGGTTGAGCTTATGCGGATGCAGATACGATACGAGCGCGGTGACCCAACGGCCGAGACGATCGACCGTCTCTATGACCGCCCGCTTAACATCCTGGATCTCCTCGCGCATTTCAACGCAATCCAGTAATTGCGCACTCGCGCGGATACTTGCGAGCGGGTTTCTAATATTGTGCGCGATCACGGGCACGAGGGCCCCCAACGCCGCCTGGCGCTGTCGCTCGACGAGCGCATCCCGGCTCGTGACCAGCTCCGCCGCCATGTGGTTGATCGCCAGAGCAAGTTGTTGCACCTCCTCCACCCCGGCCGCCGAAAGCTTGTGGTCGAGGGCGCCAGCGCTCAGCAGCCGCGACCCTTCGATGAGACGCGCCATCGGCGAGACGAATCGGTGTTGCAGGCTCAAGCGCGATAACAAGACCAGGGCCGCGGCCAGCAGGATGGGAAGCGGCATCAGCACCGGCGTCAGCCGCACCCACTCGCCAACGCGGCGATCCAAGACCGCATGTTCGCTGGTTAATAGCTTATCAAAGGCACGGAAAGTGGTTTCAAAGCCGTCGACGAGCTGTTCTTCATGATCCGACTCAAGGATCCGCAGACGTCCCAACTGGCTCGCGGCATACGGATCACCGAAGATGTTATTCATGTCCTGTTGGATCACCCGGTAGGCACGTTGCATCTCCTGGATAGCCAGCGCTTCAGCGCGCGAGGCGCTCTGCTGGCGCAAGGCATCGAATCTATCGTCGATGCGCCGTGAGTAACGCGAGTACAAGGCAAGAGCTGCGGCTTCCTCCATGAGCCGCGCGCGGGTCACTTCGCGGATCTGCCGAAACAAATCGCTCCGGACGTGATGCATGATGTGAGTCAAGCGGCTCAGGCGCAAGGATTCCGTGGATGCCTCGCGCCAAAAATACACCGACAGTCCGCCCAACGCGCCGGTGACGATGACCAATAACAGCAAGGCCAGCTCGTAAGCCAACAATAACCCGCGTAGCGATCGTAGCATGCGTGATATCCCACCGTTAGGTTAATAGTAGCCACGACCCTGGTTTATTTGAACCAAGCACTCCGGCCGTGGGTTCGGTCTGCAGGCTTGATGCCGCTGGGTCAATTCGTATATAATTGAATTATTGGATATCTATAGTGGCTAACGCCGGGTGCATAACGTTGGCATAAAGTATGAGTAGAATTTAGCATCACTGGTGGCATTATTCACTAACAGCGAGGAGGACAAATGACCTGGGAAACACCTGATTTCGTCGACCTTCGTTTCGGTTTTGAAGTGACGATGTACATTTACAATCGCTAGAGGGATCGGCAACGACGTGTCAATCACTAGGGGACCTTCGGGTCCCTTAGTTTTTTTGCACGACCACCATAGATGCCGAATGCCCCTTGCCATCGAAACCCACAGTCTAAGCAAGTCCTATGGGCGTTTGCTAGCCGTCGATGCGCTGGATCTGGCCATTGCGCAAGGGTCGTTCTTCGGGCTCCTGGGGCGCAACGGTTCCGGGAAAACCACCACCCTGCACATGCTGAGCACGCTGGCGCGGCCGAGCGCGGGTCAAGCGTGGGTTGGCGGTTATGAGGTTGTTCGCCAGCCCGTCGCGGTGCGCCGGGCGATCGGAGTAGTGTTTCAAGAATCCGCGCTGGACCGTACGCTTACGGCAGTCGAAAACCTGCACTTCGCCGCGGCGCTGGCGGGTCTCGCGCCGCGGATTGCGCGCCAGCGCGGCGAAGAGCTGCTGAAGCTATTCGATCTGAGGGAGAAACGTCACGCACCGGTGTCCACTCTCTCCGGCGGCATGCGGCGCGCTCTCGATATCGCGCGCGCGGTCTTGCACCGCCCGCCGATCCTGTTTCTGGATGAGCCTACCATTGGCCTCGATATCATCAACCGCCGCGCGATCTGGCGCTTTCTCCACCGTTTGCGCACCGAAGAAGGCTCGACCCTGATGCTCAGCACACACTACATGGATGAGGTTGAGGGATGCGACGAGGTTGTATTCATGAAAGGCGGCAAAACGATCGGGCAGGGTCGTCCCGCCGCTCTGGTCAGCGGCGTCGCGTCTTTTATCCTGGAGGTTGAGACCGAAACCCCCGCCTTGTCCGCCCAGGAATTAACTCCCCAATTCGGCGAACCCTTGGCCGAGGAGGGGCGCTTACAGTTTCGCATCCTGGATCCGGACTTCGCGCTGTCCCATCTCCCCTCTCACCTCAAACATATCACGCGCGGGATCCACCTTCGGCGCGCGGATCTCAACGACGTCTATCTTTGGCTTAACCGCCCGGGAGCTTAAAATGTGGCGCGCCATCAAAGCCATGATAATGCGCGATCTCACGCGCATGGTGCGCCAACGCGGGCGGCTCGTAAGCGCCATGGTGCGGCCCCTCATCTGGTTGTTCGTGATTGGCTCGGGTTTTGACGCCCTTCTGAGCGGTGCCGGAACGCCCAACTATCGCCAGTTTCTGGTCCCGGGTCTGCTGTCTATGGTGATGCTGTTCGGGGCCTTGCTCGCCTCCCTGTCCATGGTCTATGACAAGGAGTCCGGGGTGATGCGCATGTTGATCGTGGCACCCTTCCCGCGTTACGTCATTATCCTCGCGCGGACCGCCAGCGCGACAATGGTGGGACTTACCCAAGCCCTCATGCTGATGCTGATCTTATTACCTTTTGGCTACCTCGCTGACATGCAAAACGTTGGACTCCTCGTGAGCGGATTGATATGCACGGCGCTCCTGTGTGCGAGCGTCGGCACTCTCATCGCGGTGTTCAGCAAAGCCTTGGATGACTTCGCAGTAGTGATGAACTTCTTTATCTTTCCGATGTACTTTCTCAGCGGTGCCCTCTATCCGATCGGACAGTTGCCCGGCGTGCTAAAAGCGCTGGTATTAATAAATCCTTTCAGCTACGGGGTCGATTTGATGAAGCATGCGCTCGCGGCGCGGGCGGGCCCCCCCTTCGGTGCGGAATTTGCCCTCTATCAAGATCTGCTGGTGCTGGTGGGTTTTTCGGCCCTGGCCCTGAGCATCGCTTGCCACCGGTTCTCGCAGGCACCGGTGTTCGAGACACTGGCGCGCATGCTCACTCACCGCAAGAGTCATTAGACGCCTCAGAGCACACCTCTCACGGCAGCATACGGCGGAAAACCCGATCGCCGGGCCGCAGCGCGTGCCGCAGCGCACCCGCGATATGCGTGAGGACCACCACCAGCAGCAGCAGCGCATTCGCCTCGTGTACCCCGGAGAAGAAATCGTTGAGCACGAGGTCTTTCCAGCCCCAATGGGGTAACGGCCAGCCGAAAAAGCTTGTTGTGTAACCGCTAAACGATGACGAGAGATAACCGCTGAGCGGTTGCAGAAATACCAACACATAGAGAAGCGCATGGGTCGCGCTGGCGACGGATCGCTCCCACGGCGTCATGGAAGACGGCAGCATCGGCGGGCGGTGGCCGACTCTCCATCCCAAACGCAGCACCGCCAGGAAAAATATCGTTATTCCGAGTGATTTGTGGAGCGCGAAATAGCTTGTTTTCTCCGGTCCCTTGGGCAGTTCTTCCATGATCCAACCTAAACCAAACTGGACGACGATAAGGACCGCGATAGCCCAATGCAGCAGGACAGCGGGTAAACTATATTTCTCAGACGGTCGTAGTTCGCTCATAATTCGACTCCAGTAACACGTCAGCAGCGGATCGGTGTTCTGTGCTTGGCCGCAAAGCTCTGCGCGAGGGCCTAAAGGGTATGACGTTTGCAGAAACATTTGAGTGGCGGGTATACGAAACAAGGTATCGGCACGGGTCATCGTGGTTGCGGAAGAATATACCTTGCTTAAACCTCGTTATTCGATTCATACCATAGTAGAATGATTGTTAAATCATTTAGGTTGGGCGACCATATGCTCGCGGGAACACCGCGAAACAAGGGGAAGATGATGACACAACGCCAAATCGGTTCCATCGCGAGGACGATTTGTCTCGCGCTCATAATGGCCGGTGCTGCGATCCGGGGAAGCTGGGCAGTTAATGCAAGCCATCACGATTACGAACTAGAAATCATCAAATCCGAGCGCATGTTGCTCTTGAAAAGAGGCATCAAGATCGAAAAAGTCTTCCGGATGGCCTCTGGGCGCGGCGGGCCGGGCGACAAGCACTACCGAGGAGATCACAGAACCCCGGTGGGTACTTATCGCGTTATAAAAATTAAGCCCAGTAGCCGATTCCACACCTTCTTGCAGTTGAATTATCCCAATGTCAAAGACGCATTCTATGGGCTTCGCGGCAGGATGCTCTCGGAGTACGACTTCGATCGCATTGTCTCGGCACAGAAATACCACAAGGTCCCGCCACAAGACACGCCGCTCGGGGGCGCGATCGGAATTCATGGTATCGGTGTTTTCAGCCCGCAAAAATTCGACATACACCAAAACACCAACTGGACGCAAGGATGTATCGCGCTGACCAATGAGCAGATCGATACCTTGCGAAAGTACGTGGGTGTGGGCACCAAAGTCGTGATCGCCGAGACACTGGCGTCGTCAAAGTCCTCATTCAGCCGGGCGCCGGCGCGGGTAAGAATCGTCAAGCGATGAGCTAAGAGGTGGAAGAGGCCCGGGGCGGCCTTGAAGCCATGATCACTCGATTTCCATGAGATTGTCCCCTTCGAGTAAACCCATAGGCAGAAAAACAACCAAGCGCCCGGCCCTCATCGGGGCGGCCCGCATCGCGCTTGGGATCGTGCTTGGCGGCGCGCTGCTAGACGCTGGCGCCGACACCGGAGCAGCGAATCGCATCGAACAGCTTCTGCATGCATGTACTCAACCGCAAGGCGAGCGACTGGACTGCGACTTTCGCCTGCTCACCCCGGAGGCGGTCACCGGATTCACAGCCGCGATCGAAAGCGTCTCTTTACCCAACCCGCGCACGACGGACTACCCCTATGATGGCAGCAGCTCAGCGATTCTTTTTCTCATCGATTCCGGGACTTTCGATAACCTGGCCGTCATCGAGACTATTGTCGAGCATATACGCTTACTCATCGGCCTTTCCAAACCGCACCATCGGGTGGGTGTGGCGACTTTCCACGGCAACGCAACCTTAGCACTCCCGATCGGGTCCGTTCCAAAGGATATCGTCGCTGCGGTCCGAACGCTCACCAGCCCGCAAAGTTCGCAATCGACCCAGCATGATGCCTATAAAGCGTTGCGGATCCTGGGTCAGTACCCCGCGGTACGGAAAGCACTTTTTTTCTTTACCGACGGACGGGCGAGCGCCGAGTCCTATTATCAAAGCGAACTGGTCGCCGCGGCACGCGATGCCAACGTGTCGGTATACAGCCTCGCTTATGTCAGTTCCGAGCAACCTTCTCCGGCGCTGAACGCTCTAAAGCGTCTGAGCAAGGAGACAAACGGGGCGCTGATCCGTGCCGATCCTCGCGACTTCTCGCTTCCCGATGCATTTATGAAGCAGCCCTACGCGGCCATCGATAGCGGCGGACAGATCAGCATCGATCTAAGCCCGGCGGTGACCGCGGGGCTTTCAGGACCGCGTTGGGTAACCCTGAAGGTTGCGCTCCAAGGCAGGAACATCGAGGTGCCGCTACCGGTGACAGTCCCTGAGCCTGCCCCCGCCGTAAATGCAGCCGGACAAAGTCCGGCACCACCCGCCGCGATGCCGGTTCCTCCGGCGCAGCTTGATGCCCCCTCCGCCAGTCCCTGGGTTTATCCACTATCAGGGATCGGGCTGGTCACGCTCATCGGCAGCTTCATGTATTTAAGGCAAAATCGGCCGCCGCGCGCCGACGAACCCGACACGATCAACGTACCGCGCGCCTATCTGGTGCGCAAGAATGACGCCGGTACACAATGCGTGATCACTGCCTCGCCCTGGCGCATCGGGCGCGGGACAAATAATGAGATGGTCGTTCCCGACAGCTCCGTATCGCGCCATCACGCCGAAATCATACGCAACCCGGATGGTACCTTCGCCATCAAAGACCTGGATTCGCTCAACGGTTTGTTCGTCAGCGATAAGAAGGTGCGGCGGTCGATGCTCAGCGACGGTTGCGAGATCGATATTGGAGACGTGCGTTTCACTTTCGCGATCGAGGGCGCTGACGTCAGCCCCTCCGACGCGACGGTCTCGGAGCCCCAAACCATGAATCGAATGATGCATGCATAGCTATTCAATCGTCTCTCCCAACGCACTTAGTTGGGCGCCGGCATTTTCTTCGCTCTCCGTCCACCGAAAGCATAGTCCGATTTCACCAGGATCGGCGGCGAGGGCCTGATGGCGCCAGAATCCGGCGACCGCGGCCAGCCGCTTACCGAAGTAGACAAGTGGAATACGATCACGGCGCCACGGCGGAATCCCCTGTTCCTGGAACAAGTGTTTGAGCAAGCGTGTATGAGGACTACCGTAGGGCTGCAGCCGCTCTCCGCCCCGTCGAAAACCCACCGTGACCGAATCGTTAACGCACGCCGCGGCACGAATACCGTCCGCGCCCATTTCCACCGTTAGCGTACCGAGGGGCAGCGCGAGCGGCGCATCGCAGTTCCACGCGAACACTTGATTTGCGTCATGCGGGCGCAGGGGACGCATGGCGTAAAAATCGTCACGATAGCGGCGTACCTCGCCCCCTGGCCAGCGAATGCAAGCCCTACCATCCCATCGGCACTCCAGGGCTTCCCCCGCCAACTGTTGCAATTGGGCCGAAGTCATGGACGGCAGGCCGCATCGGACTAACCAAAGACGCAATAAATTTCGCCGCCGCGCCTCGGGAAGGCGCCGCAAGCGCGAGACAGAGACCGCGGCGGGCGCGACGGATGCGATCCGCGCCAGATCTTGTTCCGCGATCTCGTCGATGAGCGCCGCGGCTTCCGCCTGCCACAGGGCCGCGCGTGCGAGCGTCGCCCCCAAGCTTGGCCAGCGCGTCTTCAGTACTGGCAACACCGCATGGCGTAAGAAATTACGCGCATAGCGCGCTTCGGTGTTGCTCGGGTCTTCGACCCAGCGCAGGCGGTGAGCCTCGGCATAGGCCGCGAGATCGGCGCGATCGAAGGCGAGCAAAGGCCGCGCGAGCCAGCCCGACCCCCACCGCACCAGGGGGGGCATCCCCGCAAGGCCTCGAGGTCCCGATCCCCGCAGCAGTTGCATCAGCAGGGTTTCAGCTTGGTCGTCACGGTGGTGCGCCGTCAGCATCATTTCGCCTTCGTGCATGAGTGCTTGCAGGGCCCGATAGCGCCTCTCGCGAGCCCAGGCCTCGGGACTATCGCCGAGGGGATGCCGCGCATCGAGTTGGACCACGGATAACGGAATAGTGTGATGCTCGCACGTCTCGGTACAAGCTTGTGCCCAACAGGAAGCGTCCGGGTGCAGCCCATGATTGACATGGGCTGCCTGAAGCGGCGCCTCGAGCGCATAGCGCAGCGCGGCTAAGGCATGCAGCAATACGCGCGAGTCCTGTCCGCCGCTAAAAGCTATCCAATATGCCGTGGCCTTCGGCAAGGCTGCCAGCACCGCGCGTAAGGCCTCGGGTGAAAAGCGGATCACACCAACGCGGGGAGTAGGCTACTGTTTCTCCTTCGTCTGACCGATGGTCATCAAGCGATGTCGGCGGTCGGTAAGGAGATCGCCGTTATCGAGCTTTCGCAACCTGCTCAGGTTGTCGATGAGAACCTGCCTAAGCCGCTCGGCCATGTCGTCCATCGCCCGATGCGCCCCCCCAAGCGGCTCGGACACCACCTCGTCGATCAATTCCAGCTCCAGCAGGCGCGCCGAGGTCATTCCCATGGCCTCCGCCGCTTTTTCCGCCATCTCGCCGCTCTTCCACAGAATCGACGCACAGCCCTCGGGCGAGATCACCGAATAGGTGCTGTATTCGAGCATCAACACCCGGTCCGCGACGCCAATGGCGAGCGCGCCGCCGGAACCGCCTTCTCCAATCACGGTGGCAATGATGGGTGTCTTCAACTCGGCCAGAACGAATAAATTGCGGGCAATCGCTTCGCTCTGGCCACGCTCCTCCGCGTCGATACCGGGGTAGGCGCCGGGGGTATCGATGAACGTGAGCAACGGCAGCTTGAATTTCTCCGCCAGCCGCATTACCCGCAAGGCCTTGCGGTAGCCCTCCGGCCGGGGCATGCCGAAATTTCGCTGCAGGTTCTCCGCGGTCGTTCGCCCTTTCTGCTGCCCGATAACGGCCACGGGCTCGCCTTCGAAACGCGCGACTCCGCACACCATGGCGGCGTCGTCGCCGAAAGCGCGGTCGCCATGCAACTCATGGAACTCAGTAAAGATCCGCTTCGCGTAATCCAGCGTGTAGGGACGTTGCGGGTGACGGGCGATGCGCGAGATCTGCCACGGTGTCAAGGACGAAAATATCGACTTGGTCAGGTCCTTCGAGCGCGCCTGGAGCCGCTGGATTTCCTCGCTGATATCGATGGCCGACTCATCACTCAAAAGGCGCAGCTCCTCGATCTTCGCCTCAAGCTCCGCGATCGGCTGTTCAAAGTCCAGGAAGTTAAGATTCATCGCCGCTGCCGGGGTGAGAATTTTTTAAGTTACCCGATATACAGCCTCCAAGCAATGACCCAGGGAGGGACGGATCCGCCTCGAGCTCGGGCACGCGCTTACGCCGGGTTCACGGCAAAGCGGTCGTTTTCAACCCGTAGTCGATGGTGACCTGGCCGCCCGCAAACAGCGCGCGAAGCTTTTCCAGCAAGGCGTCACTGAGATCCACACGCCAGGCATCGCCCAAGCGCAGACGTCCGCTTGCCTCTCCACCCCGATAGTCGATAAAGACCGGACAGCGGCCGCCTCGATGGGTCTCAAGCAACCGTTGCAGGTCCGGGATCGCCCCATTGGCGAACCGCGCCTCATCGATGCCTACTATCAAGCCCCTGGCATAGGCCGCCCGCGCCTGCGGTAGATCCAACAACTTTTCGGCGACCAAGGTGTAGGCATCGGTCACTTCATCGACCCTGCAGGCGCCTTCCGCGATAAGCACGCGGTCCTTGACCAACACCTCTGCATAACGCTTCAGCGCTTCCGGATAGACCACCACCTCGATGCGCGCGCTATGATCGTCGAGCGTCGCGATCGCTATGCGGCCACGCCCCCTGTCCGTATGCCGCAAGGCCAGGACCAGCCCGCCTATCCGCCGCGCACCCGGTCTAAGATCGCGCAAGCGGCAGCTCAACAGCCCATTCAGCTCATCCTCATAGCGATCGATGGGATGTCCGCTCAGGTATAAGCCCAGCGTCTCGCGTTCCCCCGCAAGCCTCTGATCATCCGACCACCTAAGCGCTTTCGGATCACCCTGTCCCAGCGTCTCGGCCGCCGCCTCGGCCGAGAAACCGAAGAGGTCATGCTGGCCCGACGCGCGGTCTTTGACGCTTTGTCCCGCGGTCTGCATGGCCGGGTCGAGCGTTGCCAGCAGCCATCCGCGATCCGGCCCCAGGCTATCCATGGCGCCGGCTTGAATCAGCGCTTCCAAGACGCGGCGATTGGCTTTGCGCGCGTCCACTCGCAGGCACAGGTCAAGGAGATCACGGTAGGGCCCGCCGCTATCACGCACCGCCATCATGGCCTCGATCGCCATGCGCCCCGCGCCCTTGACCGCCCCGAGCCCGTAACGGATCGACGCATCGCTCGCGACCGTAAAACCATAAGCAGAGGTATTAATATCGGGAGGCAAGATCCCCAGCCCGAGGCGCCGGCATTCATCTATCAGCGCGACCACCTTGTCGGTATTGTCCATATCCGCGGACAGCACGGCCGCCATGAAGGCTGCCGGATAATGGGCCTTGAGCCAGGCGGTTTGGTAGGCGATCAGGGCATAGGCCGCCGAGTGCGACTTGTTGAACCCATAACCCGCGAACTTTTCCATCAAGTCGAAAATCGCGCCGGCCACCGCGGGCGCGACCTTGCGCTCCACGGCCCCTCCGATAAAGACGGCGCGCTGTTTGGCCATTTCCTCCGGCTTCTTCTTCCCCATGGCCCGGCGTAGCAGATCCGCGGCCCCGAGCGAGTACCCCGCGAGCACCTGGGCGATTTGCATAACCTGCTCCTGGTAGAGGATCACACCATAGGTCGGCTTTAGGATGGGCTCGATCGCCGAGTGTGGATAGCGTACCGCCGCACGTCCGTGCTTGCGGTTGATGAAGTCGTCCACCATCCCCGACTGGAGGGGTCCGGGGCGGAACAAGGCCACGAGCGCCACTAAGTCGTCGAACATGTCCGGCCGCAAGCGCTTGACGAGGTCCTTCATGCCGCGGGATTCCAATTGGAATACCGCCGCCGTCTCGCCGCGCTGTATCAATGCGAAGGTTTTCACGTCGTCGAGCGGAATGCGGGTGATGTCGAGCATCGGATCGCTTTGAAGCTCTCGCGCGGCATTGATGCCGCGCACCGCCCAAGCGATGATTGTAAGCGTTCTGAGACCCAGAAAATCGAATTTCACCAGCCCCATCGCCTCGACATCACCCATGTCGAACTGGGTAACCCGGGCCGTCGAACCCTGCTCACAATATAGTGGCATGAAATCGGTCAAGGGCGCCGGCGCGATCACGACGCCGCCCGCGTGCTTGCCCGCATTGCGCACCAAGCCCTCGAGTTTCTTGGCCAGATTGATGAGCGTGTGCACCTCCTCTTCGGCCTCGCAACGCTCGCGTAAGGCGGGCTCCTCGGCGAGGGCTCGCTCCAGCGTCATGTTGAGGTCGAAGGGAATAAGCTTGGCGATCTGATCCACAAACCCGTAGGGATAGCCGAGCACGCGGCCGACATCGCGCACTACCGCCCGCGCGGCCATGCTGCCGTAGGTGATAATCTGGGAGACCCGATCCCGGCCGTAGCGCTCTGCGACGTAGTCGATGACCTCATCGCGCCGTTCCATGCAAAAATCGATGTCGAAATCGGGCATTGAGACCCGCTCGGGATTGAGAAAGCGCTCGAACAGGAGATCATATTGAATCGGGTCGAGATCGGTGATCCTCAAGGCGTAGGCCGTGAGCGAACCGGCCCCCGACCCGCGCCCGGGCCCCACCGGTATACCGCACTCCTTGGCCCAGCGGATGAAATCCGCCACGATGAGGAAATAGCCGGCGAAACCCATCTTGGTGATCATTTCGATCTCCGACATGAGCCGCTCCGCATATGCTGCGTTCTTGGGGCCGCCGCTCGGCGCATCGGCGTCCGAGATCACCGCCAGGCGCTGGCGCAGGCCGGTTTCGGCTTGGCTGCGCAAGCAGTCCTCCACCACGGTGCCGGGCGGCACCGGAAAATCGGGGAGATGATAGCGATCGAGCGTCAGCTCGAGACTGCACCGCTGGGCTATCATCTGGCTATTTTCGATAGCCTCGGGTACATCCGCCCACAGCACCTCCATCTCCTCGGCGCTACGCAGGTATTGCTGCGGGCTGTAGGGTTTCGGCCGGCGCGGATCGGCCAAGGCCCGGCCGGCGTTTATGCAAAACCGGGCCTCGTGGGCCTCATAATCCTCCGGGTGCAGAAAACACACGTCATTGGTCGCGACCACCGGCGCTTGGCAAGCCGCCGCGAGGTCCAACGCGCGTTCGATGTATTCCGCCTCGCCCGAGCGCGCGGTGCGTTGCAACTCCAGGTAGTAACGATTCGGGAAGTGGTCTAGCCAGCGCTTGAGCCGGCGTTTCGCCTCCGCCTTTGAGCCGCCGGCCAAGACCTGGCCGATCTCGCCCCCGCCCGCGCCTGAGAGGAGGAGGAGACCGTCCGAACGCGCGAATAACCACTCTTGCTGGACGTGCGGCACCCCCTGTACCTGACCCTCCGTGTAACTGCGGGTGATGACCTCGGTCAAATTGCGATAGCCGGCCGCGTCCTGACAGAGCACGACGATGCGGGTGCGTTTTCCGGCGTCGCCGGCGAGCCAGAGGTCCGCGCCTATGATCGGTTTAATCCCGCGTGCCTGCGCCGCACGGTAGAATTTCACCATCGAAAACAACGCGCTCTGATCGGTCACCGCGACCGCCGGCATTCCGAGCGCGGCTACCCGATCGACCAGATCATTGATGCGGATCAGGCCATCGACTATGGAATACTCGCTGTGGAGGTGCAGATGCACAAACACGTTTTGGATCTCGCCGAACGCGGGTTAGTCAAAATGTTTCACCCGCGGGCCGGGAACCCGCAGGCGACCAAAGGGGAGCCTTGCACGACTCTCCTTGGAAACCCCAATGCTAGCCCGGCGAGCGGTCCCCGGCCCGCCTCGTCGATACCTGCAATCACTGTCACCTCCCGCTGCACCATAGGGTCAAACGCATTGGAAGCGAATAACGTTTCATTCGGATATACCATAGCGCAAAAACACGGAGTACGGATCCCACACATGCGACGGCAGCCGGAGGGTGGCTTAGAAGGTACGCAGGAACGGCGCCACCCGGCAGGAGGCCGAGCGCGCCTTCGATGAGTTTCTGACCCTCTACCGTCCCAAGTATCCGAAAGCTGCGGAGTGTTTGGAAAGAGATCGGGGGTCACTGTTGGCCTTCTACGATTTTCCGGCCGAGCACTGGATCCATCTCACCAATCCGATCGAATCTACCTTTGCTACGGTCCGGCTGCGCACCCACAAAACCCGTGGCTGCGTGTCTCGAGAAAGCATTTTGGCGATGGTATTCATGTTGGTAAGAAGTGCCGAGCGACATTGGAGGAAACTGTATGGAATTCCCCGCCTCGCTCAAGTCATCGAGGGAGTTATTTTCAAAGACGGCTTATGGGAAGACCCCAAAAAATCGCTGCCTAACCTAGCCCCGTACACAACATTTGACTATTTCTCCGTTTTGGGCTCGGCATGCTCGAACTGGCTTCTTCAATTCGTTCAAGCACCATGTTTACGACTGATGATTTGCCAACCCCAAGCGCCATACAAAGCGGTGACAACACTGTCCTTGTTACCGTACGACAGAATTGCGTCGGCTAACGCGGACGAAAAGGACCCTCGGGCGAGTAGATCGTCCTTTCTGGACTTGATCGGAGATCAGATTTAAACATTTAGAGATTCCTCGCTTTGGCAGAGCCAATAGCGCGCCTGCCCCCTTCCATAAATGCAGCGCTCAGTAGCGCTGCTCCGCAGTCGCTCCGTGCGCTTGAGATGGCGGCGACGGTGGCTTCGAGTTCTTCGACCACCGAGAGGCGACGTTCAGGTTCGGCGACGATGATAGGGTCGGGAAGGGCTCGCGCCCTCCCCGCCCTCCGAACCGTGCGTAGCGGTTTTCCCGCACACGGCTCTCCAGTCAGTGGTTTCCTCATCGTGCGTGTCTCGCGGTCTGCCAGGCTGTGTTTAGGGCGAACAGCCCGGCGTCCGCGATCAGAAGACATTGTGCCAGCGTTTCTGGTCGGCCAGACAGCGTCCGAAGCCCGGGGCGTTTCTCTCGGCTTGCGCAAGAGCGCGCGCAGCCGTCGCCGGATGAATCCGTCCAACTTGCGAAAGGTACTCGAATCGGCATGCTTGAAGTAACCAAACCAGCCTCGCAGCATCGGGTTCAATTCCGCGATGACCCGTGCAAGACTTGCGCCCCGCGTCCGCCGCGTCTTGCCCGGATGCCGTCCTTGAGGCGCATGAGGCTCTTTCTCCGCACCCAGCGTCGCCCGGTTTCAAACCGGCAACCGAGGAAGTCAAAACCTTCTCCCGCCTCCCGGCAGTCGCCCACGTAGCGTCTTGTCCGGATGCAGGGTGAGTCCAGTCTCCGCTACCCACGCACGGATGTTCGAGAGTGCGGCCCTCGGCCTCCTCTCGGCTGCGACACAGCACGACGAAGTCGTCCGCGTAGCGGACCATCCGATAGCCTCGCCCGCCATCCATGTCATCCAGGGGCTCAGGTAGAGATTGGCCAAGGCGGACTGATGACCGCGCCTTGCGGCGTGCCACCGGTCGGGCGTCCAATGCTCCAGACCCCGCAGGATGTCCTGCTTGAGCCACCCTCGGAGCAGGTCGAGCACGCGTCCATCTGCTATCCGTGCTTCCACCCGTTCCATCAGCTTGCCATGCGGAATGCTGTCGAAGCAGCTCTTGAGGTCGGCGTCCACCACAAGGCGTACCCGGCCTTGAGCAGCCCATCGACTTCCCGCAACGCCTCCTTGCAGCTCCGCCCGGTCGAAATCCGTAGCTCCCTGGACAGAACTCCGCCTCGAAGACCGCTCAATCACGAGCTTGACCGCCGTCTGGACGATGCGGTCCTTGACCGTGCGGGATCCCCAGTGGTCGCGTCTTGCCATCGCCTTTCGGAATGTCCACCCGTTTCACCGCTGCGGCCGATAACTTCCTTCCGCAGTTCCCGGCTCAGCTCCGCCAAGTACGTTTCCGCACCGGCTGCGATCCGTTCCACGCTTTGCCCATCCACGCCCGCCGCACCTTTGTTGCCCCGGACTCTTCCGCCGGCCGACGCCAGCGTTTCTGGGCGCGTACACCTTGTCCATCAAACTGTACCACTTGCCTCCCTCGACGCCGTTCACCAGCGCCGACACCATGCGCTCCGTCCACACCGAGGCTTCCACCCACGATCCAGTCGCGGGCTTCTGCACCTTGTTCAGCCCCTGCGAGCACTGTCGATGCTGTCTTTTGCTTCGTCGTGGCTTTCACGATTCCACCTCACCGCCCGCCTTCCCTCCGACCGGTTTTGCTAGCCAGCCCTCTCGGCTTATGCCGCCTCGGTCCTATGCGGGCTCTGACTCCTGCCGCGCTCGCCCGAACTCGGAACAGGTCTCTCCGCTTACGCCGCTTTGCATTCCGTACATCCCGTCTCCATCCACGTCATGCGCCCGAACGTCGCTTTTGCAGCCACCTCAGCGCGTCCGGCAAGTCCGGGCTTCGACCATGAGTGAGCATCGCCGCCACATGCCGCCGAATCGCGTTCGTCAGCCTCCGGGCTGTTCTTTCGACCTCCGGTTGCTCCCCACCCCGCCTCACGGCGACGCAGTCACCTCGCTACACAGGCTGCGACTTCCTATGGCATGGACTTTCACCGCTAACCAAGCGCCCTCCGGACGCAGCTCATTCCGCGTTCCGCTGACTGGTCAAACCCAATAGAAGCGAATACCATGGCCCGCTGTATTCGGACCTAGCGAAATTTATACTCGGTGCGGTCGGTTTTCGAATAGCAGACAAAGATGTCGCTCATGCTAGATGGCTCCTCCGGCCATCGCCCCAGAACGTTTGCGTTACCGTCGTTCGACTTGCCGCCATGCCTCTGCACGTGGGCAACTTGCCGACCCCCGTGCTGGGCGTATCATGACGCGACCTAAGGCGTCTAGCCCGGAAGCACCGGCGCTCGCTTCGCGGCGTGACCCATATTACAAACCCACCGCACCAAAGTCAAGAAGCCTGATTAAGTCACCGGAAATCCGCGGGCTCGCGAGCCTGAAAAGCTTGCCGAAGCGAAATGATCGCCAAATTAATTGCCCTTTCAGCGCCCTGAACGATAGACCTCTCATTTTAGTGTGATCCGTATCCTCGGTATCGATCCCGGATCGCGGATCACGGGCTATGGCGTTATTGATGTGGACGGCCCGCGCACTCTCTATGTCGCCAGCGGTGGCATAAAGACCGCGGGCGACGCGCTAGCCCCGCGGCTTAGCCGCATCTTCGATGGTGTGACGGCGGCGATAGAAGAATATAATCCGCAAGAGATGGCGGTGGAACTCGTGTTTATGAACCGCAACGCGGACTCCGCCCTGAAGCTTGGCCAAGCTCGCGGGGCGGCGTTGGTGGCCGGGGCGAAGCGTGATTTACCGGTATTCGAGTTTACCCCGGCGCAAATTAAACAGGCCATCGTCGGCCGGGGCAATGCCGAAAAGGCTCAAATCCAACACATGATCAAGGTGCTGCTGAACCTCGAGGCGCCGCCCGAGACCGATGCCGCGGACGCGCTCGCGGTCGCGCTCTGTCACGGGCACACACGCCAAGGCCTGCTACGCATGCCCGGCGTGCGGCGCAACCGGCGGCGGCGATTTCTATGATCGGACGCATCCGCGGACTGCTGATCGAAAAGCGGCCCCCGCATCTCCTGCTCGAGGCCCACGGCATCGGCTACGAGCTAGAGGCGCCGCTGAGCACATTTGACCGCCTCCCTAAACTCAACGCCGAGGTTCTGTTATATACGCATCTCGCCATCAGGGAGGACGCGCACCTCCTGTTCGGCTTTTTAACCGAGTCCGAACGGCGGCTGTTCCGCGCCTTGCTCAAGGTCAGCGGGATCGGTGCCCGCACCGCGCTCGCCATTCTCTCCGGGTCTGATGTCGAGGAGTTTGCCAAGTGTATCCATGCGGGAGACATCGCGCGGCTGACACACCTGCCCGGGATCGGCAAGAAGACCGCCGAGCGGCTGGTGATCGAGATGCGCGACCGCCTCAATGATTGGACGCCGCGCGCGGCAGCCGCGGGAGGGGCCTTCGCGGGATCCCATGACGCCTTGGCGGACGCGATCGAGGGTCTGGTGGCGCTCGGCTATAAAGCTCACGAGGCCGGGCGCTACGTGCAAGCCATCGATACCGCCGGGATGACGAGCGAAGCCATCATCCGCGCGGTGCTGCGCTCACAAGCATGAGCGGTTTAGCCCCCGCCGAGCATGCCCGCATGAAAAACCAGCTCAACGGCTAACCGTGCGCGCCTTCACCACACGATGACCGATCCGAATCCATTAACGCTTCCCGACACCATGGCCGGCGACGCGGACGAAGCATTGCGGCCCCGCCGGCTCAAGGATTACGTAGGCCAGACGCCGGTGCGCGAACGGCTGGAAATTTTCATCACCGCCACGCGCCGGCGGCGCGAGCCGCTCGATCATGTGCTGCTTTTTGGCCCGCCGGGACTCGGTAAGACGACGCTCGCCCATATCATCGCCAACGAGCTGGGGGTCGCTTTGCGTCAGACCTCCGGTCCGGTGCTGGAGCGCCCCGGCGATCTGGCCGCGATCCTGACCAATCTCGAGCCACGAAACGTGCTCTTCATCGACGAGATCCACCGCTTGAGCCCGGTGGTGGAGGAAATCCTGTACCCGGCGCTCGAGGAGTTTCAGATCGATATCATGATCGGCGAAGGTCCGGCGGCCCGCGCCATCAAACTGGATCTGCCGCCGTTTACCCTGGTCGGTGCCACCACCCGCGCCGGGCTGCTCACCTCGCCGCTGCGAGACCGCTTCGGGATTGTCGAACGGCTGGAATTCTACGACGCGGAGGATCTGACCCGCATCGTGCGGCGCTCGGCGCGCATCCTCGGCGTCGCCGTCGATGCCGAGGGTGCCGGGGAGATCGCGCGGCGGGCGCGGGGCACGCCGCGCATCGCCAACCGTCTGCTGCGCCGCGCGCGGGATTACGCCGAGGTCCGCGGCAATGGAAAGGTCAACGTGGACATTGCCAAGCGGGCTTTGGAATTGCTCAGCGTAGACACCCACGGCTTTGACATCATGGACCGCAAGCTGCTCTTGACGATTATCGAAAAATTCGATGGCGGGCCCGTCGGCGTCGACAGCCTGGCCGCCGCGATCGGGGAAGAGCGGGGGACGATCGAGGATGTGCTGGAACCGTTTTTGATCCAGCAGGGATTCATGATGCGTACCCCAAGGGGGCGGACGGCGACGCGCGCTGCGTGGTTGCACTTCGGAGCCGCACCGCCCGAGCACCTCGCGAGCCAACCCGATCTGTTCGGCGAGCGCTAAGCGCGTTGCCCAAACCCATACCCCCTTCGATGTTAGCCGAGCTTACACATGGCGACTGATCTTTCGATTACCAATTTGATCCTGGGCGCCAGCCTATTGGTCAAGTTCGTGATGGTGGTTTTGATCGCCGCTTCGCTTTGGTCTTGGACGGTGATCTTCAATAAACGCGCCGTGGTTAGGAAAGCGCAGCGCGATGCGGCTAAATTCGAGGATCGCTTTTGGTCGGCCGATGACCTCACCGAGCTCTATAACCGGATCGCGCAGCGCAGCCACGAGCCCTCGGGGCTCGAACGGATCTTTGAAGCCGGTATCAAGGAATTCGCCCGCTTGCGCCAGCAAGACGGCATTGAGCCAGGCGCCGTCTTGGAGGGCGCGCAACGCTCAATGCGCGTGGCCTTGAACCGGGAGATCGAAGACCTCGAGCAGAGCTTGCCGCTGCTCGCCACGGTGGGCTCGGTGAGCCCGTACGTGGGCCTCTTCGGCACCGTTTGGGGCATCATGAACTCCTTTCAAGCCCTGGCCAACGTGCATCAAGCAACGCTCGCCATGGTGGCCCCCGGGATCTCCGAGGCCTTGATCGCCACGGCCATGGGCTTGTTCGCGGCCATTCCCGCGGTCATTGCTTACAATCATTACGCCAACGATATCGACCGCTTGTTCAGCCGCTACGACATATTCCTGGAGGAGTTTTCCTCCATTTTGCACCGCCAAGCGCACGCTTGAACGAAACATGGCCGGGGGAGTCTCAAGGGCATGGCGGTGAGACACAAGCGTAAGCGCCTGATGTCGGATATCAACGTCGTCCCCTACATCGATGTGATGTTGGTGTTGCTGATCATCTTCATGATCACCGCACCGCTCATCACCCAAGGGGTCAAGGTGGATCTGCCGCAAGCCGCCTCCGAACCGGTGCCCCCGAGCGATACCGAACCGCTGATCATCACAGTGGACAGGAAAGGTAATTACTATATTGATTTCGGGGACCACCGGCACGATCCCGTGAGCAAAGAAACGCTGTTAAACCGCGTCCAGGCCGTGCTGCGTTACAAACCCAATGTGCCGGTCCTCGTTAATGGCGACCAAGCAGTCGCGTACGCACGGGTGGTAGAGCTGATGGCGGCGCTCCAGGGCGCCGGTGTGCAAGGGGTTGGGCTTATGACGCAGCCGCCGGAACGCTGACGGCACGATGGTTCGAAGGCGGCTCCGCTCGTTTCGATCGTTTATCTATGCGGTCGCGATCCATGCGGTCGCGATTGTATTACTGGCGCTGAGCCTGAACCTCGGCGAGCTTCCGCCCGCATCCAAACCAAGCTCTCAGATCGTACAGGCAGTCGCCATCGATCAAAACAAGGTCGAAGCCGAGGTGCAACGGCTGAAGGAGGCCGAACGGCGCAAGCGTAAAGACGAACAGGCACGCCGCGAGGCGCTTGAACGCGATGTGGCCGTCGCGAAACAGAAGCGTCAAGCCGAGGAGAAACGCTTAGAGGAACTCAAGCAGGAACAAGCGGCCTTACGCAAGCAAGAACAGCAGCTTAAACAGGCTGAAGATAAACGCAAACGCGAGGAGAAACAGCGGCTGGCCGAGGAGCAGAAGCGAATCGCACAGGAAAAAGCGCTTGCGAAAAAACGTGAAGAGCGTCAGCAGGCCGAAGCGGAGAAGAAACGTCTCGCCGAGGAGCAACGCAAGAAGGTCGAGGCCGAGAAAAAGCGTAAAGAAGAAGAGCGGCGCCAGCGGGAATTAGCCGCGGCCCTGGCCGCGGATGAAAAAGCCCGCGCCGAGGCCAAGGAGCGCGAGCGCGATCAAAGTGAAATCGATAAATATATTAAACTCATCCGGACTCAGATCGGCAACACCTTCAATTATCCCGAGCGGGGACTATCCTGCGAACTGTTGGTCAAGATGGTGCCCGGGGGCGACGTCGTGGACGCCGAGGTGATACGATCGAGCGGCAACCCGGTGTTTGACCGGCAAGCGGAGATCGCGGTACGCAAGGCGTCACCGTTACCGGTACCCGACGATCCGCGCTTGTTCCAGCAACTGCGCGAGATCCAATTCGTCTTTGAACCGGAGGTGTAGGCTTGAAGTGTTTGTATAGAGCTGCTGTGTGCTTCGCGTTACTGGCCTGGTATGCAAGCGCGCAGGCGGTATTAAAAATAAAAATCACCCAGGGCGTCGCGGGCGCGCTCCCGATCGCAATCGCCCCGTTCGATCCGCCCGGATCACAACGGCCGGCCGTGGATATCGCCGCGATCGTTGCCGCGGATTTAGAAAGCAGCGGCGGCTTCGTCCCGATGCCGCGCGCTGATATGCCATCACAACCCCACGGTTTTTCCGAAATCAATTTTGCCGATTGGCGCCGGGTCGGGATGGACAATTTGGTGGTTGGGACCCTCCGGCCCGGTATCGAGACGGACTACCAGGTCGAGTTTTGGCTGGTCGATGTGTATAAAGGCACACAACTTCTAGCGTATAAGGTGCCTGCAAAAGCGGCCCAGTTGCGATTGGTAGCCCATCAGATCAGCGACGTGATCTACGAGAAGCTGACCGGCGTCAAGGGAGCGTTCGCCACCCGCATCGCTTATGTCACGGTCCAGCAGCGCAGCGGACGGAACAAGATCTACGGGCTGCAAGTAGCCGATATCGATGGGGAGAATGTACAGACCCTATTGACCTCACCCCAGCCGCTGATGTCGCCGGCGTGGTCACCGGACGGGCGGCGTCTTGCCTATGTTTCGTTCGAAGGCCGTAGTTCCGCCATCTACGTTCAAGATCTCGGGAGCGGTCACCGCGACAAGGTAGCCGCGGAAACGGGGATCAACAGTGCCCCGGCGTGGTCACCGGACGGGGGCAGGTTGGCGTTGACCTTGTCGCGCGATGGGGATCCCGAGATTTATGTGCTAACCCTCTCGAACCGACAACTGCGGCGGATTACGCACGACCCGGCCATCGATACCGAACCCTCCTGGTCACCGGATGGGACCCGTTTGACGTTTACTTCCGACCGGGGCGGGGGGCCACAGATTTATGAAGTCTCGGTCTCGGGTGGACACCCGCGGCGTTTAACACACGAAGGGGACTATAACGCTCGCCCCCGCTATTCGTCGGACGGGAAATTATTGGCGATCGTTCACGGCGACGGCGGCAATTACCGAATCGCCACCTACAACATGGAAACCGAACGCCTGGCGATATTGACCGATACCCGCTTGGATGAGTCTCCGAGTTTCGCCCCAAACGACAGCATGATCATCTATACGACGGTCGGGCCACAGGGCACCGAGCTGGCGGCCACCTCGATCGATGGCCGAGTGAAGCAACGCCTGGCATTGTTGCGCGGGGAGGTCCGCGAACCGGCGTGGGGCCCGTTCAGATATTAGGATCACGCTAGCAAAGAGGAGATAAAACGATGCAGACCATGAACATGCGAATGCTTATTCTCGCCCTGTCCGCTCTCGCAGTGGCCGGATGTCAAACCGTGGATGAGCAAAGCAAAGAAGACAGTGCGGCCACGGTGGAAGACCAGGGGATTTCTCCGGCCGAGATGGAGGCCATGGACGCGCAAGCCAAAGGCGCAAATAAGGGTATAGGTTACCCGAATGCTGATGTGAGCGACGGGGGACGCGGTGGAGATGGGGCGCGTGTGATCTATTTTGAATACGACAGCGATGAGATCCGGCCGGAATTTCAATCAGCGATCGAGGCCCACGCCGCGTACATCACGAGCCACCCCGACACGGTTATCACGCTCGAAGGGCACGCCGATGAACGCGGCTCGCGGGAATATAATCTAGCTCTCGGGGAACGCCGTGCGCTCGCGGTGCGCAAACAGATCACCTTGCTTGGCGGTTCCACCGCCCAGATCCGCACCGTAAGCTACGGCGAGGAACATCCGGACTCCCCCGGACATGACGAAAGCGCCTATTCCCTCAATCGACGCGTAGTGATCAGCTATTAGAAACCATGTCCGGCAGAGCAGTCCGCTCATGGCGCGGCGCGTTGTTTTTAACGGCCTACGCTCCTCTTTGCGTTATGGCGCAATATGATGCTCCGGTCGTCGAAGGCAATCCAGCGGATGTTGAGGCCCGGCTCGAACGCCTCGAACGGCTGCTCACGAACCGCGGTATGCTGGATGTTCTGAACCAGGTCGAGCGCTTGCACCAAGAGGTGAAACGGCTGCGCGGGGAGATGGAAGTTCAGGCGCATCGGCTCGAAAAATCCGAAGAGCGCGATGAACGACTGTATTCCGATCTCGACCGCCGGCTGCAACTGCTTGAAACCGGCGCCGGCGGCGCGAGTGATGCCGGCAACGCTCGCAATGAATCCACAAGCTCCGAGGTAATGAGTTCCCCGCGAACGGTCGCGCCAGCGGCTTCCCAGCTTATGGACGATTCGAACCGCGCGCTCGAGACCCCGGCCGACACGCCGGCCCATGACATCGGCGAGGCCCCGTCTTCAGGACCCGCACAAGCGGCGCCAGACACGGGCACAACGGTCGCCGCTGCGCGTGCGAGCCACGAGGAAAACGACTACCGGCGCGCCTTCGACCTGCTTAAGGTAGGGAACTACAACGACTCCATCTCTGCTTTCAATCGTTTTCTTGGGCAGTATCCCAAAAGCGCGCACGCCGATAATGCGCAATACTGGCTCGCGGAAGCCTACTACGTGACTCACCAGTATCAGCCGGCCATCTCTGAATATACGAAGCTCGTTGAGCACTACCCGGAGAGTCAGAAGTTAACCCATGCCCTCCTCAAGATCGGTTACAGCCACCACGAACTAGGCCAGCTCGACCACGCCAAAACCAGTCTCGAGAGTCTCCGGGTTCGTTATCCGGGCACCACCGCTGCACGGCTCGCGGACGAGCGTTTACAGCGCATTCGCCTTGAGCAACCATGACCCGCGCACGCACATTTCTACTCCACGACGCTCATGCCCGCTACCGTTCACAAATCGTCCCCCGAGGAGAGTCTACGCGTCACCGAAATCTTTTTGTCGCTACAAGGCGAGTCGAGCCGCGTGGGTCTACCGACAGTATTCGTGCGCCTCACGGGCTGTCCCTTACGCTGCCACTATTGTGATACGGCTTACGCGTTTCACGGCGGTACGCGCCTGCCGTTCAATACCATCTTAGAACGGATCACCGAGTATCATGCTCGTTATGTCACCGTGACCGGTGGCGAACCGCTCGCTCAGCCCGCATGTCCGGCCCTACTGCAGCAGTTGTGTGATCTGGGTTACCGCGTCTCGCTCGAGACGAGCGGCGCCCTCGACATTCGGTCCGTCGATGAGCGAGTCATGAAGATCATGGACTTGAAAACGCCGGGATCGGGAGAAGCCGGAAAAAACGACTATCGAAATATTCAATATCTTGCGGCGACCGATGAGGTGAAGTTCGTGATTCGCGACCGCAACGACTACGACTGGGCCAAGGAGCTCATGCAGCGCTTTAGCTTTCCGTGCGAGATCCTGTTTTCGCCGAGCAGCGGGGAGATCAACCCAGCAGAGATGGCTGAGTGGATCCTGGAAGACCGGCTTCCGGTGCGCTTTCAGATTCAACTTCATAAGGTGATCTGGGGTGATCTCCCTGGACGCTAGTCCACGGCGTGCCGTCGTATTGATCTCGGGAGGGATCGATTCCAGCACGGCCTTGGCCATCGCCCGCGAACGAGGGTATGCGTGCTACGGATTATGCGTTGACTACGGGCAACGCCACCGTTCCGAGATCGCGGCAGCGCATCAAATCGCTATCGCGCTCGGCGCCCAAGGCTACAAGATTATGCGCTTGGACCTCTCGGCGATCGGGGGATCCGCATTGACGAACCCAACCATCGCCGTGCCGGAAACACCAACCGAAGGGATCCCGGTCACGTACGTTCCCGCACGCAATACGCTGTTACTCGGCCTGGCCTTGGCGTGGGCCGAGGTGCTCGAAGCGTGGGATATTTTTATCGGGGTTAACGCGATCGATTATTCCGGGTATCCCGACTGCCGGCCGGAATTCATAGCGGCCTTCGAGGCGATGGCCCAACGGGCCACCAAGGCAAGCGTGGAGGGAAAGCGCTTTATAATACATGCCCCGCTTATCGAGTTAAGCAAGGCCCAGATCATCGAGCAAGGCCTACGCCTGGGCGTCGATTACAGCATCACGGTCTCTTGTTATCAGGCCGACGACGAGGGACGCGCATGCGGGGTATGTGACGCCTGTCGCTTTCGTCGCGCCGGTTTCGGATCCGCCGGCGCGGCGGATCCAACGCGTTATCGCTGAATCAACGCGCGACTGTCTCGCTGGCTCGGCCAACAGTGACCCGTAGGATTACAGCGCTAGTCAATGCCACGGCCGTACAAAAGATCGTAAAATAAAACATGTCGATATGCCTATACGCCATTTCACTGCAAAGCGTTTGGGCTGTTATATTAATAAAAATGCGGCGGGCGTAGTGATGCAAGCATGAGGGATAGTCTAAATGATCAACAAAAACATTGAGAACTTAGCCGTTGAATACCATCATAAATCTCCCCAAGAGATTCTGGCGTATGCGCTAACGGCATATGAGCACATCGCGATCTCCTTCAGCGGTGCGGAAGACGTAGTGCTGGTCGATATGGCGACGAAAATAAGAAACGACATCCGTATTTTTTCTCTGGACACCGGGCGCCTGCACGCTGAAACCTATCGGTTCTTGGAGCGCGTAAGGAATCGATACCAGCTCCAGATCGAGGTGTTGTTCCCTGATCCGCTCGCGGTAGAGCGTTTGGTGCGCGAAAAGGGATTATTCAGTTTTTATAAAGACGGCCATAAGGAATGTTGTGCTATCCGCAAGGTAGGACCTTTACGCCGGAAACTTCAATCGCTAGATGCTTGGATCACGGGCCAGCGCAAAGATCAAAGCCCGGGGACTCGGATCGAGCTTGCAGTCATCGAGAAAGACGCCGCGTTTTCAACCAAAGAACGCTCGCTAATCAAGTTTAACCCGCTCTCCAATTGGAGCTCGGCGGAGGTGTGGCGTTACATCCAGACACACGATGTACCCTATAACGAATTGCATGAACGGGGATTTATCAGTATCGGGTGTGAACCGTGCACAAGGCCTGTGCTACCGAATCACCACGAGCGAGAAGGGCGGTGGTGGTGGGAAGAAGGCACCCAAAAGGAATGCGGGCTGCATACGGGAAACCTAGCTGCCGTGGCTCGCGGTTAAACCGTGCATATAACGTTCGTAAAAAAAATCATGGCCGATGGTCTCCCGTGCCGCAAGTGCAAAGAGGTGCACGAGCGACTGAAGGGAGCAAATTTGCTCGAGCGTATCGACAACATCGTAACAGCCGACGAGCGCGATGCTGCGAGCGAGGGCATGGCGCTTGCCCGCGAATATAAAGTAGACCGCGCGCCCTTCTTTCTGGTACGCGACGAAGCGAATGCGGTTCGTGTTTATACCTCTTACTTTCGATTCGTCAAGGAAGTATTAAACCGCGAAGTTTCGGGCAAAGACGCCGTTGACGAAATGATGGAGCAGGTGCCGGATTTTCTATAATCGGGCACCGCTGCAATGCCTGCCGATACCAGCCCTCCCGAGCTAACGAACGGGCAGGTCGCTGGGGTTAATAAGCTTTTCTATTTCCTCTCTTGTCCCAGCGCCGCACGCCGCTTCAACTACGTCGCGGGTAAGGTGCGGGGCAAAACGCTCAATGAAATAGTACATGTAGCCCCGAAGAAAAGCGCCTTTACGAAATCCGATCTTCGTAGTACTCGGTTCGAATAGATGACCCGCATCTAATGCACACAGTTCGCTATCCGCATTCGGGTCATAGGCCATACTCGCCATTATGCCAATTCCGAGGCCAAGCTTGACGTACGTCTTTATGACGTCGGCGTCCACTGCGGTAAGCACGACACGCGGGGTAAGCCCGCGTCTATTGAAGGCTTGATCCAGCTGGGAACGGCCCGTGAAACCGAACACGTAAGTAATCAAAGGATAACTCGGCGACGGCTTCGAGCGTCAGTGGCGATGCCCTCGTCAGCGGGTGATCGCGCGGGACAATGACGCTGCGGTTCCAGCGGTAACAAGGCAGCATGACGAGATCCTCAAAAAGTTCTAAGGCTTCCGTCGCGATGGCAAAATCCACTCGGCGAGACACGGCCAGCTCGGAGATCTGCACCGGTGTTCCCTGGTGCATATGCAGCGCGACCTGAGGATAGGTCTTGATAAAGGCCCGGATCACATCCGGCAAGGCATAGCGGGCCTGCGTGTGTGTCGTCGCGATGGATAAACTTCCGCGCCGATTGTCCTTGTGCTCCGTCGCTATGCACCGAATCTTTTCAACCTCGGCGAGAATTTGATCTGCTACCGGTAAGATGGCCTGTCCGGCAGGCGTTAGAGCCGCTAAGTGCTTACCACTGCGCAGTAATAAGCCCACACCTAGCTCTTCTTCGAGCAACTTAATCTGCTTACTTATACCTGGCTGCGAGGTATAGAGCCGCTCGGCGGCCGCCGACACGTTTAGCTTTTGGCGCGTAATCTCGACGAAAAATCTTAATTGCTGCAACTTCATTAGGCGACGTTTGATTTATAGCTATATACGATAAAGATATAACCAAGCTATCGTTGTTATTATCAATCGATATTACTACACTGGAGTGCGCAACACACTAAGAACCAAACTTCACAATGGATTTTGCCTATACGATTTCGGGTTTTGTAGTCGGGTTTGTCGTCGGTCTGACGTGTGTCGGCGGTGGTTCGCTCATGACCCCCATCTTGGTACTTGTATTTGGGATTAACCCGGCGATCGCCGTCGGCACGGATCTTCTCTACGCCGCGATCACGAAGTGCGGCGGGATCTGGGTGCATCATCGGCAGGGCACGATTAATTGGCACATCGTGCGGATCATGAGTGCCGGAAGTTTACCGGCATCGGCGCTCACGGTTTGGGTGTTGAAGCACTTCAACGATCGCGGAATCGACTATACCGCGCTCATTACGTCAACGCTCGGTATCGCGTTGATACTGACGTCAATGGTGCTATTGTTAAAAAAGCAGCTTATCGACTTCAGTTTGCAGGAACGGTTTTCCGCGTTACGGGCTGTTCACAGCCGCCTAAAGGCACCGATCACGTTCGTTGTTGGAGTTTTCCTCGGTGTTTTAGTAACGCTGTCGTCGATCGGCGCCGGTGCGTTGGGGGCCGCAACTCTTTTCTTGATTTATCCGCGTTTGCCCGCCATCTCGATCGTGGGCACCGATTTAGCACACGCCGTGCCTCTTCCACGGCGGCTTTACCTTTTCGTTCTAGTCGCGCTCGCCATAGGCGCGTTGATAATCGAGGGGAAAGGTTGCATACACTTGCATATTAGCCCCCGATTGCCAGCTTGCTCTCGCGGTAAGCCTTGATCATCGAAGCCATTCTATCCTTGAGCAGCAACTTTTGTTTTTTCAAGTTTTCCAACGAGATGTCATCAAGCGGGAGTGCGCCCGTGTTTGCCTGGTGCACCTGGTCCTTTAATCCCCTATGCTTCTGGTAAAGGCGTTTGAAATCCTCGCTCGATGCTAAGAGAGCCTGCGTTATCTCATCATCGGATTCAACCATCGTTCCCCCTTTGTTTGTGGTCGCGTTATAGCGACGCATTTAGCCATCTGGACTCGCAGTTTCGCCGCTTTACCGCGATTCTTGGCCGAGCCTATAAACCCTTCCTGAGCACACTTCGTAAACCACCATGGAACGCTGTTAAAACTAAATATAGCCCAATTTCAAAACCAAGTCGTGCAGTAGTCGCAAAATAAAAACCCCTGCAATAGGATGCAGGGGTTTTGCTTTAAGCGCCTGGCGATGACCTACTTTCACATGGGCTATCCCACACTATCATCGGCGCTGAACGGTTTCACTTCTGAGTTCGAGATGGGATCAGGTGGTTCCCGCTCGCTATGGTCGCCAGACAAGCCATTCCTTTCATCGCCAGACAACCGCCTAGCAATTGAAAGACTATCGAAAGGTCGTCCCGCGTTCTTGTTGGATCGCTTCTATCGATTGCATTGCATACCACCCTAAACGCAAACTACTTGGGTGTTATATGGTCAAGCCACACGGTCAATTAGTACTGGTTAGCTCAACGCATTACTGCGCTTCCACACCCTGCCTATCAACGTCGTAGTCTTCAACGGACCTTTAGGGACCTTGAAGGTCCGGGAGATCTCATCTTGAGGCGCGCTTCCCGCTTAGATGCTTTCAGCGGTTATCGCTTCCGAACATAGCTACCCGGCAATGCCACTGGCGTGACAACCGGAACACCAGAGGTTCGTCCACTCCGGTCCTCTCGTACTAGGAGCAGCCCCTCTCAAATCTCCAACGCCCACGGCAGATAGGGACCGAACTGTCTCACGACGTTCTGAACCCAGCTCGCGTACCACTTTAAATGGCGAACAGCCATACCCTTGGGACCGGCTACAGCCCCAGGATGTGATGAGCCGACATCGAGGTGCCAAACACCGCCGTCGATATGAACTCTTGGGCGGTATCAGCCTGTTATCCCCGGAGTACCTTTTATCCGTTGAGCGATGGCCCTTCCATACAGAACCACCGGATCACTAAGACCTACTTTCGTACCTGCTTGACCCGTCGATCTCGCAGTCAAGCACCCTTATGCCTTTGCACACAGTGCGCGATGTCCGACCGCGCTGAGCGTACCTTCGTGCTCCTCCGTTACTCTTTGGGAGGAGACCGCCCCAGTCAAACTACCCACCATACACTGTCCCCGACCCGGATTACGGGCCTAGGTTAGAACGTCAAGCACATCAGGGTGGTATTTCAAGGTTGGCTCCACCGAAGCTAGCGCCTCAGCTTCATAGCCTCCCACCTATCCTACACAGACGAACTCAAAGTTCAGTGTAAAGCTATAGTAAAGGTTCACGGGGTCTTTCCGTCTTGCCGCGGGAACGCTGCATCTTCACAGCGATTTCAATTTCACTGAGTCTCGGGTGGAGACAGCGTGGCTGTCGTTACGCCATTCGTGCAGGTCGGAACTTACCCGACAAGGAATTTCGCTACCTTAGGACCGTTATAGTTACGGCCGCCGTTTACCGGGGCTTCGATCAAGAGCTTCGCCTTGCGGCTGACCCCATCAATTAACCTTCCGGCACCGGGCAGGCGTCACACCCTATACGTCCACTTTCGTGTTTGCAGAGTGCTGTGTTTTTGATAAACAGTCGCAGCGACCTGGTTACTGCGACCCCCTTCAGCTCCAGCCGCATGGGCCTTCACGTACCAGGGGCGCACCTTCTCCCGAAGTTACGGTGCTATTTTGCCTAGTTCCTTCACCCGAGTTCTCTCAAGCGCCTTAGTATTCTCACCCTGTCCACCTGTGTCGGTTTACGGTACGGTCTCGTACGACCTGAAGCTTAGAGGCTTTTCCTGGAAGCGTGGGCATCAGTGACTTCGGCCCGAAACGGGCCTCGTCTCGCGGCTCAGCATATGGCACCCCGGATTTGCCTAGGACGACTCCCTACCCGCTTACACCGGGACAACCAACGCCCGGCTACGCCTAGCCTTCTCCGTCCCCCCATCGCAGTTACGCGAGGTGCTGGAATATTAACCTGTTTCCCATCGACTACGCATTTCTGCCTCGCCTTAGGGGCCGACTCACCCTGCGCCGATTAACGTTGCGCAGGAAACCTTGGGCTTTCGGCGTGCGGGTTTTTCACCCGCATTATCGTTACTCATGTCAGCATTCGCACTTCTGATACCTCCAGCATGCCTTCTCAATCCACCTTCAGCAGGCTTACGGAACGCTCCTCTACCGCGTCACGATCCTAAGATGTGCACTCCGCAGCTTCGGTACATCGCTTAGCCCCGTTAAATCTTCCGCGCAGGCCGACTCGACCAGTGAGCTATTACGCTTTCTTTAAAGGATGGCTGCTTCTAAGCCAACCTCCTGGCTGTCTGTGCCTTCCCACATCGTTTTCCACTTAGCTGATGATTTTGGGACCTTAGCTGGCGGTCTGGGTTGTTTCCCTTTTCACGACGGACGTTAGCACCCGCCGTGTGTCTCCCGTGCTCGTACGTCCTGGTATTCGGAGTTTGCAATGGTTTGGTAAGGCGCAATGACCCCCTAGCCGTAACAGTGCTCTACCCCCAGCAGTAATCACACGAGGCGCTACCTAAATAGCTTTCGAGGAGAACCAGCTATCTCCGGGCTTGATTAGCCTTTCACTCCTAGCCACACCTCATCCCCTACTTTTGCAACAGGAGTGGGTTCGGGCCTCCAGTTCGTGTTACCGCACCTTCACCCTGGTCATGGCTAGATCGCCCGGTTTCGGGTCTACTGCCCAGCGACTATGCGCCCTATTCAGACTCGGTTTCCCTTCGCCTCCCCTATACGGTTAAGCTCGCCACAGAACAGTAAGTCGCTGACCCATTATACAAAAGGTACGCAGTCACCCTCGACGAGGCGCTCCCACTGCTTGTACGCACACGGTTTCAGGTTCTATTTCACTCCCCTCTCCGGGGTTCTTTTCGCCTTTCCCTCACGGTACTGGTTCACTATCGGTCGGTCAGGAGTATTTAGCCTTGGAGGATGGTCCCCCCATGTTCAGACAGGATTTCACGTGTCCCGCCCTACTCTTCGTCATCCACATGCCAGCTCTTTCGCCTACGGGGCTATCACCCTCTATGGCCGGCCTTTCCAGACCGTTCCGCTAAACATCGTATGCTTACTGTGACTGGGCTGTTCCCCGTTCGCTCGTCACTACTAGCGGAATCTCGGTTGATTTCTTTTCCTCCGGGTACTGAGATATTTCAGTTCCCCGGGTTCGCTTCCTGACCCTATGTATTCAGATGCAGGATACCGCTTGCGCGGTGGGTTTCCCCATTCGGACATCCCCGGATCAATGCTTGTTGCCAGCTCCCCGAAGCTTTTCGCAGGCTGCCACGTCCTTCATCGCCTCTGACCGCCAAGGCATCCACCGTGTGCGCTTATTCGCTTGACCATATAACCCCAAATAGTCTCGGGTTATACGTCAGTCGTGCGAATGCAATCGATTTATCTCTCGCGATCAGTCATTAGTCTCGACACGTTCGATATTCGTCTAGAACGCTCGCTTCATCCATTTTTCAAAGAACAAATCGCTGGCGCAAGACGCTCGCTGATCTAACTCCGCCAACTCATGCAGCTGGTGTCTAGAGGACTCGAACTTCCGCCTCGCGCTTATCAGGGGTGCGCTCGACACCACCTGGCTACGACCCGTTATCAAGCTATGGTGGAGCCAGTCGGGATCGAACCGACGACCCCCTGCTTGCAAAGCAGGTGCTCTCCCAGCTGAGCTATGGCCCCAGGTCGCTTTTTCCATCTCGCTGTATCGTTTGGGGTTTACCGCACCGCTTTGGTGGGTCTGGGTGGACTCGAACCACCGACCTCACCCTTATCAGGGGTGCGCTCTAACCACCTGAGCTACAGACCCAAGTTAACGGGCCCTCTCAATGCAGGACAATTTGTGTGGGCGCCTGTCGACACAGTCAATCTTCACTGTTCACTTTGAAAGGAGGTGATCCAGCCGCAGGTTCCCCTACGGCTACCTTGTTACGACTTCACCCCAGTCATGAACCATACCGTGGCAAGCGTCCTCCTTGCGGTTAGACTACCTACTTCTGGTGCAACCCACTCCCATGGTGTGACGGGCGGTGTGTACAAGGCCCGGGAACGTATTCACCGCGACAATGCTGATTCGCGATTACTAGCGATTCCGACTTCATGGAGTCGAGTTGCAGACTCCAATCCGGACTACGAGCGGTTTTCTGGGATTGGCTCCCCCTCGCGGCTTCGCAACCCTCTGTACCGCCCATTGTAGCACGTGTGTAGCCCTGCCCGTAAGGGCCATGATGACTTGACGTCATCCCCACCTTCCTCCGGTTTGTCACCGGCAGTCTCCTTAGAGTTCCCACCATTACGTGCTGGCAACTAAGGACAAGGGTTGCGCTCGTTACGGGACTTAACCCAACATCTCACGACACGAGCTGACGACAGCCATGCAGCACCTGTCTCTCGGTTCCCGAAGGCACCATCCATCTCTGGAAAGTTCCGAGGATGTCAAGGGCAGGTAAGGTTCTTCGCGTTGCATCGAATTAAACCACATACTCCACCGCTTGTGCGGGCCCCCGTCAATTCCTTTGAGTTTCAGTCTTGCGGCCGTACTCCCCAGGCGGAGAACTTAACGCGTTAGCTTCGACACTGAAGGACTAAGCTCCCCAACATCCAGTTCGCATCGTTTAGGGCGTGGACTACCAGGGTATCTAATCCTGTTTGCTCCCCACGCTTTCGTGCCTCAGCGTCAGTATTGGTCCAGGTAGCCGCCTTCGCCACTGATGTTCCTCCCGATCTCTACGCATTTCACCGCTACACCGGAAATTCCACTTCCCTCTACCACACTCTAGCCAGCCAGTATCGAATGCAATTCCCAGGTTGAGCCCAGGGCTTTCACATCAGACTTAACAAACCGCCTACGCACCCTTTACGCCCAGTAATTCCGATTAACGCTTGCACCCTCCGTATTACCGCGGCTGCTGGCACGGAGTTAGCCGGTGCTTATTCTTTGGGTACCGTCAAGACCGAGTGATATTAGCACTCGGCTTTTCTTCCCGAACTAAAGTG
Source organism: uncultured Gammaproteobacteria bacterium (assembly GCA_963764725.1). Taxonomy (GTDB): domain Bacteria; phylum Pseudomonadota; class Gammaproteobacteria; order JACCXJ01; family JACCXJ01; genus USCg-Taylor. The sequence continues at coordinate 120,797 of CAVXTM010000015.1, read as the reverse complement.
CTTTACAACCCGAAGGCCTTCTTCACACACGCGGCATCGCTGGATCAGGGTTGCGCCCATTGTCCAATATTCCCCACTGCTGCCTCCCGTAGGAGTCTGGGCCGTGTCTCAGTCCCAGTGTGGCTGATCATCCTCTCAGACCAGCTACGGATCGTCGCCTTGGTAGGCCTTTACCCCACCAACTAGCTAATCCGACGTAGGCTCATCTAATAGCGCGAGGCCCTGAAAGTCCCCCGCTTTCCCCCGTAGGGCGTATGCGGTATTAGCCCAAGTTTCCCCGGGTTATCCCCCACTACAAGGCAGATTCCTATGTATTACTCACCCGTCCGCCACTCGCCAGCACCCAGTATTGCTGCGCCTGCTGCCGTTCGACTTGCATGTGTTAGGCATGCCGCCAGCGTTCAATCTGAGCCAGGATCAAACTCTTCAGTTTTAAACTTACCTAGCTGCTTGCACAGCTAAGATTCTCTCGCTCGGCGGCTACCGGGTATCGAAGTGAACCCCGCTTCCGCCGCACAACTTATGGTGAAGAAATCCTGAACGCAGGCACCCACACAAATTGCTTGATTGTTCGGTTTTTTTAAAGAACAAGGCAGGGGAGCACCCCCGCTAGAGGGTGCGGATTATACACCTAACGGGCGGCGGGTCAACATGAACCCGCTTAGTATCGACGCGCGGCCGGAGGATCATGGCTAAACGACGGAGACCTTTGCAAAGCGTCGCTTTCCCACCTGAAAAACATGCGTGCTGCCAGAGAACACCTTGCGCATCGCATCGTGAGTCTTCTCGCCGTCGATACGCACAGCACCTTGTGCGACCATTCGAATCGCCTCTGAAGTGCTGGCGGTTAAGCCCGCTCGCTTTAACAGGCTGGCAACAGTGATCGCTCCGGTGGGTTCAGGAATCGCCAACTCCGGCATACTGTCTGGTAGCGCATGCTCTCGGAATCTCTGGACAAAGTCCTTGTGCGCGAGATCCGCTGCTCTTGCGCTATGAAAACGCGTTACCATCTCTTGTGCAAACAATACCTTATAATCGCGCGGATTAGCCCCTTCCGCGACCGCGCGTTTCCATGTCTCCAGTGCCGCTTTTCCGCGCGAGCTTAGGAGACTCGCGTAGCGCCACATCAACTCATCGGAAATCGACATCAGTTTTCCAAACATCTCCTGAGGAGGCTCGTTGATACCGACGTGATTATTTAGCGATTTGGACATTTTCTGCGCGCCATCCGTACCTTCCAAGAGCGGCATCATGACGACGGTCTGAGGTTCTTGCCCATACTCCGCTTGTAATTGCCGGCCCATCAGAAGGTTGAATTTTTGATCAGTGCCACCGAGCTCCACATCGGCTTGCAAAGCTACCGAATCGTAAGCTTGTATTAGCGGGTATAAGAATTCATGGATTGCAATGGCTTGGCCGTTCTTGTAACGTCTAGTAAAGTCCTCACGCTCGAGCATCCGAGCTACCGTTGCGCGAGACGTGAGCCGAACCATATCCGCGGCAGACATTTTATCCATCCACATCGAGTTAAAAACGATCTCCGTATGCTCCGCGTCCAAAACCTTAAGGATCTGGTCCGTGTATGTAGCCGCGTTCTCAACCACCTCCTCACGCGTAAGTGCCTTGCGCATGGTCGACCGGCCGCTCGGATCGCCAATCATCCCTGTGAAATCGCCGATCAAGAATAAGGCGCGATGTCCCAACGTTTGGAACTGCCGCAGCTTGTTAAGCAGCACGGTGTGGCCTAAATGAAGATCAGGCGCCGTCGGGTCGAAGCCCGCCTTAACGCGCAGCGGTCGCCCCGCGCTCAACTTGGTTCGAAGTTGTTCTTCGAGCAAGATTTCGACCGTACCATGTTTTATCGTATCGAAGCCATTGTCCATCGTTTCACCTGCCAAACAATACAGTTATTAAGGCATGGGGTACGATCAGCCGATAGCGTTGACCTATCCGGCTTAAGCGGTTATCTTTTAGACAACTCACTACAAGAAGACCTTCGTGTCCTACAGGCGGGTAACAAGATACGATTATAAGCCCCGGCTGCAGTGGAATAGCAATTCCATAGCACTCACCGGGAGGAGCGCGATTCAGCCGTTGGAATTCGGAGGCGCATCGCGTCGCGAAATGCCGCCGGTGCGTTGGCTTTCGTTTCCGGTGTTGTCCGTCTTGACGATCCTGCTCGGCGGTATGGCCTCGCAGCAAGTACCGGATGCCGAAATCCGGCTCCCCGCGTGGCTCGCGCCGGATGCAAACCTCGGCGACGCCCTAAAGCATACGCATAAAAGCACAGTTCCGAGGCCCACTAAACCGCGAAAACAGTACGCTCACGCTCGCCTTGGTAAGGTCAATCGTGAACTGAAACCCGAGTGGCAAAAGGTCACCGTACGGAAGGGTGATAACCTGTCGCTGATCTTTCAGCATTTGGGGTTGAGCACGCTAGATCTCGATCGAATCATAGCTCTTGGCCGAATCACCGCGCCTCTCACGAACCTCTATCCGGGCGAATCCTTAAAGTTTCTGGTTAAACGAGACGGTCTCGCCGAGCTCATCTACCAGCGCGACCTCACGCACCTGCTGCGCGTGATTAAAGACACGGACGGTGATTTCACCGCGCAAACCTCGAAATCCAAGCCAGAGATAAGACTCTCCATGACCACGGCTTCCATTGGAGATTCCTTGTTCACCGCAGGCCAGGCAGCCGGTCTGTCCGATGACCTCATCATAAGGCTCGTAAAAATGTTTCGCTGGGATATCGATTTTGCACTGGATATCCATGAGGGTGATCGGTTCGCCGTAGTCTACGAAGAGTTGTATAAAGACAAAAAAAAGATTAGAGACGGCAAGATTGTCGCTGCCGAGTTCGTGAATCAAGGACACGCCTATCGCGCGGTCCGGTTCGTGGATTCGCAGGGTCATGCGGATTATTACACGGATACGGGGAACGCATTGCATAAAGCGTTTATTAGAACCCCAGTGCAGTTCACGCGCATAAGCTCCCACTTCAACCCGCACCGTAGACATCCGATTTTACATACGATTCGAGCGCATCGCGGCGTCGATTACGCCGCTCCGCAGGGAACGCCTATCAAGGCAAGCGGTAACGGTAAGGTGAAATTCGTGGGCAGGCAAAACGGTTACGGCAATACCATCATCCTGGATCACAGCCTAACCTACAGTACGCTGTACGCCCATTTATCGCGCTTTGCGAGCCGCTTGCGGCCGGGGCAGCGGGTTCGTCAGGGACAGATCATCGGCTATGTAGGCCGCACAGGATCCGCCACCGGTCCACACTTACACTACGAGTTTCGAGTCAACGGCGTCCATAAGAACCCGCTTACGGTTAAGCTACCGAATGCCCTGCCTCTCGTAGGGCAGCAACTGGCACAGTTCAAGGCAGAGACACGGAACTTATTAAGCAAACTCGACGCATTAGCGCTTTCCCATACCGGACCTTCCCAGGATTTAGCGAGTACGACGGAACGGGTTGCCATCACCTTGGCGGCCCGAACCAATGCGCGCATCCGCCCCTAAGCTGAGAACGAGGACCCGCATCCGCAGGTGGTGGCGGCATTGGGGTTGCGGATCACGAATCGGGCGCCATCGAGTCCTTCGCTGTAATCGATCTCGGCACCGGTAAGGTATTGGAAGCTCATCGGGTCAACCAATAGCTTAACGCCCTGATTTTCGACGATCGTATCCCCATCGCCGAGCGCTTCTTCAAAGGTAAACCCGTACTGAAAGCCGGAACATCCGCCTCCCGAGATAAATACGCGCAGCATAAGCGCCGCGTTGCCTTCTTCAGCCATCAGCTCGCGCACTTTAATTGCGGCGGCATCCGTGAACATTAGAGGGTTTTCTGTAGCGGTCGCGTTCATAATTTCCATCTATTCCATCCAACCAAATTACTCTTTAAGTGAGTCATTAACCGTCGGCAGGCCAAAACTACCCATCCAAACTCGTTGCCGCGGGCCTGACGCCGGTCGCGGACAGTGCTTCGGATTCACCCAGGCTGTGATGGCTTAACGCCAGCGTTAGCTTTTCGGTCTCGGCGGTGCGCACCAACTTACCATTGACTTCCGCCCCGACCGCCATCTCAATCAACCCATAATAAACATTACCTTCGACGCGGGCGCTCGACGCCAGTTCAATATGCTGGTTAGCATAAACGTCTCCCAATACCACGCCGTTCAAAACCACATAAGGAACCCGCACCTCGCCTTCAATCGTACCGCGGTCGCTCAACGTCAGCACCGAGCTTTGCTGGTCGGTCGCATAAACGTTGCCCTTGATTGCACCGTCAACATGCAAGCCGCCATCGAAGTTGACGTTGCCCAAAACCTGGGTGTTCTGCCCGACGAGCGAATCCACTTTGGAAATTTTTCGCTTTTTCCGTCTTCCGAACATTTCCAATCACCCCCTCCACATGAACCAGCGCTTCGATCTCCGGTCCCGTGAACCCAACCCTTCCGACGCGTACTAGGCTCAACGCTCAGACAACGGGCGCGCGAACTCACACCTTAAGGCGACAAGCCAATGCTCGCCAGACCGCACGTTTCTTCCAGCCCGAACATCAGATTCATGTTTTGAATCGCTTGGCCGGCCGCGCCTTTGACCAAGTTATCGATCACGGATAATACCACTATTCGATCGCTTTGGCCCGGCCGGTGCGTGGCAATGCGGCAAGTATTGCACCCCCTCACCGAACGCGTCTCCGGGTGGCTGCCCGGCGGCAGCACGTCAATGAACGGTTCCCGCCGATATCTTTCTTCGTACACGTGTTGAATATCGACCTCGCGACGAAGCAACTCGGCATACAGGGTAACATGGATACCGCGGATCATCGGAACTAAATGCGGTACAAACACGAGATCGGCCTCACTACCGTTGATGCGGGCGAGCGCCTGCAGGATTTCAGGAAGGTGCCGGTGACCGGCGACGCTATACGCTTTCAGCGTATCACCAGCCTCGGCGAACAGATGGGCGACGCTCTCCTGCCGACCCGCGCCACTGACGCCTGACTTGGCGTCGGCGATCAATCGATCCGCTCGCACCAGGCGCGCCTCGATGAGAGGCGCGAGACCGAGTATGACCGCGGTAGGGTAACAACCGGGATTGGCAACAAGATGAGCGTCCTTAATCGCTTCACGATTTAACTCCGGCAGGCCATAAACCGCCTGCTCTAAGAGATCCGGACACCGGTGGCGGAGACCATACCAGCGCTCGAATACCTCGGCGCTCCTAAGCCGGAAATCCGCCGCCAGATCTATGACCCGGACGCGGGCATCGATCAATGGCCGCACCATTGTCATCGAAGTCCCGTTCGGGGTTGCAAAAAAAACCAACTCGCACCCCTGTAAGCGTTCGATGTCGGGCGGTGAAAACGCCAACTCGACATGCCCTCTTAGACTCGGGAACATGCAGGCAACAGGGGTGCCCGCCTTGGCACGTGAGGTGATGACATCGAGACTAACCGCCGGGTGTTGTGCAAGCAAGCGCAATAGCTCGACGCCGGTGTACCCGGTTCCGCCGACGACGGCAACCTTGATCATTGATTCGAATTCATTCTAAGCTGCGGGTTAGCGTCAGGGCCCCGGAAAAAGAAAAAGCGGCCGAAGCCGCTTAAGTCATCTTATAGTTATTATGTTTCAAGTCATGGCGCAAAAAGCTTGGTTGGCCATGACAGGCGCAGCTTAATTTGCGTCGCGGCCTGTGTCAACACCTCCGAGAGCATTTACTGAATGATTTTTTTGCTGCACTGCGGTCGTTTTTCGATCCTTCTCGCGATGGCTTCCTGTTGGCGATTCAGCGCTCGCGCTCGCCCGGCGCCCCGCGTTGGGATCGGACCCGTAGATAGCTGCACGCCGTTATGCTGTGGCTAAAGGCGTTCCACATTATCTTTATGGTGGCTTGGTTTGCCGGGCTGTTTTATTTGCCCCGCTTGTTCGTTTATCACGCGCGGAGCAGCGACACCATCAGCCTCGACCGGTTTAAGCTCATGGAGCGCAGGCTCTTTTTCGGGATCATGACGCCAGGCGCGTTACTGACCTTGCTGTTCGGCGCCGCCACGGTGATCGCGAACGGCTGGGAACACTACGCGCGCGCAGGATGGCTGCACGCGAAACTCGGATTGGTCACTGTCCTGATCGCTTATCATATCTATTTAGGCAAGCTCCTTCATGATTTTCGCCACGACCGCAACCGACACACCCACGTTTATTACCGATGGATCAACGAGCTTCCCGTACTCATCCTTGCGGGCGTGGTTATCCTCGCCGTGGTTAAACCGATCTAGCAGCGACGAGGCAGGTCTGGAGCAAGGTAACGAATACGCTACACCTCGATCATCTCGAAGTCTTCCTTGCGCGCGCCACAATCGGGGCACTGCCAGTTCGGGGGTACGTCCTCCCAGCGCGTCCCAGGCGCGATTCCGTCGCCGGGCCAGCCTTTGGCTTCTTCATAGACAAACCCGCAAATCACACACATATAGCGTTTCATTCACTACCCCGTTGCATTCCTCAGCGCGACATTTTCGCAGGTCCACGGCACCGATAAAATAGAACGCCATGCCCCACCCAAAACTTCCCTCTCGCGGTCTGTATGTCATTACCTCCGACGCCTACCGAGCTCCAAACGGAATCGAGGCAGCCGTCGCGGCGGCGATCGCCGGCGGCGCCCTCTTGATCCAGCACCGCAACAAGAACGGCGGGTATGCGCAGCGTTATAAAGATGCGGTAGCGCTGCGTGCGATCTGCCGGCGGCACGGACGGCCGTTGATCGTGAACGATGATCTCGCCTTGGCCCGCGCCGTGGCTGCGGACGGACTCCATATCGGGCGCCACGATGCAAGCTACGCCGAAGCGCGCGCCGTGCTCGGCGGTGACGCTATCATCGGGGTTTCCTGCTACGACGATGTGCCTGCCGCACGCGAGGCACAAGCCAACGGCGCGGACTACGTGGCCTTCGGATGCTTCTTTCCATCAAAATCGAAACCCGAGGCGGCCGCCGCCGAGGTCTCACTGCTCAGGCTGGCTAAGCGACAGCTAAGCATTCCCATCGTCGCGGTCGGCGGCATCACGCCCGAGAACGGTGCGCTGCTTCTCAATGCCGGCGCGGATATCCTGGCCGTCATCGAAGGGGTGTTCGCCGCCACAGATGTACGCGCCGCGGCCGGTCGCTATGCGCGGCTCTTTTCTCAGCATAAATAAGGAATCTGGAATGTCCCGTTCCCAAGAACTATTCAGCCGTGCCCAGCGCGTGATCGCGGGCGGGGTCAATTCCCCGGTCCGGGCATTCAAAGGCGTCGGCGGCACCCCGCTGTTCTTCCGCCGCGGGGAGGGCGCCTACCTCATCGACGCGGACGAGCGCCGTTATATCGACTACGTCGGCTCGTGGGGCCCGATGATCGTGGGCCATGCCCATCCGAAAGTCATCGCGGCGGTCAAGGAAAGTGTGGACCGTGGCCTCGGCTTCGGCGCGCCCACCGAGATCGAGACCGCGATGGCCGAGACCCTTCGCAGACATTTACCGTCCATCGAGCGCGTGCGACTGGTCAGCTCCGGCACGGAAGCCGTGATGAGCGCCATCCGGCTAGCCCGGGGTTTTACTCAACGCGACAAGATCCTCAAGTTCGAAGGTTGCTACCATGGGCATGCGGATTCCTTGTTGATCAAGGCCGGCTCCGGGGCGTTGACCTTGGGGGTGCCGAGCTCCCCGGGCGTCCCGGCCGCATTGGCGCAGCCACACCCACACCGTGGCTTACAATGCCTTGGAGCAAGTGCAAGAGGTCTTCACCGAGCTCGGCGAGCACATCGCGGCGGTAATCGTCGAACCGGTGGCGGGCAACATGAATTGCGTATTACCTGCGCCGGGCTTCCTCGAAGGACTGCGTGCGCTCTGCGATCAGTATGGAAGTCTGCTCATTTTCGATGAGGTCATGAGCGGTTTCCGCGTGGCGCTCGGCGGGGCGCAAGGGTATTTCAATGTCCGTCCCGATATCACCACCCTCGGGAAGGTCATCGGCGGCGGTTTGCCCGTGGGGGCTTTCGGCGGACGCGCGGAGATCATGGATCAGCTCGCGCCGAACGGACCGATCTACCAAGCCGGGACGCTCTCGGGAAATCCCGTGGCAATGGCGGCGGGGCTCGCTACCTTGGACATCGTATCGCAACCCGGCTTCTTCGACGCACTCGGCGCGACGACTGCCGATCTTACCCATCAACTCCGGCGCTGCGCGAAGGAGGCAGGCGTGCCGCTCACCACCAATCACCTGGGAGGGATGTTCGGGTTCTTCTTCACCGAGGAGGCGGCCGTCACCAGCTTTGCCGCCGTCATGCGCGCGGACTCGGAACGATTCAAGCGGTTTTTCCATGGGATGATCGAGGCCGGCGTGTACCTCGCTCCCTTCCCCTTTGAAGCCGGGTTCGTATCGAGCGCCCATGGTTCGGCCGAGATCGCCGCGACGATCGAGGCCGCGCGCAAGGTCTTAGCTACGCTGTGAGAGCTTATGAAAAAATCCTCGCTAGCATCCCCGAGCGCCAGGAGCCACGGAGCGAGAAACGAGACCTGTCAACTCGTTAGGCGCCCCCGAAGCCGTCGCGAAGTAATCGAGGCGAGGTAACGCACATGCCGAAGCCGAAGAAAAACTCGACTGCCGCAGCGAGCAACGCTGGCGCCACCGTCGGCTACGAAGCGCAGCTCTGGCAGATGGCCGATGCGCTGCGCGGCAGCATGGACGCCGCCGAGTACAAGCACGTCGTGCCTCGGCCTGCTCTTCCTCAAGTACATCTCCGACGCCTTCGAGGAGCAGCACGCGAAGCTCGAAGGCGGAGAAGGCGCTGGGCGCGGACCCCGAAGACCCGGACGAGTACCGCGCGCTCAACATTTTCTGGGTGCCGCCCGAAGCGCGCTGGGCGCATCTGAAAGCGCAGGCCAAGCAAGCCACTATCGGCCAGCTCGTGGACGATGCGATGGCCGGGATCGAGCGTGACAACCCGGCGCTCAAGGGCGTGCTGCCCAAGGACTATGCCCGCCCCGCGCTCGACAAGCAGCGGCTCGGTCAGCTCATCGACATGATCAGCAACATTCGGGTCGGCGACGAGGCGAGCCGCGCCAAGGACGTGCTCGGCCGCGTCTACGAGTATTTCCTCGTCGCAGTTCGCGAGCGCCGAGGGCAAGAAGGGCGGCGAGTTCTACACGCCGCGCTGCGTGGTCAAGCTCCTGGTCGAGATGATCGAGCCCTACAAGGGCCGTGTCTACGATCCCTGCTGCGGCTCGTCCGGCATGTTCGTGCAGTCGGTGGAGTTCATCCGCCACCACGCCAATGGCAACGGCAACGGGGGCAAGGCCAAGGCCGACATCTCGATCTACGGCCAGGAGTCGAACTACACCACCTGGCGCCTGGCGAAGATGAACCTCGCCCTGCGCGGCATCGACGGCCAGATCAAGCACGGCGACACCTTCCACAACGACCGCCACCCCGACCTCAAGGCCGACTTCATCCTCGCTAATCCGCCCTTCAACATCTCCGACTGGGGCGGTGAGCGGCTGCGTGAGGACAAGCGCTGGCAGTACGGCGCGCCGCCTGCGGGCAACGCCAACTTCGCCTGGGTGCAGCACATCGTCCACCACCTCGCGCCCGCGGGCGTGGCCGGCTTCGTGCTCGCCAACGGCTCGATGTCGTCGAACCAGTCCGGCGAGGGCGAGATCCGCAAGAGCCTCATCGAGGCCGACCTCGTCGACTGCATGGTCGCGCTGCCGGGACAGCTCTTCTACTCGACGCAGATCCCCGCCTGCCTGTGGTTCCTCGCGCGCGACAAACAAGACTCCCTCGCCCGCGAAGGGCGGGGTGAGGGTCCGCGACCGCCGCGGCCAGGTGCTCTTCATCGACGCCCGCAAGCTCGGCCGCATGGTGGACCGCACCCACCGCGAGCTGACCGACGAGGACATCGCCCGCATCGCCAGCACCTACCACGCCTGGCGCGGCAGATGTAGGGGCAAGCCTGTGCCTGCCCTAAAGGGCGACGCGAGGGTCGCCCCTACGAAGACATCCCCGGCTTCTGCAAGAGCGCGCACGCTGGAGGAGATCCGCAAGCACGGCCACGTGCTCACGCCCGGCCGCTACGTCGGCGCCGAGGCGCAGGAAGACGACGGCGAGCCGTTCGAGGAGAAGATGAAGCGGCTCACCGCGACGCTGCGCGAGCAGCAGGCCGAGGCCGCGAAGCTCGATGCCGCGATTGCCGCCAACCTGAGGGAGCTTGGGTATGGCGGGTGAGTGGCGCGAGCGACCGCTCGGTGAGCTTGCCGAGATCGTTCGACGGCCCGCGACGCGACTCCGGCTAAGACGGACGAGCGGACCGGTCTTCCTGCGGAATCTCGAACTTGGCACAAGGCCGGCTCGAACTTGATCGAGGTAGACCACATCTCCGAGGAAGACTACGTCGTTGGACGCGACGCGTGCAGCCGCGCACGGGCGACGTCGTCTTCTCCTACGAGACACGACTTGGCGAGGCCGCACGTTGCCGCCTCGCCTACGATGTCTGCCTGCGGTCGACGCATGGCGGCTACTGCGAGCCGAGAAAGGCTGAGTCTACGAGCGTTTTCTTCTCTACTGCGTATCTCGGCCCGAAGTTTCAGGAGACTCTCCGTTCGCGAACGCATCCACGGGAGCACCGTCAATCGCAGTCCGTTGATCGACATGCCGCGCTTCCGCAGTTCGCTCCCGCCGACTCGCCGAACAACGCGCCATCGCCCACATCCTCGGCACGCTGGACGACAAGATCGAGCTGAACCGGCGGATGAACGAGACGCTGGAGGCGATGGCGCGGGCGCTCTTCAAGTCGTGGTTCGTGGACTTCGACCCCGTCCGCGCCAAGGCCGAAGGGCGAGCACGCCAGGATGGCGCGCGCAGCGGGCAACCAAGGAAGCCACTTAACGCGGCTTCCGACTTGTCCTGGCCTGGAGCGGAGGCAGGAGCCGGAGCGGAAGGCGACCCCGGCCTCCCCAAGCCCCTCGCCGACCTCTTCCCCGCCCGCCTCGTCGACTCCGAACTCGGCGAGATTCCGGAGGGGTGGAGCGCGAGCCCACTCTACGACATCGCGACGTACATCAACGGTGCTGCTTACGCAGCCTTTCAACCCAACGATGAGCGACGCGGACTACGCTCAAAGATCGCTGAGCTGAAGGCCGGGTCACTGGCGACAAGGCATGCCGATGCCCAACCTTGCAGCTGCGTCTTCGGCGGATGGTCATCTCGTACACGTTCGAAGCCCGGTTGGCTAACGTACTGTTCCGGCGAGTACGCCGAGCGTCACGTTTGTCCGAAGCCTCGACCAGTCTCGTGATTCGAACACGCAGCAGGGACATGACGCCTGCTGATGCGCCTTCGCAGCCGACGTTCGCGTGTCGGCGGGAGACCATCCTCTGCGAGCGACCATCATCCGCGATTGCGCCGATCGTCGAAGGTCGACTGCTGCGCCAGCTCATCTTCGGCGATCTGCTGAACGCGTCTCAAATCGCACGACGTCGTGAGCGGCTACGCATACGACGACGGGCAACATGTGCCTATCGACGGTGCAGAGTCCCGAGTACCGGCGAGGTCCGGGATCGATCTCGAGAAGGCTGCAGCGTCGCGAAGAGACGCTGCGATCCCGACGCGTCTGCCGCCCAGCGCGAAATGCGCGTTGCCAAGCACATGTTCCGGTGAACGTGGGACGCCATGCCGGCACGATCTCGTCGACACTGCAGCTCTAAGGAGCGTTCGACGTCGTGAAGGCTTTGCTAGCATTGCGAACCATGTCGAAGCGACGGTTGCCGGCTGAAGCCTCGGGATTCGGTCAAGCTGGCGGCGACGGGGCAGCACTGCATAACGGTGATCATGCCCCGGAGCAGCTCGACCTCTGGCGACAGTCGGCGACCGAAAAACCAAGACTAGAGTTCAAGGAAGCGAAGACTCAGTTCGACAACCGCAAGCTCTACGAATACTGCGTCGCCATGGCCAACGAGGGCGGAGGGTTCCTCGTGTTGGGTGTCGCCGACAAACCCCCTCGACCGGTGGTGGGCACTCACGCCTTCCGTGATTCCGTTGCCATGGCCGAGAAGCTCTTCGCGGCCGTCGGTTTCCGTGTGGACATCGAGGAAGTAGCGCACCCGAACGGCCGGGTGCTCGTGTTCCACATTCCCTCCCGTCCACGCGGGACAGCGTATCACCTCGAAGGCAAGTACCTGATGCGCTCCGGAGAAGCACTGGTGCCGATGAGCGAGGACCAGCTTCGCAGAATCTTCGCCGAGGGTAAGCCGGACTGGTTGGAGGAGCACTCGAAGACTGGTTTGGATGCGCAGCAATTAGTGGAGTTGCTTGATACGCAAACCTTGTTTGAGCTGCTTAAGTTGCCATACCCGACCAAGCGCGCTGGCGTCCTCGACCGGCTCTTGAGCGAGCGCTTGATCGATGAAATCGACGGCCAGTATGCCATCCGACGCCTGGGAGGTTTGTTGCTTGCGAAGAGGCTGGCCGACTTCTCTGACCTGGCCCGCAAGGCGCCGCGCGTAGTGGTCTACACCGGTACCTCGAAATTGGAGACCCGGCTCGACCAGCTAGGAATGAAAGGCTACGCGGTCGGCTTTCAAGGGCTGGTGCACTTCATCATGGGCCAGCTACCGCAAAACGAGGTGATTGTGGACGCACTCCGCAAGGAAATGAAGCTCGTGCCGGAAGTGGTGATCCGCGAGCTGGTTGCCAACGCGCTCATCCACCAAGATTTGAGCGTGGGCGGTGCGTCGGTGATGGTAGAGGTGTTCAGCAATCGTGTGGAAATCTCGAATCCTGGCGAGCCGGTCGTCCCGGTCGAGCGGTTCATCGACGGGTACCAATCGAGGAACGAACGCCTCGCCGATCTGATGCGCAGATTTGGAATCTGCGAGGAAAAGAGCAGCGGTATCGACCGCGTAGTGCAAGCGGCTGAAGTGTTCCAGTTGCCTGCCCCGGACTTCCGCGCCGGACACCGCCGGACCATCGTAACGCTCTACGGCCCGAAGCCGTTCGAGGACATGGATCGGGAGGACCGCGCCCGGGCCTGCTACCAGCACTGTGCGTTGAAGTGGGTCATGTCGGAACGTATGACAAACCAGTCACTTCGTGAGCGCTTTCATTTACCTGAGAGTAAGGCGGCGATTGCGTCCCAGGTGATCGCTGCGACGATCGAGTCCGGGTTGATAAAGCCCGACGAAAAGATTGGTGGATCCCGGAAGTCCGGTATGTGCCATTTTGGGCGTGAGTTTATTTAAGAAGGAACCCGCAGACATGACCAAGATGGCCATTAAACTACTGACAATCAATAGGTTACTTATTTAAGCGTTTCCCCATGCACTCGACCACCTTCACCGAATCCGTCGTCGAACAAGCCGCGCTCGCCTGGCTCGAAAGCGTCGGCTGGTCGGTCGTGCACGGCCCGGAGATCGCGCCCGGCGAGCCCGCGGCCGAGCGCGACGACTACGGCCAGGTGGTGCTCGCGCAGCGGCTGCGCGATGCGCTGGCGCGGCTCAACCCCGCGCTGCCCGCCGAGGCGCTCGAGGATGCCTTCCGCAAGCTGACGCGGCCCGAGGGTGCAGAGCTCGTCGCGCGCAATCGCGCTCTGCATCGGCTTCTGGTCGACGGAGTGACGGTCGAGTACCGCACGCGCTGAGGGCGAGATCCGCGGCGCGCAGGCGCGGGTGATCGATTTCGACGATCCCGTCGAACAACGACTGGCTCGCGGTCAACCAGTTCAGCGTCATCGACAATAAGCACAGCCGCCGGCCGGACGTGGTCCTCTTCGTCAACGGGCTGCCGCTGGCGGTGCTGGAACTGAAGAACGCGGCGGATGAGAACGCCACGATTTGGACGGCCTTCCAGCAGCTCCAGACCTACAAGGCCGAGATCGCGTCGCTGTTCACGACGAATGCCCTGCTCGTCATCTCCGACGGCGTGGAGGCGCGCGCGGGCACGTTGACCGCCGGGCGCGAGTGGTTCAAACCCTGGCGCACCATTGCCGGCGACCGCTTGGCCGACCCGCACCTGCCCGAGCTGCAGGTGGTGATCGAGGGCGTGTTCGCGCCGCGGCGCTTCCTCGATCTCGTGCGCGACTTCATCGTCTTCGAGGACGACGGCGGCGGGCGCTTGGTAAAGAAGATGGCCGGCTATCACCAGTTCCACGCGGTGCAGGTGGCGGTCGGCGAGACGCTGCGGGCGGCCGAGCTTGTGCGCGAGGCGCAGGTGGCCCAGGACCGCGGCCGTTACGAGGCGGGCGGCAGGCCCGGAGGCAAACCGGGCGACCGCCGCGCGGGCGTGGTCTGGCACACGCAGGGCTCCGGCAAGAGCCTGACCATGGCGTTCTATGCCGGCCGCATCATTCGCGAGCCGGCGATGGAGAACCCGACCCTCGTCGTGCTCACCGATCGCAACGACCTCGACGACCAGCTCTTCGGCACCTTCTCGCGCTGCAAGGACCTGCTGCGCCAGCCGCCGGTGCAGGCAGAGATCGCGTGCGCACCTGCGCGAGCTGCTGGCGGTGGCGTCGGGCGGGCGTGGTGTTCACGACCATCCAGAAGTTCCTGCCGGACGTAGGGGCGCCACTTGTGGGCGCCTATGATACCAGGGCAACCACGAGGGTTGCCCCTACATTGTCCGACCGCCGTAACATCGTGGTGATCGCCGACGAGGCGCACCGCAGCCAGTACGACTTCATCGACGGTTACGCGCGCCACATGCGCGACGCGCTGCCGCATGCCTCGTTCATCGGCTTCACCGGCACGCCCATCGAGCTCGCCGACGCCAACACGCGTGCGGTGTTCGGCGACTACATCAGCGTCTACGACATCCAGCGCGCCGTACAGGACGGCGCCACCGTGCCTATCTACTACGAGAGCCGGCTGGCCAAGCTCGCGCTCCTGGATTCCGAACGTCCGAAGATCGACCCGGACTTCGAGGAAGCCACCGAGGGCGAGGAAGTCGAGCGCAAGGAGAAGCTCAAGACCAAGTGGGCGCAGCTCGAGGCCGTGGTCGGCGCGGAGAAGCGCCTCGCCATCGTCGCCCGCGACATCGTCGAGCACTTCGAGACGCGGCTCGAGGCCATGGACGGCAAGGCGATGATCGTCTGCATGAGCCGGCGCATCTGCGTCGAGCTGTACCGGCAGATCGTGAAGCTCCGGCCGCGGTGGGAGAGCGAGGAGGACGAGCGGGGCGCGATCAAGGTCGTGATGACCGGCTCGGCCTCCGACGCCGCCGACTGGCAGCCGCACATCAGGAACAAAGCAAGGCGTGAGGCACTGGCCCACCGCTTCCGCGACGCCGCCGATCCGCTGCGCCTGGTGCTGGTGCGCGACATGTGGCTCACCGGCTTCGACGCGCCGAGCCTCCATACGATGTACCTGGACAAGCCGATGCGCGGCCACGGGCTCATGCAGGCGATCGCGCGGGTCAACCGGGTGTTCCGTGATAAGCCCGGCGGATTGGTGGTGGACTACCTGGGACTCGCCCATGAGCTGAAGGCGGCGCTCGCGACCTACACCGAAAGCGGCGGGACGGGGCGCACTGCGCTCGATCAGGACGAGGCGGTCGCCGTCATGCTGGAGAAGTACGAGATCTGTTGCGGCCTCTTCCACGGCTTCGACTGGAGCAAGTGGACGACCGGCACGCCCCAGGAGAGGCTGAGTCTCTTGCCGCCCGCCCAGGAGCATGTTCTCAGTCAGGAGAGCGGCAAGGACCGGTGCGTCCACGCCGTGCGCGAGCTGTCGCAGGCCTTCGCGCTGGCGGTGCCTCACTCCGAGGCGCTGCGCATCCGCGACGATGTGGCTTTCTTCCAGGCCGTCCAAGCCGTGCTCGTCAAGCGCGCGCCCGGGGATACGCGGCCCGAGGAAGAGATCGACCACGCGGTGCGCCAGATCATCTCGCGCGCGGTGGCCCCCGAAGGCGTGATCGACATCTTCGCCGCGGCCGGCCTCGCGAAGCCCGACATCTCGATCCTCTCCGACGAGTTCCTCGGCGAGGTGCGGGGGATGCCGCAGAAGAACCTCGCCGTGGAGATGCTGAAGAAACTCCTTCAAGGGGAGCTGCGGTTGCGGCGACGAAAGAACGTCGTACAGGCGCGTTCCTTCGCAGAGATGCTGGAGCAGACGATTCGCCGCTACCAAAACCGCGCCATCGAGGCAGCGCAGGTCATCGAGGAGCTGATCCAGCTCGCGAAGGACATGCGCGAAGCGAACGCGCGCGGCGAGGTGCTCGGGCTCACCGAGGACGAGCTTGCCTTCTACGACGCGCTGGAGACGAACGACAGCGCGGTGAAGGTGCTCGGCGACGAGACGCTGCGAACGATCGCGCGGGAGCTGGTCGAGACAGTCCGCAAGAACGTGACGATCGACTGGACCCTGCGCGAGAACGTGCGCGCTCAGCTCCGCGTGCTCGTGAAGCGCATCCTTCGCAAGTACGGCTACCCGCCCGACAAGCAGGAGAAGGCGACTCAGACGGTGCTGGAACAGGCGGCCCTGCTTTCCGGAGAATGGGCAGCCGCGTAAACGGGGAGAGCGAGCACGCGACGCCTACGCTCAATATCAAATCCATAGCTAAAATCGGAACTGCAGATAGGCCCAGGTCTTAGATAAATCAAACGCCTGTCCATCGGCGCTGTTGCGAAGCACATTGGTAGCATTGCGATCCGCCTCGTAGTGGGCGTAACTGACGCCGACCAGGAAACCCCTGCCGAACGGCCGCTCTAACGCGATATCCCATTCGTGCCCGTAATCGTACCCCTCATTATCGGCGTTAAAATCGTGATAAACCGCGATCAGAACCGCCCCAAAGGCGCTTAGCTTCAGCGTGACATAGAGGTCTTCGACACCATCACCCGGCGTGATCAAGAAGCGATCCGCCCATCCCTGGAAGGCGTGATTAGTGCCCAAAGGTGTTTGAAACGCGTCGACCCCGCCGTCACCCTCTAACACCTCGTAGCCAACATTCAAGGCGACGGTTTGTAACTGCCAGCCGAGGTTGTAGCTGACGCCCACCTCGCCAAGATAGTAATTGACATCAATGTCGTTTGAATTATCAGCGTAATCGCACTGATGGGCGAATTCGCCGGCATAGGTCAGCGTAGCGTTTGGCGTTAAACCCTGATCTCCTTCCAAACGCAGGCCGCCGGTGGCCGTGGAAAAACGCTCTGAGACGCTGTCATCGAAATCGAGCAGGTACGCGTACGCCTCAAGCTTTCCTAAGGCGAGACCCGTATATTCGGCCCGCAACAAATGGCTGTCCATAGGAAAGTCGCTGCGACCGGGCAAGGGGTTACCCTCTCCAAAGATGGTGTTGACGTTCCACACATAGGCATAGTCCAGAGCGGCGTAGGGAATGCTGAGGTTCAGGATCCGGAAGGCGTCAAAGGACTGCCAGTTTTGCCGCCAAAGCACGTTCCCCACGAAGCGGTGCAGGGGCGCTTCTCGGTGGGCGATCTCCTGACGCCCCACACGTAAGACGGTCCTTGGCAGGCCCTCGTAGCGAAGATTGGCCTGATTGATCTCCGTGCCTTCCGGATCCACCACCAGCGCATGATCGGTAACGCCGTTTGCGCCCCCGTCATTAAACGACTCCCTCCCCAGGGCGCGTACGTCTTCTAGCTGCAGGTACACGCCCAGGTCATAAAAACTCCCGGTATTGTAACCGAGCGCAGTTCTTAGCGTGTTGGCATATGCGTCTTCGATGCCGGGTTTGCCATCGTCTACGTGTTCGAACCGGTAGCGCAAAAAGAGGTCAAACTGGCCGGTGCTTAGCGCATCGATGAGAGAGCTCTCCCCATGGCATGGGCTAGATACCATAGCGGCCAGCGATAGGCAGAAGAACGAAGCAATGCCGCTACGGCTTTTTTGCTCTGTTCCCATTTTTTCGCTTTCCCTAGTGGTTTTCGGCGGGTATTCTGTCAACCGCAAAGCTTCAACGCAACGCGCGCTCTCGCCTCGTGCCTATTTAACACTTTCGCGAAAACACCCGATGGTTTGAACCTTTGGTGCGAAATCGGGAAATACTTGGGGAGAAGCTCAAACAGAACCTCGCGGCATGAGGTTTCTGGGTCGCATAGTGTCGAGGCTGGCGAATAACTCATGATTTCAGTAGCATGTAAGAATCACTCGGGCCTGTTAGGTAAGTACCCAAAGGTGACGGACTGCGACTTTTCCGGTGCAGAAACGGATGGCGCCATGATGATGCGCGTGGCCGCGCGGGACCGCCAAGCCTTTGAGGTACTCTACCGTCGTTACGCGCCGATGCTAGGACGGTATCTTTTGAGACTGCTGAAGAGCCGCGAGCTTACCGAAGAGGCGCTAAGCGATGTCATGTTGACCTTGTGGCTCAATGCCGGCCGCTTCGATTCCAGTTGTCGTTTATCTAGCTGGCTCTTTGGCATTGCGCATAAGAAGGGCCTCAAAGCCCTCCAGCAAGCCTCGCGACATAGCTCTGGGCCCGATGGCGAACTTCAGTCGAGTTGCGAAGAACGTGTCCCCAACGACGCGTCGGATCACGAAACGCCGGAACAGGATCTGGAGCGCCATGAACGGAGCCGAACGCTCGCCAAAGCGATCGCGGCTTTGTCTGCCGAGCATCGCGCCGTAATCGAACTCACCTTCTTCCATGGACTCCCCTACCTAGAGATCGCGGAGATCGTGGGGGCTCCGGTTAATACCATCAAAACACGGATGTTTCACGCGCGCCGGCGGCTGGCTGAAATCTTAACCGAACAAAGGTGAAGGCATGAGCAACGAAACCACATTAACCTCAGCGAATGACGCCCATCGGCACATCATCGAGATCTTACCGTGGTATGTCAACGGAAGCTTAGATCCACGGGAAGCCATCGAAGTGGAAGCGCACCTTGCGGTCTGCCTTCGCTGCCAAAAAGAGTTGCAGTGGTGTCGAGACATTGCTCACAGCGTGCAAACCATGGACGATCAAGAGTGGGTTCCTTCGCCCGGCCACTTCCATAGCCTGATGGAAGAGGTCAACGCTTCTTCGCCGGCACAAAGACGGGCCATAGCTTGGCGCGATAGGTTTACGCGGTTTGTCCAATCCATCAGACAAAGCCCCGCGGAGATGCGATGGATGCTAGGCATGCAGACAGTTACCGTGGTCGTGCTCGTAGGAGCCCTGGTTGTGCTTATGCCCTATAAACAGCCTGAGTACTATCAAACGCTTTCATCCCCAACAAAAGCGGATCCCAATAATGTCCCCCGAGTGCAGATCGCCCTCAGCGAGGACACAAAAGAAAAAGAGATCCGCTCGCTCTTGCTCGCCATGCATGCCAGCATCGTACAAGGTCCCAACTCGCTCGGAGTATACGTCGTGGCTCTGCCAAAGCACTCGCCATCGCAGCTGGCACAGGTGCTCGGGGAGCTGCGCGCCCATCCCAAGGTGCGGTTTGCAGAGCGCGCCGCCACAGCAACACGGTGAAGAGCCGGCGCGCTCGCAACGGCCTGTGGCTGCTGGGGTTTGCGTTGATGGTCGGTTGTGCGGACCGGGCAGGGTTCCCATTGATGTCACAGACCGCTGCCGAAGCCGCACCCAAACAACTGCGGGAACGGCAGCTCATCGTCACCCTGGCGGCAGAAGCCGAGTCGCATTGGCCGCTGTTCACGCGTGAACTGGGCGCGAACTACGGCCTGACGCTGGTCGGAGAATTCCCGCTTTCTTCCATCCGCGTGCAATGCATCGTGTTTGAGGTCCCCTCGGGGAAACCACTGGATGTCGTACTGGACGAACTGGCCGCCGATCCGCGCGTAGAGTCGGTACAGATTAACCAAGTCTTCGCAGGACTGGGATCGGCTCACACAGATCCCTATGCGTCCATGCAACACGGAGCCGAGCTCATTCGCGCCGATACCGCGCACGGTGTGAGCACCGGCCGCGGGGTCAGGATCGCTATCGTGGACACCGGCGTAGACAAGGGTCATCCCGATCTGCGCGGGCAGATCATGAAGGTGGCGAACTTCGTTGAAAATGGCGAGCAGTCGTTTTCGCAGGATCCGCACGGTACCGCCGTCGCCGGAATCATCGCCGCCAGGGCCGATAACGACATAGGGATCTTCGGCATCGCCCCCGAGGCGCAAATCCTCGCAGAGAAAGCGTGCTGGTATCCTGCAGGTGACACGCAAGCCGTCTGCAGCAGTTGGACCCTGGCCAAGGCCATCGACTTTGCGATAACTACCAGCGCCCAGGTGGTAAACTTAAGCCTCACTGGGCCCGTCGACCGACTGCTGGGGCGCCTCATTGAAACGGCCACCGGCCGCGGAATAGTCGTGGTGGCGGCCGTGGCCGAACCGCAAGCACCCGGTCCGGGATTCCCAGCGTCCATGGAAAACGTCATCGCAGTGGGCGCAAGCGACGCTAACGGCCGCATGCCTCCTCCTCAGTGGCGAGCGAACAAGGATATTCTCGCCGCTCCCGGTTTCGAGATCCTGACCACCGCGCCGCAGGACGGATATGATTTCTTGTCGGGTAGCTCCGTGGCGACCGCGCACGTGAGTGGTGTCATCGCCTTGCTACTGGAAAAACAACCCCATCTGGGCCTGCGGAGATAATCGGTTTATTGACCGCAGCCGGATCCGCATCAACGAATGAGATCAGGATGGTCGATGCGTGTAGCGCATTAGCAAAACTAATGCAGCGTCCGAGCTGCTAGTCGCTGCGGCCCTCGGTCACGCGGCAAACTAGCCAGCCTAGCGGTGTACAGATGTCTGGTGAAGGAGATCGCCCGTCTGGAATGGGTGGGTCAAGGAATGGGTGACCCCTGAGAATGCAGAGCACCGCGTTGTCCCGAGAGGTGCTCTCTACGAGCTTGGCGACAGACGCTTCTTACGCGCCGGCTGAGCCACTTCTGCTGCGATTCTTACGACGAGAGGTGGAGCAAAAGTTTATTACCCCCCGGTATACGGCTGGGTCTCCTCTATAACCTTTCATCTATTCTGTTCAACCTACCAAGCATACGGGATGTGCAAACGCATCCGTGTGATGTTCATCGCTGCTATCTCCTCCTAGCGTTGTAACCGCTGGTCCGCCCACACGGTAGCTCTCAGAAATGAACCTTTTCCGGCTGCGCGGGAAATATAGATTCAAGGGGAATCGAATTCCCTGGCATGCGACGAGAGCGACTTGTTATCAACGTTATGCGATGGGCATTAAGGATGAAGAGAATGACACTAGGTAAAGCCGGGCTCCTTCGCCTTACAGTCCCGGCGATCCTCGCCATCTGGCCGGCGGCAGAAGCATCGACGGAGGGGTTCCTGTCCCAATTGAACTACCTCTGCTGAACTTCTGAACACGGGCACTGCAGGCCGGCTCCAGAGGTGGGTAAATCGGACATTGAATTCATCGAGCGACCGCGACGTCACTTGGAGGAGGTAGCCCCATGAACACTTACCCGAATCATCAGATGTCAAGCCCAAGCGAGAGGGAGCTGGTCCGGGTTCTCGCCTGCCGCTACGGCGATGGGACCGTGTATTTTCCCAAGGGTATGCCCGGGATGCTCTTCCTGGCCTGCCAGGAGCTCGGTCTCATCAGCGCCGACGGGTTTATTACCCGGGCGGGTCGCGAGCTGGTCGCCAGGTACTTCTTATAAAAACGACACGACTTCGTGAATGCAATCTGACGACAACGAGCGCAGAGAACGACAGATTGCGGCTGCACAGCGAATCATGAAACCCAAAGATCCAACTCGTCGCCGCCAAAACCTGGGTTATGACTCACCAGCAATTGTTGTTAACACAGATGGCCGTTAGGTTAACTAACGGCAGGAGAAACTTATCATGAATACGAAGACGCTAAAAGGTATAGGTGTGGCGATATCGCTACTCGTTGGAATAGGTGCAGCTTCACGCGCCCTGGCGCTCCTGATCGCAATCGCGAGCTTTGCCACGCCGGCGACGGCCGCCACCGTCGACCCCGACCCTAGTGTCGAGTTGCACGATCAGGCTACCGCCGAGGCGATCGACATCGCCATCATCGCCGACGACAAAGGCTGGAGTCTCGCCGCCACCCGACGGCACCTGGACGATCAGCATGCATTCGGTGAGCTGCAGGACCAGATCGAGGCGCAGTTTCCCACCAAGTTCGCCGGTGCCGAGTTCGCCGCCTCGCCGGGCGGGAGGAGCTACCTGCGCTTCAAGGGTGCCGTGCCGTCGGCCGCACGATCGCTGGCTACCGATGCCGGCCTGAACGTCGGTCTGACCGGCGGCCGGAAGTACTCGGCCGCCGAACTGGCGAACCGCGCCGTCGCCGTGGTGAGGTTCTTCGGCGACGCCGGCTATCAGCTGGTTGGCTCCGCGGTACTGCCAAGCGGTCTGATCGAGGTCGCGGTCACCGGCGAACAGACGCCCGGAGCCGAACTGCCGCCGTCGCTGAGCGACGGCGTGCGGGTCACATTCGTTGGCCACGACGTCGTCGAGGAGTTCCACACCTACGGCGGCGCGTATGTGCACGGCAGCTCCTCCGAGTGCACCAGCGGCTTCACCGTGCAGTCCCAGCTCACCAATGAGACGGGTGTGACCACCGCGGCCCACTGCAGCGGAATAGACCACTACCACCAGCCCCAAGGTGGACCGAGCTACGACATGGTTTTCGAGGACGAGCACGAGGGTCTGAACGGCGACGTGCAATGGCACACGACTCTACCTGATCAAAACGGAGTACAGCACGCCGACCTCGCCGAGTACTACGCCAGCCCGACCGACCTCAGGGAGGTCAACTCGGTGGAGACCTCCGCAGCTGTGAACAACACCTACTGCGTGTACAGCCGGAGGCAGGGCACCCGGACGTGCGACCAGGTGTACTCGACGTTCGTCACCTCGCTCACCTTCTCGGGCGGGCTGGTGTCGAACCTCGTAGCCATGGAAGACCTCAACGCGGTCCCCGGTGACAGTGGCGGGCCGTGGTCGTACAGTACCGAAGCGGTCGGCAGCGACCGCGGCAGCCAGTGGATCTGGTTCAAGACCCGCGACGTCTGGAGCAAGGCCTGGCTGTTCGACAGCGCCATCGACGTCGAGGTGATGACCCAGTAGGGCACGCCCTGTCCCGGTGGGCCAGTTAATTGTTAGCGATTGCTAACGGTAAGGAGTCTATCATGAAAGCGAATTTGTTTAGAAATGTTGGTGCAGCAGTAGTCCTACTTGTCAGCATGGGCGGCGCGTCTCTAGCGCATGCAGTCACCGATCCCATCCCGCAGGCGGCCGGGACGTACGCGCTCCGATTCGACGTCGTGAACGGCGATCAGCGCGCGTACATCCTGCGGTTGCCCGCGGGCTACGACCCCGCGCGCGCCGTGCCGTATCCGCTCGTCGTCATGTTCCACGGCGCCGGCCAGTCGGCGAGCTCGTTCTCGAACCGGCCGGGCATGCTCCGCATGGCCACGCTCGCCAATCAGCAGGGCAAGATCGTCGTCTTCGCGCAGGGCACGCTCGGCATGGGCGTGGTGACGCGCGGCACCTGGGACACCACAGGCGCGGTGAGAGACGATCTGCTCTATGCCGAGGAGCTGATCGACCACCTCGCGACGAGCCCGGACCTCAACGCGGATCCCGCGCGGGTGCTCGCCGCCGGATTCTCGATGGGCGGCCACTTCGTCCACGCGCTCGGCGCGGACACGCCGGCAACCTTCCTCGCGATCGGGGTGGTTTCCGGGTTCTACGGCTCGACAATCGCCGAGCCGCCCCCGCCGCCCGCGGGAACGTTGTTGCCGGTGTTCATCGTGCACGGTGACGCCGACGGGACGGTGCCGATCGCCGGCGGCGATCCGGTGGCCGCCGGGGGCTTTCGGCTGTCGGCGGGGGATTCGTTCAGTCGCTGGTACTCCAACGACGGCTGCACCGAGTTTATCGTCGGGTCGTTGCTGCCGCAGCCGCCGCTGCCGCAGGCGACTCACGCGCTCTTCTCCACCGACTGCCAGGCCGGGATCGCGAACCCGAAGATCCAGTTCACCGAGGTGTTCGGACTTGGCCATCTTTGGCCGATTGCGGCCAACGGCTTCGATGCTTCCGCCAAGCTGCTCGCGTTCTTCGACGTGCAGTGATCGCGACGCGGCTCTGGTCATTCGCCAAGCGCGCGTCCGCGAGATCGACCTGATAGATGGCATCGGGTGGGCGGCCTTCGATCACCGCCGGCACGATGCCCGGGCGCTCCGACGTGAAGGACAGGTAGCGGCCGCCCCGGGAGATGTACGGCGTGAAGTCGGCGTAGGGCGAGTTGACCGTCGGACCGAGATTGCGCGGCGCGCGGCCTGCCGGGCCAGCGACGGATCATGCAGGACCGCGTGGCGCGAGCGGTCAACGGGCATCCGCACGGTTAGGCCTCGGCAACGGAACGCTTGTATTTGTCCTTCGCGATGATTCTCAGCGTGACTGGCCCCTCCGTCCCCAGGGCGCTTGCGCGAGCTCGGGGGCGTCGACGCGGGTAAACGGGCCAGGCTCGGATAATTTTACAATGGTAGCTCTCCCTGCTCAGCGATGGCTTATCCCGTGACATTAGCGTCTAATCGCGGCCGCCCCCGCGGCCTCCCCTCGCGCCGTCGCCTGTCACGCGCTCAATCTTGGCTTAGAACATTCATTGCCGACGAGCGCTCGCGCTGGGCGTAAACATAGAGATCGCACCGTCGCCAAGCGGAACGACCTTGAGCTTATTCACGTCGTGCCAATCCTAAGCGCAAGTTTATTACTCCCCGGGGTACGGATAGAGCTCCTCTAAAACCTTTCATCTACTCTGCTCAACCTACCAAGCATGCGGGAGTGTCAACGCATCCGTGGGATGTTCATCGCTGCTATCTCCTCCTAGCGTTGTAACCGCTGGTCCGCCCACACGGTGGCTTCTCAGAAATGAACCTTTTCCGGCGGCGTGGGAAATATAGATTCAAGGGGAATCGAATTCCCTGGCATGCGACGAGAGCGACTTGTTATCAACGTTATGCGATGGGCATTAAGCATGAAGAGAATGACACTAGGATGGAGACTGACGAAATTGACAGGCTGCCGGAAACCGCGCTGGTTTGCGGCAGCCTGCAAGCGGTACACGGAGGTACCGGCGTTTTTTCAATCCGGCAACGATTGAAAAACAAAAGGCGAAAGCACAAGACCCGCTCTTGCTTGCCACGCTGAAGAGTCCAGCGAAGGACTTCCTCAGCATTCTTATTTTATAGAGCAACCGTTAACAAAGTTAACGACTACAGGAGAATATCCATGGAAAAGCATATAACTTCAGAAGTGTGATTGCGACGCCGGAGTTGATGGGAACCGTGCCTTCAAACTCGCGCCGTACCGTGGACCAGACGTTGATTGGCATCTATTGGGGGTATGACGCAGCCGCCGGTTTTGGCACCCCACCGTCCTCCTTGGGCGCAAGTGGCCAACCTTCTCGGATGGCACAGGGTTATATCGGGCGACAGGCCACCGCCACCCCAAGGAAAGTGGAGATTATCATGCTGGACAAGAGGACGATCGACGCGCCGCGCGCCGGGGCCGGCATCTCACCGCCGTCGCAGCCGCGCCGCTCTCTCGCCCTCGCGTTCGCACTCATCGCCGCCGCCTTGAGCCACGATGCTCGCGCAGCGCTCTACTCCAACATCCTGACCGCGGCCGATGCGCCCGGATCCGCGGCCTGGGGCGCGATGTGCGGCGCCGGAGCCAGCGTGCCGGCGGGGGCGTCACAGATCGCGGGCTGCAACCCGGCGACGAGCGACTGCCTGCGGCGCGTCACGGTGCCCGTCGCCGACTTCCCAAACGCGGTGTGCAACGACGGCTCGCCCGGCGTGTTCTACGTCCGCCCGGGCAGCGGCGCCGACGTGACCAAATGGATCGTGCACGTGCAGGGCGGCGGGAGCTGCAGCTCGCACACGGCGTGCCTGGAGCGGTGGTGCGGGCAGCAGGGCAACCTGCCGTACCAGGCCAACAAGATGCAGCACGGACTGGAACGCCGACGGCGTCATCGACCTGCCGCTGAACGGCGCCGCGGCGGGCATGACCTCCGACGATCCGGCCAACGCCTTCCGCGAGTGGACGCACGTGTGGATGTACTACTGCAGCTCCGACTCGTGGCTCGGCCGTGGGAGCGACGTGGACTACGCCGACCCCGCGGGGGCCGGCAACGACTTCTCGATCGACCACCGCGGGCACACCATCCTGTCGGCGGCGCGGCGCATGCTGCGCAAGGAGAACGCGAACCCGGCGTGGACGACGGACGACGGCACCGTGGTGCCCGACCTGGACGCCGCGACCGACGTGATCTTCACCGGCACGTCGGCTGGCGCGAAAGGCGCAATCCAGAACGCCGACTGGTTCCTCGGCGTGCTCGCCGCGCCGACGAAGCGACTCGTCATCGACGCCAACATGGACATGACCGACGACGTGCTGATCGGCAACGACATCTGGGTCGACACGAACGCCAACGGCCTCGGCGACACGCCGTACTACTCTCACCGCATCACGATGGCGACGGCGTCGTGGTCGAGCGGTTGGAACGCCGCGGTAGACGCCTTCGTCGACGAGAGCTGCCGCGCCGTCTACGAGCCGATCGGCCGCCTCGATCGCTGCTCGTACTTCGGCACGCTGCTGACCCTCATGTACGGCGGCGTGCCGTTCATCGAGACCGAGACCTTCGTGCGCGTCGACCTCGAGGACAGCGTCATCGACGACCAGTGGATCGCGCCGTGGCCGACCGGCGAGCAACTGATGGTGGGACGGACGGGGCGATACACGACGAAGGACGACTTCACCGACCTCATGCGCCAGTCGCTCGAGCAGGTCTTCGACGACACCGGCAACAACGTGACCGCAGTGTTCGGGCCGCGCTGCCGCCAGCACGTCGGGCTGGAGAGCACCGGTGTGTACACGTCGCAGACCACGCCGGACTCGACGGACGATCCGGCCCTCGGCTGGGTCTCAGTCGGCGCCGCGATCTCGCTCGAACGACGCGATCTGGGACTGGTACTCGAGCGCCGGCGTGCTGTATCGGACGCTCGACACTGGCGACGTGGGTGACCCGACGCTGGCGAACCACCCCGTTACCGATCCGGTCGTGCAGTTCAGCGCCGGGCCGCGGTGCCTGTACTGAGGAGGTCAGCCAGCCCGACCGACCTCAGGGAGGTCAACTCGGTGGAGACCTCCGCAGCTGTGAACAACACCTACTGCGTGTACAGCCGAGGCAGGGCACCCGGACGTGCGACCAGGTGTACTCGACGTTCGTCACCTCGCTCACCTTCTCGGGCGGGCTGGTGTCGAACCTCGTAGCCATGGAAGACCTCAACGCGGTCCCCGGTGACAGTGGCGGGCCGTGGTCGTACAGGACCGAAGCGGTCGGCAGCGACCGCGGCAGCCAGTGGATTCTGGTTCAAGACCCGCGACGTCTGGAGCAAGGCCTGGCTGTTCGACAGCGCCATCGACGTCGAGGTGATGACCCAGTAGGGCACGCCCTGTCCCGGTGGGCCGCTACCGCACCGCTGACGAGGTGGCGGCGTACGTGTCGCTGCTGGTGGGAAGCGGCGTCGTTCGTGAACGGCGCCGCCATTCCGGTGACAGCGGGTCAGTGAGCCACGTGTAGGGCCGCGGCCTCCACCGGGTCGGACTAATAGCTACACCCAAGCGCGGTCCGCGGCGCACCAAACCACGTGATCGACAGCCGACCAGCACGCCCAGGAACTGAAAATGGGCCAGGATCGATTAATTACACGGCGATAGAGCGAATGACTGGGCAGCGATGCGAGGCCAAGCCCCCGCGGCAGGCCGAGGGCGCAGCAAAATAAAGTGAGCTTGGCTCCTTTGGTACTGTTCAACCTACCAAGCATACGGGATGTGCAAACGCATCCGTGAGAGTTCATCGCTGCTATCTCCTCCTAGAGCTGTAACCGCTGGTCCGCCCACACGGTGGCTCTCAGAAATGAACCTTTTCCGGCTGCGCGAGAAATATACATTCAAGGGGAATCGAATTCCCTGGCATGCGACGAGAGGTAGTTGTTGAGGATGCGGCACCGCCTTATCAAGCATAGGAAAAGGAGGTACATGAGACACGCTAATCGACGCACGATCGCGACCGTCACTTGGAGGAGGTAGTCCCATGAACACTTATCCGATTCATCAGATGTCAAGCCCAAGCGAGAGGGAGCTGGTCCGGGTTCTCGCCTGCCGCTACGGCGATGGGACCGTGTATTTGCCCAAGGGTATGCCCGGGATGCCCTTCCTCGTCTGCCAGGAGCTTGGTCTCATCAGCGACGACGGGTTTATCACCCGGGCGGGTCGCGAGCTGGTCGCCAGGTACTTCTTATAAAAACGACGTGCGACGAGAGCGACTTGTTATCA
This sequence comes from uncultured Gammaproteobacteria bacterium, assembly GCA_963764725.1. GTDB lineage: Bacteria > Pseudomonadota > Gammaproteobacteria > JACCXJ01 > JACCXJ01 > USCg-Taylor. Next base: position 92,456 of record CAVXTM010000015.1, on the reverse strand, counting down.
ACGCAATGCGATGGGCATTAAGCATGAAGAGAATGACACTAGGTAAAGCTGGGCTCCTTAGCCTTACAGTCCCGGCGATCCTCGCCACCTGGCTGGCGGCAGAAGCATCGACGGAGAGTTCTCGTGACAGCCTGTCCGCAACGCTCAGGTCTGAGCGTCCTAATGCCACGACGGTGCGGGTTAGCTTTCGAGACGGTCTGCTCAGTGTTGAGGCAAAGGCGGGAACATGGATGCAAGTGCTGACCGAGATTACAGAACAGACCGGGATCCGGTTTCACCACTCCTGGCCGTTCGCGGGATTGGTGACCGTGTCCTTCGCGAACCTTCCAGTAAGGCAAGCCATAGAGCGCTTATTCGGTCCCGAGGCCGACTTCATGTTTCGTTACGGCGGCACAGCATATTCGTCTTCCTCTCTCCCGAAGGAAGTGTGGGTACTTGGCAACGTGCAAGGTGGAGGTGCCAGGGGACAACAGAGCGCGCCCGCAAACACCGTCGGCGTTGACAGCAACCAGGGAAACGTGGAAAGCCGGTAAGCCTGCAACCGCCGCGGAACCTCCAATGGATAAAGCGTTGACCGACCATTTCCTGGCGATGAGTCGCGACGAAGATCCGCAGATGCGTCGCCAAGCCATCGCGGCCCTCACGGATAGCGGAACAGCCGAAGAGGACGGCGCTGTCGCTGCGGTCCTAGATACGGCGCTGACAGACGACGACGCCAGCGTGCGGGCTTATGGCGTGCAGGCTCTGGCCATGCGCGGAGGGCCCGAGGTGATGGGGCATTTATGGCGGGCCCTGCGGGACCCATCCGCCGAGGTTCGGATCATGGCCGTCGAGAATGCGAAATCAAAGGATCAGGGGATCGCCCTGCTTCAAGAGGCGCTTTCTGATGTAGACGAGACCATTCGTTCCGTAGCCGCAAACCGGTTGAACCAAGAGCTACACCGGGTGGACACCGAATAGCGGCAAGCAGGTGAAAGGATATGGCTCTCGCGGTAGTCAGGGACGAGGCCAGGAAACGTGGGATACCGAAGAAATTGACAGGCTGCCGGAAACGGCGCTCGTTTGCGGCAGCCTGCAAGCGGCACAGGGAGCGCCGGCGTTTTTCAATCCGGCAATGATTGAAAAACAAAGGGGGAAGGCAAAAGACGCACTTTTGCTTTCCACGCTGAACAGTCCAGCGAAGGACTACTTCAGCATTGTTATGACGTTAATTGTTAGCAATTGCTAACGGTAAGGAGTCTATCATGAAAGCGAATACGCTTAGAACCATGGGTGCAGCAGCAGTCCTACTTGGCGGCATGGGCGGCGCGTCCTTAGCACAAGCATTCACTGTCAACGGTGCGCTGGGAGGTGCCGTGAACTCCGAGGATATTTACCGGCTCGCATGCCCAGCGTTAACCGTCACGGTTAAGGCCAATGTGACCGACCTGGGAGCGGGTCCCGAAAAACTGAGCGTGATGCTCATACGCCCCCTTGCTACCTCGCCGGAAAAGGTAAAGGTTGACATCCGCGAGGCCCCGGATGGCGCTACTTCCCTATTTGCCTCCGATGTGCCAGGAGCGCAAGACGCCTTCTTCGTGGCGATCTCCAAAGACGCTACTAACCGTTGGTTTCCTACAGAAGCGTTATGGAGTGCCGTGATATTAACGGCATCAACATTAGTAACGTGGCACCTGTCCTAGTTCAGAGCCAGTAGGTGTAATGAAACTGGGCTGCGGTTTCAACATCCGGGGCGGCAGCCCAGTCCCTTCAAAGGAATTCCAACGTCTCATTTCAACCGATGTCCCGAGTAGTCACAGGAGAATCTCCTGAAAACGCTATCCCGCGACGTCTCCTTGGCCTGCCGATGATGTGAAGCTCATCCGTCAAATCGGTGATGACGTGATCCAACAGCTTTCGACCGATCCCAAGCGCGTGTATGTGGCAGGGTTCTCGATCGGCGGGGGAATATGTGCACGTCTAGGCATCGAGGCCTCGGATTTCATCGCGGCGGTGGCTTGCCACACGTCAGGTTTGGACGAGGTGCATGAAACGCTGGTCGGGCACCGCAATCTTTCTGCGTATTTTTCTATTGGCACCCTGGACGGTAATGGGCTTGAGGCGATCAACAGTTTTCTGATCCCTTTGGGAATGCCTACGATAACGGAGTTACCACTGAATCCCGCGGATCTCGACAAGATCCCGCAGATCAAGAACCGGATCCTGGTGAATCTCGACTCCTTCAACCTTGAAGCTACTCCGGTCACGACCTTGACCGGTGCAACCTGGACAGAGCTACGTGCACAGATTCCGCAACCCGGCAACATCGATGGGAACGAGTTGTACTTCGCTTTTCTTGACGATGTCACCCATCAATATCCCAATGGGACCAACAATCCCTTCGGGTTCAATCTAGCCGATTGGGTGTGGCCATTCTTCGTGCAGCACCCCCTTCCTTAAGCGACCACCGGATGGTAGGTGCGGCACCGTAGTGCGGATACCAGAAGGCGTCGGCCACGCACGAGACAGAGGGGATCCACGGAACGCCAGCCGGCACCGACCGGCCGGCGTTGTGGCAGCGGCTTGGAGCACGGCTTGGCGACGTGTCTCAGGAAGGGCGGAGCTATGCATCCTCGGCTCTGCGATGGCTACAGTCGCACTCGCGCTAGCGCCCCACCGCGTTCGGCACGGCCGAACTCTAGCGTGCCTCCGTAGACCCGCTCCACGATCTCCCGCACCACGGCGAGTCCGATGCCGTGGCCAGCGACGTTGTGGTCGCCGCGTACCCCGCGCTGGCTGATAAGTGTGTATAGATTCTCCGGGATCCCCGGTCCGTCATCCTCTACTTCCAGCAGCAATCCAGACCGCTCGGCGTTTACCGTGACACGCAGCGCCACTTCCCGCCGCGCCCACTTACAAGCGTTGTCCAGGAGATTTCCGAGCACCTCCAGGAGATCGCTTTCATCCCCATGGAACACGGTCCTGGAATCCAAAGAGAAATCGAAACGCAGCGCTTTTCCGGCGTAGACCTTGGCAAATGACTGCTGGAGCTTCTGCACCAGCGGTGCGACCGCCACGGGCACCGCGAGCACCGTCCGTCCCGAGGCCGCGGCGCGCTGAAGCTGGTAGTCCACGGCCTGGTTGATTCGCTCGACTTGTTCTTGCAGCGTCTCCTGAAATCCTTCCCCCCGCTCGCGTTCCTCCACGGCGCCCCGAATGACCGCGAGCGGCGTCTTTAGGCTATGGGCGAGATCGGCCAATGCATTGCGGTAGCGTTCAAGGTGAGCGCTGCGGTTCCTCAAAAAGGTGTTTAAGCTCTCCGTGAGAAGTCTCAGCTCCTTCGGGTAGGCGGAGCCGAGTTCGTCCCTGCGCCCGGCCTCGATCTCCGCTACCTCCAAGGCGACCCGGCGCAGCGGCGCGAGCCCCCAGCGCCAGATGAGGGCTTGCACACCGAGGAGCACGAGCGCGGCCCCGAGGAGCCAAGCCCAGAGACTGCGCCGGAAACCGCCTACCAGGGCATTGAACGGCTCGGTGCTCTCGGCAACGTAGAACGTATAGCCGTGTCGCTTCTGCGGACTGGCTTCCCAGATCACGCCGAGACCCACCGCAAAGAATCGCGCCCCCTCCGAGTTCACCAGCTCATGGAACGCCGGCTCGCCCGTACGGTAGATGGCCGCGAAAGGCAAGCTCAATCCGAGCATGGAGCGGGAACGCCAGACCACATCCCCCGCGGCGTCGTTCACCTGGGCATACAAGCCAGAACCCGGGGTGTCGAGGCGGACCTCCGGCAGCCGGTTGGGAACCACTAGTTTCTCGCTGTCATCGAGATCAGCGGCGGCAAGCAGGGAATAGATCTGGACCTTCAGTTGCTCGCGGACGGCCGTTAGCGCGCTCTCCCTGAAAGCCTCGTCCAAGGTCAGTCCGGTGAGTCCCAGGAAGGCTGCGAGCACGACGCTCGCGGCCACAAGGAGCCGGGCATTAAGCGAGAGTCCGCCCGCTCGGTTCAAGGTTGAATCTGTAACCGCGGCCGCGGAGGGTCTCGATGGGCTGCAGCACCCGGTCGGGGTCGAGCTTACGCCGCAACCGCGCCACCAGCACCTCGAGCACGTTGCTGTCGCGGTCCGACTCCTCCTCGTAGATGTGATCGCTGAGCTCCGACTTGGAGATCACCTCACCCGCGCGCAACATCAGGTACTCCAAGACTTTATATTCGAAGGCCGTGAGCTCGACGGGCGCGCCGTCGACCTGCACGGATTGACTCGCCGTGTTCAGTGCAACCGGTCCGCATTCCAGAAACGGCGTGGCCCATCCCTTGGAGCGGCGGATCAGGGCCTGCAAGCGCGCTAGCAGCTCTTCGAATTGGAACGGCTTAACCAGATAGTCGTCGGCCCCCGTATCGAGGCCTTCCACCTTTTCTTGCCAGCGCCCGCGCGCCGTGAGTATCAAGATGGGAAACGTGCGGCCGGCGGCCCGCCAGCGCCGGATCACATCGATACCGGATAGCTTCGGGAGACCGAGGTCAACGAGCGCGGCATCGATGGGAAACTCGCCGCCCATATACAACGCTTCTTGACCATCGCGCGCGATATCGACGGCGTAGCCCTCGACGCGCAGCCGCTCCGCCACCTGATCGCTCAGGGCACGCTCGTCTTCGACTAAGAGCAATCGCATCGGAAGAACTTGATTGCAGCGCTTAACGTACGTCGCCGGTGCGCGGATCGACTTCGATCTTGTACACACGGCCATCGGGGGACAGCACCTTGACACTGTGGCGATTGCGCCCCGGCTGCACCCCGAGCACCCGTCCCCCGGACTTTTGGCGGGCGATGGACGCCGCCCGGTCCGGGTCGATCCGGGATCGCTCGCCACCGCCCCGGGACCGCTCCCGGTTACGTCCCTCTTGATCCGCGCTCACCGCCTGCGGCAGGGCGATTAGGCAGGCGAGCAACACCGCGCTCGCGGCGCGTGCCAGGTCCCCGCGTCGCGACCGCGGGAAATGTACTGTCAACATACTTGGCGGGCTGGCCAACCTGTATCCATTCTTCATCACCAAGAGAAGTTTACCGAGAGCTGCTTAACCTATGCTTAACGATGCACTGAGCGCTTAAAGCGCATCCGCTTCGGGACCGGTAAAGTCACGGTCATGCTGCAACGCTGGGATCATCTGCCTGGCCTCCTCGACCCTCGCGGAGTCAACCTCGGCAATGACAAATCCAGATTCGTCACCGCCATCGGCCAGTATCCGCCCCCAAGGGTCCACGATTAACGAATGCCCGTAGGTTGCCCGGCCGCTGCGCCGCATACCGCACTGACCCGGGGCGAAAACATAACTCCCTGTCTCGATAGCGCGGGCCCGCTGCAGCACGTGCCAGTGCGCCTGCCCGGTCGTGCGCGTAAAGGCCGCGGGGATCGAGAGATACCATGCCCCTGCCTGGGCAAGCGCTCGGTAGAGGTGCGCGAAACGCAAATCGTAACACACCGACAGCCCGATCCCGCCCCAAGGCGTGGCTGCCACCACGGCCCGATCCCCCGGCTCGACGGTGGCAGATTCCCGGTAGCTTTCTCCGGCCTTAAGATTTACATCGAAGAGATGGAGCTTGTTGTATGAGGCGATGACATGCCCGTTATCATCGAGCAAATACGAGCGGTTGTTGATCTTCCCAGAGGGCACCTTGATCGCCAAGGAACCCATCAAGATCCAGGCGCCGAGCTCGCGCGCCAAAACCTCGAAGTGCGGGATCGCGGGGTGCGTTTCTTCCGTATGGGCTTGCGCCAGCAGGCGCGCATCGTTGACTTGGATCAGGGAAAAATTCTCCGGCAAGCAGATGAGATCGGCACCCGCCTCGCGCGCCGCGCGCACAAGCTCCGTCGCCATCGTGATGTTTTCGGCCACATCGTCGTCGGCACAGTTCTGGATACAGGCGACCTTAAATTTCATAGATCACGCCAGGGATTGTTCCGAGATCAAGACGCCGTCTTCGTCGGCATACAGATACCCGCCTGGCGTGAAGGTGACCCCCGCGAACTGCACCGGTATGTCCCGATCCCCCGCGCCCTGCTTGACGCTCTTGCGCGGATTGGTGTTTACCGCCTTGAGCCCGATCGGGATCGTCGCGATGGCCGCGGCATCGCGTATGCACCCATAGACCACGAGCCCAGCCCAGCCGTTCCGGCTCGCCAGCTCCGCCAGCTTATCGCCGACCAGCGCGCAGCGGAGCGACCCGCCGCCATCGATGACCAACACCTTGCCAGCGCCAGGCTCCTCGAGCGCCGCGCGTACCAGGCTATTATCCTCGAAGACCTTGACGGTCGCGATCGGCCCGGAAAACCGCCGCTTGCCCCCATAGTCGGACAACATGGGCGCCAGCACCTGGACCCTGTGTTCGTGCTGATCGTAGAGATCGGCGGTCGCAAAGCTCATAATCGCCCGGTCTTAATGGTGATGCTTTATATTATCCTATCAGTGACCAAAGCGAGATCATGATGACCCGCGCAACGCAGCTATCGTGACGCGCAGAAGGTTTATTCACAAGCTCTCAGCGCGCCGCTGGGTCCTCGGCGTCCTCCTGGGATCGGCCATCGCATTGGCCGTGGTCTACGCGCGCAACCTCTGCCAGGGTTACGAGGCCTTGTTGACGCTCCTCGATCTCGTTCAGCGCGCACCGGCGGCGGCGATCGACATCCGTCCTGCCGCACTGCACACACCCCTCAGCTTCGCGGTTGAGGAGCGTCACTATCGGGCAGATCTTTACCGCACGGCCGATCCGGTGCTCGCGGGGATCGTTTTCGTCCCCGGTGCCGCCGCCGAGGGCAAGGAGGACCCGCGCGTCATCCGCTTTGCGACCACCCTGGCACGCGCGCGCTTCGCGGTGTTGGTACCCGACATCGTCGCCTTGCGTGAGCTAAAGCTGCTACCCGAAAGCCGCCGCGACGTGGCCGACGCCGTCACCTATCTGCGCTCCCGGAAAGAGCTAACGCCCGCCGGCCGTGCGGGCATCCTGACGACGAGTGTCGCCGTCGGACCCGCGCTCTTGGCCTTGCTCGACTCCTCCTTGTCGCGGCGGGTACCTTTTCTTATTTCCGTCGGCGGCTATTTCGATCTGCCGCGCGTGCTGACCTATTTCACGACCGGGCACTATGAGGCCTATGGTCTTTCGTTAAGAAATGAGCCGCATGAATACGGGAAATGGGTCTACGCGGTCAGTAACGCCTCGCGTCTCGAAAATGCCCGCGAACGCTATCTCCTCGGCACGCTGGCGCGGCGGAAATTAGTAAATCCAAAGGCGGAGGTCAGTGATCTCCTCACCTCTCTCAGTGCCGAGGCCCGCCAAGTCTACGATTTCATCGTGAACCGGGACCCCGCGCGCAGCGCGCACCTGCTGAGCCGGTTTCCTCCGGCGTTGCGAACGGATGTCGAGCGACTTAACCTCGCCGCGCGCGATCTCTCACGGCTCGAGACCCGATTCATTCTCGTCCACGGCGTCGACGATTCGATGATCCCCTACACCGAGAGCGTAGCCTTGGCCGCGGCTCTCCCCGCGGGACAGAGTCAGATCTTCCTCCCCCGCGGCCTGGCGCACGTCGATGTAGCGCCGGATGCGATGGACGGAGTGCGCATGTGGAGTGCGATCTACGCGCTGCTCTCCGAGCGTTACCTGTAACGATCCGCAGGAAGCACGCACAGCCGAGGATTCTTAACGCATGGGTGGAAATGGGTATTCAATACCTCCTCTTACAGTTGGTGCAGGTTTCGTATCGAGCACGCTCATGGAGCGCCAGCAAGCGACGCTGCCGTCGGGGCGTACCCCGCAGGTGTGGTCGCCGCCCGCGGCGATTTGAATGAACTCGCCCACTACTGCGGCGAGCGTCTGTCGATAGTTGTTTCCCCAGCACTCTACGCGACCGTCGGGGCGCAGCCCACAGGTATGCAGGTATCCCGCACTGACCTGGACGAAGCTACCGGCCCGCGGTGTGCTTTGTCCATCCGAATTGGACCCCCAGCACTGTGCGTGCCCATCCGGATGTAGCCCGCACGTGTGCATGCCACCCGCACTGATGTCCATGAAGAGGGCCCCGGGTGCGGTTAGCTGTCCATCTGAGTTGAGCCCCCAGCATTGCACGTGGCCATCGGGGCGTAGCCCGCAAGTGTGTACGCCACCGCTGCTGAGCTCGCGAAAGGCACCCTCGGTGGGCGTTCCTTGGTACGAATGCCTTTTCCCCCAGCATTCCGCGCGACCGTCGGGGCGCAGCCCGCAGGTATGCAGGTATCCCGCACTAACCTGGACGAAGCTACCGGCCGGGGGCCTGGATTGCCTATCTGAGTTAGATCCCCAGCATGCTACGTTACCGTCGGGACGCAGCCCGCAGGTGTGCATGTACCCTGCACTGATCTGCGTGAAGGGCGGTTCGGGGGCTTTTGCCTGCCCGTCCCTGTTGGATCCCCAGCATTGAACGTAACCGTTATTCTGCCGCTGACAGCTGTGTAATCCGCCCGCGCTTACACGTCCGAGACCTAGGCTATCGCCAGGAGGGCTAGCCTGTCTATAGCGGTTTTCTCCCCAACACTCGACCCGCCCGGTCGGGCGTACCGCGCAGGTGTGATAGCCGCCCGCGGCAACTTCTATGAATACACCGTTCGGCACGTCGCTTTGTTTGTAGTTATTGTTCCCCCAGCAGGTCACCTGACCCTCGGGCCGCAGTCCGCAGGTGTGGTAGCGGCCCGCGCTAAGCTGGATGAATGCACCGGGCGGGGGACTGCTCTGACCATAGAAATCGCTTCCCCAGCAAGCGGCGGTGCCATCGGCACGCCGCCCACAGGAATGCAACTGCCCGGCGGCGATTTGGACGAAACTGCCGGGCGGAGGCGTCAATGGTCGATAAAACAACCAATTGCTCCCCCAGCACCTCACTGTGCCATCCGGGCGCACCCCACAGGTGTGCCAGCTCCCCGCACTGAGGTGGGTGAACGGATCATCGGGGGGCGCTGCTTGTCCAGAGCGATTGTCACCCCAGCATTCCACGCGGCCACCCGGGCGAATCCCGCAGGTATGGGATTCGCCAGCGCTGACTTCGGTAAAGCCGCCACTCGGTGGGGCTGCTTGTCCAAGATCGTTATCGCCCCAACACGTCACGGCACCATCGGAGCGCAATCCGCAAGTGTGTTCAAAGCCAGCACTGAGCTGCACGAAGTGGTGACTGAACGGTGATGCTAGCGAACCCCAGCATACGGGCCTGCCGTCGAAGCGGAGCGCGCACGTATGCTTTCCGCCGGCGGTCAGTGTCGTCGCTGCGGCATAAGCCTGAACCACCGCTGTGATCCCGAGGAGCACCGGCAACACGACCCATGGAACGACGCTCACTCGTCGAATGAGGCGCAGTTGACCTTCCCGCTCCCATCCCATGCGGGCTGCCTAGCGACCAATCTTAGGTTGTCAGTAAAGTCTACATCCGGCGGTCGGATTTTTGACGGAGTCGGCATCTCGCATAACTTCCTTGAGATTTTTTCATTTTCGCGAATTAAAGAGAGTGTACGGGGTATACAAGAAAAGGGGAGGCAAAGCAATGCCGAAATTACCTTGCTCCGGGGTGCTTTTAGCCTCGACAATCGGCCTCACGGTCATCCCTCCCACCGCGGCAGAGCACGCGACGGGTCGAGCTGACGGAACTCACGCGCTGCGGTCTTGACGAGACGGATCCCGTATATGCCGCGATGCCACGGCCGTCGGCGTCTTGTTGGTATGATTACGACGTAACAACTAAAATAAACAATAGCCTTTGCCGAGGAGGGGCTTTGCGATGCCGGAGCCGACGCCGTCTTTGACCGAGCTTGAAATGCACGACGATTTCATGCGCCGGCATATCGGGCCTGACCGTACGCAGTGCGCTAAAATGCTACGGATCCTCGGCCTGCGGAGTCTCGAGGATCTGATCGACCGGGCCGTGCCGCCCAGCATCCGTGCAGAGCACGCTCTGGATCTACCCCCGCCCATGAGCGAACGGGCGGCGTTGTCGTATATGCGCCGGATGCGCGAGCGCAACAAGGTCTTCGTCTCCATGCTCGGCATGGGATATCACGGTACTATCATGCCGGCGGTCATCAAGCGCAACGTGCTGGAGAACCCGAGTTGGTATACGGCCTATACGCCTTATCAAGCCGAGGTGAGCCAAGGGCGGCTCGAAGCGCTCCTCAATTTCCAACAGATGATCATCGACCTCACGGCAATGGAGATCGCGAACGCCTCGTTGCTCGATGAGCCGACCGCCGCGGCCGAGGCGATGACGATGTCGCGGCGACTCTCACGGGCGAAATCCAATGTATTCTTCATCGATCGCGATTGCCATCCCCAGACCGTTGCCGTCGTTCGCACCCGCGCCCGGCCGCTCGGCATCGAAATCGTCGTGGCTGATCCCTACACCGATCTCGAACGCCACGAATTCTTCGGCGTCCTGCTTCAGTATCCCGGTTCCAGCGGCGAGGTCCGGGATCCTCAGGCCGTGATTGCCGCTGCCCGCCCGAAGCAGGCGCTGGTCACCGTCGCGGCCGATCCGCTGAGCCTGGTGCTGCTTAAGCCGCCGGGCGAGATGGGGGCCGATATCGTCGTCGGAAGTGCGCAGCGCTTCGGCGTGCCGATGGGCTACGGCGGGCCCCACGCGGCATTTTTCGCCACCCGCGATGCCTATAAGCGTTCGGTGCCAGGAAGGATCATCGGCGTGTCCGTCGACAGCCTCGGACAACCGGCTTATCGTATGGCCTTGCAAACGCGGGAGCAGCACATTCGCCGGGAAAAGGCGACCAGCAACCTCTGTACGGCCCAAGCGCTGCTCGCCAACATCGCGGGTTTTTATGCGGTCTACCACGGCCCCAAGGGCCTGAAGCGCATCGCGGACCGCGTGCACCGTCTGACCCAAATCCTCGCCGCCGGGCTTGAAAAACTCGGCTTCGAGGTCGTGACTCGCGGCTGGTTCGACACGCTTACCGTGAGGGTCCCCGGACAAGCCCGGCGCATCGGCGCTCGCGCGCGCGAGTCGCAAATCAATCTGCGGGTGTTCGAGGCCGATTACCTTGGCATCACGTTTGACGAAGCCACCACCCGCGAGCATCTGCGCAAGCTCTTGCGGGTGTTCTCGACCCAAGCCGACGCACTGCTCGACATCGAGCGTTTGGATGCCGAGATCGTGGAATGCGTACCGGAAGGCTTGCGGCGGCGGAGCGCTTTGCTCAGCCATCCGGTCTTCAATTCCTATCACTCCGAGACCGAGATGATGCGGTACCTGCGGCGGCTCGCCGCCAAGGACATCGCCTTGGACCGCGCGATGATTCCGCTCGGTTCTTGCACTATGAAGCTCAACGCCACGACCGAGATGCAAGCGCTCTCCCAGCGCGAGTTCAGCGCGCTGCACCCCTTCGCGCCGCTCGATCAGACCCAAGGGTACTTGCAACTCTTCGAGGAGCTCGAGGACAGGCTTTGCCGCATCACCGGTTTCGACGCCTTCTCGCTGCAACCGAACGCCGGCTCCCAAGGCGAATATGCAGGCTTGCTCGTGATCCGTAAATACCATGAAACCCGGGGTGAGGGACATCGGAATGTGTGTTTGATCCCGGCCTCGGCCCATGGCACCAACCCGGCGAGCGCCTCGATGGCCGGGTTGAATGTGATGGTCGTGGCCTGTGACGAAGAGGGCAATGTCGAGCTCCGCGATCTGAAGGCCAAGGCCGAGGCTTGCCGCGCTGAATTGGTCGCACTGATGATTACCTACCCCTCCACCCACGGCGTGTTCGAGGAGGCTTTCGTAGAGATATGCCGCATCATCCACGACTGCGGCGGACAAGTGTACCTGGATGGGGCCAATCTCAACGCCCTCGTCGGCCTCAGTCAACCCGGACTCATCGGCGCCGATGTCGCCCACATAAATCTGCACAAGACCTTCTGCATACCGCATGGCGGCGGGGGGCCCGGGGCCGGGCCCATCGGGGTGCGGGCGCATCTCGCGCCCTATCTGCCCGATCACCCCGTAGTCGGCGGCGTCAATCCCGCCGCCGGGCCCGCCGGTACCATCGGACCGATCGCCGGGGCGCCCTGGGGTTCCGCCAGCCTGATGACGATCTCCTGGGCCTACATCGCGATGATGGGCGCCGAAGGCCTCACACGCGCGACGCAAATTGCGATCCTCAACGCCAACTACATCGCCCGGCGCTTGAGTGCCTACTATCCGATCCTTTATACAGGAAAGAATAATCTGGTCGCCCACGAATGCATCATCGACGTGCGGCCGATCAAGGAGGCGACCGGCATCACGGTGGACGATATCGCCAAGCGGCTGGTCGACTACGGATTCCATGCGCCGACGATGTCGTTTCCGGTCCCCGATACCTTGATGATCGAGCCGACCGAGAGCGAGAGCAAGCGCGAGCTGGATCGTTTCTGCGAGGCCATGATCGGGATCCGCGACGAGATCGCGGCGGTGGAACGCGGAGAAGCCGATCCGGAGAATAATCTCCTGCGCAATGCGCCTCACCCGCCGGGCCTCTTGTTAGAGGAGCCGTGGCGCTACCCCTATACCAAACAGCAGGCATTCTATCCGCTCGCGAGTCTGCGCGGCGATAAGTTCTGGCCGCCCGTGGGCCGGATAGACAACGTGCGCGGGGATCGTCAATTGATCTGCACCTGCCCGCCGCTCTCCGCGTACGCCGAGGCTGCCGAAGCCACGGAGACTGCCGTGCGCAGCAGGATCGCCTAGCAAGCCTCTGAGCGTGAGCGTCAAATACTACGAATTTCACGGAGTACACGACCATGCCAGTAATCTTAGTCCTCACCGCCACGAGCCCCGACAAACCGGGTTTGATTGATCTGCTATCGACGACCCTCGCCGCCCACGGGGCCAACTGGCAGCAAAGCCGCATGGCCACGCTCGGCGGGCAGTTCGCCGGACTGCTGCAAGCGAGCGTCCCGGAAAAAAAGCTCGCCGCCCTCGAATCGGCGCTTGAGAGGCTACGCAGAGAGGGGCTGACCGTAACCATCGCGGCCGAGCCCGTGCGCGCGCCCGCCCTCGGTCTCCGCCGAGTGAAACTCGAGATGACGGGCCAAGACCGGCCCGGGATCATCAAAGAGATCGCTCACGCGCTCGCCACTCGTGGCGTCAGCATCGATGAGCTGGAATCGACATGCGCGAGCGCATCCTGGTCGGGGGAGGTGATGTTCAAGGTCACCGCCGAGCTCAGTGTGCCCGCCGGTGTAGCCACCGAGCAACTGTGCGCGGTGCTCGAAAACCTCGGCAACGAGCTGATGGTCGATATCGCGATCGAGGAAGAGGGACTGTAACGCGGGCCGGCTCCAGCCGTTTCTCTACCCGCTGCCATTACACGCTCGCTTGAGAGACTATCCCGGCTCGACGCGCCGGGCCTCCCGTGTCGCAAAACCCGGATCGTGTTAATCTATACTAAGATCCTGCGAAATGCGGCAGGTCAGGCCAAATAGAGTCCTCAGGGAGGTCTATGCGCCGAGCCCCATAAGGCTCGGTATCGAATGGTCGCAGCGGCCGGCCTGTTTCGTGGAGATTCCTAATTCTATACACGATGAAAAGGAACAGACAGATGAAGAAAAATTTTGTCACCGCGCTCCTCGCGGGCGCGCTCAGTCTTACCGCAACGAGTGTTTTTGCTCAAGGCGGTACTGGCCTCCATGTAGATACCGTCAAGGGATTCGTTTCCGAAGCTCTAAAACACGCAAACGAGGCCTTGGGCTACGCTCAGCAGGGAAAAGCTCCGGAGACCGCCGCGGCTGCCCGCGCCGCGTCCGCTCAGGCCGATGAAGGCGCCGCTACTGAAAACGCCGGTATGGATATAGAGCAGGCTCAGAACAGGCTCACTACAGCGATCGTAGCGGCCGACAAAGGGGATGCCGCCGCCGCCGTGGCCCCGTTGCAAGAATCGATTACTTTACTTACCGGGGCACTAGATAAATTATAAAAAAGCACAAGTCCTCTCAACCGCTCCCGCTGGTCTCAACAAGGACGTTGCGATCAGCGGATCAGTATAACCCACGCGAGACAGCCGCCACCCCGCGGATCGGAGCCTCGGGAATTCGCGCATAAGGGACCGGGAGGCGCGTCCGACGGAGCGCGCCGGCCGTGTCATTGCGTCACGGTGGCTACCGCGGCGCGTGTCATTTTCTGTAATTCGCCTTTCTCATGCAGCTCCATCACGATATCACAACCCCCAATGAGCTCCCCGTTGATGAAAATCTGGGGAAACGTCGGCCAGTTGGAATAGCGAGGCAGGTTTTGGCGCATCTCGGGGTGCGACAGTATGTCCACATGCGCGAATGGCACCTCACAGGACTTCAAGGCTTCGGCCACGCGCATTGAAAAACCGCACTGCGGGAAATCCGGCGTTCCTTTCATGAAGAGCACGATAGGATTGCTATGAATGGTCGTCTTGATTTGCTCCATGATATCCATGGGTCTATACCTCGTCGTTCTCCGATGACGTATCGAATGGGATCGGTTTAGCGTCTAGTTGCCGTCATTCTAAGAGCCAAGCGGTCGCGATACCAGTCCCAGGCCGTACCTGTTCGCGGATCGCCACGCCGGTGGCTTAGGATTCGACCCCCGGTTCGACATTGCGCCCGCGCTTGAGCAGACCGCGACGGCGCTTGCTTTCGAGCCGGATGCTCCGCGAGGCGCGCGTCGGCCCGGTCTTCAGTCGCGGCGTTGGGATGATCGCGGCTCGGCGGATAAGGTCCAGGAGGCGTTCGAGTGCGTCTCGCCGATTGCGTTCTTGGCTGCGATAGCGGTGGGCCTCGATCACCAACGTCGCCTCCTTGGCGATGCGCCCGCGCGCGAGGTAGAACAACCGCTTGCGCAGCGTCTCCGGCAGATAAGTAGCGTTGCCGACGTGAAAACGAAGCTGCGCCGCCGTCGCGACCTTATTGACGTTCTGACCGCCGGGTCCCGGGGCGCGCACGAACTGCCACTCGAGATCCCGCTCCCGGAGGTAGAGTGTTGGGCTAACGCGGATCACCAGCCGGTGGCATTGATGGGTTCGAGGAGTCTCGAGCAATGTCCGCGGCTACGAATTCGCTTAATTGCATCAGCAGCGATTGAATATTTTCTCTCACCGATCCTTCATGCGCCTTGCGTACCCGGCTCACACCGTACAGCGCCTCAGCGAGGGGCGCGTCATAGGTCGAGATCACCCGCCGTTGCCAGAGTTCCTTTTCGCTCCAGCCATCCACGATCCGATAATCGACCTTGAACACTGAGCGCATCGACAGGCCCGGGGTCACGTCTTGGTACACAATCTTGGGATAAAGCACATAATCACCGTGCAGGTCGATAAACACGATGCGGAATAGTCCTGATTTTTCGAGCGCGATCTTCAGGGCCTTCCGAAAGCCTTCGTTATCGATCTCCGAGGTCATGAAAAAATTCGTCTCCTTGCCGCCTAGTGCCCGTGAGATGGCGATCGTTTTTCGGCTGGAGATGGACGGAGCGGTGTTGATGTCAGGCACCATTGCGGGGACCTCCGGTCCCTGTGCGCAACCCGATTCAAGCACCGCGAAGATCAAAAGAAGACGCTTCACTCGTTGCATGATTGGACTGGCGCCGGGTCGCCGCAGGCATACTCTGAAGGCGGTGTAGAGGCGCCTGTTCTACCGCGTCGCTTGCCGGGTTACGGGCCGCGGGGCTTGGGACCCTCCCTCATAGATCCAGCGGAGCAGCGCGTCCTGAGCCGCGCCGCCCGCCCCCGCGTTGCGGTGATTGATGAGGCAGGCGACCGCGATCGTGCGCCTTAACCGGTCGTGCACATAACCGGCGATGGCTTTGACGCCGCGCAGACTGCCGGTTTTTATGTGAGCATGACCCGTAACGTCCGTGTAGCGCAACCGCCGGCGCATGGTTCCGTCCACCGAGGCGATCGGCAGGGAAGATACGAATTCCGGCATCAACGGACTGCGGTACGCGGCGAGCAACAGTTTGCCCATCTCGCGCGCCGTGATGCGCTCCGTGCGCGACAGCCCCGAGCCGTTTTCGAGAGTGGCCATTTGCGGATCCAAGCCTTGGTCGAGAAGCCAATCATGCATCGACTGTTGCGACTTCACCAAGGTCGCCGGCGCTTGCCGAGCGGCCGCACCGAAGGTGAGGAATAACTGCCGCGCCATCACGTTGTTGCTGAACTTGTTGATGTCGCGGACCATCTCGGCGAGCGGCGGGGATTCGCTTGCGGCCAGAAGCTCGGCGTGCGCCGGCACTAGGCCCTCGCGGACGCGGCCGTGGAGCTTGCCGCCGAGATCGCCCCATATGTCCTCGAATACGCCGTGGACGTACTGAGGGTGGCCCAAGACAGCGGTGTAATACTCGCCATCGCCGCAGGCCGCGGCGTAGCGTCCATAGACCGTCACCCTTACCTGCGAAGCATCGCCGCGGACGCCGATCGACGGACCGCCCCGGCACGGCCCGCGCGCGTCGCCGAGCCGGTTGACGAGCTGCAACTGCGTGGGATTCGGATCGCTGACCACGCGCACCGCACCGGCGCCCGTCGGCAACAACCGGATCTGTACGGATTTGAAGTTCAACAGCAAGGCATCGGGTCCGGTGTTATAGGGGCTGAAGGGCTGGTGATCGAACTGCCCGGGGTCATCCTCCGGGATAGCGAAGTAGCTGCGATCGAGCACCAAGTCCCCGCGGATCACCCGAATGCCGCGTTGCCGAACGGTGCGCAGCAGGAGCCAAAAGCGTTCCAAGGTCAGCTTGGGATCACCGTAGCCCTTGATGATGAGATCCCCCTCGAGCACATCGCCTTGGGTAAGGCCCGAGCCGTAGATTTCGGTCTTCCAGGTATAGACGGGACCGAGCCGATCGAGTGCGGCGAAGGTCGTGAGGAGTTTAACGGTCGAGGCGGGATTCATCGGCGTTTGCGCCGACCACTCGAGCAACGGCTCCCGGGTAGCCGTGTCTTGCACGAAGATCCCGGCGCTCTCGGCTGGGATCTTGGCCCGCTGTAGCGCTTGCATGACGGGGGGCGGTAACCGGCCGGGAGTCGTTTCCGCGCGCAGGGACGGGAGGACGAATGCCAGCAGGAGGGAGAACGCGACCGGTCCTCGAACGCGCATGCCGCGACGGCACGATGCTCGGTGTGCCGAGCCCAGCAATGGGAGAGATTTCTTGTTCACATTGCTCCGCTATCCAAGAGCGTAGGATCTAACGCGTCGGGCATCCGCTAGCCAGCCTATAGCAGCGCTCCCCGAAATCAGGAGATCACCCGCTAGGCCGGCGAGGGATGCCACCCCGCGTCGGCCCACAGCTCTCCGCTCACCGCGGAGTTGGTGATCATAAAGCAAATCGCGTCCGCGATCTCTTGCGGTCGGATCAACCGCCCTAACTGGGTCTCGGGGAGAACGTATTTCTGAATGTACTCCTCGCCGAGGGCGCGGACCATGGGGGTGTCGGTAAAGCCGGGGTGAATCACGCTACAACGGACGCCGTGAAAGATGGCTTCCTTCATCAGGGTCGCCGCCGCCCCTTCCAGACCGGCCTTCGATGCGGCGTAAGCGATCTGGCCCTTGTTGCCCTGCGAGGAGATCGATCCGATGAAGATGATGACCCCCTGCATGCCTTCCTGCGGTTGCCAGCGCTTCAAGCCCATGCGATAACGCACCTCGGCGGCGCGCGCCACCATCTCGAGCGACCAGTAGACCGGGGCGATGAGGTCAACCTCCGTCACCAGCCGGAATTTCTCGATCGGGTAGATTTCGGCCTTGCCGGTCTCTTTGTTCATCTTGACCGCTAGGGCGTCGCGGGTGATGCCGGCGGCCGGGACACAGATAGTCACCATGCCATGTTGTTCGCCCAGGGCGTCGTACACCTCGTGACGGAAATCTTCGTCGCTCACATTCCCGCAGAAGGCGTGCGCTACCGTTTTCCCGAGGTCTTTGTTGATCTGCTCCGCGGTTCTGAACGCCTCTTCGGTGAGGTCAACCAATGCGACCGCCTTGGCGCCCCGAAGCGCGAGCTCTAATCCGACGGCCTTACCGATGCCGCTGGCTCCGCCCGTCACGAGTGCTACTTTATCTTTAATTTCCATTGCATCCTCCATTGCTAAAATCGAAGTTGGAAAGATAGCGGCCGGACCCCATCAGAGCCGTATTGCCGTGCACAATGATTTTAGCGCGAGTATTGTGCGTCGCACAATGATTACGGCACCGCGAGAAGCCGCCCGCGGCGTGCGTGGGAGGGTCGAGGCGTGCGATTAGCCGCTGTCGCGCGCGGAAGGCACCTGGATTACGCCCATGGGGACAGGCTGCAGGCGCCGGAGCGCGGTGCCGCCGTAGGTGATGAATCGCGCCAAGATGGGAGCGCCGAATAGCGCGATTGTGTCGAGGAAGCAATATCCGGCGGCGATGCCGCTCGGCGGATTGGCTTGAGGTAGATTGCCCCAAGAGGGCCAATGCACCGCCCAAGCCCAAGCGCCCGAATAGGTGCCCACGATCTCCAAGTAGCTCGTGATATAGAAGGCCGCGATGTAAAGAAGGGGTGAGCGCCCAACAAAGTAAAAGCCGCAGAACACCAGGAATAGCACTGCCCCGCCCGTATCGGCGCGTTCCGCGTAGGTCACGCCCCATAATGCCCAGCACGCCCCGATTACGAGCGTCACGCGCGCAATGCGCGTGCCGTAGCGCTCGAAGAGCGCGGATCGGGCAAGCGCCACCGCCGTCAGATACACCATACCGTGACCGGGCGGGACGTAGGCGGGAACATTGTCGAAGCGATAGGTGTAGATATGATAGAGGGGCGCGAAGGAGTACTCGCACAAGGTCGCCACCGCGACGGCCACCCCGACCTGCATACGAATGGCGGGGGTCTCGAATTGCAAAAGCCCGAATAAAAAGCACCACGCGATGGCGCCGAGGAAATACTGTTCAATACGTGTGCAATCCCCGTCTAGATAAAGCCCGAGGGAGACACAGAAGACTACGATGGCGGCGATCGCGAGATCGCGTTTGCTGCGCGCCAGAACCGCCACGGCGCTCGCGTCGTATGTTCTAGTCACGCTAATGAGGACTTGTGAAAAAATCGTTAGCGGGCAGTTTACGCAAGCTCTGTGGCGAGAAAGCCTAGGGTGCGCTCCCAGGCCAGCGCAGCCTGGCGCGCGTCATAATTCGGCCGGGTTTCGTTGGCGAACGCATGCCGTGCCGGATAGCGATGGAACTCATAGCGCACCTGCCCGTCTCGAAGCCGCTGTTCAAGGGCGTCCACACCGGCCAGCGGGAAGAATTCGTCTTGCTCCGCGAAATGGCCCAGGAGCGGAATGCGGATGGTGCGCGCATCGGCCGCTTCGGCCGGAGGGAAACCGTACCAGCAGACAGCGGCGGCCAGATCCTGCACCAACACGGCCGATAAGATCGTAAGCGCCCCGCCCATACAAAATCCGTTCACCGCGACCTTGGCGTTCCGGGCTTTCAGATAATTCACCGCGCCTTGGATGTCCTGGGTCGCGGCTGCGCCGAAATCCAACTGCCCCATCAAATGCTCGGCCTCGGCCACTTCGAGCGTCACCCGGCCTCGATAAAGATCGGGAACCAAGGCGCGGTACCCCGACTGCGCCAGGCGCTCGGCCACGCCCTTGATCTGCTGGTTAACGCCCCACCATTCTTGGATCACCACGATGCCCGGCGCGCTATCGCCCGCCGCGGGGCTCGCACAGTACCCGCTTGAGGCCTTTCCGTCCGGCCGAGTAAAGGCCACGGTGTGTCCCATAGTCGTAATCTCAAAAAGTCAATTTAGATTTCGCCACCACGGGGTATGCAACCCCATGGGGGCAGATTACAGAAAGAACCTAGCCTTCGGCAACCGCTTTCACTTCCAACGTCGATCATAATCCATTAATATTGACCGCATAATCCTACGGGGCGGCTGCCCCTTTTTTAATGCCATAGGGGAGTCCTCACATGCAAGTCGCTAGCGCGGTACAAGAAATAGCTCTCGAGGTGCGGCAGGAAGGGCAAAGCTTTCTAAAAACAGTGCTTGGCAACAGCCAATATCTGACTATCGCAGGGGGCGTCGCCGCGGCGATACTGATACTGAGCTTCTTGCTGGGATCATTGTCGCTCGCCTTCGCGCTGGTGTGCGGCGGCCTGGCCATCGCTTATGGAGCCTGGTCGGTGCAATGGATCCTGGCGCAACCAGAAGGCTCCGAACGGATGCGCGAGATTGCCGCCGCTATTCAGCAAGGGGCATCGGCCTATCTCAATCGCCAATACACGACGATCGCCAAGGTCGGGACCGGATTGTTTCTCCTCATCGGGATCGTGCTCGATTGGAAAACGGCCTTTGGCTTCTTGCTGGGAGCGGTGCTCTCGGGCGCGACGGGCTACATCGGCATGAACATCTCGGTGCGCTCGAATCTGCGTACTGCCGAGGCGGCAAAGAGCGGTCTTAACCCCGCATTGACCCTAGCGTTTCGAGGCGGCGCGATCACCGGACTCTTGGTCGTGGGCCTCGGGCTATTAGGCGTGGCCGGTTATTACGCTCTGCTCGCGGCACTCACCCCCGAGGGTACAACAGTGGACCTTGCCCCGCTCGTCGGTTTAGGCTTCGGCGGTTCCTTGATCTCGATCTTCGCGCGCTTGGGCGGCGGCATCTTCACCAAGGGCGCCGATGTCGGCGCTGATCTGGTCGGCAAGGTCGAGGCCGGGATCCCGGAAGATGATCCCAGAAATCCCGCCGTCATCGCGGATAACGTGGGGGATAATGTCGGCGATTGCGCGGGCATGGCGGCCGATCTCTTCGAGACCTATGCCGTTACCGTAATCGCCACAATGCTGCTCGGGACTTTGCTGGTGAAAAGCGCCGCAGCGGACGCGGTGCTCTATCCGCTCGCACTCGGGGGGGTGTCGATCATCGCCTCGATCATCGGCACGTTTTTCGTCAAGGCCGCGGAAGGCGGCAAGATCATGGACGCCCTCTATCGCGGATTGATCGTCGCGGGAGGGATTGCGGCGGTTGCCTTTCTACCCGTTACGATTTTCATGATGTGGAGCGTGGACGAATACAACGTCATCGCCTTGTATCTGTCCTCCCTCGTGGGTCTCGCGCTCACGGGGGCGCTGGTCTGGGTTACGGAATACTATACGGGCACCCAGTATGCGCCGGTACGCCATATCGCGGAGGCGTTGACCACCGGACACGCGACCAATATCATCGCCGGGCTTGCGGTCTCAATGAAGGCGACGGCGCTTCCCGTTCTGGCCGTCTGCGCGAGCATTTTTCTCGCCTATGCCTTCGCGGGCATCTACGGGATCGCGATCGCCGCGACCAGCATGCTGTCGATGACCGGCATTATCGTGGCTCTCGACGCCTACGGTCCCATCACCGACAACGCCGGCGGCATCGCCGAGATGGCCGATCTCCCGCCCGAGGTGCGCGGGATCACCGATCCGCTCGATGCCGTCGGAAACACGACCAAGGCCGTGACCAAAGGGTATGCCATCGGTTCGGCGGGACTCGCGGCCTTGGTATTGTTCGCTGACTATACCCACAGCTTGGAGCACGCCGGAATGAAGATAAGCTTCGAACTCTCGGATCCGGCGGTGATCATCGGTCTCTTCATCGGGGGTCTCGTCCCCTACCTCTTCGCTGCGATGGCCATGGAGGCCGTCGGCCGGGCCGCGAGCTCGGTAGTCGTGGAGGTGCGACGGCAATTCCGCGAGATCCCGGGGATCATGGAGGGCACCGCGAAGCCCGATTACTCCACGGCCGTGGACCTGCTGACCCGGGCCGCCATCAAGGAGATGATCGTCCCTTCGCTCTTGCCGGTCCTGGTGCCGATCGCCGTGGCCTTGGGGCTCGGTTTGCTGATGGGCGGCGATGCGGGTCCCAAGGCGCTTGGAGGTCTACTGCTAGGCACCATCGTCACCGGGATCTTCGTGGCCATCTCGATGACCGTAGGGGGCGGCGCCTGGGACAACGCCAAGAAGTATATCGAGGACGGCCATCATGGGGGCAAGGGTTCAGACGCCCACAAGGCAGCGGTGACGGGCGACACCGTGGGCGATCCCTACAAAGATACGGCCGGCCCCGCGATCAACCCGCTCATAAAGATCATCAACATCGTGGCCTTGATGATCGTGCCGCTGCTCTAGCAGGCCTCAGAGGTTGCGAGAAAATCGTCGCGAGCAAGTCCGAGCGCCAGGAGCCGCGGAACGAGCGACGAGACATATCAAACTCGATAGGCGAGGAGCGAGCGACCACGCGACGCAGCGATCGGCATGCACAGCAGATTTATTCTCAACCTCTGAGCATTGCACGCTGCTCATGACCTGACGCCGAGCGCTTGCCGCGACAACCGAGGACGCAGTAGCCGTGAACAACGGGATCTCATGAAACCTCGCCGGATCAACGCCGACAAGCCGCATCTCTGGAAAGCCGACATCGCAACCTCTGTTGACCAGTTCAACCAGTGGTTCATGCGGTTCGCGCCCGAGGCGTTCCGGTCGACGCGCGTAAAAACCACCGAGCACGTCAAGACCGCTCTCCTCGCCACTCGCGATCTGCGGAGTCTGGATGCCGCGACGCTGCGGGCGAACCCCAGCGCGCTCCCAACGCTTCGCATGTGTACCGCTCCGCCGCTGGCGGTGGACCGGCTGGTCGGGCTTGCTGGGGCGAACAAGTCGCTCATCGGCAGCATGGAGGAAGGAAAGCTGGCCTCACGGATGAAGGCCAAACTGCTCGATGAAAACATAACCAAAGTCTGCCTCGTGCTGACAAAGCTCCTGGACCGCGACATCTTCCCGTGGCTGGACACGGCGAAAGACCCGACTGACCACGAACGCGACCGGGCATCAACGATCGTCGCTGACCGGCTGTGCAGCGCCGTGGCGAACCCGATCGTCCGCAACGCGCAGGAGCAACGGCAACTCGCCATGATTGGCGACTATCTCGACAAACGCGGGTATCGGAAACAGCCCCATGCCGCGGGGAAGCCGCTGACCGAGATGCAGTCGGCCACGTACAGCTTCCGCATGAACCTAGCCGTCGGCAACACGGTCAAAGTCAACATCCCCGCCGACGTGGTCATCCAGCCCAACAAGCCGCGGAAGGGCCGCCTGCCCATCCTCATCGAGGCCAAGTCGGCGGGTGACTTCACCAACACCAACAAGCGCCGCAAGGAAGAGGCGACGAAGGTGCACCAACTCCAGGCGACGTATGGTGAGAACTTACGCTACGTGCTGTTCCTCTGCGGCTACTTCGGCAGCGACTACTTGGGGTACGAGGCGGCGGAGGGCATCGACTGGGTCTGGGAACATCGCATCGACGACCTTGCGAAACTGGGGTTGTGACCGGCATGATTGCGCAGCATGACAACCCGACCGAGACGCGGCGCCAAACAATTCAAGCGGCCATCGATACCACCAGGTCGGTGGCCGAGCGGAACCGCCTCGGCCAGTTCGCCACGCCCAACGCCCTCGCCATCGACATCACCCGGTACGTGGACTCGCTGATCGACGACCGTAAGCGCGGTGTCCGCTTCGCCGATCCCTCGATCGGTTCCGGCAGCTTCTTCTCGGCGGCGCTCGCGGTGTTCGGCCCCAAGCGCATCAGAAGCGCCGTCGGTATCGAACTCGATCCGGCCTTCTGCGAGGCCGCCCGGGAGTTGTGGTCCGACACCGCGCTTGAACTCGTACGCGGCGACTTTACTCGTGTCGTCGCCAATGCATCTCGCCCGTCCGCGCCCGACCTCATCCTGGCCAACCCACCTTACGTCCGCCACCACCACATGGACCACCAGGATAAGGAGCGCCTGCAACGGCTTGCGTACCAGATGACCGGTGTCGAAGTCAGCGGCCTAGCCGGTCTGTACGTCTACTTCCTCCTGCTCGCCACGGCGTGGATGGAGGATGGCGGGTACGCCGGGTGGCTCGTCCCGTCGGAGTTCATGGACGTCAACTATGGCGCTGCCCTCAGGCGCTACCTCACCGATCGCGTTACGCTCATCCGCACACATCGGTTCGATCCTGACGATGTTCAGTTCGGCGATGCCCTGGTGTCGTCGGTCGTTCTCGTGTTCAGAAAGGCCCCGCCGCCCCAAAGCCACGAGGTCGAGCTCACGTTCGGCGGCACCTTGAACGAGCCGCACGCCAGCGACCGAATCGCGCTCGAACGTTTGCGCGAGTCCCGCAAGTGGACCGCGTATCCGAGCCACGCCAGGAACGACCGGCACACTGCCAGCGACAGCAATGGCCCGACACTCTCTGGGTTCTTCCGGATCCAGCGCGGAATCGCCACGGGGAGCAACAAATTCTTCGTACTCGACCGCGCCGACGCCAAGGGTCTCGGCCTCCCGACGAAGTATCTCCGCCCGATCCTGCCGAGCCCGAGGCATCTCAAGACCACCGTCATTGAAGGCGACGACGACGGCTACCCGGTCCTCGACCGCCAACTGTGCGTCATAGACTGCGACCTCCCGGAGCATGTTGTGGAACAGCGGCATCCGGCCCTCTGGGAATACCTACGAACCGCTGCAGCGCTGGGCATCATGGACCGCTACCTCGTCGGCAAGCGCAGCCCGTGGTACAGGCAAGAGCAGCGCCTCCCCGCCCCTTTCCTCTGCACATACATGGGCCGCGGCGCGAACGATAAGCAGCCGTTCCGCTTCATCCTCAACCGATCAAAGGCCATCGGGACGAATCTCTATCTCATGCTCTACCCGCTGAATGCCCTCGCGGCCATGCTCCGTAAGCACCCCGGCCGCGCCGCCGACGTGCACGCAGTCCTGGCACGTATCACCGGCCACGAGCTACGCGGCGAGGGTCGTGTATACGGCGGGGGGCTAAACAAGATCGAGCCGAGCGAACTCGGGCGCATCTCCGCAGCGCCCCTCGTCGAGCGCTGGCCCGAACTCCGTTCCTCAGTGTGGCAACAGGGAGAACTCTTTGGTGAGCGGTCGGGCAGCGTGGGCACCTAAAGCAGAGTTCACCGACGCGTTGTTTTGCGCGCCCGGTGGTATTTGGCGCAAAACGGCTGCCGTAACTAGCTTTGAGGCAGGGCCCGCCACCGCGGTCGGTTTAGCTCGCACCACCGATGGTGGGACATCACCGATGCTCATCAGTGGTTGGTCAAAATCACGCTGGTAGAGAGGAAGACCGAATGGAACAGTAGCAACTATGCTCCGAAACGCCCCGATCGCAGGAACTGCCGGACCTGGCGAGCCACTATGGCCGAGAACAACATCCCGAAGTGTGTGACAGGCAGAATGACCAAGTCCGTCGCGTTCGGAAGCGAGGCTTCCGAGACGGCCACGGTGCCGTCATTCAAGCCGTTCAGGGTAGCGACCATCCGACCTAGCCCCAGGCTCCGGCTGCCCGCGATCACGCCCAGCTCGCGCGCGCCGGTCCACGCCGGCGCATCTCCCCGCAAGCCGTGATCGAGACTCTTCCCCAGTGCAAACAGCCCAGCCGAGGTCTGCGCGAGTCTCGCCGCGACGGAACTGCCTTGGTGGGGCGTCGCTAAGGTCACCACGCGCCCCGGTCGCAGCTCGAGAGACAGGTGAAACAGATGGCGGATCACCAGGCCACCGAGACTATGTCCCACCAGGTGTATCGTCGGTGCCTGGATGCGCTCGAGAAAACTCCCGAGACACCGTGCGTTGTGCTCCGGGCTTGCACCGACCGATGGATACGAGAATCGGAAGGCGGCAAAGCCCATGGAGGCCAGCCTGTAACGCAACACCGCCATGCCCCAGTCGCTGTGCAAATACAGCCCATGCACGAGGACGATGGCCTCCGGGGTTTGATCGCTCGCGGGAGCGGTAGTTTGCATGGCGCGCGCCGATGATGCCTCGTTGCTCGCTCCGCGGCTCGTTGCCCTCGGGATGCTCGCGACGATATATTCACAAGCTCTCAGGATCGTTGGCCCCAGGCACGACCCGCCCTTTGGCGGCGGCAAAACGGAGCAGCCGCTCCATCGGGATCCGCGCCCGCTCGACGATGTCGCGGTCGAGAAACACCTCGTTGGCACCCCTCTCTAACGCATCGGCGAGCTTTCGCAGCCCGTTCACCCCCATCCACGAGCAGTGGCCACAGCTCTTACAGGTGGCGCTCTTGCCGGCGGTCGGCGCGAGCGACTGCTCGTGGCCCGATAGCTGAAATTCAAACCGAGACACTACTGCATCCCGATGGCAAGAGTAACTGCGAGCGAGCCGGCACGCAATCGGACTGCGGCGTTGCTGAGTGGTGAGTCCGACAAGAGCGAGCTGATGCGGAAGCGACGACCGCGGCCGAGAAGCTAGCTCCCTAGAATTTCGAGGTTGAACCCACGCTCGACAAACCACAGGAAGCCAAGGAGGGCAATCGCCGACGATCCGAGACCGAGGACAATCGCCCGGTAGGCCCGCGTCGCGCGCGCGCTAAAAGCCAAGGGCAGGAAGGCGCTCACGATCACGAGCTGTCCAAGCTCGACACCGAAATTGAACCCGAGCAAGGCCAGCACTCGCCCGCCGGCCGGCAGGCCGAGGTCCCCGAGCACATTCGCGAAGCCCAGGCCATGAATCAGGCCGAAGACTAACGCCAGCGACCAGCGCTGGCGATACGCGACCGGATAGAGATTATTCAGCGCCGACACGATAATCGAAGCGGCGATGGCGGTTTCGACCCACCGCGAGGGCAGCTTGAGGGATCCGAGCGCGGCGAGGCTGAGCGTGACGGAATGCGCCAAGGTGAAGGCCGTAACAATCTTTACGACATCGAGGAAAGCGGCCCGAAAATCATCGGCCTCGACCCAGACCCGCCCACGGCGATGCAATACCGCCGGCAACAACAAGCTGAGCAAGAACAGCACATGATCGTAGCCCATCCAGATGTGCCACACCCCCTCGCGGCAATAGGCTAGAAACCCATCCAGCGGGTTCAGCGATCCCAGGGAAAACGATTGGCGCGGGTGTGCGGGGCTGAAGATTGCCGGCTGGGTACTCCCGCGGTAGGCCAAACGCAGCAGCCCGCGGTGCGCCGCATCGAGATCGAAGAGCAAGTCATAATGGATGTGAACATCCTTGGCGCTCGGCGGACAGGTAAGCTCGAACTTCAAAACGGCATAGGCGCCGTCGTTATGATGATCGATGAGCTGTCGCTCGCCCCGCGGCGCGCATTGGGCATCGCCGCTCCCAAAACGCAGGTGCGGCATGACGTAGTCCCGGATCGTTCGCTGGCGAGCGCGGACCTCGCCCCAGGTGATCGCCCCATCGCCGTCGCCATCGAGGCCGATGGCGAAATCCAGATCGCGCAACGCGATGTCCCACCGCACTTCAATGCGCTCATCGCCCGCGTTCACGTCTAGGTAGCTGTCGCTGGCCTTATGCGCCCAGGCCTGCCCGGCCAGGATGAGGAACAGGCATCCAACGACCCGGCGCTGCAACGATGCGGGCGGGCTGCGCAGTAGATTTATTCCCAAGCTCTCACTCCACCGCGTTAAAGCTTGCCGCCAAGCGGCGCAAGACCACATCCTCCGTTCCCGCCCGCGCCAACATCTTCAGAACCGGGCCGGCGGCTCGGGCATCGTTCGCGACGCGCGCCGCTTCGAGCAGGATGCGCGCGTCGCCGGGCTCACGCTGAAGCGACCAATTCGCACGCGCCAATTGCACGGCCCGCCGCGGTTCTTTTAA
This sequence comes from uncultured Gammaproteobacteria bacterium, assembly GCA_963764725.1. Classification (GTDB taxonomy): domain Bacteria; phylum Pseudomonadota; class Gammaproteobacteria; order JACCXJ01; family JACCXJ01; genus USCg-Taylor. The sequence continues at coordinate 64,825 of CAVXTM010000015.1, read as the reverse complement.
CAACACCAAGCTAAACCTCGCCTCCTCTCCGGGGTGCAAGAACGGACCGCGTACCCGGCCGGCTTCAAAGCGCGCCTTGAGATTCGTTACCCTCTCGGTGGTATCCAAGCCCAGTGCGTGTTCCGCGAGCGCTACGCGCAAGAGCAAGCCATCGACGCGCGTCTCGGTGCGCAAGAGCCGGGCGACCTCCGCGTAGCGGCCTTGATCCAGCAAAAAATCCGCGTAGGCGAAGAGCAAGTACACATCGCGGCGCCCGAGACCCATCGCTTCCACGAAGTGCCGCTCCGCTTGGGCGAATTCGCCGAGCCGCGCGGCGAGCTCGCCGAGTAAGGTCAGTGCCCAGAGCCGCGTCGCCGGATCGGCCTCGGGCGCGGATTGGATTGCCCCGTCGAGCGCCGCGTAGCTCGGGCGCGCGCGCCCCGTTAGGCTTTCCACCGCGCCGAGACAGGCTGTCACGACGAGCGCATCGGCAAGGCGCAGCAGGGCGAGACAACTCTGCCTCGCTTCGGGATAACGTCCAATCACTGTCAGGATCGTGGAGCGCATCAGCCAGGCCTGGCCGTTGCGCGGGTCCTTGGCCAGTACTCGATCGAGATCCTTCAAAGCCGCGCTGAATTCGTGCCTATGCTGGCGCACCGCGGCCCGCAGAACCCCCACCTCGGCCGGCGCGTCTGCCATTTCCCACCACGGTTGCAGCACCGCTTCGGCGTAGCCGGCATAGCGCGGATCCGCTTCCGCGCGTCCGATCTCGAGATAACGCCTGGCAAGGTCCGTGGCGTACCCGACTTGCTTGGGCTCCTGTTGCACTCTCAGGCGCAGATCCCGTAACTCGCGTGCAACGCGGTGGACAGAGATCGGCAACCGTTCGAGCACTTCCCCGTCAGTCATCGGGATATAGGCGGCCGCCTGCGCGAGATCACAGAGCAGCACCATGACGAGACCGACGGGTAAGTGTTTCATGAGCAGGCCGGCCGATCTCTACTCGCGTCACCTAACAGGGGTTGGCGCCGGCCTCATCACAGTCGATGTGCCGGCGATTCCGGCCGTCGAAGGGTGTCGGAAGGAACGGGAAGACCTGGTATATGCCATTGGCCGTTAAATTGGAACCCGGCGCGCCGATGTTGAAGTTGACGCCGTCGCCGAGATTCGGGACCGCACCCAAGAACGCCCCGGCCACGACCCGCAGGACGATATCGGTCACATCGTCATTGGGACGGCGGCCATTCGGGAAACCCGCCGGATCGCCGGCCAGACCGCCTAGCCGTTTCTGTTGTGCGGGCTGCGTAGGAGGCGCCGCTACGTCCAGGCGCAGCAGCTCGGAGCAACGATTCGCGCGTGTACAAGTCGTTGCGTCCTGGCCCGGATACTTGAGCAGGGCCCCGATCAGATCCGTGCGTGGAGGCGTCGGGATGGGGACCCCAAAGGCCAGGTTGATCACGGCGGCCAGCCGGGGATTGAGGTAGAAGCTCCGAAACTGCGCCTCATTCTTCGGATCGGTGGCGTTCCAGTTATCCTTGCGCCCCGTGCCGATGACCAGCTCATTGATGAGCGGGTTACCCATGCGCGCAACCTGAACAAATGCGCCCGTTCCGACCGAGGTTCCATTCCCCAGGATCTGGAGCACCCTGGGCCGGCTGGTCGAGGCGTACAGGCCGATCACGCTCTTCGAGCCTTTGACGATCTCCGAGATGGGGATCTCGAGCGCTATGGTGTTAACGTTGAAGCCGGAGAACATGTCCACGCCAAAGGGGTTGACGCGGTCGTTCTGGTCCTCTGCGGCGCTGAGTATCGGGGTCCGACGGAAGTTCAGCGTGTCGAACGTGGCGCCGAGATCGATATAAAACGTCTCGTCGCGCTGTCCGGTGAAGACCCGCCCGCCGTTGGTAAGGGCATAGATCCCCTTTGCTGACAAGTTCTCGTAGTCGGGAATGCTCCGTGGGCCGATGTTTGACGGCACGGCGAACATACTGCCGCTCCCCAAGTCGCGCGACTTGCCGTTGCGGATCTCGGTGACGGTGTAACGCTGTCGCAACCCGAGACCGGCCGCATCCGGACCGGTCAGATCACGGATCCCGGGCGGCAGCCCCGGCACGCCGTCCACGCCCGCATAAGCCACGGGTAGGTCGTTGAACGGGGAACGGATTTTGGTCGTAAAACGGACCCGGTAGATGATGTCCTCGGCCACGCCGTCCTGGTTGACATCGAGGTTGAAGTCATAGGCGACCTTGTCGTCGAAGAAGAAGTAATTCGGCCCCGAGCTCGGCTCCTGAGCGGGGATCACGTTCATGATGAACACGACATTGTCGGGGTTTCCCCAGTTCCGGAATGCGTAGACATCGGTGATGTCGGCGGGCGGGTCCTGGGCAATCTGGGGTGCTTCACGGTGGCTGGCCGCTTGGGTCAATGAGATACCCGCTACGGTCACAACCAGCCCCAACACCGTGGCCTGGATCATCGGCTTCAACCTGTTGCGAAGCATAAGGGTTCCTCCTTTCGCGTTAATACCTGGAACTGCACCGACACGAGTGCAAACACTCGCATCTGAGCAAAGTACGCACGCAATCGGATTTTGGATGTATGCCTTTCTGGAACGCCGCACGCCGCGGCGGGTGACTAATCGCCAGCCAACATCAGGCGACGTTTCCGGCGATCAGGCTTGCTAGCGCCTTGGCTTCGTCCTGGGCCAGCGTCTGTGGTTTCCATCCGATGCCCAGCCCCGGTCCCTCTTGATACTTCGGGATGATATGGAAATGCACATAGAAGACCGCCTGATGCGCGAGCGGCCCGTTGTTCTGGAGTACATTGTAGGCCGTCGCTCCGGTCGCGCGCATGATCGCCCGGCAGATCCGCGGCAAGGCGCGGCCGATGGCCGCGCCGTATTCTTCCGGCAACTCATCCAAGGTCGCCGCCGCCTGCTTCGGGATCACCAATGTGTGCCCGCGCGATAAAGGAGAGATGTCCAAGAAGGCGAGCACCTGCGCGTCCTCATACACGCGATGGCACGGGATCTCACCGGCAACGATCCTATGGAACACCGTGGACATGGTAGAAACCTCGCCAAAAATGACAATCAAGCCCCGCCATGCATCGCGAGACGGCCGCGGCGAACTAGCGGACCACACCTTTGAGCGATCCTAAACGCTTTCTAGGCGCTAAGGCTAGAGACGGTGGCCCGATAAAGCCACGCTAGGGTAAGGAACAGGCACAAAATCGCAACGGTCATTTGGCCGGGTGGGTAATCGGCATGATGGGCGATCACGAAGCCGCTGACCGCAGCGGCCACCGCGACTACAGGCGCCACAAAGAACATGGCGCGGACTTCGCGGCAAACGTTCTTGGCCACAAGTCCCGGCAAGACCAGGCAGCCGAAGGTGTAAAGCATCCCCGATGTACGTATGGCAAGACCGGCCGCGACCCCCAGTGCGAGCGAAGTTGCGATAAGCCAACGCGCGGGGTGGATCCCGAGGGCGCGCGCCGTCATGGGGTCTTGCGCTATGAGCAAGATGCGGCGCCAGCCCAAGAAAAAAAAGATTGCACTGGCGACGGTCAACGCCGTGAAACCCGCTACATCCGCGTCCGTTGCGCCGATCAGACTTGAAGAAAGAAGTCTGTGAACCTCTTCCAGGCCATGCGGACTATGCGAGAGCAGGAGGACCGCGCCGCTGCCCGCCGCGAGAAAGATCCAGCCCGTGATCGCTTCGCCGCTTTCCCGCCGAGGTTCACGGGTGCGGGCTGTGAGCATCGCGGAAGCCACTGCAAACGCGATCGCGCAGCCGGAGAGAAAACCGTCGCTATGCAGCCAATCCCATACTTGAATGCTGGCTAGGGATGTTGCCCACATTCCGAACGCAACGCCGAAGCTCGATGCCTGCGCGACGGCGGCGCTCACGAAGATCTGATCGCGGGCTACGACGATAACGCCGATTAGCGCCAGAACGAGAGCGATGAGCCAGCCAGCGAGGTAGGTGTTGTGAAACAGGGGCCAGGAGGCCAGGAATTCGCTTATCAAATGTTCATGCTTCCCGGAATAGGTAGCCTGCCAAAGGCAACTGCAAGCACATGGCTCTGCAACATTTTCGCGGTAGTTCCTGAACTTACCCCACCATTAGCGACGAGACAGACATGGGTCCCATATTTTTCTGCGATGCCGAGATCGTGCGAGACACAGACGACGGTGAGCTGCTCGTCGCGATTCAACTCAGCCAAGTGCTCCATGAGCCGCGCCTCTACGATGAGATCCATGCCGCCCGTAGGTTCGTCCAGCACGAGCAAGCTCGGGCGGCGTGCCAGAGCGCGGGCGACCAGCGCGCGCTGGCGCTGACCGCCGGAGAGAGACCAATAGTCGCGTCTTTCCATGCCGGCGAGGTCTACTTGCGCCAAGGACCAGGTTATGCGCTCGGCTTCCCCGGCGCGAGTTTCCCGAATTCCGCAGAGTCCCAGACGGACGAACTCACGCACCGTCGTGGGCAGGCTAGGATTAAAATCGCAGCGTTGCGGCACGAAGCCGATCTGATCCGCGCCCGCTAGCGCCGGATCGCGCCAAACCTGGCCTTTGATGTTTGGTAGAAGACCTAGTATTGCGTTCAACATGCTACTCTTGCCCGAGCCGTTAGGTCCCAGCAGGAACCAGAAATCGCCGGCGTGGATCTTGAGATTGACCTCTGAGAGAATTGCCGCATTGCCATAAGCGATGAACAAGCCGTCGATACGTATTAGTGGCGCGCCTCCTCTGCATGTCGGCATCAGTGCTGGCCTAGAGCTGCGGCAAGCTGCTTCACGTTGTAATCGATCATCGCAATATAATCGTCCGTGCCGGGTCTCGCGCCGACTTGATTGGCGAGCGCAAGCACCTGCGCGCCCGTGTGCTTGGCGAGAAACTGCCCGTGCCGCGGATCATAATATGCCGAGGTGATAACGATCTTGATAGCGTCTGTTTGCATCCGTCTCACGAGATCTTGCAGGTGTTGCGTGGTGGGGGGAATGCCCGGCTTGGGTTCCATGTGACCGGCGATCACCAGCCCGAAACGATGAGCGAAATAAGGCCAGAGATTGTGATCGTCCACGATCTTGGTTCCGTAATAAGGCTGCATCAAACCCAACCAGCCGCCTAGTTGCGCGCCTTGTCCCTGACTGTCGAGAAATGCCTTGAGCTTGCCACGCTCGAAAAGCTGGGCGAGCTTTTTGACATCACCGATAGCGTATTGTCGGGCTAACGTGTCGCCGACCAGATTCGCGGCGAGTCGCTGGGAAAAGGCCGCATAACGGCTTTCAAAGTAGCCCTTATCGAGAGGCCGCAGTTCTCCGAGCTTTTGGACGATTAACTCGGCTACGGCCAAACCGTTCAAGGGATCCGCGAGATAGTGCGGATTGCCGAAGGGATGGACATCGCCCATGGAACGATCGACCGCTTGGGTTGGAACATCTAGCGGAGTGATTGCTCGTGAGGTGTCGAGGAAGCCCGAGCTTCCCCGCAGCACCTTGGCATTACGCGCATTTTGTAACAGCATCGGGGCCCAGCCGATTTCCAGATCTAGACCGACCTGCACATAGAGATCGCATTCGTTCATGGCCTTGATTAAGCTAGGCTTAGCCTCGACGAAGTGAGGATCTTCTGTACCTTTCGCAAAGACTGTCACCGCGACGTGCTCACCGCCGAGTTCGCGTAACAAGCTGCCAAGCTCCGGCACGGTGGCGCAGGCCTTGAGTTTCCCCTCCACGGCGAAAGCCTCCACATTGCTTAACGAAAGCCACGTGGCTAGGTAAGCAATGGACGTAAAAACTTTTGTCAATGATTTTGCTTTCATGATCGTGGACTTCCTCAATATTTATGCGCCGGATGTGCGCCATAGCTGACTTCGAATCCAACCCATACGGAGTGTTCGTCCTCCGTCAAGTTGTCCGCATGGTCATAGTTGTACTGCAAGCGAATGCGCGAGAACTCGCTAGGATAGAAGGCCAGCAAGGGAGAGAAACGGAAGCGATCCGCGCGGAAGGGATCATCCTCGCGCGCTTCCAGGCCGTTACCGCTGCCGCTCGCGTATTCAAACCGCAAACCTGCCGCCCAACGCGGCGTGAAGCCGTAGAGCGTTTGAGTATACAAGCCCCAGTCTTTTAGTGACTTATCCACGCTCGCCGGATCGAAATCAGGATTGGCGGTATCGATGTCATAATCGCGCGCCATGATCTCGGTTTCCCAGGTCAGGAACGGCCACCCGCGATAGCTGTTAGAGGGCCGCCATTTTGCGACCAAATCAGTGCCATAGATCCAGGTCGTCCCACGGTTGCCCGTAACATTGGGGCCATGAAGAGCCGACAGCCCGATTTGGGTGCTCCATTCCTGATTGAGATCCCAACCATTGGCCCAGCGGGCTAGGTAAAGCAGATCGGTCAGGTTGTCTACGTCGTCTTTGGTAGCGGTCAAGCCGCCGATGCCGCCTTCGGTACCCTCGCGCTCGCCGAGGAAGCTCACCTCCGTCTCGTTGTTTGCGTTCTGCGCGCCGAGATAGATTTCGGAGTACCACCGCGTCGGCAACAGCCAACTCAAACGCGTCCCCGCCGCGCGGTTGCCCTCGCCCCCGAGCAAGCGCGTGTTGATGAAAGGCTGATCGATCCATGCCCACGAATGCGGATGCGTAGGGTTATTGCGGCCAAACTCCGTAAAAAAATACCCCGCTTTAGCTTGTAGATCCCAAGGGAGGGAGGTTGTCGTCAGGTAAGCTTCCTCAAGCTCGACCGACTCATCGGTGAAAACGATGTAAGCCTGTGCGTTGAAATAGGGATCCACGGCCCCCGCCAACCCTAGCTCACCCTGCTGCAGCGTGAAGCCGCGGCGCTTGGGATCATGAGCGCCGCCCTCCAATTCTTCGATGATGCTATCGGGCGCGGTGGACCAGCCTCCGACACCCAGAATATTGAATGACACATCGATCAAGCTGAAGGGGCCGATGCTTGTGCCGCTGAAGGGGGCAGGGGTTATCCGTGTGGTAGTGCTCGGTTCTTGCTCTGAAGCCATAGCGCTTGTTTCGGCCAGTGCTTTATCGAGCGGTGACTTCGCGGTCGGCGCCGCTTGGTCGGCGGCAGCGTTACGGCGAGTCGTTTGCGCTTGTTCGGCCGCTGCTTCGGCGCGTGATACGCGCGCCTCCAACGCACGTATCTTCTGCTCATAGTCCCGCTTCAATTGCTGTACTTGTTGGCGCAGCTCGGCAAGCTCGGGGTCCGCCGCAAAGGCAAGGCACGAGACGAGCGCCAAGCCCATCAGTGTGAGTCTCAGTCGCATGATTTCTCTCCAAGAGGTTTATGCCGAACGCGCATGCCACGGCCCGAGGCCTGGCCCAGGGCGCGTCGATAGAGAACAGACTTAGAAAACTAGGCTTGGAGAGCGGCGGGTGGTGCGCGCGCCAGGAACGGAAAAACAGTGTGAACGTCGGCCGCGACACCAAATTCTAAGGCAGCCCGGATAGGGCCTTGTGGGATCGTCTCCGGCACAAGGGACGCCAGCAGACCATGCCCGAGATGATCGGCGGCATGGCACAGAAGACAAGCTGCATGGGCCCTGCCTTGCGCTAGCTCGCGCTCATGTTCGAGCGCGTGCGCTAGCATCCCGAGTTGGGCGATGAGCAGCCCCAGGGTGATGATGAAGACGCGCCGTCGGAAGCGGCGCTTAAGATTCGCGCCGATTGTCATGACCATCGCTCGGACATCTTACGTGGAAAGCAGTGGCTGGGCCAGCCTGAAAGTCAATTTAGATTTTACCGCCACGGGGTATGCAACCCCCGTGGGGCGACCAAAGGGGAGAGCTGCGCCTCTCCCCTTGGAAACCCCATCGCTAAGGTCCCGCGGAAAAGCGGCGGGGATATAGATTTTGCCGCCTCCCGCACGCAATTACTTTTCGCGCTTTTCCAGACGCTCGACCCGGTTTGCGATGGCTTCCAAGGTGTCCTGAAGATCGCGGATCTTTCGATAGGATCTGACGTTGACTTCGTAATCGAGCTCGGCGCGCTTCTCGGCGTGCACGTTCTGCCTGTTTTGGCTGATCAACAAAAAGCTCGTGATGAGGATCGCCTCAACCGACAAGATGATCCCCAAGAGGCTAAATGGATAGGCATCGAAGACCTCGACCGCGACGATGAGCCCCGAATTCAATAGCACCCAGGCGGCGAACCACGCGAGGTGGGCGGTAACAAAATGCGGCCGGCCCGTGAAGCTCGTTACGCTATCCGCCAGCCGTTCGATCCGGCTCGTGTCAGCCGCCACCTCTTCGATGACGTACTTAAACTCGCCCAGCGCCTTCCGACAGCGTGGACCTTCGCAAAAAACCGCATCCGGCGGGTTTTCCCCCTTGCACACCGGACACACGATCGGTTTCACCCGCTGCAAGGTCTCCATCGTTTTTATTCTATCGACGCCAGGGAGCGGAGACAGGTTCTGTTCCAATCATCGCGTGCGGACTCGGCCAAAGTATTAGGAGATCCAACCGCATAGGTAGAGTTTATCGCAAGCCCTTGGGCGTGCATATGCGCTAATCTGCGCGCCAGTTTGCCGCACAAGGTAGGGTGACCTCACCGTTGCTTCAGTAATATCTTCATATATTGGACGTTGGTCCGGGAAAGGTCCTGCTTCTCGACCGCGATCTCGGGTGATTTGACTAGTCACCACTCCAGCGGTACCTTTCTCGTTGACAAAAAGCGCGCTTAAATCCCCCAACAGACTCTGAATAATTTTGCGGTGCCATGAGCCTCAGCAGCTGCGAGATCGATCCCCGAGATAACGTGTAAGCCCGATCCCCTGGACCATGTACGACCTGCGAAATCACCTGGAGGGCACGGCGATGAGAAGAGCTGATCTCGATTCGCGCCACGCCTTATTCCTCGGTTTCCTGACCGCCGGCGCGGCCTGTTGTCCGGCCTATGCGGCGGCAAATGCCGGTGGCTTGATCCGACAGGCCGCCCTGTCCGAGGAGATCCCGGGGGGCGGGACCACCCCCTTCATCAGTTGCGCCGACGACGGGATCTGCAACGCCGCGGTGTGCGAAATTTCGAAGGATCCGGACTGCGTCGGGCAGAACTGCAACCAGGACGGGCGCTGCAACACGGCCTGTACCAGCGACCCAGACTGCCCGGTGCCGAAAGTGTGCAACCGCGCAGGACCGTTTGTCGATGTGGATGTCACGACCTCCTGCGGACGGCGTGCATCGGTGCGCCGCGCGGTCGACGACCCGTTGGTGCAGGCGCGTGCCCGCGTCGAGCGCAAGTGGCCGAACTTCCGGGCGGCCAAGGACCTCGACTACGACGACGATGACGACGGTAACAACGAAGGCAAGGAGACCTGCTGGCGGGAGGGCCACGCCGAGGCGAACCTCGTGAACTCCGGCGTATCTCTGACCCGCGCAGACTCCGGTCCGCTCGGCGGGTGCACCGACTCGGTCTGGGTAGACGTGCATGCGGGGAACGATCCCGACCGTCCGTCGCTGCTGTTCTTCGAGAAGACCTCGGGCGACAAGCGCACGTGGCGCGTGATCGGCGCCGGCTACCACTATGACTATCAGCCATGCAGCCTCCCGTGCCTGCTCGGCGTCTCGAAGTCGGAGTTCCTGATCCACGAGGCCGGCTGGCACCGTGTCCCTGGCGACGGGGGCTTCGACTGCGTCGAGCAACGCTGGATCGACAACAACGCGGGCATCCGGGTCACCAACCAATGCGCGGTCATCGAGAAGGAGGACTTCCACCGCACCAGCATTGCCTTCGGGGCCAACAAGCACGAGCGCCTGTGGACCCTGCACGTGTTCTTCGAGCCGGGCGGCAGCGGTGTTGCCGTGGCCGAGACCGATCCCTGGTGCCGCGACCGGGACGATGCGTCTGACGAGCCGGTGACCACCACGAGCTGCGATGCCTTCTACCCGCGCGTGCAGGCCTGCAACTGCCGCTAGTGGTCGTGGCAGGGCGACCGCGCCCAGCCCCCTAGGCGCATCGCAATAGACCACGCCTTGACCACGTCCAGACACGGCGTGCCCTCACCCTTGACCGGTTAAGGCCACGGCTCGAAATTCGCCGGTAACGTCCAGCACTTTCACGCGCGGTGCGTAGATAGGCCAGGACCCGATCTACCGTGTCGTGGTTCATTTCGTACCTGCGCAAGACATTGAGATATCGTGCAGGGTTGCGGTAGTATAATGTTTTATGATCCTTGCGTCGTCACGCAGTTACAATAGGTTCTTCAACCTATGCCTGTAAAAGCAAAGGGGTATCGCGAGGCCTTGCACGCCGGTTACGAATTGCTCTGGTACCGGGTGCAAGGCGTGCTCGGCCAAGGCACCTTCGGCATTACCTATCTCTGCGAAGATCTCAACACTGATAGCCTCGTCGCCGTTAAAGAATATCTTCCGCCTCAGGTCGCGCGGCGTGAAGCCGACCAGTGCCTGCAGCCGCTCTCCGATGCGCTCGCTGACGACTTTGCACGGGGCTTGGCGCGATTTATAGCCGAAGCGGAAAACCTAGATCGGTTCCGGCACCCGAATATCGTTCGAGTCGTAGATATCTTCGAGGCGAACAATACCGCCTACCTCATCATGCACTATGAGCTCGGGGAAAGCCTGCAATCGGCATTGGCCCACCGGGGCACCTTAAGCGAGGGCGAGTTGCGGAAGCTGCTTTTTCCCTTGCTTGAAGGTTTGGAAACCATGCACCAGAAAGGTTTCGTGCATCGGGACATTAAACCGAGCAACCTCTTCATCCGGGCAAACGGTACGGCGGTTATCCTCGATTTCGGATCGGCCCGGCAATTAATCGTCAGCGATCCTCAAACCGTGACGAACCTAGTCTCGCCAGGGTACGCGCCGATCGAACAGTACAGCAGTTCCGGCGACAACCAGGGGCCGTGGACCGACATCTACGGTCTTGGGGCGACCTTATATCGGGCTGCGACAGGGGTCATACCCCAATCGGCAATCGCACGCGCCGAAGCCATTGTGCATGGTGCGCCGGATCCTTTTTTGCGGGCGGTCGGGCATGCCAACGGCAAATATTCGACCACATTTTTGCGGGCCATCGATCAGGCATTGGAGTTCAAAGCCGGCGATCGCCCCCAGGATATCGATGCGTGGCGTTGCGCCTTCGAGGCTTACGGTCCCGCCGAGGTATTACCAGTCCTTGCGCGAGCGAGGGCGGAAGATGAATCGCCGACCGTCCCTGCTGAACCCGACACCCTACCGTCGGAACTTCGGTTAATGACCGATGCCGTGGCCTGGCTACCGGAGAGGCAACAGAAAACGCACCCTCCCGGCGCCACCGGCGCGCTGTATCAATGGCGGCAGCGGCGCGCGGCAATCGAGTTCCTGCAGTCCGCGGCGGTAATTCTTGCCGGTATCGGATCGATATGGTTGCTTGCGCCAACACCAAGCGATCACGCGCCGGCCCTTGCCTCTTTAACAAGCCAAACCTCACCCTCCTCTATACCCCCTCCCACCGTCAGGCCAAGTTCGCTCGCCGCGCTAGATGTCGATCCCACCGTGGTTGAACAACCTCTTCCCGATGAGATCAACGCGGAATCATTGCAGGTGCTTGCGCAACCTGGACCGGCCAAACCGCGGCCGGCGCAGCCAAAAAACGCCACCGCAGCCGCACCATCCGTGGCTACGCTGCTGGCGCGGGCGGGGGATGATGTCGCGGCTTATCGCTTGACGACACCACAAGGCAACAACGCCCTTGCAAGGTACCGGCAGGTATTGCAACTGGAGCCTCAAAATCAGGAGGCGGTTCGCGGCCTTCGGGCGATCGTGGCCAAGTATGTGGACATGGCGCAGCGGGAAATCAGCCGAAATCGCTATGACGAGGCCGCGCTGTATCTCTACCGAGCAGCGGGAATTGCCCCTAAAGACCCGGATGTAAGGCAAGCGCTCGACCTCTATGTTTCGCGCAAAATTTCAAAGGCGAGAGCTGGCTCGCCGGCGCGACGCCGCCTCACACAGATCCCACAGCGCGGCCCCGCGGAACAGCAGTACCGGGCAACCGGGCGCGCGATTCGATGACTTGCGGCGGCATATGGAGGGTGAGCCAACCCCCTAACCCGTGAATTATGCCGGCAACGCAACCGAGCAGGCGTTATCAATTAAAGCGTGAGGATGAGCCCAGAGTCGATGCCCACAGGAGACACCAGAACGGCGTTCCAGGAATATACGCTGGGACGGTCCCGCGTGCCGATCAAGCTTGTCACTCGCGGAGACCATCGCGAGACTATGCTGTGCATGGTAACGCAAAGCCGGCGGACGATCGACATTGTAAGCCGCCATTTGGACCCGCTGATTTTTGATGAGCGGGAAATGGTGGACGCTTTCAAGCGTCTCGCTCTAAGAAACCGCAACGTGAAAATCAGGATCCTTATCCTTGATCCCTCACCCCTCCTCCACCGCGTTCACAGGCTGATCGAGCTTGCGCTGCGCCTGACGAGTTTCTTCGAGCTTCGCAGCCCCCCGCCCGAACACTGCAACGAAAGCATGCTCATCGCGGACCGGAAGGGATACGTGCATAGCAGGCTATCGGACCGTTACGAAGGCGTGGCTAATTTTCACGCCCCCGATGTCGCAAAGGAATTGCTGCGCCGATTCGACGACCTGTGGCAAACCGCCCTACCCGATCCTAACTTGCGCCGCTTGTCCCTGTGACGCTCGTTGGGCCGGCGAGACTCCAAAGTTTCGTCGCTCCCGCGTCCTACCCTGCGTTTCGCTTGGATAGACTTCTTGCCTCGGTGCGTGCCCTCGCGCCCGCCGTCGAATCCTTGACCGCCGAGACGGTCTACTTTGCGCTCCTCTCTGAACCTCTATCCAGTGCCGAGCACGAGCGCTTGATGAGCATTTTAGGCGCCGGGGCGGTGCGCGGCGCGGCCTCGCGCTCCGAAGCTTCGATGCTGATAGTAACGCCGCGCCCTGGCACAGTCTCACCGTGGTCGAGCAAAGCCACGGAAATTGCCCAGGTTTGCGGCCTGGACAACATCGTGCGTCTCGAACGCGGAATCGGCTGGTATTTTGCTGTTCAAGATCCCGCGCCGCTCGAACGAGAAACGCTCCTTCGGATCGCGCCACTGCTCTATGATCGCATGACTGAACAGGCCGTTTTCGGTCTTGATCAGGCATCCAGTCTATTCGGACACACGGCACCGAAAGCGCTGGAAACCGTGGATCTTATCCGTGACGGACGCCCTGCCCTGGAACGCGCTAACCGGCGCCTCGGCCTGGCGCTGTCAGCCGATGAGATGGACTATCTCGTAGGGGCGTTTCTGGATCTCGGCCGCAATCCGACCGACGTCGAGCTTATGATGTTTGCGCAAGCCAATTCTGAGCATTGCCGGCACAAGATCTTCAACGCGCGCTGGGTCCTGAATGATACCCCCCAACAGCATTCCTTATTCGGTATGATCCGCACGACCCATGAGCGGAATCCAGCGCGAGTGTTGGTGGCCTATCGGGACAACGCGGCGGTGGTGCGCGCTTACGACGCCCTTTGGTTTCTCGCGGACCCTGCATCGCAGTCTTATGCTTATACACAAGCACCCGCCGGAATCACGATCAAGGTCGAAACCCATAACCACCCGACCGCGATCTCACCCTTTCCCGGGGCCGCCACGGGCGCGGGCGGCGAGATCCGCGATGAAGGCGCCACCGGGCGCGGCGCCAAACCCAAGGCCGGATTGACGGGTTTCTCGGTGTCGAACCTCAAGATCCCAGGATTTATACAGCCCTGGGAACGCGACTACGGACATCCAGGCCGCTTCGCCTCTGCTCTGGACATCATGTTGCAAGGGCCCATCGGCGCTGCGGCGTTCAACAACGAGTTCGGAAGACCGGCCTTGTGCGGTTATTTCCGCACCTACGAGCAAGCCCTGCCCGGGCGCGGTGAGGTGAGGGGCTATCATAAACCGATCATGCTGGCCGGGGGACTCGGGACCATCCGCCTGCTACATATCCACAAAGAAACCATCCCGGTCGGGGCCAAGATCGTCGTCCTCGGCGGACCCGCGATGCTCATCGGTCTCGGGGGCGGCGCCGCCTCCTCTCTGAGCGCGGGCCAGGGGGATGAAGCGCTTGACTTCGGCTCGGTACAACGCGACAACGCCGAGATGGAGCGCCGCTGCCAGCAAGTCTTGGATAGCTGTTGCGCCCTCGGCCCGCACAACCCTATCCTTGCCATCCATGATGTGGGCGCGGGCGGGCTCTCGAACGCGGTTCCCGAGCTCTTGGATCAAAGCGCTCGCGGCGGGCGTCTCGATCTACGCGCCATTCCGAGCGCCGATCCCAGCCTCTCGCCCTTGGAGCTTTGGTGTAACGAAGCCCAAGAGCGCTACGTGCTCGCGATCAATCCCGACGAGGATCTCGATCGCTTCTCCGCGCTCTGCACGCGCGAGCGCTGTCCCTACGCCGTCATCGGCGAGGCCACCGAAGCACGCGATCTGATCGTTCGCGATGGCGGAGAGACACCCGTGGATCTCCCGCTGCGCGTGTTGCTGGGCAGCCCGCCCCGGATCACCAAGCGGGCCGAGCGTTTAGAGCCCCCGTCCGTGCCGTTTTCGGCGCGGGATCTCGATCTCAGGGATGCGGTCGAACGCGTCCTGCGCTTACCCGCGGTCGCCGACAAGCGCTTCCTCATTACGATCGGCGATCGCACCGTGTCGGGGTTGGCGGTTCGCGATCAAATGGTAGGGCCCTGGCAGGTTCCGGTGGCTGACTGCGCGGTTACCGCCGGCTCGTTCCGAAGTTATACCGGCGAGGCAATGGCCATCGGCGAACGCGCGCCGATCGCCTTGATCGATGCGCCGGCCGCGGCGCGCATGGCCGTCGCCGAGGCTGTTACCAACATCATCGCGGCACGTATTCCGCGGCTATCGGACGTTGCGCTTTCCGCCAACTGGATGGCGGCTTCAGGGCATCCGGGTGAAGATGCGCGCCTCTACGATGCCGTGCGCGCCGTCGCGATGGAGCTTTGTCCGGCCCTCGGCGTCGCCATCCCGGTCGGCAAGGATTCACTGTTCATGAAAACAGTCTGGCAGGACGCCGGCGGAGAGCGGTCGGTGACGGCGCCGCAGTCACTCATCGTCTCGGCCTTCGCACCGGTCGCCGATGTAAGACTATCGCTCACGCCGCAAATTCAGCGTTGTGAAGAGCCGACGGTATTGCTCTTGGTGGATCTCGGCCGCGGCCGCAACCGGCTCGGAGGCTCGTGCCTGGCGCAAGTCTATAGCGCCCTGGGCGATACGCCTCCCGACCTCGACGACCCCGAGGATCTCAAGGCATTGTTTCAAGTGGTCCAAGTGCTCAATGAGATGGGGATCATCCTCGCCTACCACGACCGCTCCGATGGCGGTTTGTTCGTGACTCTCATGGAGATGGCGCTCGCGGGCCGTCGCGGCGTGCGCATCGAGATCGATGCGCTCGGAGGAGATCCGACGCCGATCCTCTTCAACGAAGAGTTAGGGGCGGTATTACAGGTGCGCCGCGAGGACCTCGAACGTGTGTCGGATGCCTTTCACACAAACGGGACGCTGGCCGCGCATGTGCACGTGATCGGCACTCCCATCGATGCACCGGCGTTTATTATCCGGCATGAAAGTCACGACATTTACCGATCCGATCTCGCCCGATTGCAGCGTCTATGGTCCGAGACCAGCTACCGCATGCAGGCCCTACGCGACAACCCGATCTGTGCCCGTCAGGAATTCGATGGCCTCACGGATCTCGCGGACCCGGGCCTGAGTGTTCGAGTCGGCTTCGATCCACGCGAGCATTCGCCGGCGATCGCGACCGGGGGCCTCCCGGCGGTGGCTATTCTAAGAGAGCAAGGCGTAAATGGACACATCGAGATGGCCGCGGCGTTTGAGCGCGCCGGCTTTCATGTCGTCGACGTCCACATGAGCGATATTATTTCCGGCCGCCGAAGCCTCGCTCCCTTCCGCGGTCTCGCCGCCTGCGGCGGCTTCTCCTACGGCGATGTCCTGGGCGCGGGGCGCGGCTGGGCCAGCGCCATCGTGTACAACGAGCGGGCGCGGGCGGAATTCGCGGCCTTTTTTGAACGCCCCGATACGTTTGCGCTCGGTGTCTGTAACGGCTGTCAGATGATGGCGCACCTGCGCGATCTGATCCCCGGCGCGGCCGATTGGCCACGGTTTGCGCGCAATGTTTCCGAGCAGTTCGAGGCGCGCCTGGTGATGGTCGAGGTGCTGCCCTCGCCCTCGATCCTGTTCGACGGCATGGCTGGGTCCCTGATTCCGATCGCCGTAGCCCACGGCGAAGGCCGCGCGCATTTTTCGGCCGGTGGCGGCGCGCGACAAGCCTTGGACAATCAAACCGCGGCGCTGCGCTTTGTCGATCATCATGGCAAGCCCACCGAAGTCTACCCTAACAATCCCAACGGATCGCCCGGGGGATTGACCGGCTTCACCACCACCGACGGACGCTGCACGATCCTCATGCCGCACCCCGAGCGGGCTTTCTTGCGCTGGCAATATTCATGGTTGCCCAAGACGTGGCGGCACGAGGCCGGGCCTTGGTTCCGATTGTTCGAGAATGCGCGGCGGTGGGTCGCAAAGGTGAAATCAATTTGATTTCGCCCGGGGTATGACCAACCAAAGGGGTGAGCTGCGCCTCTCCCCTTTGGAAACCCCATGGCAAAGGTTCCCGCGCCGCGGGGAATAAATTTTACGGAACCCCACGGTTTTCCCGCTGTCAATTTCGTAGAAGATCACGGGGAGAACTACAGGTAACCGTTGGCTTACGCTCTGATTTCGCGCAGAATGTCAGCCTCTAAAAGCGAAATGCGCCGCCGCCGTGGACAAGTCTATGGTCAAGACCCCCTCCACCGAAGAGATCACCCTCTTCCGCGACGCCGTGGGAGAGGTGAAACCCATCGTTCATGACAGCGTCTTCCCCGAACGGCCGCGCCCCGAGCCGATCCCGGAACAGGCGCGTCTCGAGACCTTGCGGGTCATGCAGGCGCTTTTGAGTGACGACTATGACGCTAGCGATCTGGAGACCGGCGAGGAGTTGCACTTCCTCGCCCGCGGTGTGCGGCGGGAAGTCGTGCGGCGGCTGCGGCGGGGTGATTTTAGCGTGCAGGCGCAGCTCGACCTCCACGGTATGACGGTACCCCTCGCCAAGGAAGCCTTGTCTCAGTTCTTGCGGTCCGCGACCATGGCAGGCCACCGTTGCGTGATCATTATCCATGGCAAGGGCCATGGATCGTTCCAGAAGCAGCCGGTGCTCAAAGGTAAATTGAACCTCTGGCTCCAGCGCCGCAAGGACATACTGGCATTTTCATCAGCCCGCCCCGCGGACGGCGGGACAGGCGCCGTGTATGTCTTGCTCCGCCGCTAAGGATGGGAAGCGCTGGGCCAATATAGCCGCGGCAGCGGGGTCATTTCCCGGCGCCGTCGCGCAGCGCGCCTGGTGCCGCCTGCATGCATGAGTTGGCTCCGGCATGTCGCCACCGTTATCCGGTGAGTCCCCCGGCAAAGCTGGGGGCTTACCTCACTGAGTTAAGTATCGTTTTGCTTTTCGATAGCGGGCCATTCATCGGTGAGGTGTGTGATGCGCCAAGGCACGCCCAAGTCTGGAACGTACTCCCACGCAGTGTAGTAGGGATTGCCGATTGTCGCGAGCGTTCGGACATGCTCCTTGTGTTCGTCCGAAAGCGAACGCCACCATGCGGAGGAGAAATACGAGTTCTCAATATAGGCAAACATGAACTGGGCCAGGGTGGCTGAGAGTATCTCCGCTGGCAAGCCTCGCAACTCCGACACGAAGCTCACCGGCGCACGATCCTCTGTCCGCCACACTAGTACGACCGCACCACCGCCGGCGACGCGCACGACGCCTAGATAGAGCCTCTGAATCTGGGCGGCGGGGTCATGCAGGGTCTGCAGGACGTCTCCTGCGAGACTCCTGTTCGGGGTGGGTGCTCCTGTACTGACGATGCTTATTGGTCCGTCGAAACGGATAAACAGCCGATTCCAGCCGGCAAAGTTGCCCGCGAGCAACTCCGCGTCCATTCTGGCTTTGTTCCGGCGGGATTCGTCTAACCCCTTTCGAACGCCAGCCCCTTGCCACCGCTGCATTTCCTGGATGGTCCGTTGAATCTCTGGAGGCTTACCGCGATCCAAGAGCTGTCGAATCGGTTCGTGGGACCCGTCAGACGCTTGCTTTTGATAGAGCTCGTGGCACTCAGCGCGATAGGCAAGAAGAAAGGACTGCTCGGCCGAACCCACAAAAGGCGCGGTCTCGAGCGGGGCGAAAACCGGGCCGTCGTGGCGCTCGCAGAACCCGGCAAAAGTCGATGCTTCCTTCCACCCGCGACGCTGCGGCTCTTCTGATCCGCCACTGCCGGGTGGAAAGAACGTCAGACAGTGCCCAGACTCGTCGAGGATGTCCTCGAGAGCGCCTCTGCGCTGAATGGTATGCGCCGCGATAACTTTTCCGCACGTCTCCTTCGACGCGAGCGGATGAAGACACTGCTTGACCTTGAAGAATCGACGGAGCCGATTCGCCATAGCTGGAATCGCCAATTCCGGTTCGCCTTCCCTGGCAAGATGACATTTCTTGTATTTGATTCCGGAGCCACACCAGCAGGGATTGTTCCGTCCTATCTTGTTGCGTATCACGACGCCCTACTCACCACGGGCTAACATGAAATGAAAGGCCGATCCGTCGTCTTGGTAGGAGGCGGGCGCCCATTCGCAACGAGTAGCACACGCCGCATCAAGTACTTTGCACCGGCTTTGTCCCGGTCTTGCCCCGAGATAGGCTGCGGGACCCGTAGGGGGTTGCGGCGGCCGCCCGACGGCGGAGGTAGTCGACCGGCAACACCTTGCGCTTCGGCATCCGGCCAGCGGCCCGATCTCCCTCGATCTGCCGACCGGCGGCCGCGAAGCGGTTGGCGGCGTGTCGTAGGAATATCACCCCCAGGACCGGCATGAAGTAGTCGCTGGAGGTGAGCTTGGAGTTCGCGCGGAGGTGGTCCGCGGCTTCCCATAGGTCGGATTCGAGTTTCTGGATGTCCCTAAATGTATCGGCGTTCATCTAATCTCAGGATTCCACCCGGATAACGCGTTGCGAATGTCGGCCCACGTCTTTTTTGATCCCGCGGCACTAACCACTTCCGTAAAGCCTCCTTGCCGATAGGGGTTCGGCGTACGTCAAATTACTTACCCGCGAGATCGAATAGCGCCTCCGCTGCGGCGTGGCTGGCTTGCCGCCGCAATACCAGGCGGATCGCGGAAAACGCTTGTTGCAAATCCTCCACCGCGACCGGCTCGTCAAGCCAACGCGACACTTCCCGCGCCAGGCGCCGCGGTTCGGCCTCGCCCTGGAGGATCTCGGGCACAAGACGCTTGCCGGCTAGCAGATTCGGCAGCGAAACATAAGGCGCGCGTACCAGAAGCCGTGCGACGAGATAACTCAACGCCGACATGCGATAGCTCACCACCATGGGCCGGCCGACGAGCAGCGTCTCGAGTGACGCCGTGCCGGACACGGTAAGCACCACATCGGCGGCCGCGATTACCTCGCGCGTACGGTGTTCAAATACCTTAATCGGGATTTCCGGGTCGAGCCGTTGGAGGAAGCCTTCGATGTATAAGCGGCCCTCGCGCCCCGAGGCGGCGAACGCGCACTGGAGATCGGGCCGCGCCGCGCACAGTTCAAGGGCGGATTGCAAAAACAGTTCGACGTGATATCGCAACTCGTTGTCTCGGCTACCGGGCAGCAGCGCGACCACCGGCCGATCCGGAGACAGGCTTAAAGCCGCGCGAGCCGCTTCCTTATCGTTAGCATCGGGAATCTCATCGGCGAGCGGATGGCCGACCAACTTCACGGGGATGCCGTGCGATTGGTACAAATTCTCCTCGAAGGGAAACAACACCAGCATCAAGTCCACCGCACGGCCAATCCGCCCGATCCGCCACGGCCTCCAGGCCCAAACCTGCGGGCTCACATAGTGCACGGTGCGTACCCCGGCGGCCCGCAGGCGTTCTTCCAGGCCGAGATTGAACTCGGGCGCATCGATCCCGACGAAGAGATCCGGAGGGCTAGAGAGGAAATGTTCCGCAAGCCGAGCACGCGCCGCCCCTAACTCGCGATAACGCCCGAGAACCTCGAAGACGCCCATGACGGCCAACCGGTCCATCGGGTAAAGCACCTTGCATCCGGCCTCCTCCATGCGCGCGCCCCCAATGCCCTCGACTTCAAGATGATCATCACGGCAGCGCAGCGCCGCTATGAGACCCGCACCCAGGCGATCACCCGATGCCTCGCCCGCGACGATCCCGATGCGCATTAGAGAAGCTCTGCAATAGTTACTGCGCAGCCCATCTGCTTGTCGCGTGCTCGCTCCTCGCTCGCCTATCTACCTGATATGTCTCGCGACTCGCTGCGCAGCTTCGCGCATCTGGGCTACCTCGCGACACTCTTGCAGAGCTTCCTTAGCCTCGTTGGCGCGCGAACCCGCGTGTCGAGCCCGCGATGAATTCACCCCACTCCCGTACCAGCGCGAAAGGTGAGCTTGCAAACTCCGCGAGCGCATCGCGGGTGCCCATGCCGGACAAGAATAACAACTGGTAAGCGCGTTTCAGCGCTGAGATCTCTTGGGCGTTCACCCCCGCGCGCTGCAAACCGACACGGTTGAGCCCGATCACTCGCGCCGGGGCGCCGGTGGCTAGCGTGAACGGCAGACAATCCATGTTGACACCCGCAAGACCCGAGATCATGGCGATGCGGCCGATCCGGCAGAATTGATGGACCGCCGCGTTCGCCGATATAAACGCGCGATCCCCGACGGAGACGTGGCCCCCGAGGGCGGCGCTATTGGCAAGGACGACGAAGTTACCCAAGGTGCAATCATGCGCTACATGGGCGTTGGCCATGAGAAAGTTTCCATCACCGAGTGAGGTGGCTGCGCCCTCAAGGGTCGCGCGGTGTATGCTCACGCCTTCGCGGATCACGTTGTCATCGCCGATCGTGACATAGCTGGCGCAAGGCTTGAACGACAGATCTTGCGGATCGCCTCCGATGATCGCGTGCTCGTGAATGGTATTACCCCGACCAAGACGCGAATAACGTTTAACGACCGCATGGGCGCCGATCCGGCACTCGAGCCCGATGCTGACATCATTTTCTATCACCGCGAACGGTCCGACCGCGACGCCTTCCGCAAGTTGGGCGCCAGGATCAATGAGGGCGGTCGGATGGATCTTCGCCATGGCTCAGGTGGGTGGCGCCGGAGGTTGCGTTTGACCTCAGCAAGCGGTGCTCGATGGAGCCGGTGATCGCGAGTGCGACGGCGAGCGCGCGCCGCCCGTCTTCTCCCGAGACGACAGGGGGCGTCTTATTGATCACGGTTTGCACGAAAGCTTGTAACTCAAGCAGTAGCGCATCGGCGCGCTCGATATTCTTTTCTTCGGTAACGATACGCATCGCGCCTGTCCCCGAAGCGCGATCCCGCTCGCGCCTGGCGATGGTGACCTTGTGTTCCAAGTAATCGATGGAAAGATAACAATCCCTTTGAAAGATCCGGATCTTGCGCAGCGGACTGTGGCTGACACGGCTAGCAGTCACGTTGGCCACGCAACCATCGGCGAACTCCAGCCGCGCGTTCGCGATATCCACCTCCGCCGTCAGGACGGAAAGCCCCATCGGGCGGATGGCCGCGACCTCGCTCGCGACGATATTGAGAATGATGTCGATGTCGTGGATCATCAGATCCATCACCACGCTCACCCCCGCCCCGCGCGGCTGGAAGGAGGCGATGCGGTGGGATTCGATGAACATCGGTTGGTGCAGAATACCGCGTAAAGCGAGTAACGCGGGGTTAAACCGTTCGAGGTGCCCCACCTGCAATACCAATCCTTGACGCCGGGCCAATGCGATCAGCTCGTCGGCCTCGGCGAGCGTGCGCGTCATCGGTTTTTCCACGAGCACATGCACACCGGCCGCCAAGCAATCTTTCGCCACCGCGTAGTGCGACTCGGGCGGCACGACCACCGACACCACATCGACCATATCGAGTATGCACCGAAAATCGGCGAGCGCTTGGGCTCGATAGGGGGTCGCAACTTCCAGAGCCCGTTCTTCGATGAGGTCGACCACCGCGCACAGATCGACATCAGGCAACGCGGCATATTTCTGTGCGTGGAATCGACCGAGATAGCCCGCGCCGATGACGGCCGCTCGCAACCTTTGCATGGTGGGAATCGCGGGGTCTACCGACAACCGTAGTTATTCAAGACAGCGCGCCTACCGGGGCGCTTAGCGAATGATCCCACGGGTACATTTTCCTACGAAGTCGATCAAGCGCGCGACCTCCTGGGACTCGGGCGCGAGGGTCTTGAGCCGCTCGATCGATTCGGAGACGGTGAGATTCTCACGGTACAAGATGCGATAGGCTCGCCGCAGTAGATTGATGGTTTCATTGCTCAATCCGTTGCGTTTGAGCCCTTCCCGATTCAGTCCGTGCACCTTCGCCGGCTTCTGAGATATCATCACGTAGGGCGGAACGTCTTTGACGACGACCGACGAGACCGCCGCGAAGCTATACGCACCGACGCGGCAAAACTGATGCACCAGCGTGAAGCCTCCGAGAATCGCATAGTCTTCCACGATGACGTGACCCGCGAGCGAGGCGCCGTTCGCGAACACGGTATGACTGCCGACGATGCAGTCGTGAGCTATGTGCACGTAGGCCATGATCCAGTTGTCATCCCCGATCCGCGTCACCCCCCCGCCTTGGACCGTACCGCGGTTCATGGTACAGAATTCGCGTAAGGTATTGCGATCGCCGATCTCGAGACGGGTTTGATCGCGCTCTCCGCCGTACTTCTTATCCTGCGGATCCGCGCCCAGCGAGCAAAACTGGAAAATCCGATTGTTTCGGCCGATGCGCGCCGGCCCCTGGATCACGACATGCGGTCCAATCCAGGTGCCGTCCCCGATCTCCACATCGGGCCCGATGAGAGACCAGGGCCCAATCGCTACTTCGCTTCCAAGCCTAACGCTGGGATCTACGATCGCTTGCGCGTCTATCAACGGTTAACAACCGAATGGGCTGCCATGATTTTGGCCGTGGCCACCGGTTTACCGTCCACGCGGGCGATGGCGTCGCAGCGATAGATCCCGCGGATCTCGCGCTCCAACTGCACATATAACACCAGTTGGTCGCCCGGAACCACCGGCTTTTTGAAGCGTGCCTTATCGATACCGACGAGGTAATGAATCGCTTCGGGATCGGACTTGATCTGCCCGGAGCTAAAGGCCAGCAGCGCCGTCGCTTGTGCCAGCGCTTCCAGGATCAGCACGCCCGGCATGATCGGCCGATCGGGAAAATGACCGCTGAAAAAAGGTTCGTTAATAGTGACGTTTTTAACCGCGACCAGCGATTGACCATCCACGCACTCGAGCACCCGATCAATAAGCAGGATCGGATAGCGGTGCGGTAACAGCCGCCGTATTTTCTGAATGTCGAGCACCATCTATCGCCTTCGCGGCGCCTGCTTATTCACAAGCTCTCCCCCTCGTTTCCGGCATTCGCGCCGCCGCGCGCACTGTTCCGGCGTTGGATCGCCACCTTATCGAGGCGATTAAAGCGGGCGACCTTCCGCCGCCATTCCTTGTCCTCTCGCGCCGGCCAAACGGAGGAATAAACACCCGCGACGGGGATGGATTTGGTGACCGCTGCGGCGCCCTTGATCACGACATCATCCGCAATCTCGATGTGTCCCGTGATGCCTGCGCCACCGCCTATCATGCAACGCCTACCGATCCGCGTGCTACCCGACACGCCCACACAACCCGCGATAGCGGTGTGTGCACCGATACGCACATTATGTCCGATTTGGATGAGATTATCGAGCTTAACGCCGTCTTCTATGACGGTATCCTTGAACGTACCGCGGTCGATGGTCGTATTCGCCCCAATCTCCACGTCATCGCCGATGCGCACGCTCGCGTTCTGCGGGATCTTCGTCCACACGCCTTGATCGCGGGCAAGACCGAATCCGTCCGCGCCGATCACCACCCCGGGGTGAATCAGGCAGCGCTGTCCGATGCTCGCGCCACTGATGACCGTAACGCGTGCGCTAAGACAAGAGTGATCGCCTATCCGCACCGCGCGCCCGATCATACAGCCCGGACCGATGAAAGCCCGGGACCCGATCCGAGCGCCCTCTTCAACGACCGCGAAAGCCCCCACATGCGCGCTCGCATCCACGCTGGCCGTAGGAGCGATACATGCGTTAGTATGAATGCCGGGATCGAAGGCAGGGGGCGGGCTCAGAAAGCTGGAAGCGCGCGCATAGGCCAGATAGGGATCCGCGGTGACCAGCGCGGCGACAGGGCATGCGCTCAACTCGCCCGGATGCAATATGACCGCGGAGGCCGCGGTGAACTTCAGGAAATTCCGGTAACGCCGGTCAAACAAAAACGATACATCGCCGGCTTGGGCCGTATCGAGCGTCGCTATGTTCGCGACCAGACAGCCCTCGTCACCGTGGAGCGTCGCTCCGATATGCCGTGCAAGATCGCCTAAGCGAACGGGCATCGTCGGCTCACTACTTGCCTTTGTAGCCTTTCTTCAAACGCTCGACGACCTTGCTCGTGACATCCACCTTCTCATTCGCGTAGATCACGCCTTCTCCGACGATGACATCGAATCCCTCCTCCTTGGCAAGGATCTGGATCGCCTCGACCACTTGGCGCTGGATCTTGCCGAATTCTTCATTGCGGCGGATATTCAGGTCCTCTCTAAACTCATCTTGGTCGCGTTTGAGATCGCGTTTTACGCCGATGATGTCACGCTCGATCTTGCGGCGTTCGGTATCGCTCATCACCGGCGCATCCTTCGCCAGACGGTCTTCAAGCTGTTTAGCTTTTCTTTGAGCCGCGACCAGATTCTTATCGCGCGGGGCGAATTCACGCTCGAGCCGTTTCCGCGCTTCTTCGGCCTGCGGGGCAGCCTCCAGCACCTTGATGGGATTGACCACCCCGATCCGCAAATCCGCGGCCCGGGACGGCATGCCCGCCACGGCACCGCATAAAACGATCAAACTCGAAAATAACTTAAGCGTCTTCAAGATCATTGCTCCAATTAGAACGAAGTGCCAAACGTGAATTGAAAGGGTTGCGTGTTATCGCTGTCGCTATCGTTGAAAGGATACGCCACGCTGACCGTTAAAACCCCGAAGGGCGATACCCAAAGGCCCGAGAGTCCCGTGGAGAACCGGATAGTGTCTACGTCAATATCTTCATCTTCGTTCTCGCCATAAACATTACCCGCATCAACGAAGGCAGTAATTCGCACCGATTTCACGTCCGTTAGAAAGGGTACGGGGAGGATGAGCTCGGCGTTGGCGACGACCATGACATTCCCCCCGAGCGCACGTCCGCGGGAATCCTTGGGGCCCAGGGTGTTCTCTTCGTAACCGCGCACCGTGCGCGGCCCGCCGGCGTAGAAGTTCTCGAAGAACGGCAAAACTTCGGTTTCGCTGTATCCATCACCATAGCCGAGCTGTCCCTGCAGAGCGAGCACATAGTCCTCGGTAAAAGGATAAAACCAGCGGCCATCGTAATCGATTTTATAATACTGAAGATCCCCGCCCGGCACCGCCACTTGGCCCCGGATGCGATGATACGTGCCGCGGTCCGGCAACAGTGCTTTATTGCGCGTGTCGTAGGCAAAGCCGGAACTTATCAGCAACGCATCGAATTTGTTGCCATTCTGCTCAATAAAATCGCTCACCTGCTCGGCGGGAAAGGACCCTTCGTTGATCTCCGTATCCTCATACTGGAAACCGATATTGAGAAAATTAAACTCCGAGATCGGAATGCCGAAGCTCACCCCGCCACTCAGGACCTTGGAATCATAGCTGGTAATGTTCGCACTCTCGGCGTCGGTCTCCCGGTAGGAGACATCGAAGCCTTGGCTGATGCCATCGATGGTAAAATAGGGATTGTTGTAGCCCAAGGCAAATACTCTGTTGACGTCGCTATTGTTGAAGGCAAAGTTCACCCGTTTCCCGCTGCCGAGGAAGTTGTCCTGAACCACGCTGGTATTGAAGATCAACCCTTGTGTTTGCGAATACCCCAAACCTAGCAATAGATTTCCGGACGACCGTTCCACCACTGAATAATTGACATCCACCTGATCGGGGGTGTCGGGAACGGCCGGCGTCTCAACGTTGACCTCCTCGAAGTAACCGAGCTTTTGCAACCGGGTCTTGGAACGGTTCACCTTCCCGGTCGAGAACCACGCGCCCTCCATCTGGCGCATCTCCCGCCGCAACACCTCGTCGCGGGTCTTGGCATTACCCGAAAAGTTGATCCTGCGCACGTACACGCGTTTGCCCGGGTCCACGAAATACGTCAATGAGACGGTCTTGGATTTTTCATCGATTTGCGGCACCGGATTCACGTTGGCGAAAGCGTAGCCTTCATCGCCGAGCCGCTCGCTAATGTTGGTGCTCGTCTGGGTGACCTCTTTCCTCGAAAATATCTCGCCGCGCCCGGTGGTCACCAAGGGGAAAAGATCATCCGCCGGGACGATGAGATCGCCCGCGAGCTTCACATCTGAAATTTCGTAGCGTTCCCCTTCGCTCACGTTAATCGTGACATACACATCGCTCTTATCGGGCGTAATGGAAACCTGGGTCGAATCGATATTGAAATTGACAAACCCGCTGTCGAGGTAGTGCGAACGCAGGGCTTCGAGATCGGCCCCGAGCTTTTGCTTCGAGTACTGATCCGATTTGGTGAAAAAAGAGATCAGGGTGGGCGTCGTTAGTTTAAAGCTTTTCAGCAGCTCGTCGTCATCGTACGCCTTGTTGCCGACGATATTGATTTGCTTAATACGTGCGGCGCGTCCCTCGGCAATGTGAATCGTCACCGCGACCCGGTTGCCTCCCAGCGACTTTACGTTCGAATCGATCTGAACCGCATACTTGCCTTGCCCGAAATACTGCCGTCTAAGCTCTTGCTCCACCTTGTCCAAGAGCGAACGGTCGAAGACCTCTCCCTCGGCGAACCCGATCTGCTTTAGAGCATTGAATAGATCCTCGGTCTTGATGTCGCTATTACCGGAGATACCGATCGTCGAGATGGTCTCGCGCTCGCTGACCACCACGACTAGGGTGTCGCCCGCGCGCTCAATCCGGACATCCTTGAAGAAACCCGTCTTGAATAGCGCGCGAATCGCTTCTCCCGAACGGTTTTCGTCGAATTCGTCCCCGACCTTGACCGGAAGGTAGTTGAAAACCGTACCGGGCGCGATCCGCCGCAAGCCTTCGATACGGATATCCTTGACGATAAACGGTTCCCCCCCGAGCGCCGGAAGAGCAGTCTGGGCAGTCACGAGCAACACGAAGAGCCACCGCAGTAGAGTCCCACCGGCCACCGTCATATTCTTTAGTTCTTTTTATTCTAATTGAGGATGCGCGCGACGTCGTTGTATATCGCAATGGCCATCAGGCTCCCGAGCAGCACCATCCCAATCTGCTGCGCAAAGCGTTGCGTCTCCACCGAGACTGGCTTGCGCTGCACGAACTCTATAAGGTAATACAATAAATGGCCCCCATCCAGTAGCGGGACCGGAAGCAAGTTGAGCACCCCGAGACTCACGCTTACGATCGCTAGGAACGATAAAAAAGCCGCCAGTCCGATACCGGCGGACTGCCCGGCATACTGCGCGATGCTGATCGGCCCGCTGAGATTCTGGACGGAAGCTTCGCCGAGTACCATCTTAAAAATTATCTTTAATGTGATGGCGGACATTTCCAGCGTCTTCGACACGGAGTGCCCAAAGGCATCCAAGAGCGCGTAGCGCTGGGTGGCGACCAGCGCCGGGTCGAGATCTTTCGGCGGGGCCACGCCCGCACCGATGCGCCCGATTGCTCTGCCTTCGAATTCTGCCCGTTCCGGCCGCACCTCAAGGCTAAGAGACGTCTCACCGCGCTCGACCCGGACCTGAATCGTCTGCTCCGGCCGCTCCTGGACATAGTCGACCCATTGCTCCCAAGACTGCATCGGGCGCCCATCGGCCTGCAGGATCCGATCGCCCGCCCGGAGCCCGCTCCGCTCCGCCGCCCCGCCCGCAAGCACCTCCCCGATCACGGCCTCGAGGTGGGGCTGGTAGGGTTGGATGCCGAGACGCCGCAAAAAGCTTCCGCGCGCGAGATCATCGATATGCACTCGGTCGAGATCGATTGCGACCTTGCGGGTGCGACCGTCCTCATCGCGTACCAACAGACTTACCGTTTCGCCGTCGACGACCTTGGGAATCGTCTCGTTGATCACCGCATCCCAGGTTGGGGTCGGCTCCTCATCCACGGATACGATTTCGACCCCTTGGCGAAGACCCGCCTTGGCCGCGATCGAATCGGGGGCCACCTCACCGATCTGCGGCTTGAGACCGGAGATCCCGATCACATACATGGCGCAATAAGCGAGGATCGCAAACAAGAAATTAAACAGCGGTCCGGCTATCACCACCGCGGTTCGCGCCGCTAGCGGTTGGCGGTTGAATTCTCGCTTGAGATCCTCGGGTGGCACCGGCCCTTCCCGGTCATCGAGCATCTTGACGTAGCCGCCCAAGGGGATGGCAGCGACGACGAACTCCGTTTGATCACGACCGATCCTGCGCCCCCAGATAGGCTTTCCGAATCCCACCGAGAAGCGCAGCACCTTGATGCCAACGCCGCGCGCGACACAGAAGTGACCGAACTCGTGGACCACCACCAGAACCCCGACGGCCGCGATGAAGGCCAGAACTGAAAAAATGACATCCATCATTGGCGCCTCGCAGAAACGGCCCGTGCCGCATGCGCTCTAGCCGCAGCGTCCGTGGCCAAGATCGCTTCGAGCGAGTCGGCTCCCGCGCTTGGGACGCTCGCTAAAGTGTCCGCGACCACGGCGGGGATATCGCTGAATCGCAGACTGCCATTGAGAAACGAATCGACAGCGACCTCGTTACCCGCATTTAATACCGCGGTCGCCGTGCCCCCTGCTTCCATCGCCTGGCGCGCCAAGCGCAGACACGGGAAACGCTCGAGATCCGGAGGTTCAAAGTCCAGCCTCCCCACTTCCAGAAGATTGAGCGGCGCGACCCCTGAGGGGATGCGGTCGGGCCAGGCCAGGGCATGGGCAATCGGCGTCCGCATATCCGGATTACCCAACTGCGCTAGCACCGAGCCGTCGATGAACTCCACTAGCGAGTGAATCACGCTCTGCGGGTGCAGCACGACCTCGATGTGTGGCGGTGTGGTTGCGAATAGCCAGCAGGCTTCGATGAACTCGAGCCCCTTATTCATCAGGGTTGCGGAGTCCACGGATATTTTGCGTCCCATGACCCAGTTGGGATGGGCGCAAGCCTGATCGGGGGTCACGGCGTGGAGGTCGGAAAGCGGCGTCTTGCGAAACGGCCCCCCCGATCCGGTAAGGAGTATACGTCGGACGCCCACCCGTTCCAGTCCCGCGGGAAAGGAGGGGGGCAGACATTGAAAGATTGCGTTATGTTCGCTATCGATGGGCAACAGCTCAGCACCGCTAGTCTTGACCGCTTCCATGAAGATGCCCCCCGACATGACCAGCGCTTCCTTGTTCGCCAAGAGAACGCGTTTGCCGGCGCGTGCTGCGGCGAGCGTGGGCAGCAGCCCCGCCGCGCCGACGATTCCGGCCATCACATAATCCGCCTCTGGGGTGCTCGCGACCGCTTCCAAGCCAGCGCATCCGGAAAGCACGCGAACGCCGGGCGCGCTCGTGGCCAAGCGGCGCTCAAGTTTCAATGCCTTGGTTTCATCCACCATCACCGCATAGGGAGGATGCCAGGCCTCGCATTGACTCGCCAGCCGCTCGAGATCGCGATGAGCGGTCAACGCGATGATCCGGAAACGCTCGCGATGGCGGGCGACGACATCGAGCGTGTTAACGCCGATAGTGCCCGTCGACCCCAAGATTGTCAAACCAATCACAATGGCAACCCAACGGCACTGCCGAGGGCGAACACCGGCGCGGCGGCCATCAAACTATCGATGCGGTCAAGGACCCCGCCGTGCCCGGGCAACAGGCTACCGCTATCCTTTACCCCCGCTTGCCGTTTCACCAAGCTCTCGAACAGGTCTCCGAGCACAGAGAATATGACCGTGGCGAGACAGAGGGTCGTAAACCCCACGCGGTCCGCAAAACGTAAGGGGATCCACCCTGAACATAGCCACCCGACCGCTCCCGAGGCAGCCAATCCACCCCACAATCCCTCCCAGGTCTTGCCGGGGCTGACCTTGTCCGCGAGCCGATGCTTCCCCCAGCGCTTGCCGGCGAAAAAGGCCCCGATGTCCGCCGACCAAATCACAAGCATAAGAACGACCACCAAGAATACCCCGCCATCGACGCGGCCATGCAAACCGATGAGCGCCGCCCAGCCGGGAACCACGACAAACCAACCGGCCACGCACAGTAGCGGCCGCGACTTCGGAATACCGATCCCGCGGCGCTGATAATCGAGCAGCCAATAGAAAGCGGCGCACCACCCGCCCAACAAGAGCAGGGCGGCGCCGGCCATCTGATCCTTAACCCACGACAAGCTCAAAAGCCAGTATGCCGCCGCCATGCAGACAGACGTCGCAATCGTGTAGTAGACACGCGGTTGGAACGCCGACCAACCGGCGAGGTAACTCCACTCCCACGCGCCCAACGCGATGAAGGCGCCGAAAACAACCGCTACGCCCGCGGTCGGCAAAAAGAACAAGGTCCCGAGCACCAGCGGGATGAGAATGGCGGCGGTGACAACGCGGCGCCTAAGCGCCGCGAACGCATTCGACCTGCTCGCTTGTCTTGCCGAATCGCCGCTGTCGCATTGCATAAGAGTTAAGCGCCATTTCCAGCTGAGCTGGCGTGAAGTCCGGCCACAGAGAGTCGGTAAAAAAAAACTCGGTGTACGCCAATTGCCACAGTAGGTAATTGCTGATGCGCTGCTCGCCGCCGGTGCGAATTATTAGGTCGGGATCGGGGAGATCGCCGAGGCTTAGGTGTGCTTCCACCGCGGCTTCCGTAATCTCCTCAGCCCTCATGACACCGGCCGCAACCTGACTGGCGAGCGCTCTCGTGGCCTGGGTAATATCCCAACGCCCCCCATAGTTCGCCGCGATGACCAAAATAAGCCCGCTGTTTCCTCGGGTTAATTTCTGTACCTCATCGATGCTCCCCCGCAGCTTTGCCGGAAACGCGGAATCGTCGCCAATCACCCGCAGCTGGACATTGTTTTCGCGAAGTTTCATGGCCTCTTCCTGCAGCGAGGTAAAAAATAGCTCCATGAGTAGCGCCACCTCTCGCTTGGGCCGGCCCCAGTTCTCGCTGCTAAACGCAAACAGCGTCAGAACCTCAATGCCCATCTCCGCGCAGGGCGCGACCATCCGGCGCACCGTCGCGACGCCCGCCCGGTGACCGGCAACGCGCGGTAATCTCCGGCGTTTTGCCCAGCGGCCATTACCGTCCATGATGATGGCCAGGTGGCGGGGGATGGTGGCGCGTTTTCCTGAAGCGATCATCGCCGTTCTCCTGGTCCGTTGGGCGTGAACTGCCGTCAGCTAAGGTTAGAATTCCAATAGATCCTTCTCCTTGGCGGCCAAAACCTCCTCGATACACGCGATGTTTTCATCGGTTAAACGCTGTATCTTCTCCTCCGCCCGGCGCTCGGCGTCTTCGGAAATGTCCTTCTTTTTCACCAGTTCCTTCAGATGGTGGTTCGCATCGCGACGAATGTTTCTGACGGCGACCCGGGCCTGTTCTGCCTCGGTCTTAACGACGCGGATGAGATCGCGCCGCCGTTCCTCGGTCAACGCCGGCAACGGCACGCGAATGAGATCGCCCGCCGTCGCGGGATTGAGTCCAAGGTCGGAATTCAAGATCGCCTTCTCGACGGTCTTCACCATGCTTTTATCCCAGGGCGTCACCCCTAGGGTGCGCGGATCGATCACCGTGACCGTGGCCGCCTGACTGATCGGAACTTCCGATCCGTAATAATCGACCCGGATGTGATCGAGCAAGCTGGTATGTGCCCGTCCCGTGCGGACCTTCGCTAGTTCGTGCTGCAAGGACTCTATGGCCTTGTGCATGCGCGTATCGGCATCCCGCGTAATAGTGTCTATCATGGTCTCGCCCCGGCGCTCGCTCCACTGGTCACGAGCGTTCCTTCCTTGCCACCCATCACGGCTCGCAGCAGCGCGCCCGGTTTGCTCATATCAAGCACGCGCAACGGCAGGGCGTGGTCCCGGCAGAGCACGACCGCGGTTGCATCCATGACTCCCAGTTTATCGACAAGCACCTGGTCATAATCTAACTGATCATAGCGGCGCGCATCCCGAACCTTGCGGGGATCCGCCGAATAGACCCCATCCACTTTCGTTGCTTTGATCATAAGCTCGGCGTTGATCTCGATCGCACGCAAGCTCGCCGCGGAATCCGTGGTAAAAAAAGGGTTGCCCGTTCCGGCCGCGAAGATCACCACCCGGCCCTTTTCCAGATGTCGGACCGCGCGGCGGCGGATATAGTCCTCACAGATTTGATTCACGCGGATCGCCGACATCACCCGGGCGAACAAACCGATACGCTCCAAGGCATCCTGCAGGGCCAAGGCATTAATCACAGTCCCGAGCATACCCATGTGATCGGCCGTGACCCGGTCTATCCCTTTGGCCGCCAACCCTTGGCCGCGCAGTATATTGCCGCCGCCGATGACAATCGCCACCTGCGCGCCACAGGCCGCCAGTTCTTTGATCTCGCCGGCCAGACGGTGTATCACCTCAGGGTCTATGCCGTAATCGGTCTTGCCCATGAGCGCTTCCCCGCTCATCTTAACCAGGATGCGGCGGTATTTCGGGGTTCCGGCGCTCACCGCGAGTTAACCTCCACGTGCTTGGGCCATAACCTCCGCCGCAAAATTCTCGACGCGCTTTTCGACCCCCTCTCCAACCGCGAATCTTTGGAAGGCGCGTACGCTCGCCCCGGCCCCCTCCAACAGCTTTCCCACCGTCACCTCGGGGTTCTTTACAAACGCCTGGCTTAAGAGGGCGACTTCATTCTTATATTTCTGGAGCTTACCGGCCACTATCTTCTCCACCACCGCCGGCGGCTTTCCGGTTTCCGCCGCTTGCGCCGCGAAGATCGCTTTCTCGCGCGCCAAGAGATCCGCAGGGACCTCAGACTCATGTACGCAGAGGGGACGGCTGGCCGCGATGTGCATCGCGATATCTTTCGCTATCGCAGCATTCCCTCCGGCCATGCTGACCAAGACGCCGATCTTGGTGCCGTGCGGGTAGATCCCAAGAACGCCGCTTCCGGCGTCCAGCCAGGTAAAGCGGCGCACCTGTATCTTCTCCCCGATCTTGGCGACCAGTTGTTCGCAGCAGGCGGCCACCGTCTCCTGCCCGTCCTCCAAGGGTAAGCACAACAAAGAGTCGGTATCGAGAGGCCGATGCCGGAGGACACAGCCGCCCACCGCTTCCGCGAATGCCTTGAAATCATCGGCGCGCGTCACGAAATCCGTCTCGCAGTTAACCTCCACCATCGCCGCCGTCGCCGCGCCGGGCGCCACGCTGATGACGATAACGCCTTCGGCCGCTACTCGTGCGGCTTTCTTCGCCGCTTTCGCGGCCCCGGATTTACGCAGGATATCGATAGCCTGCTCAAGATCGCCCGCTGCGGCCATCAACGCTTTCTTGCAGTCTAATATCCCCGCCCCGGTGCGTTCCCGAAGCTCTTTTACTGTCGCGGCGGCGATCTCCATTCTCATCCCCTGTGCATCATGACGTTTCGATTAAAACCCCGGCAGGGCGACCCGGAACGCTGCTGTAAACGCATCAAGGAGCGGACGGTTCCGGCGAATCGGCCGCCGCTTCCTCGGCCGCCGCCGGGGCCGCATCGGTGTCCTCCGCCCCTCGGGCAGCCCTCGTAGAGCCCGCCGCTCGCGTCCTAATCGGTACTTTTTTCTTTGCCGTTTTCTTACGCGGTACGGCATTCTTTCTTAGCGCGGCCCGCTCATCTCCTTCCTTGGAGGATAGGCGTATCGGTTCGCCCGAAGCGTCAAGCTCCACAAACTCGTCCCCTCCCACCACCGCCGCTTCAGGCAAAGTCACGCGCCCTTGCGCGATGGCATCCGCGGCGGTCTTAAGATAAAGCTCGATCGAACGGATAGCATCGTCATTACCGGGAATCATATAGTCGATCCCATCGGGGCAATGATTGCTATCGACCACGGCGACAATCGGAATTTTCAGTTTCCTTGCTTCCGCCACGGCATTTTTTTCATGCCCGACATCGATGATATACAGCGCATCGGGAAGACCTTCCATGTCCTTGATGCCTCCAAGGCTGCGCTCGAGCTTCTCGTGCTCGCGACGGTAGCGGAGCGCCTCCTTCTTACTCAGGCGTTCGGCCAGACCACCTTCCTCCGACATGGCCGCGACCTCTTTTAAACGGTTGATGGAACGCCTGATGGTCCGGAAATTGGTGAGCGTACCCCCCATCCAGCGGCGGTTCACGTAAGGCATTCCACAGCGGGTCGCCTCGGTTTTTACCACCTCTTGCGCGGCCCGCTTCGTTCCGACCACCAGGATGGTGCCGTTGCGCGCCGCCAGTTTCTGCAGAAAGGCCATGGCCTCATTGAACAAGGGCAACGTTTTTTCGAGGTTGATGATATGGATCTTATTGCGTTCTCCGAAGATAAAGGGGGCCATCTTCGGGTGCCAGTAGCGGGTCTGGTGGCCAAAGTGGACACCGGCCTCGAGCATCTGGCGCATGCTTACCTCGACCATGGAATCACTCCTACATAGGGTTAGACCTCCACACTTCATGCATTGACCCTGTGAACGGGCACCCTAATGCAACTTACCGTGTGTGAGTGGTTTGCTATGAAAGCCCGCGCTTTATACCATACTTGATGTAGGGCAACAATCGGATGCCAGCGCGCGCAATCGCTCTATCCCATGCCGGTCACGATTAAAACACCTCAGGAGATCGAAAAGATGCGGGTCGCGGGCCGGCTCGCGGCACAAGTGTTGGCGATGATTCGCCCCCACGTTGTGGACGGCGTCTCCACCGGCGAACTGGATCGCCTCTGCCACAATTATATCGTCAATACGCTGGATGCGATCCCGGCGCCGCTCAATTACCGCGGATTCCCGAAATCCATTTGCACCTCGGTTAACCATGTCGTGTGTCACGGTATCCCAGGCGAAAAGCGGCTTAAAGACGGTGACATTATCAATATTGATGTCACCGTCATCAAAGAGGGGTACCACGGCGATACCAGCAGAATGTTTTTTGTCGGCACGCCCGCCTTGCGCGCCAAACGGCTGGTCGAGGTGTGTCACGAATGCATGCATATAGGGATCGCAGCCGTCCGGCCGGGCGCTCGGCTCGGGGACTTGGGGTCCGCGATTCAGCGGCACGCGGAAACGCATGGTTTTTCCGTCGTGCGCGAATACTGCGGGCATGGGATCGGCCGGGAGTTTCACGAGGAGCCCCAGGTACTGCATTACGGGAGCCGGGACACCGGGTTGCGGCTGGAGCCGGGCATGACTTTTACCATCGAACCGATGATTAATGCCGGGAAACGCCACGTTAAACTGTTACCCGATGAGTGGACCGTCGTTACCAAGGATCGGGCTCTTTCCGCGCAATGGGAGCATACGGTGCTCGTAACCGGCGACGGCTGCGAAATCTTGACCTTGCTGCCCGGCGATCCGCTAGAGCCCCGATGAGCTACCCGCGGGAGTTTTTCGATCCGCTGAGCTTCGAGCACGACTTAAAAAAACGCGCGGCCGAGCCGCTCGCGGTCTATAAGGCCGCGCTTGCGGCCGGAGCGGCTTACCTGGAGCAGCGCTTCGCGATGGGCACGCCGATCACCGAGCTGGTCGCCCAGCGCACCTGGCTCGTGGACGAGCTGGTCACGCGCGCTTGGGGGCAATGGGGGCTCGCGGGAAAACCGTTTGGCCTGATCGCCGCTGGAGGTTACGGACGCCGCGAGCTGCATCCGGGTTCGGACGTCGATATCTTAGTGCTGACGGGGGCCCGGGTGTCGGGCAAGGACCATGAACGCATGGAATCTTTTGTGCGCTTCCTCTGGGACATGGGTCTCGAGGTCGGGCACAGCGTCCGTACGGTGGCGCAATGCCGGGACATGGCGGCCGGGGATCTCACTATCGTGACGAATCTCATGGAAGCACGCTTGCTTGCCGGTGACATCGCCCTTTATGAGGCTATGCGCACCGCGACCGGACCCGCGACTATCTGGCCCCCCGCCGCCTTTTTCGAGGCCAAGCTCGGCGAGCAGGCCGCGCGCCATCGTAAGTTCCACGATACGGCCCAAAATCTCGAACCCAACATCAAGGAAGGCCCGGGGGGGCTACGCGATATCCATACGATCGCCTGGGTCGCCAAACGTCATTTCGGCGCCGACTCCTTAGCGGGCTTGCTCGATCACGGTTTTCTAACGCCGGACGAATACCGGACCTTGAACAGCGGTCAGTCGTTCTTATGGCGCATTCGCTTCGCCCTCCACACCCTCGCGGGGCGGCGCGAGGATCGGTTGTTTTTCGATTATCAGCAGCGCGTGGCGGCCCAGTTCGGATACCTGAGCGACGATCAGGATCAACTCGCCGTCGAGCGCTTCATGAAGCACTATTATCGCATCGTGATGGAGCTTAGCCGGCTCAACGAGATGCTGCTGCAACTTTTTCAAGAAGCGATCCTCGATCACGATCATGCCGTCGAGATCCAGCCCTTGAATAAGCGCTTCCAGATCCGGAACGCTTACATCGAGGCCTGCGACGAGCACGTGTTCAAAGGTTACCCGTTCGCCCTTTTGGAGATCTTTCTACTGTTGCAGCAAAACCCGCACATCGAGGGTGTACGCGCGAGCACCATCCGTTTAATCCGCGACCACCGCCACCTTATCGACAATAAGTTCCGCAACGATCTCAAGGTGCGCAGCCTTTTTATGGAGATCGTCCGCCAGCCGCGGCGCCTAGGCCACGAGCTCCAGCGCATGCACCGTTATGGCGTCCTCGAGGCTTACCTGCCGGACTTCGGCGCAGTCGCCGGGCTCATGCAGTTCGATCTCTTCCACGTCTATACCGTCAACGTGCACACCCTTTTCGTCGTACAGAACATGCGCCGATATACCAACCCCGAGAATAAGGACGCGCTGCCCATGTGCGCTCGCCTCATGGCGCAAATCCCGAAGCCCGAGATCCTCTACATCGCGGGCTTATTTCACGACCTTGCCAAGGGCCGCGGCGTGGACCACTCGCAAGTGGGCGCGACGATCGCCGCCGAGTTCTGTCAGCACCACGGGCTTGGGCGCTTCGACACGAGACTCGTGGCCTGGCTGGTAGAACATCATCTGCGGATGTCGACGACGGCGCAGCGGCGCGACCTCTCCGATCCGGAGGTCATCAATGAATTCGCCCGGCTGGTCAGCAATCGGGTCCGTTTAGACTATTTATACCTGCTCACGGTGGCCGATATCCGGGGCACCAACCCCGCGCTCTGGAACAGTTGGAAAGACGCCTTATTGACCGAGCTCTATGAGAACGCCTTACGGGCGCTCCGACGAGGGGTGCGAAACCCCATCGAAAAAGAAGAATGGATCGCCGAGATCAAAGGCGAGGCCTTGGCGATCTTGCTGCCGTCGAGCCTCAGCAAGGAGGCCATTCTTTCGGTATGGCAGGATCTCGGGGAAGAGTATTTTTTACGCCACGGGCCGGATGAAATCGCCTGGCACACCCAGGCCATCGTCGGCGCCCGCACGGAAGAGCTGCCGCTGGTGCTCATCCGCCCCAAAACGGGCCGCGGCGGTACGGAAATCTTCGTCTACGGGCACGACCAAGACCATCTTTTCGCGGCCGCGACCCATGCGCTCGATCGGCTTGGGCTCACCATCATGGATGCGCGCATCATCTCTTCCCCCAAGGGTTTTACCCTGGACACCTACATCGTGCTCGAAGCCGCAACCCATAAGATGATTCAAAGCGACGCCCGCGCCAAGGAGATCGCCGCCGCCCTAGAGGCAAAGCTCGGTTCGGCGGAACCCCTATCCGTTAAAACGAATAGACGGCCGGCGCCCGAGCTCAAACATTTTAAACTCCCCACGGAGGTGTCCTTTAGCGCCGATAACGCCAATGCGCGCACGCTTATGGAGGTCGTTTCCACGGATCGTCCGGGAGTGTTGTCGCGAATCGCGATGGCCATGCGCTTCTGCGGTGTCCGCCTCCAAAATGCGAAAATCGCAACCTTTGGTGAGCGCGTCGAAGACATCTTTTACATTACCGACACCGAGAACCGCCCGATCCGAGACCCCCTGAAATTCGAATGTCTCAGAAACTCGATCACCGCGGCGCTCGAGCCCTAGGGCGTCACTCCGTGGCAGACCGCCGCGGGCCCATAGGGCTTGCGAGCCGGGATGAGATCTCTTAGTCTGGTGCCTTGTCTATAGCCATGCAGGATCGTTAGGCGCTTACAAGAACAACACCGACAAAATTTTGTCGATTTGTACCGCCCGGATAGGGACCACTTTTTCGGTGCGCAGTCTCCGAGAAAGCGTAGATTCTTACCGCCAATATGACGAACAAAACCACTACGAGACAATGAGACGTCCCTTCTTCCACCGGGAGAAGGTTAGGATGAGGGGATATAAAACGATGAATTGTCCTTATTTCTAATCCCCTCACCCCAATCCTCTCCCGGTGGGAGAGGGAGTTCTTAGATTTCAAATATTCTTGGCTAGTTTCATGCTCACGCGACTCTTCGGCAGAAATACGACGGATGACGATCCGCACGAGGACCGTCCCTCGCTCGCCGGCCGCATAACGGTGGTCTTCGTGTCCGTCACCGCAATCGTCCTGCTGGGATTGAGCTATTATTGGGACGTTGATACGGCGTTTCTTGGTCCACCGCACTTTGATGTGCGCGAGGCGGCCTTGAAGCGCATGGCTGAAAGTCCGCAGACGCTCAAGGCCGGCGCGGTCACGACAGCGACGCTCATCGAGGTCGCGTCGATTCTGATCGACAAACCCGGCGGATTTTTAGCCAACGATATCAGCCCGCCCGGTTTGCTCATGGACAATACGCCGAGCTGGGAGTTTGGCGTGGTGGTGCAATTGCGGGATTTGACCCGCGTGCTGCGCAACGACATTAGCCGCTCGCAGACCCAATCGACCGAAGACGCTGACCTATCCATCGCCGATCCCTATTTTCACAACGACACCGATGCCTGGCTGTTTCCGTCCTTCGAGGGTCAGGTGAAAGTGGGTATCGTAGCACTGGAACGCTATTTTTCGAGGCTAACGAATGCGAAACCGCCCGCGGCCCGGTTTTACGCGCGCGCCGATAACCTGGTCGCGTATCTGTCGCTGGTCGCGGCGCGCTTAGGGGACCAGTCTCAGCGCTTGAGCGCCAGCGTCGGGAAGGTGTCCCTGCCTATTACCAGCGCCAACCCGGCCGCTGCGGAGGACGAATCGCTCTCCGCGGCCTCCATGGAAAAAACCCCCTGGATGGAGGTCGACGACGTCTTCTATGAAGCCCGCGGGGCGGCTTGGGCTCTCTTGCACTTCCTGCGCGCCATCGAGATCGACTTTGAATCGGTGCTCAGCAAAAAGAACGCAGTCGTCAGCCTGCGCCAGATCCTGCGCGTATTGGAACGCACCCAGGACGCGCTGAGGAGCCCGATGGTTCTCACCGGGGATGGCTTCGCGTTCTTCGCCAATCACTCTTTGGTCATGGCCTCTTATATCTCGCGCGCCAATTCCGGCACGATCGACCTCATAAACCTGCTCGAGCAAGGCTAACGATACGGATTCGCAATACCTACGGGAAGACGCCGTTCCATGCCTTCAAGAAGGCTTGCAGATGTGGCCGCGATTCCTGCTCCAAGGCCTGCCGCAAGGCTTGACACCCCGTTTCATAGCCGTCGCGGGTTTGCTTGCCGCGCATCAGCTCATAGCGCAGATAAATCAGATAGGTGTTCAAGACGTCGGTTTCACAATAGTTGCGGATGGCCTCGATATCGCCCGCACGAAAGCGCTCCCACACATCGGCGCCGCTCATCCCGCGCTTCCCTGGAAATCCCAACAGGCTCGCGACATCGTGCAAGGACGCAAAAGCACGCGGTTCGTAGCCCGCGATGACGTCCATGAGATCGGTATGACGCTCGTGAAAACGATTGAGATAATTGTTCCAACGAAAGCCCTGGTCGTTGCCGCCGGTTTCCCAGTATCGGCCCGCGTTGACTCCGTGCAGAAGCCCGCGGTAATGCAGCACCGGAAGGTCGAATCCCCGCCCGTTCCACGAAACGAGCATGGGGCTATAACGCTCGATGCCATCGAAGAACCGCTGGATCAGCTCCGCCTCCGGCGAGCCCGGCTCCCCGATCGACCAGACATGTAAGCGCGTCGGTGTGCGTAAGACGAGGGAAATCGCGACCACGCGCTGCACCGGGTGACGCAGGAACTCGCTCTTTCCCTCGGTCTCCTGCATACGCTTACTGTGCATGACCTGTGCAACTTCTTTATCCGTCAGGTCAGTGAGCTCATACAAACGGCGGCCTGCGTCCACGTCCGGGACCGTCTCGATGTCAAACACCAGCACGTTCACGGCCGACCCGATGCGCGCTTATTTCTTTGGGAAAAGCTGCGTGGACAAATAGCGATCCCCGCGATCGCAGATGACGGTGACGATCACGGCATGCTGCAGCTCGCGCGCGAGGCGTAATGCGGCGGCAACCGCTCCGCCTGATGAGATCCCTGCAAAAATGCCCTCTTTCGCCGCCAAGCTCCGGGTCAGGGAATCGGCCTCTTCCTGGCTCACGTCGATGATCCGATCTACGCGCGCGGGTTCGTAGATCTTGGGCAGATACTCCGGCGGCCAACGGCGGATCCCCGGGATGCAGGCTCCGGCCTGAGGTTGCACTCCGACGATCTGAACCCCGGGGTTCTTTTCCTTGAGGAAGCGGGACGTTCCCATGATTGTTCCCGTCGTCCCCATGGAGCTCACGAAGTGCGTGACGCGGCCCTCGGTCGCACGCCAGATTTCGGGCCCCGTGCCTTCGTAATGGGCGCGCGGATTGTCGGGATTGGAAAATTGGTCAAGAACTTTCCCGCGGCCTTCGCGCTCCATCTCGCGCGCCAAGTCAATCGCGGCCTCCATGCTCCCTTCCGCCGGCGTCAGAATAATCTCGGCCCCATAGGCCCGCATGGCTGCGCAACGCTCGACGCTCATGTGCTCGGGCATGATCAACACCATTCGGTAGCCCTTGATGGCGGCCACCAAGGCCAGCGCGATCCCGGTGTTCCCGCTGGTGGCTTCAATAAGTGTATCGCCCGGGGTG
The DNA here is from genome assembly GCA_963764725.1 of uncultured Gammaproteobacteria bacterium. GTDB lineage: Bacteria > Pseudomonadota > Gammaproteobacteria > JACCXJ01 > JACCXJ01 > USCg-Taylor. The sequence goes on along the minus strand of CAVXTM010000015.1, from coordinate 23,435 downwards.
ATTTCCCCGCGCTCCTCCGCGCGCCGGATCATGCTCAGGGCCGGACGATCCTTCACGGAACCGGCGGGATTGTCGCCTTCGAGCTTAGCCAAGATCACGTTCGTGGTCTCGCCCGGCAATCGCTGCAGGCGTACCAACGGCGTGTTGCCGACAAAGGACTCGATGGTGGGGAACTGCATAAATCGATTTTACTGGAATGCGTACGAGAAAACCCGGCAGACCGCGTATAGCCGTCTGCCGGGCTCTATGCATCGCTAAGGGCCCCGCGGCAAGATCGCGGGGGATAGATTTAATGCGCGCTTGCGGCCTTGCGATCCTCGAACTGAGCTTCTTCCGTTGAGCCCTTGAGTGCGGTGATCGAAGAGTTTCCTCCGGTAATGGCTTGAGTCACCGCATCGAAATAGCCGGTGCCCACTTCGCGTTGGTGTTTGACAGCGGTGAACCCCTTGGATACCGCCGCGAACTCCGCTTCCTGCAATTCCACGAAGGCGCTCATCTGCTGGTGCGCGTAACCATAGGCGAGATTGAACATGCTGTAATTCAAGGCATGGAAGCCGGCCAAGGTAATGAACTGAAACTTATAGCCCATGGCGCCCATCTCGCGCTGGAACTTCGCGATCGTGGCGTCGTCGAGGTTCTTCTTCCAATTGAACGAGGGCGAACAGTTGTACGCAAAGAGCTGATTCGGATGATGCTTGCGAACGCCCTCGACGAACTTCTTCGCGAACGCGAGATCCGGCGTCTGCGTCTCGCACCAGATGAGATCGGCGTAGGGCGCATAGGCGATCCCCCTCGCAATCGCTTGATCCAGCCCTTTCTTGGTGACGTAAAAACCCTCGACCGTGCGCTCGCCGGTACAGAACGCCCGATCGCGCTCGTTGACGTCCGAGGTTATGAGATTCGCGCCCTCGGCATCGGTACGGGCGATGATCAATGTCGGCACCCCCATCGTGTCCGCTGCCAGGCGCGCGGCCGTGAGCTTCTGCACCGCCTCCTGGGTCGGCACGAGCACCTTGCCGCCCATGTGTCCGCATTTCTTGGCCGAGGCGAGTTGATCCTCGAAGTGCGCCGCGGCGGCGCCGGCTTCGATCATATGTTTCATGAGCTCGAAGGCGTTGAGCACGCCGCCGAATCCCGCTTCGGCGTCGGCGAGTATCGGCAGGAAATAGTCGATGCTGTCATCCCCCTCCGCGTGCGCGATCTGGTCGGCCCGGGTCAAGGCGTTGTTGATGCGCCGGATCACGGTCGGCACGCTGTCGACCGGATAAAGCGATTGGTCGGGATACATCGTGAAAGCGGTATTGGCGTCCGCCGCCACCTGCCAGCCGCTGAGATAGATGGCTTTTAAGCCGGCTTTCGCCTGCTGCACCGCTTGATTTCCTGTGAGCGCCCCGAGGGCGTTGACGAAATCCTCGCTATGGATCAGGCGCCAGAGCTTCTCCGCGCCCCGCTTGGCCAGGGTATGCTCGATAACCACGCTCCCTCGCAGCTTGACGACATCCGCGGCGCCGTAATCGCGCTTGCGGTCCTTCCAGCGGGGGTTCGTGGTCCATTCCTGTTCTAGTTTCTTCGCTTCACTTTCGAACGCCATCACTGTCTCTCCTGCCGTTCAACACAATCGCCCGAAGCCTCCGGCGATTAGGAACACCGGCGGGCTTAGGCCCCATGATATGTTTTCCATACGCGCCGCTGCTTCGCTAGGCTTGCGCGACCGAAACCGCTGACCGTGCACGTCCTTCCGAACTAAATCGCGCGCGTGCGCCTCCGGAACGGGACCGATTGTAACCTTACGGCCATCCTGAAGTACACTCCACTAGCCACCCTAAAAGCGAACATGGCGTTGCACAAACGTGTAAAGGTCGCATGCTAAGCGCTCCGCTTTCGAATTGCGGCTAAGGAATGGGCAGGCTTTTTGCGCCTCTAAACCCGAGCCCGGGCGTCCATATCCTCGGCGAAAATATCTGATCGCCGGCGGATGATCGATGAAATATCGCTATCGGGTCCGTATAATTTATGTAGCAACGACTGGAACACCTGGGTCATGGCACAGAAACCCCAAAATGACCACGACGGCGGATTGGCGCTTCAAGACGCCCGGCCTAAGCTCAAACGTCCGCCCTTGTACCGGGTGATCTTGCTGAATGACGATTACACCCCGATGGATTTCGTCGTGCATATCTTGGAACAGTTTTTTTCCAAAAACCGGCAAGATGCGACCCTCATCATGCTCGAGGTACACACGCGCGGCCGCGGCGTGTGCGGGCTGTTCACTCATGAAATCGCGGAGACGAAAGCCGCACAGGTCAACGCCTATGCGCGCGAACATCAACACCCACTGCTCTGTACCATGGAGCGCGAATAAGCAGGAACGGCTATGTTAAACAAAGAGCTGGAGATCACGCTTAACCACACCTACAAAGACGCGCGGGTGCAGCGGCATGAATTCATTACGGTCGAGCACTTGTTGCTCGCCCTGATCGACAATAGTGCCGCGGTCAGGGTGTTGCGCGCCTGCGGTGCGGACTGCCACCAATTGCGCGGCGAGTTGGAGCTATTCATTCAAGAAACGGCCCCTGTGCTACCCCTCACCGACGATCGCGACACGCAACCCACGCTCGGATTCCAACGCGTCTTGCAGCGCGCGGTTTTCCACGTTCAGTCTTCGGGCAAACGGGAAGTCACCGGCGCCAATGTGCTGGTAGCGCTATTCGGCGAGCGCGAGTCCCAGGCCGTCTTCCTGCTCAATAAATACCACGTCACGCGCCTGGATGTGGTCAATTTCATTTCCCACGGGATCACCAAAACCAACGAGGATGAACCGGGCGATGGCAACGGCGCGGCAGACCCTGCGCCCGAGTCCGCGGAAGGCGGCAAATCCCCTTTAGAGGCCTTCACGAGCCATTTGAACAGGCTGGCGCGAAAAGGAAAGATCGACCCCTTGATCGGCCGCCGCCAAGAGATAGAGCGCACGATTCAGATCCTGTGTCGGCGGCGCAAGAACAATCCCCTCTATGTCGGCGAGGCGGGTGTGGGGAAAACCGCGATTGCCGAAGGACTGGCCAAGATGATCGTCGATGGCGAGGTCCCCGAGGTCCTGGCCGAGAGCAACATTTACGCCCTCGACCTCGGCGCCTTGCTCGCCGGGACCAAATACCGGGGCGATTTCGAAAAGCGCTTGAAAAGCGTCCTCGGCCAGTTGCAGAAGGAACCCGGCGCCATCCTTTTCATCGACGAGATCCATACCATCATCGGGGCGGGAGCGGCGTCCGGCGGCGTGATGGACGCTTCCAATCTCATCAAACCGATGCTCGCCTCAGGGGATCTCAAGTGCATCGGATCGACGACCTATCAGGAATACCGCGGGATCTTCGAGAAGGACCGGGCGCTCTCCCGGCGTTTCCAGAAGATCGATATCACCGCGCCTTCGGTCGAGGACACGGTGAAGATCCTCCACGGTCTCAAGTCCCGATTCGAACGGCATCACGGAGTCAAATACACGCATCAAGCCTTGCGAGCTGCCGCCGAACTGACCGACCGTTACATCAACGATCGCCATCTGCCGGACAAGGCCATCGACATCATCGACGAGGTGGGCGCGAGCCAGCAACTCGTCCCGGCCTCGCGTCGGCGCAAGATCATCAACGTAGCCGATATCGAGAACATCGTCGCCAAGGTCGCCCGCATCCCGCCCAAAACCGTCTCGACCTCGGATAAGGATGTGCTGCGGTATCTGGAACGCGATCTCAAGCTCGTCGTCTTCGGCCAGGAACAAGCCATCGCCACGATGGCCGCCGCGATCAAGATGTCGCGCTCGGGCCTCGGCGATACCCGGCGGCCGATCGGTTCCTTTCTTTTCGCCGGACCGACGGGCGTAGGCAAAACCGAAGTGAGCCGGCAACTCGCGCGCATCATGGGCATTGAGCTGGTGCGCTTCGATATGTCGGAATACATGGAGCGGCATACCGTCTCACGCCTCATCGGCGCCCCGCCCGGTTACGTGGGCTTCGACCAGGGCGGGCTTTTGACCGAGGCCATCACTAAACATCCTCACTGTGTGTTGCTGTTAGATGAGATCGAAAAAGCGCATCCCGACGTGTACAATCTGTTGCTGCAGATCATGGACCACGGCGCGCTGACCGATACGAACGGCCGCGAGAGCGACTTCCGCAACGTCATCATCATCATGACCACCAACGCCGGCGCCGAGCGCATCAACCGGGCCTCGGTCGGATTTACCCATCAAGACCATACGGGCGACGCCATGGAAGTCATCAAACGCGCGTTCAGCCCGGAGTTCCGCAATCGCCTGGACGCGATCGTCCAATTCAATGCGCTCGATGAACGCACCGTGCAGCAAGTCGTCGATAAGTTCCTGGTCGAGCTCGAATCCCAACTGGACACCAAGAACGTGAGCGTCGATGTCGACGAAGCGGCGCGAGCTTGGCTCGCCGAGCACGGCCACGATCCCTTGATGGGCGCGCGGCCGATGAACCGCCTCATCCAAGACAAGATCAAGCGACCTCTCGCCGAAGAGCTGCTCTTTGGCACGCTTGAACACGGCGGCCATGTCGACATCACCGTCAAGAACGGCGAACTATCCCTCACTGTGGAGACCAAAGAGACCGCGGCCGCGGTTTAATTCTATTCCCCGCGTCTTGCCGCGGGGACCTTAGCGATGGGGTTTCCAAAGGGGAGAGGCGCAGCTCTCGCCATTGGTCGCCCCACGGAGTTGCATATCCCGTGGCGGCGAAATCTAAATTGACTTACTTCACTCTAAGGCTGGCCCGGCATGAGATCGCGAAAATCCCGGATCATTGGAAATTCCGCCGTGGATCTTGCGGGCGCGCCGCTGTCCGGTCGCATCACCCCGTAGAGGTAACGGATCCCATGAGTCCGCGCGCTCTGCAACACACTGATATTATCATCGACCAAGAGCGTCGCCTCGACCAGGAACGGTTCGTGATTATCTAGACGCCGCCAAAAATCGGGATCTTCCTTGGGCGTGAGGAAATCATGTGCACAAATCACCGCATCGAAATAAGTGTCGAGGCCCGTGCGTGTGAGCTTGATGGCGAGACTTTTCGCGTGCGCGTTGGTGGTTAAAACGACGCGCTTACCTAGCGTTCGAAGAGACCGCAAGAACGGTACGACATGAGGGTGCACTGCGATCAAATGCTCCACCTCTCGTTTCAGCTCGACGAGGTCAAGCCCGAGCTCGCACGACCAGTAATCCAGACAGTACCACTCGAGTGTCCCTTCCATGGCTTTGTAACGCGCGAGCAGCCGTGTCTTTGCATCCTCGGGCGCGAGATCGAAGCGCTCGGCAAACCGCCGGGGAACGTGCGTGTGCCAGAAATGATTATCAAACTGAAGGTCGAGAAGCGTCCCGTCGAGATCGAGAAAGACGGTTTCTATGGCACTCCAGTCGAGCATCGCTCAAAGTCTACAGGGAATGAACTCCTACTCGCAATTTACCGTATACCGCCAACAGCTAGCTCGAGCACAGATGCGCAAGGAGAACGAAGAAGAACCGCGAACAAGGGTGGACATTCGGGCATGGCTTAGCGGTGTCGAGGATCTCTTTTCCAAGATACACCGAAAGACCATCACCAAGCGAGATTCGACGTTTACTCAACTACATATGGGTTTTCGGGAACGACAGCATGCGAGGACCTGACGGCTGTCCGCCGGGGGCGAGGTACTCCGGCTCTGATCAGGCGCCGAACCGCTCGACGAGCAGGCCGTGGCGGAGGCCGCGATCGCTGACCCTCACCGAGTCCTGGCCGAGCTTGTCCATCACCGTCCTGACGATGCAGGCGCCGGCCAGGATGACGTCCGCGCGCTTCGGCTGCAGGCCGACGATCGCACGGCGCTCCGCCGCGTTGCGCGAGCGGTACAGCTCGATCTGGCGGTCGATCTCGGCGCGGTCGAGGACCGTGCCCTGCACGACATCGGGGTCGTACGTTGTCAGGCCGTGCTTCACTGCGGCGATGTTGGTGACCGCGCCACCCATCGCCACCAGCGCGTCCGGCGACGGACGTCCCTCGATCCGCGACAGATCCGCGGCGATCGCGGCGAGCGCGTCGCGCAGCACGTCGGGGGCAACCGCACCGGCGAGCCTGAACCGTTCGGTGTAGCGAACGGCTCCCACGTCGATGCTGAACCGCTCATCGATGCGCGCTCCCAGCCCGAACGTGAACTGCGTGCTGCCGCCGCCGGTGTCGAACACGACCAGCGAACCCGCCGGGCACACCCAGCCCCGCCTTCACCGCGAGGTAGGCGAGGCGGCCTTCCTCCTCGCCAGAGATCACCTCGATCGAAACGCCCGTGCGCGCGCGGATCGTAGCGATGACGGATGCGCTGTTGCGCGCGATGCGCAAACCGGCCGTGCCCACGGCCGCGATCGCCCGCGCGCCGTTCCGCTTCGCCTCGCCGACCATATCCGCAATCGCTGCCGCTGTCCGTTCGATTGCTTCGGGCCCGATCTCGCCGCGTTCGTCGAGGCCCTCGCCGAGGCGCGTCATCTCGGCGCGATCGACCACCTTGCGCATGCTCCCGTCGGCGTCACGTTCGGCGATGTGGAACTTGACCGAATTCGTGCCCACGTCGATCACCGCGTACCGCTCCGGCGCCGCATCCAGCAGTGCCCGCAAGCCGCGCGGATAGCTCGTGTTGAGGTAACCGCCCAGACCGACCGATGCGACGGCCGCGACGACGGCGGATGCATTCTCCGACTCGATCGCGATCGAGCGAATCGTGCTTCCCTCCGCCTTGATGTCGGTGACTTCCGAGGTACAGCCGCCGACGATGTACCGTACCCGCCGCTTGTGGACTTGCACGAGGCGCAACACGCCGCTCGGTACGACGAGCTCGTCGATGAACTGCTCGAAGCGTGTAGCTGTCTCCGCGTCGAGCGCGGGCGCTGCCAGATGGAGCGACGCGAACACTGTCGCCACGTCGGCCCCCGGCAGCGGGAAGCCCTGTTTCATCACCGGCTCCCATCGCTCCAGACCGTCCGCGTCGACCTCGCGCAGGACCTTGATGTCCATGAGCGCGTCGCGGATCTTGACGTTGTCACCGGCACCGCCGAGAAGATACAGCTCGTCGCTCTCCTGGACGTCGGTTGGCGTCAGCTGCCGCGAATCGGCTTCTCCGCGATTCCGAAACGGGTGCCGAAGGTGCGCCATTCCCATCGTGGAATGATCGTGGCCATCGAGTGCCTCCTCCCGGACAATCGTCGCTTCACGTTCCGTTGGAACGCGGCGAGCGCGCTACGATTTGGCTTTACGCCCGGCTTTAGCGAAGTAATTCAGCGCCGTGCGAGTCTTGGTCTCCTGAGCGCCCTCGGGGTCTAGCCCGAGCTTTCCCAAGTGCTCTGCGAAATCCTTCTGGGCCTGGAGCGCTTCCTTCGGTGGCGTCTTGATTGATACCTCGACCAGGTCTTCGCCGTCGGGAAGTCTCCATTCTTCGAGAGTCAGTTCATGCGGAAAGCCCTCTTGCTTCAACTTCCAACGCAGTACGCGAATGGGGCCGAGGACGCGCAGTTTCTCGAAATCGACCGGAGTCTTGTAGAACTCGTTCAGGAAGCGCTCCTGGTCCTTCGAGAAGAGCTTGTCGATCGGCCGCTGTCCTTTCGCGACTTCATCAATCTCGTCGCGCTTCTGGCGCGTCGTCAGCGATGCCGCGCAGACAACCCGGGCTGCCGACACAATCAGCTTCCAGTTTGAATCCCTCGATCTCGTTCCACTCCTTTGAAATGCTCGCGGCTTCTACCGGACGGAACTTCACGGTGGAGTCATCGTCGTCACCCTTGACGAGTCTGGCGCGCAGAGCCACTCCGGCGTCGAGAAAACGCTGTACAGTTTCTAACAGGCGCACGCCGCCAAAAGGCGGAGATGCCCACGCCCTACACCGAAGTCACCGCATCCGTGCTTCACGGCAAAGTGTATGTCATCGGAGAATTCGACGGATGGGGAACATGCTCTACGTGATAGGCGGCGGCAAGCGGTCCGGTCTCTCTGTCTCGGGAGCCAATGAGGCGCTGGAGGTCCGCTGAGTGGCGGCCTAGACTTGGATTTCGCCTTATTCTTGGTCATTATAGCGATGCGACCGAAAACGACCCTTCGGCATGCCTCGCGGCGAGCTCTGCTTTGGAGTCGGAACCGTCGCCGTAGGATAACAGCTTGATTTACTTGGTGGGCGATGCTGGGATTGAACCAGCGACCTCTGCTGTGTGAAAGCAGCGCTCTCCCACTGAGCTAATCGCCCGTGGCAGGAATTCTAAGGACATTAAACCGCAGGGTCAATAAAGCCCAAGGCGATGGTAGCCGGTCGCCTGATGAGCGGCGAATAAATTGGAACACAACGCAGGCGGCATGATGGAGAAAATTCAAGTACGTACGCGTTTCGCGCCGAGTCCGACCGGTTACTTGCATATCGGCAGCGCCCGCACGGCGCTGTTCTCTTGGCTCTATGCGCGAAGACATGGCGGCGTATTTATTTTGAGAATCGAGGACACTGATCTCGAACGATCGACGCAGGCGGCCGTCGATGCGATCCTAGAGGGCATGGCGTGGCTCGGTCTCGACCATGACGAAGGCCCGTATTTTCAAACACGGCGCTTTGGTCGTTATCGAGAGATCATCGATCGGTTGCTGCGAGAGGGACAGGCTTACCATTGTTATTGCTCGAAAGAGCGGCTCGAGGCACTGCGGGCCGAGCAGATGGGGCGCAAAGAAAAGCCACGTTACGACGGTTACTGCCGTAACGCGGCGAGGACGGGCAGCCGGCCTGTGGTGCGGTTCAAGAACCCGGCCGATGGTGAAGTAGCCGTGCACGATTTGATTCGAGGCCAGGTGGTGTTCCACAACCGCGAGCTCGATGATCTCATCATTGCGCGGGCGGATGGCACACCGACGTACAATCTCACGGTGGTTGTCGATGACATGGATATGGCGATCAGCCATGTCATTCGAGGCGATGATCACCTGAACAATACGCCCCGGCAGATCAATATCCTGCGGGCCTTGGGCGCACGCATCCCGGCCTATGCGCATGTGCCGATGATCCTCGGCGCCGACGGCCAGCGGCTGTCGAAACGGCATGGCGCGGTCAGCGTGCTTCAGTTCCGGGAGGACGGTTATCTCCCCGAGGCGCTCCTGAATTACTTGCTCCGGCTGGGCTGGTCGCACGGGGATCAAGAGATATTCTTGAAACAGGAAATGATCGATAAATTCGGGACCGAAGCGGTCAACAAGGCAGCGGCGACCTTCGACTCGGCAAAGTTAAGGTGGTTGAACCAGCATTATTTAAAAAACATCTCTACGCCCGAATTACTGGCGCACCTCGGTTGGCATTTAGACCGTCTCGAGATCGCGGCGAGCGGTCCTCCGGCGTTGGCGGATGTTGTTCAGCCGTTACGTGAACGCTCTAAAACCTTGGTGGAAATGGCGGAGAGCGCTGGCGTTTTTTACAGGGATTTTTCCACCTATGACGAGCCGGCCGCGGCGAAGTACCTCACCTCGCTCATGGCCGATCCACTGCTGCTGTTAAGGCAAAGATTCTCAGATTTGCCACGCTGGACCGAGGAGGCTGTCCATGAAGCCATCACCCGCGTAGCGGCGACATTCGAATTGAAATTGGGCCAGCTTGCTCAACCTCTAAGAGTCGCGTTGACCGGCGGGAGCGTCTCCCCGCCTATCGACACCACGGTGTGGCTCATGGGTAGGGAACGTTCCTTGCTGCGTATAACCAAGGCCATTGCCTATGTTCAGAGCCAAGGGGTTGTTGACACAGGTGCGGGCCTATCTTAAGGTTTGAACAATCGATGGGGCCATAGCTCAGCTGGGAGAGCGCTACAATGGCATTGTAGAGGTCGGCGGTTCGATCCCGCCTGGCTCCACCACCTATCGCACGGGTAAGCGGTTTACGGCAAAGAAAGGTTAGGCGCGCCCCGGGAATCTCACAGACAATACTGTCCCCATCGTCTAGAGGCCTAGGACATCGCCCTTTCACGGCGGCAACAGGGGTTCGAATCCCCTTGGGGACGCCAATCGTTCAGCACTCAGTCCGCCGCAATGATTTTACCGGCCGCGCGCTTACGGCGTGTTGCGGCGGGTATTATGGATCTCCAAGACGGTTTCTAGACGCGTTAGAATGGACGACAATCCCAATAACGCTGAGATCCAGCCGAGCGCGATGCCGAAGGCGTTAGCGGCGATATCCAGGTAACTAAAGGCTCGATACCCGCCGGCTCTTTGACCGAGCTCCAAACTGATACCGAGCAGCGTTAAAGCAAGCGCGAGGGCAGTCCACCGATTGCGCCGGGTGATCTGGACAAACCATAGCATCAGCAGGGCGTAAACCGCGCTGTGGACCAGTTTATCCGGGAACGCCGGATCCTGCGCCGGAGGTAAAGGTATAAGGGAGAAGAAGATGGTTAGACCGATGAGGAGACCACCGGCGAGCTTCCACGTGCATCGAATTGTCATGGTTATTGCCTGAGCTGTTTAGGAGAGCGGCATGAATCTCCGTCGAGGAACTCCGGAGCGCGGCCCGGAATGCCGCCTGCTGCGCATAACAATGATCGTCCGGGATCGCTCGAACTTGAAAGGCCGCAATCTATTATGATGAATAGGCAGCTTAGGCGATAGCAATGAAAATCCTAGTAACCGGCGCGGCTGGTTTTGTCGGTGCGGCCCTCAGCGGGCGCCTGCTCGAGCGAGGCGACCAAGTGCTTGGTGTCGATAATTTGAACGACTATTACGATGTCGGCCTCAAGGAGGCGCGTCTTAGCCGGCTTGCCGTTCACGAGAATTTTCGTTTCATCAAGCTCGACATCGCCGATCGGCCGGGCATCGACGCGCTCTTTAATACGGAGCGGCCCGCGCGAGTTGCACATCTAGCGGCGCAAGCCGGGGTGCGCTACTCACTCACCCACCCCCACGCCTATGTCGATTCGAATCTCCTCGGTTTCGTAAATATCCTCGAGGGGTGCCGCCATTATGGCGCCGAGCACCTCGTCTATGCCTCCTCAAGCTCGGTGTACGGAGCCAACACCCGGATGCCGTTCTCCGTTCACGATAATGTCGATCACCCGGTTTCATTGTATGCGGCGACAAAAAAAGCCAACGAGTTGATGGCGCATACCTATAGCCATCTGTACGCCATGCCGGTGACGGGCTTGAGATTTTTCACCGTGTACGGCCCCTGGGGCAGACCCGACATGGCCTTGTTTCTTTTTACGCGTAATATTATCGAGGGACGGCCGATCGATGTCTTCAACCACGGCGAGCATCGGCGCGATTTCACTTATATCGACGATATCGTTGAAGGCGTCATTCGAGTTATAGATACGGTCGCGGCGCCCAGCCCGGAGTGGTCCGGTCACGAGCCGGATCCCGGCTCCAGCCGCGCGCCCTATCGATTATACAATATCGGGAACAATAAGCCGGTACACTTGATGCAGTTCATCGAAGTGCTGGAGGAAACCCTAGGGAAAAAGGCGCAAAAGAACTTCCTGCCGATGCAGCCCGGCGACGTTCCCGATACCTATGCGGATATTACCGATCTCGATCGGGATGTAGGTTACCGGCCATCGACGCCGATCGAAGAGGGGATCGCAAAGTTTGTAAGCTGGTATAAAGGCTATTTTAAGGACCATGAAACACGGTAGAAAAATATCCGTTATCGGGCTGGGGTATGTCGGTTTGCCTGTCGCCGTGGAATTCGGCAAGCGGCAACGCGTGGTGGGCTTCGATATCTAAGGAGATCGTCAGGATGAATGTGGTTATGGTCGGCAGCGGTTATGTGGGCTTGGTGTCAGGGGCGTGTCTGGCGGAATTTGGGGCGAACGTGACCTGTATCGATGTCGATGAGGATAAGATCTCACGTTTGCGGCGGGGCGAGATCCCCATTTATGAACCTGGTCTCAAAGAGGTGGTGGAGAAAAACGTCGCACAGCAGCGGCTGCGGTTTACGGCAAAGTTCGTGGAACCGATCGGCAATGGCGATTTGGTATTTATCGCGGTGGGGACACCATCGCGGCATGGGGATGGCTTCGCGGATTTAAGCTACGTCTATGAGGCAGCAAGAACGATCGCGCGTTATTTGAAGGGCTACACGGTAGTCGTGGATAAATCCACGGTCCCGGTCGGCACGGCGCGCAATGTCGCGCGCATTATTCGAGAACAGAATCCGACGGCTGATTTCGATGTTGCGTCAAACCCGGAATTTTTAAGAGAGGGCGCGGCAATCTCGGATTTCATGCGTCCCGATCGTGTTGTCATCGGCGTGGAGAGCCCGCGCGGGGAAGCGTTGCTGCGCGAGCTTTATCGTCCGTTGAACTTGATCGAAACCCCGATTGTTAAGACCGATCTAGAAAGCGCCGAGCTGATTAAGTACGCCTCGAACGCCTTTCTCGCGACGAAGGTCAGCTTTATCAATGAAATGTCGATGCTATGCGAAGCCGTCGGCGCCGATGTCCACGCCGTGGCCAAGGGGATGGGGCTCGATAATCGGATCGGGCGCAAATTTTTGCACCCCGGCCCAGGTTATGGCGGTTCTTGTTTTCCAAAAGATACGCAGGCTTTGGTCAGGATCGCCCAAGAGCAAGGCGTATCGAGCCGCATTGTGGAGGCTGTCATCGAGGTCAACGCCGCGCAGAAGGCACGCATGATTAAGAAGATCCGCGACGCGCTAGGCGGCAGCGAGGCCGGCAAAACCATCGCAGTTCTCGGGCTGACCTTTAAGCCGGAGACCGACGACATGCGAGATGCTCCCGCCTTATCCATTTTGCCCACGCTCGTCGAGAAAGGGGCCATGGTACGCGCGCACGATCCACATGGAGCGGCAGAGGCGAAAAAACATTTGCCCGATTCCATTACCTACTGTGGCAGCGTGTACGAGACCTTTGAGCAGGCCGATGCGGTCGTGCTGCTGACGGAATGGAACGCCTACCGTGGGCTGGATCTCGATGACGTTTTGGCGCGCATGAAAGGAAGGGTTTTTTGCGATCTGCGCAATGTTTATGAGCCCGAGCGGATGACAGCCATAGGATTTGATTATGTTTGCGTCGGCCGCACTGCACTAGCGTTGTCACCCATTACCGAAGTCGCCTCCTGAACCCCGGTTGGTGGCGGACGAGTACGGACCTGAGGCCTCGTGCTGAACTACCAGTTCTTGTAAGGGTGAGACACCAAGCACGCGTTATAAAAGCGCGGGTCGTGAGAGACCTCGGCGCCGATCCAATCGGGCAGACGGAACGGTTCTTCGGCAGCTTCCAACTCGATTTCCGCGACCACGAGACCCGCGTTGTCTCCCTCGAAGACATCGATTTCCCACAGGTGACCGGCATACTCGATTTTATAGCGTGTCTTTTCGATCAGCGGTTTGAGGCAAAGAGAGTCTAAGATGTATTCCGCGTCGCTCAAGGGGATCGCATACTCGAATTCCGTGCGCGACACACCCAATGTCGCGCTTTTGATGTTCAGGGCGGCCTGGTCCCCCGTGACGCGCACGCGTATCGAACCAGGTCCGTTCTCGTTCAAGTAACCTTGACGCATGCGCACGGGTGCGGCGGCGTGTTGCCGCCAAGCGTCGTTCTTTACCAAGAATTTACGTTCGATTTCGCGCCCCACAGCCCGGACCCCCGCAGCGACAATGTATACTAATTCTCTCTCATAGGTAAGATATATAAGATATTTGAACCTGTCGGAGCAGTTCGTGACACCGTAACTACCGACAATTTTTTGTCGATGTTGTTTCAGTAAGCGCCTAATTCGGTTGCAAAACAGCAAGCACCAAAGCGAAGCTGGCCTAATCTTTCGGGGATCGCGCTGCCGCGGTAGCGGCGGCGGTCAGGCCGATAAGCAGGCCGAAGATTGCGATACCGGCAAGCATGAGCCACTCGTTCACGGCTTGCGGTGTGAAAATCGCGGCGAGAGGAGTGAGAAGATCGAAGGCGTCGTCCGGTGCGGCACGGTGTCTTCTAAATGCTTCGAGGAGCGCTGCCACAAGTACTGCTAAAACGAATCCCGCTACTCCACCGGTGAGTGCTCTGATGAGAAGTGTTGCCCGGTTCACGGGAGTGGCGGCTGCGAGCGTCGGTTCCTCCAAACTTGGGTCGCGCACGCCGAGCGGTGAGAAGCGGTGCAGCAACACCATCCCGGGCAGACCGATCAGCATGGTGAGGATGAAGAAGTCGTGCCAGCCCAGCGCATCAACCGCGACACCAGTAATCGGGCCGGAGAAAATGCGAGGTAATGCGAACAAACTCGAGAATAGTGCGTACTGTGTGGCCGAGAATTGTTTCTGGGTAATGCGTAACAACAGCACGCCGAACGCCCCCGTCCCCATTCCGCTCGTGAGGCTTTCAAAACCCATGGCGGTGTACATGATCCAACGATTCGGGCCGGCCTCGGTGACAAACACGTAGCCGAGGTTCGAGAAGATCTGGAGGAACCCGAAGACCCAAAGCGAATGCCCAAGACCCATGGCCGTAGTGAGCATGCCGCCCAGCAGGGTTCCGAACAGCGTGGTGACGAGCCCGATGGTGGCGGTGGCCACGCCCACGTCGAAATCGTCGAACCCCATCTGTATCAGGAACGGCCGCACCAGCGCACCGGCAAGGTTGTCGGCGAGCTTGTAGAGCACGACAAACGCCAGCAGTACCATCGCCTGGCGCCGCGCGAGAAAACCCACGAACGGTTTCCACACCGCTTCCCGCAGGGTTTGCGGTGATTCGGCCCCGTTGAGATCTGAGCGCGGCGCGAACAGAGTGACAATCATCATGGGCACATAGAGCAGTGCGATCAGTCCAAACATGAACGGCCATGACCACGATCCTGCCAGCGTGATGGCAAGACCACCGGCAACGAACATGGCGGCGCGGTAGATTGCCGTGCGCGCGCCGACCGCCACGCCCTGTTCCTCGGGGCGCAACACTTCTACGGCATAGGCGTCTACGGCGATGTCCTGGCTCGCCGAGGCGAAGGCGATGGCGAGCGTGAGTACGCCGATGATCCAGATGGCATCCGGATGTTGTGCCACGCCTACGAGCAGGAATGTGGTGACGAGCAGAGTGATCTGGAAGAGCAGTGTCCAGCCGAGCTTGCGTCCGAGCCATGGTAGCGGCAGCGCGTAGCGGTCAATGATCGGTGACCAGAGAAACTTGAAGCTCCACGGCGCCTGTGCCAACGTGAACAGCCCGATAATCTTTATGTCCACGCCTTGACGCGCGAGCCATGCCGGAATGGCGATCCACACCAGCCCGAGTGGCATCCCGGACGAAAAAGACAGCAGACTCACCGACGCCGTGCGCCAGCTTCGCAACGCGTACCATACGGCTTGTGCGGCGGAAAGGCGATCCGTCACTTTATGATGTGCCCATTAAAAAGAACACGGGTCCAGGACAGTCTGGAGAGCAGTTGGTTAATTGTGTTACGCGCGCAGTCTAGCTACCGACGCGGCTCGCACGCAATGGCGTGGAGAGGCGAAGGCGCGCAGTGATGCTGTGCCGATGGATGCCTAATTGATACAAGACGATCAGCACGAGCAGCAATCCCTCACCACGGCATTCCTCACCGGCGGGATGAAATATACGCTCTCTTGTTAGCCCTCGTCATCGCGCTCGAAAACCTGAGCGGCGGTACGGGAACCGCCACCCTCGTGGCCCTCCTGATGGGACTGTGCGACCCGCGCTACACAGCCGCGCATATGCTCGCTGTCCGCCATCGCGAGCTTCAGCCGCCTTTTTTGTTGGTCCAGCGTCGGGGTAAATGGTTGCAGGCGATCGGGTAGGCTAATTTTTTCTGGTCACCTTCGTTGTCTCCCTACCCGTATTCTGGTTCCTCTATCGCGTGCACTCGGATATTGCCAGCCTCCACGCGGCTCGCTAAGGGATCATCCGCGCTCAATTCTTATGGCGCCGATCACTGAACCGTGTGCCGTGCCTGGGCTCGCTCGGTTGATGCTGCCCTTGATGGTACCCGTCGTGAAAACCTTCAGAGTAGCGGCGGTCATAGGGCGGTTGATATCCACCGTAGGGAGAAGCGAAATAATAGGGCGGGTGGTAATACCCTTGGTAGACGCCATTGCCCCCGCCATAGATTTGGCGCTGGTAACCCTGTTCGGTGCTATATCCATATACCGAAGTACCGTATCGATCGCCGGCGATGGCTGCCATGGAAACGGAAGCCAAGGCGCAGAGAACGATGTACTTGACGTTTCGCTTATCGCTTTGCATGGTGCGGATCTCGCCGTTTGGTCGCTGATTCTGGGTGAGGTTGCTTGGTATGTGGGCTCTAAGGTCTAGTGCTGAATGACTTGAGAAAGGAACTACGGCTCCCGGACGACGCGCAACCCGACATCATCGTAGCGGCCGTCGGCATTGAGCCGAAAGCGCTTGGTCGAGCGCAGGGATTTCGCCGGCGTGCTGTAGGCGCCACCGCGGGCCACACGCATTCTACACTTGGGCGTCTCCCAGGCGCTCCCATCGGAGGGACCACCTGTGTACGACGGATGATAGCAATCCTGTACCCATTCCAATACGTTCCCGGCGGTATCATGCAGACCGAACGGATTGGCCTTGAAGCTGCCGACTGGCGCCGGCCGTTGAGCAGTGAGATCGCTAGCACACCCGTAGCAGTGCGCCTTACCTTCTTCGATCTGGTAGCCCCACCAGTAGGGCGTCTGAGTACCGGCCGCCGCGGCATATTCCCATTCCGCTTCCGTGGGGAGCCGGTAACGATGTCCGGTCGCTTGCGTCAACCAGCGGGTGTAGGCGACGGCATCATTCCAACTAACGAGGACCACCGGCGTTCGATCGTCGGTTGGTGCGGAATTGCCCAACGATCTTCGTGTCGCCCGTGCGAACGAAGCATACTCGGCGTAGGTGACTTCGTTACGGCTCATCGCGAAGCGTTTGACGACGACTTGATGCGGGGGACCTTCGTCGGCCGCCGCCGCGGTTTTAGTGCTTCCCATCGGGAAGGAACCCTCCGCGATCCAGACCATCTCGGGTCCTCGGCCCGCGCCGTGCATCGGATCGCGAAAAACCTCGGGTGCGGCGAGCGGTGCCGTCGCGATTGACTTGCTTGGCTCGCTGGCCAAGGGATCCGGTTTAGGATCCCCGCCCGAACCCGCTTGGGATCGGTCGATTTCGGGCGTGGGTAAGCTGGGCTCTAGCCCCTCATTGGCGGCCGGATTATCCATAGACACCGGCTCGGGGGCCACTTCCGGGGGAAAGAGGTCTTGCGCATACATGAAAAGTAGGGCCGCGATCAAGCCCAACACCGCTACGATGCCGGCTATTACGACTACCGGCCGGGCGCGCCGCGGTTCCGGGGAGACTACCTCCGGTATCTCTTCGGCCGCCGGTGGCGCGGGAAGCGTGACGGCTTCGGATTGAATCGAGGGGGGAGCCGCGCTTTTTACCGGCTCCGTACGTTCGAGAACGTGGATGGCAAGCACGGTGGTGTTGTCTTGGTGTTTTGCTTTGGCGTTATCCGCAGCATTGAGCAGCCCATCGACTAGGCTATTCGCCGTGCTTGCCTTGTTGCCGAGGGCGGCAATCTGATCCTCGGCTAGGGTATCGAGACCGTCGGTGGCGAGAATCACCTTGTCGCCCGGCAGGAGCTCCAGCGGCTCGCCGGGACAGTCGATCTCAAAAATATCCTCGCCGGTCAATGCGCTTAAGAGCATGTTTCTGGAGCTCCCCGGTTCGGGTTCCACGGGCTGGCCCGAAGCCGCCATGCGATCCAGAAAGCCCCCGTAGCTATGATCGGCGTTGGCCTTTTTCAGTTTGTGATTGCGCAATAGGTAAATGTGGCTATCGCCGACACTCACAAAATAGAGATGAGAGCCTGATAATACGACGCTTACCAAGGTGCACCCCATGCCTTGCAGGGCGCTCATTTCCTTGGCGGTGTCACCAATGACTTTGTTGGCGTGTGCTATCCCTTCGTGGAGCAGGGCTGGAATATCTCCTTCGGCATAGTGGGTGGTCACGTGCCGATTGAATGTCTGTACCGCGAGATTACTGGCAAGATGACCAGCCGCATGCCCGCCCATGCCGTCGGCCACGATCAGGACTGCGTCGGCGCCGGCATCCGATTTCTCGCTGAGATACGTGATTAGAAACGCATCTTCCTGAGAATTGCGGCGGCCGATGATCTGTGATCCGGCGAGCTCGAACCGTACTGGCATCGTGGGTAATCGACCGGGCTTTAGACTTTTGTTATAAAGCGTTGGCGGACGGGTAATTTTAACTAGGTTAGTTAAACAAACTCAATAAATCTATCAGGAACGGGCGTGTTGCTTGGCTGATGACCCGGGATTATATGCGCGAAACATGCCTATCTGAATCCACTGATCGGCGTGGCCTTATGGCGGCGAGCCAAATTATGGAAGCCCTTGAGCGCTTGGATCCGGCCATCGGGCAATGCATGCTGCGCGAGCAGCGTCCGCTGCGACGCCGCTTGCAGAGCGTGCGCGCGAGCCAAGCGGCCGGCGGAGCGGATCCGGAGGCGCTCGGCGCACTCGAACGGCAGATTCAGGCATCGATCCATACCGCCCAGCGGCGATCCGAAGCCTGCCCACGCGTAGAATTTCCGCAGTCCTTACCGATCTACGCGCGCGTCGAGGATATCGCTAGTGCGCTGGCGTCGCGCCAAGTTATCGTCGTGTGCGGCGAGACAGGTTCCGGAAAATCGACACAATTGCCGAAGTTATGCCTGTCCTTGGGCCGGGGTATACGCGGCATGATCGGCCACACCCAACCGCGCCGGATCGCCGCCCGGACCATTGCCTCCCGGATTGCCGAGGAGCTTGGCGTCGGGGTGGGCCAAGAGGTCGGATTCAAGGTCCGTTTCCGCAACCATGTCGGACCCGCAACCTATATCAAGCTCATGACCGACGGGATCTTGCTCGCGGAAATCGAGAGCGATCGCAGGCTTGAAGCCTATGACACGCTCATCATCGACGAAGCCCACGAGCGGACGCTCAATATCGATTTCTTGCTGGGTTATCTAAAGGATCTGCTGCCTAAACGGTCCGATCTCAAAGTGATCGTGACTTCGGCAACCATCGATCCCGAGCGCTTCGCGCGGCATTTCGATGACGCGCCGATCATTGAAGTTTCCGGCCGTGCCTATCCGGTAGAACTTCGCTACAGGCCGCTGCAAGAAGATGATAAAGGCGCGGTGGATCACGATCCGGGACAAGCCATCTTGGCCGCAGTCGATGAGCTGTCGCGCGAGGCGCCGGGAGATATTTTGATTTTTCTTCCCGGGGAAAAGGAGATCCGGGAAACGGCGGAGAGCTTGCGCCATCTCCGCATGACCGAAATCTTAGCGCTTTATTCGCGCTTGAGCGCCGCCGAACAAGACCGGGTGTTCACGGGGCACGCCGGCCGCCGCATCGTCTTGGCGACCAATGTGGCGGAGACTTCGGTCACGGTACCGGGTATCCGCTATGTGATCGATGCCGGGCTCGCGCGCATCAACCGCTTTAATCCCAACACTAAGGTTCAGCGCTTGCTGACGGAGAGGATTTCGCAAGCTTCGGCGGAACAGCGCAAGGGGCGTTGCGGACGCTTGAGCCCAGGGATCTGTATTCGCCTATACGCACGCGAAGACTACGAGGCGCGGCCCGAATACACCGATCCGGAGATTTTGCGTAGCAACATGGCGGCGGTGATCCTCAAGCTGCGCGCCTTGGGTATGGGGGAGATTGAGCGCTTCCCGCTGCTGGATGCGCCCGACAGCCGCGCGATCAAGGCGGGTTATAAGCTGCTGGAAGAGCTCGGCGCGACCGATGCCTCCAAGGGGCTTACGGCGCTGGGGCGGCGTCTTGCGCGGTTTCCGGTTGACCCGCGTATCGGTCGGATCATCCTGAGTGCGCGTGAATATCAGTGTCTCGCGGAAATGTTGATCATTGCCGCCGCATTGAGCATCCAAGATCCACGCGAGCGGCCGTTCGATGCTCGCGAGGAGGCCGATGAGGCGCAGCGGCAATTCACAGACCCGCGCTCGGACTTTCTTTGGTTCCTGCGTTTCTGGCGATTCTATGGCGAGCAAGCGCGCCACCTCTCCAAGAACAAGCTGCGGCAACTGTGCAAGATCCATTTCGTGTCGCCGGTTCGGATGCAGGAGTGGATCGAAGTCGAAGGCCAACTGCGGGCATTGGCGTATGATCTCGGTCTCGTGATGAATACGGCGCCCGCCGATTACGAGGCGATGCATAAGGCCTTGCTCACGGGCTTTTTGGATCGAGTCGGGTTCAAATACCAGAAAAACGAATACCTCGGCGTGCGCGGAACGAAATTTTACGTGTTCCCGGGTTCGTCATTATTCAAGAATTCGGGCCCGTGGATTGTCGCCGCGGAGATCGTACACACCTCGCGTTTATACGCCCGGACCGCCGCTACTGTGGAGCCGGAATGGATCGAGCACGCCGCGCAGCATTTGGTGCGCCGCAGTTATTCGGAACCGCATTGGGAGCGTAAGACGGGACGCGCGAGCGCCTATGAGAACGTCACGCTGTACGGCTTGACCTTGATCACCCACCGCAAGGTCGACTACGCCGCGATCGATCCGGTCGAGTCGCGTCGGTTGTTCATTCAAGCGGCCTTGGTCGAGGCACAGTATGAGACGGCGGCGCCTTTTTTTACCCATAACCGGCAATTGGTCGCGGACATCGAGGAACTCCAGAAGCGCGCACGGCGGCTCGATCTGCTGGCCGACGAGCACGCGCGTTACGATTTTTTCGATCAGAGGATCCCGCCGGATGTCTATAGCGTCGCGAGCTTCGAACGTTGGCGCGCGAGGATGGAGCGGGATAATCCGAGCCATCTTTATTTCAACAAGGGCATGCTCATGCGTGCCAGCGTGGAAACCGAAGATAGCTTTCCGTCGCGGCTAGTGATCGACGGCGCAGAACTAGCCTTAAGCTATCGATTCGAACCGGGGCACGACGCCGACGGGGTAAGCGTCACGATCCCGATCATCGTGTTGAATCAAGTCCACGAATCGTTTTTCGATTGGTTGGTTCCGGGTTGGTTGCCGGAGAAAATCGCGGCGCTCATACGCCTGTTGCCTAAAGCGTTACGCAAGGATTTCATACCGGTCGAGCACTATGCCAACGTGTGCGCCCGAGCGTTGCGGCCGAATGGCGGCTCGTTAATAGACTCCCTGGCGGCGGAGCTTAAGCGTCTGACAGGCGTTCTGATCCCTCATGACGCATGGGACCTTAGCCGGCTGCCGGAGTACCTGTGCATGAATTTTCGCGTGGTCGATGGCGAGGGGCGAGTGCTCGGGGAAGGCCGGCGGCTCGTCCCGCTGCAACGTAAGCTCGGCGATCGCGCGCGCGCGGCGTTTTGCGTGAACTGGACCATCGAGCGCAAGCAGATCACTCGCTGGGATTTCGGCCAGCTTCCGCGGCAGGTGCAAACAAGCTCAAGCGGTGTCACGCTCTGCGGGTTCCCGGGTTTGGTGGATTGCCAAGACGCTGTGGCAATCCAGGTGTTCGACTCGGAGGAGCGCGCCGAGCGCGAGCATAGACACGGCTTGCGGCGTTTATTCGCTCTGGAATTGCCGCAGCAAATCAAATATCTGAAGAAAACAACGCCACGGATCGAGAAAGCGGTGTTGTTGCACCGGCCGCTCGGGAATCGGGACGCTTTACTCAGGGACCTCATCGATGCCACTATTGATCGCGCTTTCCTCGGTCCGCCTGCCGATATTCGGGCGGAAGACGAATTCCGAAAGCGATTGGTACATGGGAGCGGGGAGTTAATTCATACCTTCGATGGACTCTTCGATCTCGTGCTCGCCGTTTTGACGGAGTGGCAGGCCGTTCAGAAAAAACTCGCCGGCGCGCATCCGAGCGCGCAAAAGGACGTGCGGGAGCAACTGAGTTATCTCGTCCACCCCGGCTTTGTTTCCGCCACGCCCGCCGATTGGCTGCCCGAGCTACCGCGTTTTCTCAGGGCCGCCGGTCTCCGCTTAGAGCGGTTCCCACGCGATCCCTCAAAAGATCAGCAACGCGCCGCCTCGATCACTATCCCCTGGAATCGATGCTTGGAACGGTTACAAACCCAGGATAGCGCGCCGGAATTCATTCGCTACCGCTGGCTGGTTGAAGAATACCGCGTCTCGCTCTTTGCCCAAGACCTTGGCACGTCCTGCCCGGTCTCCGAAGCCCGACTGAACGCACAATGGAACCGGGCCCAGGCGAGTTTGCCTGCCGCGGGACGAGTCGCCTAACGATGGCAGGGGAAAATATCGTCTTTTCGCTCTTCCTCGTTTTCACCGGCGCGGCGTTTCTAGCCACGCTCGCTCTTTACGCCCGTCAGGCGATGCTGGTCGCGTATATCGTGCTCGGTGTAGTCCTTGGCCCGTGGGGTATCGGGCTGGTCTCAGATATAGCGTGGATCGAGGACGTCGCGGCGATCGGGATCATGTTCTTGTTGTATCTCATCGGTCTCAACCTCCCCCCGCAACAACTGTGGCGTCTACTGGGTGAGGCCTTGTGGGTAACCTTGTTGAGCTCGGTGGTATTCGCTCTGCTCGGCGGCGCTTTGGGACTCGTCTTCGGATGGCCCCCCGCCGATGCCGCCTTTCTTGGCTGCGGGCTCATGTTTTCCAGCACCATCATCAGCGTTAAGCTGCTTCCGACGACGGCGCTCCACCATCGGCACACCGGACAGGTCATCATTAGCGTGTTATTGCTCCAGGACCTGGTGGCCATCGTGATACTGCTCCTTTTGCAGGGATATGGTAAAGGCGGACAGCTTGCCGTCGACATCGTGATGCAGCTCTTGGCCTTTCCGTTGCTGGTGCTGATCGCCTATGCACTGGATCGCCTGGTGATGGAACGGCTCATCACGCGCTTCGATCAGATCCATGAATATATTTTTTTGCTCGCGATCGGGTGGTGCCTCGGCATCGCGGAGCTCGCCCATGTTTTAGGATTGTCCCATGAAATCGGGGCCTTCGTCGCCGGCGTCACCCTGGCCACCAGCCCGATCGCTGCCTACATCGCCGAGAGCTTGAAACCGGTGCGCGACTTTTTCCTGATCCTATTCTTCTTTTCCTTGGGCGCCGCCTTCGATCTTGGCGCGCTGGGTCATCTCATGGCTCCTGCGCTAGTGATTGCCGGCGCCATACTGGTCGTAAAGCCATGGGTGTTTCGAGAGCTGTTAAAGCGGGCCGGAGAAGAACCGGATATTTCACAAGAAATCGGCGTACGGCTCGGCCAGAACAGCGAATTCGCCCTCCTCATCGCGGTGCTGGCGGCGGAATCGAAGTTCGTCGGCGACGATATTTCATATCTGGTTCAGATCACGACCTTAATAACGTTTATCATCTCCTCGTATGTGATCGTACTGCGGTATCCGACCCCTATCGCGGTCTCGGATCGGCTACGACGCGACTAGC
>CAVXTM010000014.1:0-19867 GCA_963764725.1 uncultured Gammaproteobacteria bacterium | reverse complement strand
ACGCGATCGGCGATCTTCCCGCCTTATCTGCCGGTCAGATCGATCCTATCGATCCTCTACACCGATCCAGCCGCTTATCGGATAAGAACCCCAACGCATTCGGGCAGCGCGCCCTGGTGGCTCGTGGAAAGAACGGGGCCCCGATCTCGTCACCGACTGTCATAAGGCGCAGACCGGGGGTGGATACGCTTCGGTTTACGGTCGCATGGTCTGGACGAGCCATCACCGACGATCACGACCCAGTTTTACGGGTTCGGCAACGGTCGCTTGGCATCCGGAGCAGGATCGGGCGATCTCGCTAGAGAAGGAGCGATCCTCCAGTCGTTCCCTCGTGACTACGAGTTTACCCTTCCTGGCCGAACTGTCCATTTCAACAAGGTCGGCAAACTTATCGGGAATGCCGTTCCGGTCCTGTTGGCGCGGGCGGTCGCAAGGTCCATAAGGGCGCATCTGGAGAGGCATTCATGACGGAACCACCTCCTCCTTTTGCGCTGACGATCAGCCTCAACGTCCTGGAGCATCCTGGCATCAACCTTACAGCAACGTCCCGGCAGTTCTGTCCGAGATCGTCGCGAACGAATGGGATGCCGACGCCGATGAGGTCCATGCGAATGGGACCGGACAAATGACCGGATTGGAATCCGCGATACAGGGGTAGGGATGACACCAGAAGAGGTCAACCGATGTTTCCTGACCGTGGGATATCGTCGTCGCGATGGACAGCCCGGGGTTACGGGAAAATGCCGTCATCCGATGGCAGGCAAGGGGATCGGGAGGTATCTCTTTTCGTTCGCCGGATGCGTCGATATCGAAACCGTGAAAGGTGGGCAGAAAAGCGCCTTCAGAATGCGTTTGGAGCATATCCGGCAGCGGATCGAGCAATCGGGTGGGGAAGGGACTTACAATCCCGACCCCCTCCCTGTCGCAAGCATCGACTTCGAGCGTGGGACCCGCATCGTACTGACCGAACTGCGGAAGAGGCAGACGATCCGCACGACACAGGCACTCAAACGACGGTTGGCACGCCGTTTCTCGGTCATCGGTGCTGCGGAAGGTTTCCGCATCATCGTTGATGAAGAGGAAGTTACTCTGCCGACCGCGATTACTACGACAAGGTTCAGTACCTCTGGACGTATGGCGACCAGACCGAAGTCATCGGCTTATGTTCGGTAGCGCAGCATTTCGACCGCACGAGCGCGATCATGGACAAAGATCCACAAATCGACGGCTGGCTAGGCACGGTGAAGGAGGTACGTCACCTACGGGATGAAGACGGGGACAACTTGAACCGCATCGCGATTTTCGTGCGCGGCAAGATGGCACAAGAGGAGATTCTATCGGAATTTTCGGAGCGTGGCGTCTATGCGAGCTATCTCATCGGAGAACTGCGTATCGATGGGTTGGATACCTACGATGGTCCGGGAACCACCAAAGACGATGATGCTGCAACGAGCAGCCGTCACAAAATCGTCGAAGACGATGATCGCTACCAAGGGTTGAAGAGATTCATCGGTCGCGAACTGAAACACATCCAAAATGAATGGCAGAGACTTCGTACCGAGGAAGGAGCCCAAAAAGCGTTAGAGATCCCTGCCGTGAAGAGATGGATCGACACTCAACCCGCCCACCCGGGCGAAGGCCAAAAAATGGCTCGGTAAGATCAACCGGATCCGGCTTGACGATCTGAACGAGCAGAAACAACTCATCAAGCACGCGGTGCTAGCATTCGAATTCTATCGGGCCAAAGAGAACCTGGACGCGCTCGAGAATATCACCGACGAGAACATCCAAACGGCCTTGGAAATTTTCAAGGAGCTCGATAACCTCGAAGCTAATCTTTACGGACAGATTGTTCAGCAACGGATTCAAGGTAATCCGCACTCTCGAAGAAAAAGTCGATTCCAACGATCTCGAAAAAGCCATCCAGCAGTATCTGTTCAATCATCTCTGGTTGCTCGATCCTGCATGGGAGCGCGCAGATGGAACCGAAATCATGGAGCGTCCGGTCACGGCGTTGTTCAACGAGATCGACGCCGAGCTTCCGGAAGATGAAAAAGAGGAAGGCTCGATATCGCCTATCGGAAAACGGCCGGCCAACATGTCATTATCGAATTGAAGCGACCGGAAAGGACGGTCAGCACGACAGCGCTAATCGGCCAAATCGAAAAATATCTGAGTGGCATGCAGCGAATTCTGGCAGCACAAGGATCGGCCCACGAGCCGATTCAGTTCATCGTCCTCCTTGGGAAGAAACCCTCGGATTGGACTAGCGACGCCGCTAAGACACGTTCCCACGACATGCTGAAAGTACAGAATGCGCGCATCGTCTTCTATGAAGAGCTTCTACGGGGGGCTCGCCAAACGTACCAAGACTATATGCGTAATCGTGATCTCGTCGACAAACTCCACGAAATCATTCAAGCGATCGAAGATTATGCTCCGCCCACATCCGATTGAAACCGATTTTCTCTCACCTGCGGACAGAAGCGCACTCATGTCGCGAATCGGGCCGAAGGACTCGAAGCCCGAGATGACCGTCCGTCGGCTACTTCATCGCCTTGGCTATCGATATGGACTTCATCGTCGAGATCTCCCGGGAACGCCCGACATAGTGTTTCCAATCCGACGAAAAGCTATCTTCGTTCACGGCTGCTTTTGGCATCGGCATTCGGGCTGTAAGGCTGCCAGCACGCCGAAGAGCCGCAAGGATTTCTGGTCTCGCAAGTTCGACGCAAATGTCGAGCGAGATGCACGGAAAGTAGCCGAACTCGAAGCCGATGGGTGGACGGTCGCGATCATCTGGTCCTGCGAAACCCAAGACACGGCGGGCCTGGCATCAAGGCTGACCGACTTCCTTGCGAACGGGCGAACGGGGCCAGTCTCGGATATTTTTACAATGCCAGCGCTCCCTGTCCAGCGATGGATTGCCCAGTGACATTATCGACTAACCGGGGCTGACCCCGCGGCCTCGCCTTGCACCGTTGCTCCGTCATGCGCTCAATCTTGGCATAAAAACGCATTGCCCAAAGGCTGGCTTTGGTTCAGCGCAAGTCGTAGGTCACTGGTTTGGAAACGCACGCGGGTACCCCGAAATACGTGTCCACTCGCACATAATTGCCGATGATCCGCCAAAATAGGAATGCTCATAGGTTAGGTACTTAAGCCGCGTTGAAAACTGGTTCCAAATTCAGTTCGAGGCGTCCGCTTCGCCTGTCGCGTTGAGGGTGTGCCCGGCGGGCATTGGTTGCAAGAAAGGCGACGGCGTTGTTGATTGCCTTACGAATTCGAGAGAGGCGACCATCGAGGAGAGCCTTTACAATGCCGCTCATCACA
Organism: uncultured Gammaproteobacteria bacterium; assembly: GCA_963764725.1. GTDB lineage: Bacteria > Pseudomonadota > Gammaproteobacteria > JACCXJ01 > JACCXJ01 > USCg-Taylor. Next base: position 16,534 of record CAVXTM010000014.1, on the reverse strand, counting down.
TGGTGCGCACACATGGCGACCTTGCGGGTAGAGATGTCCACGTGGGCAAGCTGCTGGGTGAGATGCGCGAGATAACGTTTCACCGTCGCGGCGGCGATGGCGGCCCAGATGAGACCTTCGGCGATCTCGGGATTTGCCGGTGTCGAAGGCATGCAGGTTCGCGTAGGATTTCCACTCTTTAAACAGGAGCTCGATCTGCCAGCGGAGCTTGTAGGCCAAACCGACCTGCTCGGCGGCATAGCGGGTGCGGGAGAGGTTGGTGAGGAGGTAGCGGAATTCACGGGTCTTCGGATTGAAGCTCACCACCAGGCGACAGGAGAGTTGGTGCTGTGCATTCCGCCAGCATACATCGAGATCTACCGGGGTCTTTTTGGGAAATCGTTCGACCACTTCCCGCAACGGCTTCCCACACAACCGGCGTAGGCGCTTACCCGCTTTCCCATAGGCGTTGACCACCCACGGATTGAGGTTTGTCTTGGTCCGCAGCACCAAGCTCGCCCCCGCCTTTATCATCTCCCCCACATAGGGCAAGCTGAAGTAACCGCGGTCGGCGAGCAATAGGCAACCGGATAAACTCCCAGGGTCGGGAAGCTCGGCCCGCTCACCGAAGGTGTCGGGGGTTAGGGTGATATGCTCGAGCGCCTCGCTCAAGAGATCCATGCTGACGTGCAATTCCACCGCCGCGGGGCTCACTCGCTTAAAGCGACCGGGGAAAACATCACGCAAGCTGTCCTTGACCGCAAAGGAACTTCCGTCCTGGATCACAATGCGCCGAAATTCCGAAAAGGCGTGACCTTCTTTGATCTTCAAGACCTTGAGAACGAGCTTCTCCACCAAGCGCTCTACGCACGCCCGCATGAACTCCCCAAACCCACGCTTGGAAAGCTGATTGTGAAAGGGCTTGTAGGCCAAGCTCTCCCCAAACAACGCATTGAAACCGCGTTGGAGATCTGCCAATGTCTCGACCTTTCTACTCGATAGCGTCGAGAGCATCGCCATCACCAGCCGAAACGGCGTCACTACCCGTTCACGCTGGCAATACCTCACCGCTTTGCCCAATCGGTTCAACTCCCGCTCCGAAAATACTCTCTTGAATCGTCCTACCGCCGTGGTAGCGTTGGTACGTTTCACTCGGTCTCTCCTTTCTTGAGCTAATCTTGGTCGATTGCTCATTGGGATCGAGTGAAACATCGTAAGTTCCACTTATAATTCAATAGGTTTAAAGATCCGACCTATGTAGGAATGCTAGAAGCGAGTGGGGACGTCGAAGCTAATCGTGAGAGAAATCCCTGCTGAGTAATCGGGGGCCTCATCGGTCAAACCTATCCCAGCCGTCAGGTCGAGAAATTTCCCGCGGCCGATGATCGAGGAGGCCCCAAAGTTCAGCGTTCCGAACACCTGATCGGATCCGCTGATGGTCCTATCCCCGTCCTCCAGCTCGCTGACGAATGTCTGATTGAGAACAACGCGCAGCGAGGTCTCAGGACTGGCGGCCAGCACCGCCCCGACCGAGAAACCAAGCTGGTCGCCCGGATTGATATCGTCCTTTTCGAATGTAGTCCCATAGGAGGCGCTGCCGATGAACACCAGCGGGTCCTGGCGCTTGGTCATGGTTAACGAACCCTGGAGCTCGTGGAAGCCGCCGCCAAGCGAAAAGCCGTCATCGGAGGTTTCACCGGAGTCAGTATCCCATGTCACCCTACCGATTAGATCCGGCCACCAGTTGCGCTCTTCCAGCAACCCCTTGGCCAGGCCGAAACCGAGATCGCCGAATCCGGAGCCATGAGACTCCGTCTCGGCCCGCGCGCCGACATCTACTTCTGTGACCACTTGCTTCTCTACATATCGATAAGGAATGCCGACCTCCAGTTGTGAGTCGAAGGGTAGACCGAAGCGCAGAAAAAGATCGGCGATGAAGGTATTGCGGCGAACATCTTGCGATGCAGCCACACCTTGCGCTAAGAGGGTAGGTGCTTCTTCCTCGCTTCGGATATAGGTGAAGCTGGGCTGGATGTCGGCCTGTCCAAATGGCAGAAGGAGTGCGCCCGTCACGACCAGTGTCTGCTCCAGCGCGCGCTCGGCGGCCTCCTCATCGACCTCGAATTGGCCGGGCGCTGCCGGCGCCGCGCTGCTTGCAGCCGCTGGAGCCTCTTCGGCTTGTGTCGATGCGTACGTCCCTGTACTGGCCGGCGACATCCTGTCGCTCCGACGCTCCGCGTTCGGTGGCTTCTGCTCAGCCGATGAGGCTACCGGCGGCACTGAGGGCACGGGCTTGGCAGCCACCGGTTGCGGGTTAACGGGCGGCGTGGCGATTTGCCGCTCGAGCTCTCCAACGCGTCGCTGCAGATCAACAATGAGGGCGTCGCGCTCCTCGAGCCTTCGCATCAGTTCCTCCATCGTCGGCTGAGGATGAGAGCCGGCCTGCTTTGTCTGGGGCCCGGCCACAACCAGTCCCACCAAAGCGAAAGATGCGCCTAAGGCCGCGCCTTGCATCAGCTGGCGCGAACCCCTGGGTGGTGTCATTTGCGTCCTTTCTGATTGATGGCTTACCGCAACATCACGAAATCACTAGCGCGAGGGGCGAGGCGATTAGGCGGCGTGCTGCCCTCACGCCCCACCACCACGAAACCTACCTTACCGATCTCTGGAGAGTCAATCCAGGCCTCCTCGAATCTCTCTACCCGCAGGGTACGGTTCCCCCAGGCGGGATCCGCAATCAGTACCCGATCCCCGCGCCTGCCGCGGAACACGACAAAGTGATTGTAACCGTGCAGGCTGAGCGGCACCAGAATGGGGGCCTGTTCGATCAGGTCCTGAAGCGTAAGCCGGCCGTAGCCGATGCCCTCATAACCCCGCTTATCGACGTAGCGCTTGAGGTCGAGCAGAGAGAACCCTTGCTGCACCCGCACCCGCAACGGATCGGCCAGGTATTCCCGGCGTTGCATCAGCGCCCGCGCGATCTCCCTCTCCGCAACTGGGTCGCCGTGCTGGTAATTCAGTAGAGTGGCAAGCGCCGCGGCGCCACAACTTAAGTCCCACTTCTGAACCACCACTCGATCTCGCCGCATTTCCAGGAGCGATTTAACCGGCCCCCGTTCGACGGCCCGCACGGGCGCCCCGGCCGCGGCACTGAGGAGCAGAGCAATGGGGATCCAAGTTCGCATGAATGAAGTCGGGCGGCATCTCCTTGGACGAGGCGGGCGCCAACCCGCCGTCAGCACCGCGCCTCGCGCAGTAACGCGTTCAGCAAGCGTGCAATAGTTGAGGTTACACATTAGCTTTCCCTGTGCGAAGTAAAAGGATAAGAAATCCAATGCAGAATCTCAACTGATACCTCGGTGGGATCCGCGGGAACCTCTCATTCGTGCTTTTATGTAGCGGGGAGCGCCGAGCCTGGCGGCGACTCCTGGCACTGCTCTGCCCGCTCAATGGTCCCTCTATTTAAAGTGTTCCACACCAAATTCTGTGAAATATTTCACAGACCAAATTCCGCTCACTCCTCTATATTCGCGTTGCAAGATGGGACCCGGGGCCCAGCGCGTCTATCAAATATTCCTTATTGGGTGGTAGAGGCGAGAGAACCGGCAGGGACCATCGTGTACCTCTGTTTTTTTAATTCGTATCGAAGGAGAGAGCAATGAAACAGCGACAATTTATCACAGCCTTTAGCCTGATAGTGGTCCTCAGTGGTCTGTCGCCAGTGGTGGCGGCGGATGTTGCAGGAGAAGAAGTGCGACACGCGCATTCTCAATCCGAACCCGTCCCACCCCAGAAAATCGAACTCACGGCACACCAAATGGACGCAGTCACCGGCGGAGGGCTAGGACTTCCGGGATGGGCCGCAAAAGCGCTTTTTTGTGCCATCCGTATAACCTGCTCGAACGGTTCATGTACAATGACATGTAACATGTAACTGAGCCCCACCAACATAGTCAAGGCGCTCGCGTGCTGCACGCATTAGGAGTGGGCTGAGGTCACCCGATGAGGGACTTGACCGCCTCAGCTTCGGCGGGGTTGGCCTTCACGAGGGTCTAAAAGATCACAATCTCGAGCGCGGCACCGAAACTGGAGCTGAGAAACTCAGAGAGATCTAACGACAGGAGCCGACCGGCATGGGCCACATAGGTGAATCGTGAGTCATGAGGCATGGGGCGTCCCACCTCAACCACGCCCTCCGAAAACCCAGCTCGGGCCCACCTGAACCACCGTTGTACGTACCTACCAAGCCGGGGAGACTCGAAAGTGCCTCCCCCGGCTTCCGCTCATAAAGCCGGCTCGCACGTTCAACGAACGCTCAACCGTCTTTTGGGCCACGGCAAGCCTGCCTGGACAAACGACACAAAGTCCCCCGCCAATCCAGGGATTAGAAGACTAGCGCCCACCTCAGGAATCCCTTATTGCGTAATGAGTCAGGGCTACGTTGGACCTAGTTAAACACGCTCAATGGTGCCTCTATTAGAGAGTTCCACAACAGCTCTTGTGAATATTTCACACTTTTCCCGTGAAATATTTCACAGATCAAATCCTTTCACCCCTCTATATTCGCGTTGCAAGATGGGACCCGGGGCCCAGCGCCTATATCAAATATTCCTTACTGGGTAGTAGAGGCGAGAGAACCGGCAGGGACCATCGTGTACCCATGTTTGTTAATTCATTATTGAAGGAGAGAGAAATGAAACAGCGACAATATATCACAGCCTTGACCATGATAATGGGGCTCATTGGTCTGTCGCCCGTGGTAGTGGCGGATGCAGAAAGAACATCACGTGGTGAGCGAATCCAACCAGACACGCGGCAGTTCGAGAGTAGCCCAGGGCATAGACTGTCGCCCGAGCAAATGGACAAATTATATGGTGGTATGATAAATGAGGACAAACAACCCTCACCCCCGCCCTACGGTTCCGATGGCCGCGGAGTAACCTGCAGACACATAGCATGTGCGGGGCTATGAGGGGTCACCGGACACATCATCATAACCTGTGAGGGATCGAGTTGAAGAAATTGGCCACGTCAATACTCGGCGACGGTTTGGCGAAGCTTGACCTCACGCTCAGCGAGGCGAAAACCAGGCTGGCCCCGTTCTCCAAGCGCACGCAACCATAACCAGCTCGGGCCCACCTGAACCACCGTTGTACGTACCTACCAAGCCGGGGAGACTCGAAAGTGTCTCCCCCGGCTTTCGCTCATAAAGCCCGCTCGTACGTAATGAAACGCTCAACCGTCTTTGGCCACGGCAAGCCTGCCTGGACGAAGGTGATAGCCCAAAAACTCAAAGCCTTTTTCTATCCTTCCGACAAACGTTTTCTCGGGCTGTTTTTCCAACCCTAATCCGTGCAGCGTCTGGTGGGGTCTCCTCCCGCGGGCTCCAGGGGAACGCGCAGCGTCGGAGCGACAGGAGGTCCACAGATTAGGAGGCTAATGCCCACCCTCAGGAAACCCCCTCATTTTGCGCAATGAGTCAGGGCAAGGTTGGATTTAGTTAAACACGCTCAATGGACCCTCTCATTGAAAGTGTTCCATTGGCCCAGTGTTCCACAACAGATTTTGTGAATATTTCACACTCTTTCTGTGAAATATTTCACAGACCAAATTCCGCTCACCCCTCTATATTCGCGTTGCAAGATGGGACCCGGGAAGCGCCTCTATATCAAATAATATTCCTTATTGGGTGGTAGAGGCGAGAGAACCGGCAGGGACCATCGTACACCCATGTATGTTAATGCAATATTGAAGGAGAGAAATATGAAACGCCGAAAATATATCACAACCCTTAGCCTGATAGTGGCGCTCACGGGTCTGTCAGCAGTGGTGGCCGCGGATGCAGTCCGAACGTCAATGAATTCCCCTAAAACAACGGCCGCAGCAAAGCCTCAACTATCCATTCTGTCATCCATTGAAATGGACAGGGTTCACGGGGGAATGTTAAATCTGGGTGTTATCCAGCGAAACATACTGGGTAGTGGTGGATGTCAATTGTGTAAACCTGGCGACGGTAAGTGGACGCCAGCTGTATGGAAATAATGGTTAGTCCTAAGGTCACAACTCGTTAGATTACGTTTGGTAGTGCGGAAGCCGCTTTTTGGCGATCCGCTGCACGGCTGCCGGCCGAAGCGGCCCGTGCGGCGGATCGCCCTGCGGACATCGGCCCTACAGATGCCACCCTTCCGATCGGGATGGAGATGGCGTTATCGATGGCACGGCTGGGAGCAGAGGTGGACACATGCGGCGGAACGCCGACAAAGCGGGCTTCCGCCCTACTCGCTTCCTTCTCAATGGTCCCTCTATTAGAAGTGTTCCACAATAGATTTTGTGAATATTTCACACTTTTTCCGTGAAATATTTCACAGACCAAATTGCGGTCACCCTCTATATTCGCGTTGCAAGCTGGGACCCGGGCAGCGCCTCTATATAAAATAATATTCCTTATTGGGTGGTAGAGGCGAGAGAACCGGCAGGGACCATCGTGTACCGATGTTTGTTAGTTCATTATTGAAGGAGAGAGAAATGAAACAGCTTCAATATATCATTGCAACCTTTAGCCTGATGGTCGCCCTCACAGGCCTAACACCAGTGGTGGCTGCGAATGAATCAAGCACTTCTACCAGACATCGTTACCAAACGGTGCAGGACCGAAATAATGACTCAAACATAAAAATGAGATTAACAGAAATCCAGCTGGATAAGACCAGAGGGGGAATTTATATATCACCAACAATGGCGCACGCCATAGAAATGGCTATGCATAGAGCAATATACAACAAAGCATTTAACATCGATAACAATTGGCCGTGTGGCCATTGTTAGTAAGTGCAATGGATAGAAATCAACGGTATTTGATAGATTAATAATGGAGGTGTGCCAAGGCAGCCACCGCCCACAATGAGATAGTTGTGGCAATGGGGTCACACTTCTATCACTCCCTCCGAAACCCAGCTCGGGCCTACCTGAGCCACCGTTGCACATACCGTCCAAGCCGGGAGGAGTCGAAAGTTCCCCCGGCTTGCGCTCATAAAGCGGGCTCGCACGTTCAACGAAAACGCTCAACCGTCTTGGCCGCGGCAAGCCTGTCTGGACGAAGGTGATAGCCCAAAAAATCAAAGCCTTGTTCTATCCTACCGATAAACGTTTTTTCGGGATGTTGTTCCAACCCTAATCCGTTCAGCGTCTGGTTCACGACCCGCACCGCTTTCCCGAGCTTCCAGCGGTTGGGCGCGAGCACGACGTATCGTTCACCGGTGCTCCGCTCTGCGTTGCCCGTTATACTCGCGGCTTCCTTAGCTTTCCGCCACTTCTCATGTCGCACGACCACATCCTTATTAAAGGCGCCCGGCAGAACAATCTGAAGGGTTTTGACCTCGAGCTGCCGCTGAACGAGCTGATCGTGGTCACCGGTGTGTCGGGATCGGGGAAATCGTCGCTAGCGTTCGACACCATCTACGCCGAGGGGCAACGGCGTTACGTCGAGACGTTTTCGCCCTACGCGCGCCAGTTCCTCGAGCGCATGGACAAGCCCGCGGCCGAGCGTATCGAGGGCATCCCGCCGGCGATCGCGATTGACCAGACCAATCCCGTGCGCACCTCACGCTCGACCGTGGGCACGATGACGGAGCTCAACGATCACTTGAAGCTGCTGTTCGCGCGTGCCGCCCAGCTCTACTGTCGCGCTTGCGGAAATGGGGTGCGGCGCGACACGCCCGACAGCATTGTTAACGAATTGCTCAGCCGCGGCGCGAGCGGGCCTAACGCCCTCATTAGCTTCTCCGTCACAGTGCCGGAAAACTTCACCGAAGACGAAGTCAAAGGCTTTCTCGCGCAGCAGGGTTACACGCGGATACAGCAACGCGAGGGTGCGCACCTCGAAGTGATTCAGGACCGGGTGCGGTTGCACGGCGAGAATCGCGCGCGCATCGTCGAGGACCTGGAAGCGGCGCTCAAGCACGGGCGCGGGCGGGTGACGGTGACCCCGCTCGAGGGGGACGGCAAGCCGCGTGCAGCGTGGCGATTTTCCTCGGCTCTGCATTGTGCCGAGTGCGATATCGCCTACCGCGATCCGGTTCCGAATTTCTTCTCATTCAACTCGCCGATCGGCGCCTGTGAGATCTGCCGCGGGTTCGGCCGCAGCATCGGCATCGATTACGGCCTAGTCATCCCGGACGAATCGAAGACCTTGCGCCAGGGCGCCATCAAACCGTGGCAGACGCAGTCTTACGGCGAGTGTCAGGACGATCTCCTGCGCTTCGCGAAAAAACGCGGCGTGCCGACCGACGTGCCGTGGCGTGAGTTATCGGAGAAACACCAACATTGGGTGATCGCAGGCGAAGGCCGATGGGAAGATAAGCGCTGGTACGGCGTCGAGCGCTTCTTCAAGTGGCTCGAGGGCAGAGCTTACAAAATGCACGTGCGCGTGCTGCTCTCACGCTACCGCGCGTACACACCGTGCCCCGCCTGCCACGGCGCGCGGCTCAAACCCGAGGCACTGCTGTGGCGGCTGGGCACGAAGGAAGACGCCGACCGCGTACTCGCTGCGACGGCACGTTTTCGTCCGGCGGAAGTGACCGTGCGAGGAGGCGAAATTCGCGGCGCTCCCGGGACTAAACATCCACGACCTGGTGTCGCTGCCGATCGAGCGCGCACATGCATTCTTTGAGAACCTGCATTTGCCGGCACCGCTCGATGAAGCCGCCGACCTGCTGCTAACGGAAATCCGCACGCGCTTCGGTTACCTGGTCCAGGTCGGCCTGGGGTATCTCACGCTCGACCGCCAGTCGCGCACGCTCTCCGGCGGCGAGGTGCAGCGCATCAACCTCACGACCGCGCTCGGCACCTCGCTCGTGAACACGCTGTTCGTGCTCGACGAGCCCTCGATCGGCCTGCACGCGCGCGACATGGGCAGGGTGACGCAGGTGCTGCACAGGCTCCGAGACGCCGGCAACACACTGCTGGTGGTCGAGCACGATCCGCAGGTAATGCTCGCCGCCGACCGCATTCTCGACATCGGTCCCGGTCCGGGTGAGCGCGGCGGGGAGATCGTGTTCTTCGGCGCACCGCAGGAACTGAAACAATCGAAGCGCTCGCTCACGGCGCAATACCTTAACGGCGCGAAGTCCGTCGTCGCGCACGCGCAGTCGAAACCGCCCGCCGATACCACCATAGAAATCCTCGGTGCGGCCGAGAACAACTTGAAAAACGTGGACGTAAAGATTCCGCTCCAGCGCCTGGTGTGCATCACCGGCGTGTCCGGCTCGGGCAAATCCACGCTGGTAGAGGACGTGCTGTACAACGCGCTTGCCAAGCTCAAGGGCCGGCCGAAGGAAACGCCGGGGAGCCACCGGGCGATTCGCGGTCACGAGCTGATAGAGGACGTGTTGCTGGTGGACCAGTCGCCCATCGGCAAGACCACGCGCTCGAATCCGGCGAGCTACGTCGGCGCGCTCGACGGGATACGCAAGCTCTTTGCCGGCGAGCCCTTAGCGCGCGAGCGCCGTTACACTTCGAGCATGTTTTCGTTCAACACCGGCAACGGCCGCTGTCCGACCTGTAGCGGTGCGGGCTTCGAGCACGTGGAGATGCAGTTCCTCTCCGACGTATACATCCGTTGCCCGGACTGCGACGGCAAACGCTTCCGCGCGGAGGTGCTGGAAGTGAAGCTGGTGCTCGAAGCAGTCAGTCCATTAACTCCGGCGCCAAATTCATTGCCCGGCCCAATGCTGTCCTCGACATGACAGTGTCGGAGGCGGCGGCGTTTTTCGCCAACCGCCCCGACATCCTGCGTGGGATCGAACCGCTCGTGGCTGTCGGCCTTTCCTATTTAAAGCTCGGCCAACCGGTGCCGACCCTTTCCGGCGGCGAGGCGCAGCGGTTGAAGCTCGCCGGACATCTGGCCGAGGCCAAGACGCGCAAGGACAAGGATCGGGGCACACTGTTTTTGTTCGACGAACCGACGACGGGCCTGCACTTCGATGATATCGCGACCTTATTAAAGGCTTTCCAGCGGCTGCTCGACGAGGGCAACACCTTGGTGGTGATCGAGCACAACCTCGATGTGATCCGGGCATCGGATTGGATCATCGATCTCGGCCCGGAAGGCGGTGATGCCGGCGGGGAGATTGTTTGCACCGGCACGCCACAAAGCGTGGCCGAGGATCCCACGAGTCATACGGGGAAAGCGCTGCGAGAGTACGCCGAGCGCGCAAACCAACGCGCTGGTGTACCGAAGCGCACCGTCGCGCCTTTGCGCATGTCCGACAACACCATCCGCATCCTGCATGCGCGCGAGCACAATCTGAAAAACATCGAAGCGCACATCCCACGCGAGCGCTTTACCGTCGTCACCGGCGTCTCGGGCAGCGGCAAGAGCACCTTGGCGTTCGATATTCTTTTTAAAGAAGGCCAGCGCCGCTATCTCGAATCGCTCAACGCCTATGCGCGCTCGCTGGTGCAACCGGCGTCGCGGCCGGACGTGGATGCGATCTTCGGGCTGCCGCCGACGGTGGCCATTGAACAGCGCACCTCGCGCGGCGGACGCAAGAGCACGGTCGCGACCCTCACCGAGATCTATCACTTCCTGCGCCTGCTGTTCGTGAAGCTCGGCACGCAATACTGTCCCGAGTGTAAGCTTCCGATCGAAGCGCAAACGGCGGAAGCGATCCTAGCGCGCGTCATGTCCGAGCATCGGAGCCAAAGGGTTCTGGTGCTGGCGCCGCTGGTGACTGCGCGCAAGGGCTATTACACCGATCTCGCCAAGTGGGCGCTCACCAAGGGCTTCGAGTTTCTGCGCGTGGACGGCGGCATGACGCCAACGAATAACTGGCCGCGGCTGGCGCGTTTCAGGGAACACAACATCGAGCTGCCCGTGGGTGAAATCGCGGTGACGCCGAAGGGTGAGAAGGAATTGCGCGCGTTGCTCAACGCGCGCGCTCCTCTTCGGCAAGGGTGTGCTGCAGATCGTCTCCGCCGGCAATGGTCGGAGCAAGAGCACCACCCCCACCACCTTTTCCACCGAGCGCGCCTGCCCGAGCTGCGGACGCGGCTTCCCCGAGCTCGACCCGCGGCTGTTCTCCTATAACTCCAAGCACGGCTGGTGCGAGCGCTGCTACGGCACGGGGCTCTTGATGAGCGGCTTCGATGCCGAACAGACCGGCGAGGAAATCTGGTGGAATGACTGGTGGGAAGGCGCGCAACGGGTGTGCCCGAGTTGCGAAGGCACGCGGCTCAACCCCACGGCGTTGGCCGTGCGATTCCAGAACCGGTCGATTGCGGAATTCGCCGCGCTCTCGGTCGAAGCGGCGAAGAAATTTTTCGACAAGATGAAACTGCGCGGCCGCGACGCCGACATTGCGCGCGATATTCTTCCGGAGCTCGCTTCGCGGTTGCAGTTCCTGCAACAGCTCGGGCTCGGGTATCTCTCGCTCGATCGCTCCGCGCCAACGCTCTCGGGCGGCGAAGCCCAGCGCATCCGGCTCGCCTCGCAACTCGGCTCGAACCTGCGCGGCGTCTGTTACATCCTGGATGAGCCGACGATCGGATTGCATCACCGCGACAACTTAAAACTCCTCGATACGCTCAGCGCGCTGCAGAACAAGGGCAACACCGTGGTCGTGGTCGAGCACGACGAAGACACGATACGGCGGGCGCAGCATCTGATTGACCTCGGTCCGGGTGCCGGCAAGCTCGGTGGGTGTATCGTCGCCGAAGGATCGCTAGCCGCACTCACGCATACCCCCGAGTCCGTCACCGGCCGCTGCCTGGCGCATCCGTTGAAGCATCCGCTGCTGCCGCGCCGGCCATGGGGCAGGAATGACCCTGCAATCGAGATCGTCGCTGCCTCGATGCATAATCTGAGGAAGCTGCGCGTCACCATTCCGCTCGCGCGGCTGGTGTGCGTCACCGGCGTCTCGGGCAGCGGCAAGAGCACGCTCGTGCGTCACGTACTGCACGACAACCTGAAGCGCGCGCTCGCCTCAAACGGCCGGGCGAGTTTCGTAGGTTGCGACGAGATCCGCGGTTTCGAAGCGCTGCGGTACGTGCTTGAAGTGGATCAGACGCCCATCGGCAAGACACCGCGATCCTGCCCCGCAACCTACGCCGGCTTTTGGGATCAGATTCGGAAACTCTACGCCGACACCCCCGAGGCGCGGCTACGCGCTTACGGCCCGGCGCGGTTTTCGTTCAACGTCGCCGGCGGGCGCTGCGAGGCGTGCGAGGGCCGAGGGATCAAAACCATCGAGATGAGTTTTCTGCCCGACGTCAGCGTGCCGTGTGAGGTCTGCAACGGCGCGCGCTTCAACGTCGAGACCTTGGCGGTGCGTTACCGCGACAAGACCATCGCCGAGGTGCTGGCGATGAACGTGGACGAGGCGGTCGAGTTCTTCCGCGCCCACGCGCGTATATACCGTGCGCTGCAACTGCTACAGGACGTCGGTCTCGGCTATCTCACGCTCGGCCAGCAGTCGCCCACGCTCTCGGGCGGCGAGGCGCAGCGCATCAAGTTGGTGACGGAGCTCGCGAAGGCGAAGGAGTCCGGCGAGCTGCCGCTGGGGAACCGCAATTCCAGACGCGCAAAACCAACCTCCGCGCTCTACGTGCTCGACGAACCCACCATCGGCCTGCACATGGCAGACGTGGAGAAACTCATCCGCGTGCTGCATCGACTCGTTTCGGGGGGGAATACGGTGGTCATCATCGAGCACAATCTCGACATCATCGCCGAGGCCGACTGGCTGATAGATCTCGGCCCGGAGGGCGGCGCGGGCGGCGGGCGCATCACGGCGCAGGGCACACCTGAAGACGTGGCACGCCTGCGCAAGCAGTCGCACACGGCGAAGGCATTGGCGAAATTTCTGAATTCGCCAAGGAGGGGTTTCTGATGACGCGGATGTGACACTGGCCTCAGAGCTTGTGAATTACGCAATTGCCTTATTAACAGCGTCAACAAAAACGCGGGTGTCCAAGAAATAGTTTGGATAAGCCCGTCGAAGATTAGCCATCGAGTCAACGGACACCAATACGGCGTCAGTAACCGTGCCTGATTTTTCTAACTTTTCTACCGCCAGATAATCGGTCGTTGCCTTTTCTAATAGCTCTTCACTATAGCCTCTTACGAGAATCCGTTTTCCGGTTAAGTCAAGTTCAAGCAAAAAATACTTCGCGTCTGGGAAAGCCGCCCTGCCTGGTACTCCTTGGAGTGCGTCACCATAAATCCTCAATCGGTTTTGAACGTCAAGCTGACGGGCACATTCTCTTAATTCCTCCTTCAGCTCACTCATGTTCTTAGGCGTATTGGGAATTGTTGGAGTTCCTTCTCTACGTGCAACAGCACTTCCCATTAGAGCAAAGAACCGCTTCCACGCTTCATCACCGATATTTGATTTCAATGCTTGGCCCGTGAAAGTTGATACCGTCTCGACAGCGGTGGCCCACGCATGTTGAAGCCGCGAACGCAACTGGATTTCGATTCTTAGTCCGTTATAGATCTCCAGGCCTGCGGCATTTGTCCTGTACTTATAAACGAAATGCACACTGCGATAACCGTCAGTTTTAGGGTTTTTGATATAGTCGTATTTCTTAACAAACTCTGATCGATCACGCGGATTCTTTGCTGCGGCTTTTTCGTAAATATCGACTAACTCGCTAACGCGGCGGGAAGTGATAAGGACAGCGCGGCATCCGCCCAAATCCTGCATTTGCGATAGCTTCATGTTCTCGTTGCGACTTAGTTTTGCCTCAATGGAGGAGAGGCGCTTGATGCGCTGGGCCATGATAGCTTGACTATCCACCCGCTTCGCTCTTATGAGCAAAGTCATCTTAATAGCTTGAAGAGGATAGCTATGCGATGAACGCCAATTATTGATTATGGTGTATGCCCGATCCGCTTGTTCAATGTAACCTTCTGTGTCATCGCGTTCGGCAAAACCAGACGCTATTGACGGTTCATTAACAAGAAAATCGCCTGCTCTGTCTACATCACCGCGCTTATACTGCGGCTTTGTCCAAGCCATACGTGCCCACTCCTCATAGTCAGCAGTAGACTGAGAACCGAGCGACCGGCGTAGCCGCAAGGTAACCTTGCTCTCAACCTCCGATAACATAAGGGCACACAACTCCTTTATTAGTCAAGTTATGCTATAGCCCAAATTAGGACACTACCCGGAACGCGAGATCCCGAGCGCAGCAGATTTTTTACAAGCTCTCATCCCAGAAGCCCCCGAAGCTCGCTCGCCACCAGTCTCTGCAACAGCCTTTCGCGCATGTTCTGCGGCCGGTCGAGCCGCATGCGCTGCAGATACGGCCGCATGGGCGCCGAAATCCCCGGCCGCAGGAGCGCCGCCGCCACGGCCGCGGCCTTGCCGGCCGCCGTATCCATCCGCTCGCGCAGCCGCTTCAACGCCTGGGCCAGCACCAATTCCTCGGCGGTGTAGTCGCTGCCAAACGGAAACGCCGAGAACAATCCCGCGCGGCGATGTCCCGCGAGCGCCCTCTCCAGCGCTTCGGGCGTGTTGTTGCGGTGAGCTTCAGGGATCCGGTAGTCGCGCGGGAGTTTGCCGGCAACCTGTGCCTGACGCAACAGCTTGTCCTGAAAGCGCGCATCGGCGATGTTGAGCAGCGCTGCGATGACCTCGCTGTCCGTCTTGCCGCGCAGTTGCGCAATGCCGTACTCGGTGATCACCACATCACGCAGGTGTCGCGGGATAGTGGGGTGGCCGGAACTGAACACGAGGTTGGAGGTCGTGCGGCCGGCCTTGGTGCGCACACTGCGCACCGCCAACACCGAGTGCGCGCCCGGCAACGCATGTGCCATCGACACGAAGTTGTACTGTCCGCCGACGCCGCTCACGACTTGCCCATCGTCCAAGGTGTCCGAAACCGCCGCGCCGGTGAGCGTGATCATCATCGCAGTGTTGATGAAGCGCGCATGCTGGCGCTGCGCGATGCGCCGCGCCGCGTCCTTACCGTAGAGCTGGTTGATGAAGCCCACGCCGGTCATGTCGAAAAGCCGCCGCTCGGCTTCGGGTAGGTCACGCAGCGCCGCATAGAAGCCTTTGGGTCCCAGGAAAAAGCCAGCGTGGAGCAGCACGCCTTCGCGCAGATGCGTGCCGAGACACTCGTGCGCAAGCCGTTCCCGCGTCACCGCGTCCGAGAGGTCCGCCGGCAGCCATTCGCCCTGTGGAGTGCGGATACGGCCGCTCTCGTAACCGCACTCGGCCGCAATGATACCCACCTGCTGCAAGGATGCGAATGCGGCTTCATTGATGAGCGGCGGCAGTCCCGCCTCGAGTAGCCGTGCGAGGGTTCGAGAGTCGAGGCGTTCCGTGATCTTGCCTTCGTTGAGCAGCCGTTGGACAAGCGCGTGGCTATACACGCGCCGCTTGAGGATTCCGGATCGATAGAGATCCAGAAAGCCGTCGACGAACATCTCGGTGCAGCCGTAGAGGCCGCGCTCGAACCGCTCCGTGTCGCCGATCTGCTCGATCTGCGGACCGAAGCGTTCGCGCACGCGACAGTCGTCGAGGACGCTTCGCCAGGTAGCGTTGTGCTGATGCCGCATCTGCAGGCAATAGACGATCGCATCCCCGAGCTCACCGATGCCGATCTGGAGCGTGCCCGCGTCCTTCACCAGGGCGCTGGCGTAGAGCCCGATCAAATAATCCACCGTGCCGATGGCGAGGTTCGGGGGGCAGTACAGATCGTAGTCATAACGCGAATGTTCGACGACGAAATCCAGAGCGCTCTCCGCGATCTCGGCACCGCCGAACATGAAGGGCAGTTGGCGATTCACCACGCCGATGGTGACGATCTCGCGCCCGCCGCGGCGGGCGGCGTCGAGCTCCGGTAGCAGATCGACGGTCACGTCCGGGTTACAGCTCAGACTGTATTCCATGCGCCCCTCGCTCACCCGCGTTGCGATCATCTGCGCCACGACGTTCACGCCGTGCGCGAGCAGCTCGCGGACGATATGCGTGTAGTTTGCGCTGAGGTAATGCTGTTGCGCGTAAGCATTACGCAAATAGGCGCCCGGCTCGAGGAAGAACTCGATGACTTCGATGTTGGGCGGCACCTGGCCCGCGCGCACGGCCGCGACGTAGTCGAGCTCCGGGTAGTTGCCGAAGACCCGTGCGACGAACGGATCGAGGAAGCGGCGTTCGAGCTCGCCCGACGCTTGCGGCTTGCGCAGGCTCAAGCCGGTGAAAATTTTAAGCGTAATCGACCGATCGCGGAACGCGCGCCGGTAGAACTCATTTGCCAGCGGCACGGGGTTGCCGAGTGCGAGCGGGAGTGCCAGCACGATGCGCTTGCCGACACGCCGGAGCGCGGCGTCGACACAATCACCGACATCGTCGAACTGCTGAGGCATGGGGAGGAATTGTATGGTTAGACAGCGCCCGCCCGCGCGGTGACTACGAGCGCCCGCATCGTTGAGCGGAACGGATGCTTGCGGACGGCTTCAACTGCACCGCGAACTCGTTGGCGATCGGCAACCCCTCTGTCGAACTACAGATAAATACGGTTGGTTTTCTCATTCACCTTTCTCCTAGGG
>CAVXTM010000013.1:0-86918 GCA_963764725.1 uncultured Gammaproteobacteria bacterium | reverse complement strand
GATTGAACAGCGCGTAGGCGAGCGCTTTTCCTTCGCCGATCGAGATCAATACCCCGTTGGTGCGCTGGCCCAAGTCGCCCGGCTTCACCGGCGCGTAGCTCTCGAAGGTGTGATACAAGAGGCCGGTCCCGGAGGTCACGGACAGAAACTCCGTGCGAAACCCGAAAAGCCCCCGCGATGGGATACGATAATCGAGCCGCACCCGGCCCCGGCCGTCGGGCTGCATGTTCGTCAGATCTCCTTTACGCATACCCAGCCGTTCCATGACCGCGCCCTGACCCTCGACCGGCACATCGACGGCGAGTTGCTCATAAGGCTCGCAGAGCCGGCCATCGATCTCCTTGACGATGACTTGGGGCCGCCCGACCGACAGCTCATAACCCTCGCGGCGCATGTTTTCGATCAAAATCGAGAGGTGCAACTCGCCGCGGCCCGAGACCAGGAATTTATCCGGGTCCCCGGTATCCTCGACGCGCAGCGCGACGTTGTGGATGAGCTCCCGCTGCAGCCGCTCGCGGATCTGGCGGCTGGTGACAAACTTTCCGGCGCGTCCCGCGAAGGGCGAGTTCGACACCTGGAAGCTCATGCGGACCGTGGGCTCATCGATGGCCAGGGGAGCTAAAGCCTCCACGGTCTTCGGATCACAAATCGTGTCGGAAATGGTTAAGGGTTCGACACCGGTGATGGCGATGATGTCGCCGGCGCTCGCTTCATCCATCTCGATCCGCTGCAAGCCGTGAAAACCGAGCACTTGCAAGATCCGCCCGTTGCGGCGCCCGCCGTGGCGATCGACGACCACGACCGAGGTATTCGGCTTGACCGTGCCTCGGGCGATCCGACCCACCCCGATGGCGCCCACGTAGCTCGAATAAGCGAGCGAGCTAATCTGCATCTGGAACGGACCCGCGCGATTGACGTTCGGCGACGGCACGAATTTAACAATCGTCTCAAAAAGGGGCGTCATGTCGCCCGCGGGATCGATGTCCTCGCTCGCGAGGCCGGCGTAACCGTGGAACGCCGAGCAATAAACCACGGGGAAGTCGAGTTGCTCGTCCGTGGCGCCCAGGCGATCGAAGAGCTCGAAGGTCTGATCCAACGCCCAGTGCGCGCGGGCGCCGGGCCGGTCCACCTTGTTGATGACCACGATCGGTTTGAGGCCGCGCGCGAACGCCTTTTGGGTCACGAACCGGGTCTGCGGCATCGGTCCGTCCACGGCATCGACCAAGAGCAACACGGCGTCGACCATCGACAGGATGCGCTCGACCTCCCCCCCGAAATCGGCGTGGCCCGGCGTATCGACGATGTTGATCCGGTAGCCGCGCCAGCGCAGGGCAGTGTTCTTCGCGAGGATGGTGATCCCTCGCTCGCGCTCGAGATCGTTGCTGTCCATGATCCGTTCGGGCGCCGCCGCGCGATCACCGAGCGTCCCGGATTGCTGCAGCAGGCGGTCCACCAAGGTCGTCTTGCCGTGATCGACATGGGCGACGATGGCGATATTGCGGAGTTTATCGAGTGAATTCATGCTGGCGGTACGCAAATCACAAAAAGTGCGCCATTATACGCCGAAGTTGTGCTACGCAGCAGCGCACCTTCCGTTATGCGATAGACCCCATCGGAAGCAAAGGGGGACGGGGAAGAGTTTCTCCGTTAGCTCTAAGGTGGCGAGATGAAAAGTCTACAACAACATGATAAACCCGCGCTGATCTGGAAAGATCAGCAGGTTAGCTACAACCAATTATTGGTAAATATTTCTCAGTATGCCGCGCTCTTTCAGGCGGATACCTTTGAGAAAGCGGCGATTTATTCCGAAAACCGCCCGGAATGGATCTACGCCTTTTATGCGGCCTGGCGCAATCACGGTATGGCGGTCCCCGTTGATTTTATGGCAACGGCTGAGGAAGTGGCGTATATCCTGGAGGATTGCAAGCCGGAGATTATCTTCTGTTCGCAGGAAAAAGCGGCCGATGCGCAGGCCGCCTTGCAAGCACTTTCGTACACGCCGAAACTCCTGGTGTTTGAAGCGCTAGCGGAAACGCTGCGTTCGGCGGCGGTTCCACAGGATGCTGATTTTCCGGAGCGCGACAATATGGATACCGCCGTGATTATCTACACCTCCGGAACCACTGGAAGCCCGAAAGGTGCGATGCTTTCCTTTGACAACATTCTGGTGAATGTGGAAGGGGTGTCGCAAGATGTCCCAATCTATACCGCCGCGCAACGAGTGCTGGCCCTGCTGCCCCTGCACCATGTTTTTCCTTTGTTGGGGACGATCGTGATCCCGCTTGCGGTCGGGGCAACCGTGGTATTTTCGTCCTCGATGGCGGCCGAGGATATTCTGGCGGCGCTGCAAAACTACGGCGTGACCATGATTATCGGCGTGCCCCGGCTTTACAATCTTTTCCACAAAGGCATAAAAACCAAAATCGAGAGCCACGCGCTGGCGCGGACGTTGTTTAAACTCGCCGAATATGTTGATTCTCCGGCGTTCTCAAAGCTGCTGTTCAAAACCGTGCATCAGAAATTCGGCGGGAAGATTCAATATCTGGTTTGCGGCGGCGCCGCGATCCAGAACGAAGTGGCGCGTGATTTCAAAACCCTGGGGTTCGATGTGCTGACCGGGTATGGGATGACCGAGGCCGCGCCCATGATTTCCTTTACCCGCCCGGGGACGCTGAAAATCGGCGCGAGCGGGCATCCCTTGCCCAAAAACGAGGTCAAAATCGTGGCTGAGGAGATCGTTGCTAAAGGCCGCAATGTCATGCAAGGGTATTATCACCGCCCGGAGGAAACCGCGGCGCTGATACAAGACGGCTGGCTGCACACCGGCGATCTAGGGTATCTCGATGAAGAGGGCGTACTTTTTGTGACCGGGCGGGGAAAGGACATTATTGTTTTGCCGAACGGGAAAAATATCAATCCAGAGGAAATCGAGTTTAAAATCCTCAAACAGTTCGAGACGATTCGGGAAATCGGCGTGTTTATGCACGAAGGCATCTTGCAAGCAGTGATCTATCCGGATTTTAAAAAACTGGATACCCAGGGGGCGCATCAAATTGGCGACTATATTCGCTGGGATGTGATTGATAAATACAATCGTGCCGCTTCGCCCGCGAAAAAAATCGCCAATTTTACCGTCGTCGAGCAAGAACTCTCTAAAACGCGCCTGGGCAAGCTCCGACGGTTTCAACTGCCCGCTCTGGCGGTCGCCGATGTCAGCGACAGGACGCCTCAGCCGGAACCGGACTATCCTGAATATCAGATGATTAAACAGTTTCTCAATGAGCAGACCGGGAAAGCCATTTACGCGGGTCAACACTTAGAAATTGATCTTGGCCTGGATTCCCTCGACAAAGTGAGCCTGCAGACCTTCTTACACACCGCGTTTGGCGTTGAGATGTCGAATGAGGAGATCAACCAGCGTCTGACCGTCGAGAGAATCGCGGCGTATATCCAGGAAAAGAAGGTCAAGATGGAGAGTGAAGAGGTGAACTGGCACACGATTCTCCATGAACCGGTGCAGGTGACCCTGCCAACCAGCTCACCCGTCCATACTCCGGCCGTCAAGTTACTAAAATTCCTGCTCAACGGATATTTCAAACTCACCGTCACCGGTTTGGAGTATCTGCCGCGGACGCCGTGCATTTTGGCCGCCAATCATCAAAGTTATCTGGATGCCTTGATCATCACCCGCTTTCTTAGCGCGAATCTGGTGAAAAAGAGTTATTTTTACGCCAATGAACGCCACTTTCGCAGGCCTTGGCAGCGACTTTTCGCGGAAAAGCACAATGTGATTATCGTGGACATTAACCACCAACTGAAACTCTCGCTCCAGAAGATGGCGGCGGTCCTGCAACGCGGGAGCAATATGGTCATTTTCCCGGAAGGCACGCGTACGCGGGACGGGAAATTGGCCGAATTTAAGAAGACCTTTGCTATTCTCAGCCGGGAACTGAATATTCCGATTGTCCCGGTTGTCCTGCAAGGCGCGTATGCCGCGATACTCAACCGGAAAGTGTTCCCGAAACTCCGGCAAGCGATCCAGGTGGCTTTCCTCCCGCCGATCTTTCCTGAAGATCTCAGCTACGACGCCTTGACGGAGAAAGTCTATCAGAGGATCAAGCAACATTTGCGAGAATAACGCTCATTTCAAAATAACTTGAGGGCACCGCGTTTTCGCGGTCCATCGCACGGCGGCGCTGGCGCATAGGCAACGGCGCCTGCACGGAGAAATGTTTTTGGATTTCTCAGGCGCCGGTGGCTTCCCCCTATTCTGGCGTCTTCACGCACCTACCCGGACTTATAGCCCGAGTAGGGCGGATAAGCCGCGCCCAGCGGCGTAATCCGCCGAATGTGAGCGGTTGCTTGGACAAAGCCTATGTGGCGGAAGCGGGCATGCTGGATCTGGCGCGGATATAAGGTTAAGCGCTCGCCAATTCGGATCCTTCGGACGTGTCTGCTGGGCGGCTTTGATCGTAACAGCGGGCACGCCGAAGCTGCGTCGATCCATGCACAGCTCCCTACTTATCCGCGGCTAACGTCGCCAAGTACGCGTCTTGCAGCTTGCGCACACGTCGCGTCAGCATCATCGCCCAGGGGGATCCGTATTCATGAGTCAGAAACACTGAAGCGCCGCAGTGATCACCAGGAACATCAGGGGATTAAAATACCGGCCTTGATCTTAACGGCGCGGTACTTGAACTCGGGGATCTTCCCGTACGGATCGAGCGCTTCGTTGGTCAAGAGGTTGGCGGCGGCTTCCATAAGCGTAAACGGCATGATCACCGTGTCGGCCTGCATGTGAGCGTCCGCTCGGGCGGTGGCGGCAATTCGTGCCGCGCCAGAGCAGGCCCGCGACCGCGATGTTGGTATCAAGAACGGCCTGCGCGCTCGCGCTCGGCGCGATTCTGCGCGCGGACCTCTCGTACCGTGTCTACGATCTCCTGCATCTCGCCCTCGGTGATCTCCGCGGGCGGCAGCTGATCCCGTAGCGCCTGCAGTCGCTCGATAGCTTCGCGGCGGCGTTCCTGGGTCGCGAGAAAATCCACGAAATCCGCAATCTGAGCAAACCGCTCGGCCGGCAGTTGCCGGATCTTCGCGAGGAGTACGTCTTCGGCACGCTGGTTCATGGGGCACCTCTTGAGCGGCGCGCCTGGGCGAGCAGCGTGTCGAGCATTTCGATCACGAAGCGCTACCTAGCGCGCGGAAACTGACTGATTCGTTCCATGTGCCGAGCGAGCTTCGGAGTTGGATCGGAGGATAGGATGAGCATAGGAATTTCAACGCGGTTTTGCGACCGGTACTGTTGCGTCGGACGGGCCGGTAGTTTGGTGGTGCACGGTAGTTTAATTTCGCGGGAGGCGCGCGCTCGAAGTACGCGCGCGACCGCAAGAACCGGTGAGGATGCCGGGCACAAATAGCTTTGTACTTATTCGCTGAAATCCTCGGGCGCTGACCGCGGGCTGCAACCAGCCGGCCGGGAGCCCCGGGACCCGGCGCCGGTGGTTTCCCCCATTCTGGCGCCTTCCTGCACCTACACTCGGACTTATAGTACGATCGGTGCACGAACATCACGGCTGCACCCATACTCATGCTTGAGCTCAGTCTAATTTTGAATCAGATCCAGGAATCGCGGCAACGACTCGGCGCGCTACGGGGGTATCTTTGACTACGACCGGAAGCACGCCCGCCTGAGCGAGTTGGTCCAGGCGCTCGAAGACCCGGCGCTCTGGGAGAATCGCGATCGGGTGCAGGCGCTCGGTAAGGAGCGCGCCGCGCTGGAACGGGAGGTGGGCGCGATCGACAGCCTCGATCGCGGCCTGACGGAAGCCGCGGAGCTGCTCGAACTGGCGGCGGCCGAGGACGATGCGGCAGCCGTGCAGGGCGTGGCAGAGGACGTGAGCGCGATCGACGAGCGCCTCGGCGCGCTCGAGTTTCAGCGCATGTTCTCGGGCGAAATGGATCCCAACTCCGCCTTCCTCGATGTCCAGGCGGGGGCGGGTGGCACTGAAGCCCAGGATTGGGCGGAAATGCTGCTGCGTATGTATCTAAAGTGGGGCGACCGGCGCGGCTACAAATGTGAATTGATCGAGGTCTCGCCCGGCGAGGTCGCCGGGATCAAGAGCGCCACGGTTTACTTTCAAGGTGAGTATGCCTTTGGGTGGCTCCGGACCGAGACCGGGGTGCACCGCTTGGTGCGCAAGTCGCCCTTCGATTCGGGTAACCGCCGCCACACCTCTTTCGCTTCGGTTTTCGTGTCGCCTGAGATCGATGACAGCGTGGACATCGTGATCAATCCCGCCGATCTTAGAGTCGACACCTATCGCGCCAGCGGCGCCGGCGGCCAGCACGTCAACAAAACGGATTCGGCGATCCGCATCACGCACCTGCCCACGGGCAGCGTGGTCCAGTGTCAAAACGAGCGCTCGCAGCATAAGAACCGGGCGCAAGCCATGAAGATGCTGCGCGCCAAGCTCTACGAAACGGAGATGAAGAAACGCAACGCGGAAAAACAGGCGCTCGAGGAATCGAAGGCAGAAATCGGTTGGGGCAGTCAGATCCGCTCCTACGTGCTCGATCAATCCCGCATCAAGGACCTGCGCACTGGGGTAGAGAGCGGTAATCCGCAGGCGGTGCTCGATGGCGATCTCGATCGCTTCATCGAGGCGAGCCTGAAGCTCGGGGTGTGAGGGCGCGTATGTCAAACCAAGATAGTACCGATCAATCCGCACAGCGGCGCGCCAAGCTCGCGCAACTGCGGGCCGAGGGAGATCCCTATCCCAATGACTTCAAACGCGACGCGCTCGCGGCCGATTTGCAACGGCGCTTTGCGGATCGAGAGCACACGGCGCTCGAAGGGGCGCCGATGGCGGTCACGATCGCCGGCCGCATGATGACCCGGCGCATCATGGGCAAGGCCGCCTTCGCCCATCTCCAGGATATGAGCGGCCGCATACAACTCTATCTGCGCCGTGACGAGCTTGGGGAAGGCTATTACAAAGCCTTCAAAGACTGGGACATCGGTGATGTCATCGGCGTCACGGGGAGCTTGTTTAAAACCAAGACCGGCGAATTGTCGGTCGCGGTGCAAAGCGTGCGTCTGCTTGCGAAGTGCTTGTATGCCTTGCCGGAGAAATTTCACGGGCTCACCGATGTCGAGACCCGTTACCGCCAGCGCTATCTCGATCTCATCATGAACGAGACGAGCCGGCGGGTCTTCGAGCGGCGTTCGGCGATCATCGATTTTATTCGTGATTACTTGAAAGGCCGGGGTTACGTCGAGGTCGAGACGCCGATGATGCAAGTGCTTCCGGGTGGGGCGGCGGCGCGGCCCTTCGTCACCCACCACCACGCGCTCGATATGCAACTCTATCTGCGCATCGCCCCGGAGCTGTTCCTCAAGCGGCTGGTCATCGGTGGCCTGGAAAAGGTGTTCGAGATCAACCGTAATTTCCGCAACGAAGGGCTCTCGACCCGTCACAACCCGGAATTCACCATGCTCGAGTTCTACGAGGCATACGCGGACTACGGGGATCTCATGGATCTCACCGAAGATCTCATCCGCAAGCTCGCGCTAGCGGTCCTCGGGAACACCACGCTCAGATATCAAGACGAGGAGTTCGACTTGTCGCGGCCGTTTGCGCGTATGACTCTCAAAGAGGCGATCGTGCAATTCAATCCTGGACTCGCAGCCGAGACCCTGGAGCGTTTAGATTTCGCGCGCGCCTATGCCAAGCAGCTCGGGATCGCCATCGAAGAGGGTTTTGGGCTCGGTAAAATCCAGCTTGAGATCTTCGAGAAGACCGTCGAAGAAAAGCTCCGTGCACCTTGCTTTATCATCGCCTATCCGACGGAGGTGTCACCGCTCGCGCGCCGTAACGCGGAGGACCCATCGGTCACGGATCGGTTCGAGTTTTTCATCGCCGGACAGGAGATCGCGAACGGATTCTCGGAGCTCAACGATCCCGAGGATCAAGCCGAACGTTTTCGGCGCCAGGCCGAAGAGAAGGAAGCCGGTCACGAAGAGGCGATGCACTACGATGCCGACTATGTCTTAGCGCTTGAGTACGGGTTGCCGCCGACGGCCGGTGAAGGCATCGGGATCGACCGGCTGGTGATGCTATTGACCGATTCTCGCTCTATCCGCGATGTGCTCTTGTTCCCGCATATGCGGCCGCGGACGGCCGAGGCGATGCCGGGATGAAGGGCACCGGCATCGCCATGGCCTGCAGGAAGCGTGTCGGTTCAAATCCCCGGAAGCGCTTATCGATTACTTTCTGTGAGAATGTGTTAGAGGAGAGAGGTCGGCAATGAGAACCAGGACTATCGGTTTCGCACCTAAGAGCCCGTGGTCAGCTTAGATCGGCCCGTAGCGTGGCAGTGATCAACCGAAATTTAAATAGGGTCTTCGTGAAAACGTGTGGGTAATTTTGTTTCCATGATCACGCTGCAAGGCTTGCTCCGCAAGGGATTACGCCCGGTTGAAGGGACGGTAATTTCTGGCATGCTGTGGCGATGGCTACCCAACGCAAACGCTCTCGTCGTCTCACCGACACATACGCCTTTGACGGCTTTCGTCCACAAGCAACGGTACGCGGGGTTTTCGGGGAACCGAAGGTGCGCATCGTCACGGTTGTACGACGCTCAAAAAAACACGCTGTGGAGTCTGCGGTACGTTGCATCGCGGTTGGTACGACAAGAAGCTGCGGCAGGTTCGAGATCTCTCCTGCGGGGATACGCACGTGCGGCTGGAGTTGGAGGTCCGGCGTGTGGATTGCCGGCAGTGCGGCAAGGTGAAGCGCGAGCGTCTGGACTTTCTGGCCGACAACCCTTTCTACACCAAGCGCTTTGCTTTCTACGTCGGGCGGCGCTGGCGCACGAGCACCATCAAAGCGGTGGCCGATGAGTTGGATCTCGACTGGCAGACGGTCAAGGAGTTGGACAAGCAATACATGGGTGCGCAGCTTGCACGGGCTGGCCGGCCAGGACCTGCGGTTATCGGCATCGATGAGATCGCCATCCGCAAAGGTCACACCTATCGCATCGTGGTCAGCGATCTCCTCCGTGGCCGACCGATCTGGTTTGGCGGGACTGACCGCTCTCAGGCCAGCATGGACGAATTCTTCAAATGGCTGGGGCCGCGTAAAACCAAGGGGGTGCGCTTGGCTGTGATGGATATGTGGAAGCCGTTTCGCAACAGCACCAGAGAACAAGCGCCCCAGGCGGCTATCCTGTTCGACAAATTTCACGTGACGCGTCATCTGGGCGAAGCGCTCGATAAGGTCCGCAAGGGGGAGTACGCCCGACTCAGCGGCGAGAAACGTACCTACATCAAGGGCCAAAAATATACCCTGCTCTCCCGGCGGGAGAATCTGACCCTCGATGGTCGAGCTGCCTTGAAGAGGCTCCTCGCCGCCAACAAGCGGCTGAACACTGCTTATCTGCTCAAGGAATCTTTCGGCCAATTGTGGAGCTACGAGCGTGAAGCGTGGGCGCGACGTTTCTTCGAGAACTGGCGTAACGCGCTTAAATGGCAGCGTCTGAAACCGTACGAGAAATTCGCCGAGATGATCGAGCGCCATTGGGATGGGATCGCTGCTTATTGCAAACCAGAGAACAAGATCTCTCTCGGATTCGTCGAAGGACTCAACAACAAGATCCGCGTCATCCAGCGCCGCGCCTACGGACTCCGCGACGAGGATTACCTGCGCCTCAAGGTGCTTACCTGCATGCTGCCGGTACTGTGAAAACACCATTTTCTACCCACTCACTTTCACGATGAGCCAAATAAAAGGGGAGTCGCGGATGCCGTCAGATAACAATGTCCCACCTGTCAAACCCGCCTGGATGTCGCCCATCGAAACGCGCCAGGCACGTGCCGACTACTATTTCCGAACTGTCCTGGACGGCCAGGGCGAGTGGTACGACAAAAGCGCAGGGAAACAAAAGCGCCGCTATTTGGCATTCGCCATCTGCGTCATCGTCCTGGGTGCACTGATTTCGGTGCTCCAAGTGCTGGAAGCGGATTGGGTGCCCTATCTTACCGCCGCGTTAGGTGCCGCCGTCACCATCAGCCGGGCGGTGGATACCTTGCTGCGCCCCGCAGAGACCTGGCAGGCCTACCGCAAGGCCGCCGAAGGCATGAAACGCGAATACCGCCTGTATCTCCAAAACGCGGATGCGTACGCCGCCGCGCAGGACGAGGCCAGCGCCTATCGCCTCCTCGTTGACCGGGTCGAAATCCTTATCGCCGAAGAACAGCAACTATTCTGGCAGTCTCAAGCCAAGGGTGGCGCCCAGCAGGAACCACCGAAAGAACCTGACCAAGGCGCATAGCGTCGGACGATGCGGATCGCATTGCGAGTCGCCTCCTACCTCGCGATTTTCGTCGGCTTCAATCTCCTCTTCTTGCCGTTTTGGGACGTACTTACCCCTGAAATGTCACTTGTGACTCAAAAGCTCATCAGCGTAATGGGCGGCGTGGTAGTGGTCGTCGTTCTGGCGTTCAGGAACGCGATAAGGGCGGGGTCACCCTCGTGAGGGTTGACTTCATCCCAATGGGCAGCCGTATCGAGCAAAACGCCCTTAAAAGTGTGGTCGCCGTCTATAAGGGCGAAGCCAAAGCTCCGGCCTGCGAGCGGCTTTCTCGAGTCTCCTATATGAACCTGGTGGCGCTCCTTAAACTGAGGCCCACTCAGGATCCGCGTTACCGGCTCCGGATAGGACGGGAGAGATCGATTGAAAAAAGGGCGCGATCCGGCGCCGCGCTGAGCATAAGAACAGCGGAATCTCCAAACCGACTACCCACTTCAAGCATCGGCCCTGAGCTGGCGCGCACCGCTTTCCAAAGCAGCGCAGCCTCGTCGAAGTTCATTCGCAAGATCCCGCGGTTGCGGTTGTCGCAGCTAAACAGCCAAGCCAATTCCTCGAAATTCATGGGTCGGAGCCTTAGTCGGACGGCGCGCCAAATTTCTTCGCGAGCTTATGCAACAGACCGGCGCCGCCAGTTTCGTTGCGCACGATAAAGGTCGCACTACCGCGCTTTTCCTCGCGGACGAGCTGGACGTTGCGCCAAAACCGCGAGCGAGTGGCCTGCCACCAGTCAGCAGGATGCACGGACAGATGCAGCCGGTTGCCAATGAGGTCGCCGCGCCAATCCACCTTGAGGTTGATCTCGAAGAGAGCCGCCCTCCGTACCGAGCGCTTGATCACGTCCAGGACGGCGTTGACACGATCCGGCGGGATGTGCTCCATGACATCCGTGCAGAAGCCGTACTCTGCCGAAAGGTTGACCGGCAGCTCCCAGAGCGAGCCGATCAGGTAAGTGAGCTAGCCTTGTGCTCCGGATCCATCGCATTTTCGGCAATGTCGATCGCTAGCACCTTCATCCCTACATCCTGCAACGCGAGACTGCCGTATCCTGGACCGCAGCCAAAGTCGATGATCGATGAGCCGGCGGAAATCCCGGCGCGCTCGACAAACTCTGTCCACGGAGCGGACGTTCTTGCGATAGTCCTCGATGGCATACATCGTCTCGTACTTGTTCTTTTCGTGTAAGGATGTTGGGTCCATGTTATATGTCTTCTGGAGCTTGTAGGCCCAAGGCGTCATTCATGAGCGGGCGAGGATGCAGCCTGCCTAGGCGCGCGAGCGTGAATTCCGGTTCCTTTGAGGCCCGTTCGAGGACGGTCTTAAGGATACGGGAAAGGATCGGCGTCTCAGCCATTTGCTCTCGGACGCGTGCGAACAGGTTTTTGATCATGTCCGCGCGCTCATCCATAACAAGGCTGGTGACCCCGTCCCAAAGCGGCTGTGGAGTGCAGTACCGGGTCAAGTCCTCCGGAGGGCGGGCCCGGGGCTCGTGCAAGAGCCGATCTGTTCGGGCCAGCTTCTCCCAGTTCACCAAGAGTGCGATGATCGACGCATTGCTCCTCTCGATCGGCAGACCGTAATCGGCATAGGTGTCAGTCAGGGATACAAGCCAGCGGGTGCTGAAATGAGCGCAAATATCGTCGAGGTTCCCTTCGACATCCTTTAGGAACCCCTCGTAGTCCCAGCCGTCTGACCGCCGCCGGCCGAGAATGATCTGGCGCTTGATACGTGAGAAGGCGCAGTCGGCCTCAAATTCCTGAGGATTCTTCAGGTCTTCAAGGGCTTCGAGGCAATCCTCGGTGGTCGCGTGGCCAATAAACGAGCACCCAGCGATCTTGGTCAGTCTCTTGGCCTGCTTCCAACAAGTCGCGCTTTCGCGGTGGATTTCATGAGCGTTGCTTCTCGGTTTCTTGGCAGCCCTGCGTCCGGGAATTATAGCTGAGTAAGGCATGCGCCTCACCGGCCCGCTCAGCACGGGCGGTTGAGGCACTTAGGGCAAAAGAGGCCAGGGTCACTTTATTTTGTCTCACAATTCAACCTGCACTTGACCATCCGAATCCCCGGTCTCTGGTCTCTGCGCCCTCGGCCTGCCGCGGGGCTTAGACTCGCGTCGCTGCCAGTCATACGCTCTATTGTATCTATGAACCGGGCGTTACCCAGCGCTTAACCTTGACTCAGGGCTAGGCGGATACCCGCTATGGCCGGGGTAAGTTAATCGACTGGCCCCTTCACGCTGAATCGTCGCAAGGACGACTAAGGCTCAGCGACCGTTGTTTTACGTCCCAGCTCGTCCTCGATTTCCTTGGCCCACGGGACGCTTTCCCCACGCGCCGCGCGCGCCTCGTGGATCAGGCGCAGATTGCGTGCGGTCGTCTCGGGTGCCCAACGTTCGCGAATCACCGGCAGCGCCGCCGCAAGGGCGTCTAGGGCGGCGTTCTCGTCTTTCGCGAGCACCGCAAGCTCGACGAGCGTCGCGTGGTCCCAGTAGTCGGGCTTGCCGGACGCGATCTTGCGCTCGACCGCGTAGCGCACGGCCGGAAGAAGCCGCTCGGCGCGGGGGTCGGGCGGCGTCTTCAGATTCATGAGGGTGACGGCGTTGATGCCCGGATAGGCATCGCGCCAGTCGGCCTCGAAACCCTTGAGGTAGGCGTCGATGGCCTTGTCCAGAAGCCCGCGTGCGAGGATCTTGTCGCCCTTCTTGAGCGCGGCCTCCCAGCGGTCCTTGTACACCCGTCCGAGGAGGCCGTGGGTCTCGCTGCTCGGTCCGCGCCCGGCGAGCAGCGCAAGCAGGACACGCTCGGCTTCCTCGCCGCGTCCGGCGCGGTTCAGCGCGAAGGCAAGCTGCTCCTGAACGAGCGGCGTTCGGCGCAGCGGTTCCGGCAGCGCGCCCGCGATGCGGATCATCTCCGCCCACGCGCTCACGGCGCGATACGATAACAGCAGGTCGACGAGCACGCCCGCCTCGGAGCGGTCGAGCGGCCCAAGGGTCTGCTCGATGGCGCGGATCGCGTCGACACCTTGCCTGCGCGCCGTCTGCAACTGCTCCTTAACCGTGGCCGCGTATTCGACCCGCTCGCGGAAGACATCGGTCTTGATGTGCTGGATGTCCGGAAAGCCGTCGACGAGTTGGTAGACGGGGCTGTCTACCGCCTCGGCTTTCGCTGCCTCGAGCAGCTCGGCCAGCTTGGCGCGGTCCGCCTCGATAGCCGACGGCTTGCCGTCCGAGCCGAGCTGATAGGGCAGCGCGCGAAGCGGCGCGACGTCGAACGGCAACCGCGTGCCGTCGGCGGCGAACAGCAGGATCGTCGTCGCTGGCTTCACGGCGTGACGAACGCCCAGCTCGTAGAAGACGTTGGCATTGGCCGTTGTCAGATCCGCCACCGCGTACTCGCACAGGATGAGCCGCTCGAACATCGGCTTGTGGATGATGCCGCCGGCCTGCTCCTCGTCGGCGCGAACCGGGATGAGCCGCGCGGCCTCGACCGCAGGCTTGATCAGCTCATTGTAGACGGCGTCGAAGTCGATCATGGCGCCGCCCGAGCCCGGTTTGGTGCCGAACGGCATCAGGATGAAGCAAAGCGGTTTTTGCATGGAGCGCTCCTCGATCACCCGCTCAGGTGGTCATTCCAAGGAAGAGGTCTTCGAGCCGCTGCGCTCCCGTCCGGTCGCCGAACAACATCGCGGTGCGGCTTGCCTGCTGATACATGGACAGGCTCTGTCGCAGAAGGTCGCTTCGTGTCTGGGCTGGCAGCTCCAGCGCCTCGCGGTAAGTTGGAACAATTCTAAAGAATACGGGAGTTGCAAAAAAAACGCACGAAATAGTTCGGACTAGCGTTGCCGACTCATTTGCTCTGTGGCTCGACACACCCTCTATCAGCGATGTGTTCTTGTTCCCGTACATGCGGCCGCGGACTGCCGAGGCCGTGCCGGGATGAAGGCTGCACGACGCTCGTATTCTAGATTTATTCCCCGCGGTCTTGCCGCGGGATCCTTAGCCATGGGGTTTCCAAAGGGCAGAGGCGCAGCTCCCCCCTTTGGTCGCCCCACGGGGTTCATACCCCGTGGCGGCGAAATCAAATTGATTCGCCCGCATTTAGGATTCTCTGAGGTAAGGCGCGAGAAATTCCGGAATACGGCGATCCAGCCAATAGTAATGACAGCCTGGGAAGGGGCCGGCGACGAATCCGTTATGCCCCCCGCGCGCCGTGAGCTCCAAGCGTGTGCTCGATGATAATTCATTGGCGCCGGGGACCGCGGCCGGGGTCATGAAAGGATCGTCGCGGGCATGGACGATGAGCGTGGGTACCGTGATTCCCGGGAGATACTGGCGGCTGCTGCTGCGCGCATAGTAATCGTCCACGCCGGTAAAACCGTGGAGGGGCGCGGTGACTTCGTGATCGAACCTCCAGAACGACCGTAGCTTATCGAGGCGGCTAAGATCGATGGGGCTCGGCAGGTGGGTAAATTTGTTCCTGGTCTTGGTCCGCAGGCTTCGTAATAACCACCATTGGTAGGTACGCGAAAAGCCGCGCTCGAGCCGCTCGGCCGCGTTGTCGAGTTTGAACGGCACCGAGACCGCAACCGCCGCCGCAAGCGGCGCCCGGTCTTGCGCCTCGCCGAGGAATTTTAAGAGCACGTTCCCCCCGAGAGAAAAACCGACGGCGGCGAGGCGCACGCCGCGATAGCGATGCCGTAGCGTGGTGATGAGATAACTGAAGTCCCCCGTGTCACCCGAATGGTAGCTACGCGCAAGGCGGTTATTGAGCCCGCTGCAACCACGGAAGTGCATGACCACAGCGCGCCAGCCGCGCGCCCCCAGCGCGGCCAGTAACCCCTTGACATAACGGGACTGGCCCGAGCCTTCGAGTCCGTGGAGGATCACGACGATGGGCCCAGCGCCCTTGTCGTGCCAGTCCAGATCGATAAAATCCCCATCGGGGATCTCCAGCCGTTCGCGCCGCAAGATCAGCTTGACTCTGCGACCACATAACGCTCCCCAAAGCGTTTGAGCATGCGGTCCCGGTAGCCACCACGCCGGTCTAAAGCTTGTCATTGAGGTCGAGGTACTTCGCGGGATGAGAGATCACCGGTTTCATCGATGGGGTAGGGCAGCGGCTGGAAAACGAGCGGGGGGCCGTCGGGGTGCCGCAGATGGATGCTCGAGGCGTGCGCGGCTTCGTTATCGACCACGGCAAGCAGTGCGAAACACTTGCCGTCCCGAGGCGCGGCGGCGACGATTTGTCCCGCGGGTTGCAAGCCGAGGTGAGCGTGGGGATAGACCGGATCGCCGGCGCGGGGGGCCGCCGCGTCCTCGACCAGCGCGAGATACATTCTGCGCTTGAGATGGCCCCGGTACTGGAGTCTCGCGATCACCTCTTGCCCGGGATAACAGCCCTTGGTGAAACTCACGCCTCCCAACGCATCGAGGTTCAGCATCTGGGGAAGAAAGGCTTCCGTGGTCGCCGCGCCCACCATGGGTATTCCGGCGAGGATGTCCTCTAGCCGCCACGCCGTGTCCGAGACGTCCGCCAAGGGCTCTTTGGCGCTCAGGGCGGCGAGGGGCTCGCTTGCGCCGATGATGAGCCAACGGGGCAGCGTTCCTGGAACGCGGATTACCGAGACGCCGTCCCGGTGCGCGACCGTATTTTCCTGCTCGAGGATGGGCGGTAGACGCGTCTCGTGGCCGGCCAGGGTCTGGGCGCCGAAAGCGGCGAGAACCCGCAACTCATCGCTCGGCTCCTCGAGGGTTAATTTGGCGCGCAGAACAAACTTTTTGAGACGCTCGAGTGTCGAGCCGATCATCTCGTGGGGCAGCACGAGCACATACGAGGCGTCGTGGCTTAGCAACCTAAACACCACCAAGACACGGCCTTGCGCATTGCACCAGGCACCTAATTGGCTACGCGATTTGGGCAGCGCCCCTACGTCGTTCGTGAACTGCGCGGTGAGGAAACTTCGCGCCTCGGGACCGGTCACCCGGATGATCCCGAGGCTCGGTAACGTGGTTAGGCTCTGGAAGCGAAAGGCCGGCGGATCCGTAGCGCTTGTTTCCGTCACCGCGGGTTCACGGGTGCCGTTACGGAACGGTCAGCGGGATCAGCGTATAAGTTATGGTAGGCCCGCCTAGGATAGTTTTGATCGTAAAGCCGTCGATAAAAAAGAGTTCCAGTTCCTCGGCGCACTTCTGACGGGTGCGCACTTTGCGGACGTTGCGGCTCTCGCTGCCCGCTGTTGTTACGATCGACGGGCCGGTGACAACGCATTGCACGATCACGACGCTATCCGGCGTAATCGACCGCGCCGGCTGTGTGAGTCCTAGGCTCAATAGAGCGGCGGCGAGGGACAAGATGAATCTCGTTTTCATAGCGAATACTCCTTTTCAGTCAATAAATTTCCGGCGGGGAATGCCCGCCAGCGTATTCTATCAGAAATATCAGCCGTCTGCTGAGATGGCCTTGTGGGGGCATTGGCGTGCTATTGCGTCCGTATGCGCCGAGTCCGGACTTGTGCGCTGGTTCGTAATTGTTTGGTATTCCCATAGGAGGAAGGTTAGGATAACGTTAAGAGGGCGTTAACCGCGGCAGGCGGCGCATCATGAAGCGATACCGGATGTTGGTACTCATGAATCCCGGTGAATTGGATTCTCAGCCCGAGCCGGCGCTGGCGCGCGCCGTGTTCTTTGCGCGCGAGATGAATGCCACGCTCGATCTTTTCGTGAGCGATCACGCATCCTTCCTGCCTCACTCCGTCGGGGCGTCCTCAGGGGCTGATTTGCAAGCGACGCAAGCGCGAATGCAGGCGATCGCGGAAGCTCTTGTCCGGCAGGAGCAACTAACCGTTGCCGCTGATGTTCTCTGGTGCCGGCATCCGGTCGAAGCCATCATGCACAGGGTGTGTGAAACCCGGCCGGATATTGTGGTCAAGACGGCGCGTCATGACAGTGCTCTGAAGCGTACCTTATTTAACTATTCGGATTGGCACCTCATTCGCACCTGTCCCTCGCCGTTAATGCTGGTGAAAGGCCCAGATCATTGGGAGACTCGGCGGATCATCGCATGCGTCGATCCCGCACATGTTCACAGCCAGGCCGAAACCTTAGATGACGTCATCATCGAAAACGCGCAAATGCTCGCTTACCGGCTGCGCGGCGAGCTGCATATCTTCCATTCCATTGAGATCTTGACGGAGGCGGCGTTCCGCGTTCTGCATCCCGATTCCAGCTACGTCGACTACGGCAGAACGGTCGCGGAGGAACATCGAAATTTGGTAGAAGATCTGATCAGACGCTTCGGGATCGGGTACCAGCGGGTGCATTATGCCGTCGGCAGGCCCGCCGACACCCTGCCCGAATTCGCGCGCGCGCTGAAAGCGAGCTTGGTGGTGATGGGCGCCGTGTCCAAAGGAACCTTGGAGTTGCTGTTTATCGGTAACACCGCGGAGCGGGTGCTTGATGATCTGAGCTGCGATGTCTTGGTCGTGAAATCGACCCCTATTGAGGCGCGGGCGTCGGAGACGGAGTGCATCGTCTGCTGACCGAAATCGGGGCTCCTGCGTTACCGATGCGTGGCGGATGCGGTCTCCCGGTTGACGTCAGTTGGTAGCGCATGTTCGGCTAGGTGGCTATTATTATTACTGATGACGTGAAAGAATGGCTTTATCTGCCAAGCGGTAGCGCGGGCACCCGCCCAAGCCTGTCGCTGCACGGAAATAAACCACTACGACCCCATTATTCCTAAGAGATCACAAATGCCCAAACCCAACTATGCGTTCGCGAAGCGTCAGAGAGATATAGCCAAGAAACAGAAAAAAGAAGAGAAGCGGCAACGGAAGACTGGAGCAAGTCAAGACCCGTCCCAAGAGCGTCCGCCGCAGCCGCCGGACAATGAGAAAACGGTCGTCTGAACCAGGCGCGCCGAGATCGGGACGCGCAGCAGATTTTGTTAAACGCACACCCCCGGTCTTGCCGCGGGTAGCTTAGCGATGGGGTTTCCAAAGGGGAGACGCGCAGCTCTCCCCTTTGGTCAAGAGCGGGGTTCGCACCCCGCCCGCGAAGTATATCTACTCAGAACCTCTGATCGGGTTCATGGCAATGAGCCTGGATAAAGTCACGCGCGGCGGCGCGCAGTTCGAGTGCGGTCTTCCATAGGTCGTGTCGGTTGGCCGCCGCCAGCCTGGAAGTATCGATCGCGGGTCCGATCGTGATCGTGACCTTGCCGCGGAAAGGCGCCCAGTTCCCTGCTCGCAGGATGCTGCGCGTACCCTGAATGGCTATTGGGACGACCGGCGTCGCCGTCTCGGCGGCCGCGATGAAGGCGCCCATGTGGAATGGGAGCAGTCCCGGAACGCGGCTGAAGGTCCCCTCTGGGAAGAACAGCAGCGAGCGGCCACTGCGCAAGGCGCCGGCGATCCTTCGTGCGTCGGCCAAGCCCTTTTCTTTATCAAAGCGTTCCACGAACTCGGTCGCGAGCCGCGATAGAAATACCCGCGCTGTAAATTTTCGCGCTAACTCGGCCTTCGCGACGAACCTCGGGATGCGCGGCAGATAACCCACCAGAAAGTACGAGTCTAGATAGCTTGCGTGATTCGCGATGAAGACTGTCGGCTGGTCCACGGGCGGTAAGTTTTCCAACCCTTTGAGGGCACAGGGAATGCGGACGGAACCGGCGAGGAAGCGCGCCGCGCCGCTTGCGGCTCTCCAGCGCCATTCGAGGCGTGGCAGCAGCACGACGGCCGTCCACACCAGGGGTGTCATGAGTCCGATCACGGTCCATGCATAGACCCCGTAGGCATGCGCGCGCAGCGCCCTACCAACCCGTCTGATGAGCGGCGCAACGCTGGCTGAGACAAGGCGTCCAAGTTGCCGCCAAAAGGGTGGTGAACGCTGACCGATCTGCCCGCGTTCATAAAGATCGCGGCTGGCGCTGCGGCGGATCTTGCCGCTTGAGGTTCTGAGTACGGTGCCGGGTGGCGCTAATATCACAGTGTCAGGTGGACCGCCGGCGAGATCGGTGACGATTTCGTTGATTCGGGCCAGGATCTGCTCGCGTTTATCGAGGCGTGATTCGCGTGATTCGGCTACCACAATCAGCCGTTCGGTGCCGGTTTGCGGATCCGGGCTACCGAAGACCGCGATCCGATGCTTACGCACGCCGTGGATATGCCCGATGGCATCTTCCAATTCATGTGGATGGATATTTCGTCCCGCGCGGATCACCAGGTCCTTAGTGCGGCCCGTAATGTAGATGTCGCCCTGAGCGATGTAGGCAAGATCGCCGGGATCGAGCCACTCGCCCTTGATGAGATCGCGGGTGGCATCGGGGTTTCGATAATAACCTCGGGTCGCCGAGGGACCGCGAAACTGCAGATGACCTTGATGGCGATCGGGCAGCTCGCGACCGCCCTCATCGACAATCCGGACTTCGTGCCCGGAGATCGGCTGGCCGCAGGCAACGAACTCAATCGCGGAGGAATCGGTCTCCGCGGCCGGGATAGCGATCCCGCGCTCCGCGAAGGCTTTGCGATCAATTCGATCGATGAGCGGGCCGCGATCGAGCGGCGGCATCGTGAGCGCGAGCGAGGCCTCGGCAAGACCGTAGACCGGCGCCATGGTTTCAGGGCGAAATCCGTAACGGCTGAAACGTGCGTTGAAGCGTCGCAGGGTGGCTGCGTTGACCGGTTCCGCTCCATTCAAGGCCGCACGCCAGGAGCCCAGATCCAAGCCCTCGAGGTCTGCATCATTGATACGGCGGGCGCACAGATCATAGGCGAAGTTCGGCGCCGCCGAGAGCGTTCCCCGGTAGTGATGAACGGCCCAAAGCCAGCGCTGGGGGCGCGCGAGAAAGCTCAAGGGTGACATGATGACGAGGGGCGTCGCATGGTACAAGGTGCCGAACCACGCACCGATGAGCCCCATATCATGATAGAGCGGTAACCAACTGACGAAGACGTCAGTCGGTTGTGCCCGCAGGGCCGCGCCCGCGGCCCGTATATTCGCAAGAAGATTCCCATGGGTAAGCAACACGCCTTTTGGAACCCCCGTGCTGCCCGAGGTGTACTGAAGAAACGCCGTGTCGTCGGCATGAATGGCGGGGACATCGATGTCGTCCGCGGCCAGGTAAAACTCACCGGCGGTCGCGACGAAGCGCAGGGTGTCGGTTTGCGCCATAAACAACAGCGCGAGTGCGCGTCCTTCGGGAACCGTGATCAGTGCGGCGGCTTGGCAATTGCCCAGAATCGCACGATAGCGCCGCACGTGATCATCGAGCTGACTCTGACGGGTAGGGGGGTAGACGGGCACCGGGATCCCGCCGGCGAGCAGCACGCCCATGAAGCAGCGAAAATAGTCGCGACCCGTAGGGAGCATGAGGACCACGGCCTCGCGCGGTTGCAACCCTCGCCGTTGCAGGCTCCCGCCGATCGCCTTGGCTTCCGCGTAGAGATCACCGTAGGTGAGGATCTCTTCATCGCCGGTTTGCCCGAGGAGCGTGATGTGCTTGCGATCGGGATGGATGACCGCATGCCATGCGAGCGCCTCGGTAAGCGTTCGGGCGCCGTGCGGCGCGGCGTGCGAGGGGGAGGGCGCCTCCAGAGGTGCTCGGAGATCCGCAGTTGACTCCCTGGCCGGCGGTTTATCGGACAACGCCAACAGCAGATCGTGAATCGTCTGGACCTCGCTAAACAGGCGCTCTGAAAACGCGACGCCGAATTCCCGTTCCATACGCGCGAATAGCTCCACGCGCGCCAAACTATCGAGGCCGACATCACGATCGAGCACGCTGTCGAGCGTGAAGGTACGCCGGCCGGAGGGATGGGCGTGGATCTCTGCGGCAAGCTCTTCAACGAGCCTGAGCAGGCGCGCGGCTGGGTTACCCTCTGATGGACGCGCGTTTAACATGTAAGCGCTCCTCAACCCTTGCCGCGGTTGGAGGAGCAGGATAATCCTACTGTTTCACAAGTCGCCGAAGGGCGCCGTGGGTCGTTAGAGTCGGGCTCGAAATGCTCATTTACTGTCGTGTAAACTCCGCCTTCTCGCCCGATTCCGCCTTGCACGGCATCACTTGATCAACTTGTGACACAGTAGCAATAAGGTCCCGAGGCTTCCCGCGTTGACGCCGTAGGCCAGACCGCTAGTGTAGTGCTTCGTTTTTCTTGGAACTTAAGCGGTGATTGGCACGAATGACCTTTTGCAGAATGTCGTTGGCCTTGGCGGTCCAGACGAAGGGCTTGGGGTCATGGTTATGCACGGCGATATAGTCCTGGATGGCGCTGATAAGTTCGGGGAGGCTGCGGAATACACCGCGGCGCAGGCGTTCGGTCGTGATGTCGCGGAAAAACCGTTCGACCATATTGAGCCAAGAGGCCGAGGTCGGGGTGAAATGCACCTGGAAACGCGGATGTTTCGCGAGCCACGCCCGGACCGTGGGATGCTTATGCGTGGCGTAGTTGTCGCAAATCAGATGCAGGGCTTTGCCCTTTGGGGTTTCCCGATCAATCTGGCGCAAGAAGGTCAGCCATTCTTGGTGACGGTGGCGATTATTACAGCGAGCGATGACCGAGCCATCGAGCGTGTTCAGCGCGGCAAACAGCGTCGTGGTGCCATGACGTTTGTAGTCGTGGGTCAGCGTACCCGCGCGGCCCCTCTTCAACGGCAACCCAGGCTGGGTACGGTCCAGGGCCTGCACTTGACTCTTCTCGTCGCAGCAGAGCACCAGCGCATGTTCAGGCGGCGACAAATACAGTCCGACGATGTCTTCGAGCTTCTCGACAAATTGCGGGTCGCGCGAGACCTTGAAGGTCTCGACCAAATGCGGCTTGAGCCCATTGGCGCGCCAGATCCGCAGCACGCTGCTGTCGCTGATCCCGACCCTTGCCGCCAGCGTGCGCGTGCTCCAGTGGGTGGCGCCTTGCGGTGTGCTCTGGGTGGTCAGGCGCACGACCTTGGCAGCGTTGATGCGGCGCTTGCGGCCGCTACGCGGCAAATCGGCTTCAATGCCTGCAAGCCCGCTTTGCGCAAAGCGCTTGCGCCAACGACCCACTTGAATTCGCCCAACGCTTACCTCTCCTGCGATCTGGTGGTTGTCCATACCTTCGGCCGCCAACAGGATTATCCGTGCCCGCCGCGCCAGACGCACGCTGACCGTGCTCGACCGGGTCCATCGTTGCAGTTGTTGCCGTTGTTCATCTGTAAGCTCAATTACACCGGCTGTTCGCATGTTCGCCTCCTCGTTCGATCTCCAGATCAGATCGACCGGAAGGCATATAGTTCCATCAATTCAGAAGCATTACACTAGGCGCTTAAAAAACGATTCACTTTTTAGCAGGATTGACGGCGAGCAAATCGATGTCGAAGATCAAAGTCTCGTTCGGCCCAATCGCACCGCCGGCGCCACGCTCTCCATAGGCGAGCTCGGGTGGAACAAACAACTGCCATTTGGCGCCTGTTTTCATCAACGGCAAGGCCTCCTGCCATCCCTTGATCACGCCGTTCACCTGGAAAACCGCCGGTTTGCCGGCGCGCGCGGAGCTATCGAATTCACGCCCGTCGAGGAGCGTACCGCGGTAGTGTACCGATACCGTATCGGTGGATTTGGGCTGGGCCCCGGAGCCGTCCTTAACGACCCGGTATTGCAAACCGCTGGGTAACTCCTTGACGCCTTCCTTCTTGCGATTCTCCGTTAGAAACGCCTTACTCGCTTCCAAGTTCTTATTGGATTTTTCTTGCTGTGCTTTCAGCATGGTGGCCCGTTGTTTTTCCAGCAGGGCCTGGAATTCCTCGCGCGGGATCCGCGGTTCGCGGCCGGCAATCATATCCTCGACCGCCAGCGAAAACGCGCGCGGGTCGAGGTCGAACTTCCTGACGGGCGAGACTCTGAGCCACTTGTACTCCAATGGCGTAACTCAACTTTTTGCGATCTGTATCGAGTTTTACCGCTTCTTCGGCGGACACGTTCGATGACACGACACAAATACAGGCCAA
Organism: uncultured Gammaproteobacteria bacterium; assembly: GCA_963764725.1. GTDB lineage: Bacteria > Pseudomonadota > Gammaproteobacteria > JACCXJ01 > JACCXJ01 > USCg-Taylor. Next base: position 63,574 of record CAVXTM010000013.1, on the reverse strand, counting down.
CGTCGCTAAATGTCTTATCCTCATGGTGTATCCTGAACTTTCTAGTAAGGCTTTCGTTGTTGCCCTCGCGAAGGCTTGCGCATCCTTACAAAGGCATGTGGGCGGAGCCGGGGGTTCCGCCTTGGCCGCTAGTTTCCCACAAGCGCCTGGGCTATCCAAGTTGCTCATGCGGTTATGAAGCTCCATGCGAGCGTCGACTTCATGTGTCAAAATGATCGTCGAGCGGGCCGATTGCGGCGACATCACGGCATCACCGCTGAGGTTTGTAGATCTCTTCAGGCACGCTCGTGCCATGACATAAACCTAGGGAGCAAGCAGATGAGGATTATATTATTGGGCGGGCCGGGCGCCGGCAAAGGTACGCAAGCGGAGTTTATATGCCGGTGTTTTGATATCCCCAAGGTTTCGACCGGCGACATGCTGCGCGCGGCGGTGGCCGCGGGTACGCCCTTGGGACAAGAGGCAAGAAAAGTCATGGAGGCCGGCGGCTTAGTCCCCGATGAAATCATGTTGGGCCTGGTGCGGGAGCGCATCGCGGAGCCCGATTGCAAGCATGGTTTCTTGCTTGACGGATTTCCGCGGACGATACGGCAAGCAGAGGGCTTGCATCAGGCCGGCGTCATGATCGACTTTGTGATCGAGATCCACGTCGACGATGACGAGATCGTGCGGCGCATGTCCGGACGGCGTGTTCATCCGGCATCGGGACGAACCTACCACCTCGTGTTTAATCCGCCCAAGTCGGAAGGCAAGGACGATTTGAGCGGCGAAGCTTTGATGCAACGAGACGACGACAAGGAACCGACGGTACGAAATCGTTTGGCGGTTTATCACCGCCACACCAAACCTTTGGTTCACTATTACTCGGCGCGCGCATCGAGATCCGGACCGCGGTTTCTACGCGTAGACGGAATCGGAAGCGTCGAAGACGTTCGCGATCGGATCCTTCCGAGTCTTAAATGACACCGATCCCGCCAAGAAAAAGTTTGCACGTTTACTGGATCTATGCATAGCGACCGCACTTAGTCCACGAATACTTTTTATTCGATGATGACAAAACTATTGCATAGTGCAAAATTGTGATGTATATAGCGTCGTAGTCTTGAGTTCGTTATCAAGATTATTCGTCAACTATCACATGGGGATGAACTTATGGCAGCAACAAAGAAGGCACTTGCTAAAAAACCAGTGATGAAGAAAAAGGCGGCTCCGTCGAAGGCGTCTGCGGCTAAGAAGCCCATGGCCAGCAAAAAAGCGCCGGCAAAGAAAGCGCCCGCGAAGAAGAAGTAGCGTAATACCCGCGCGCATCGGCGTGACTCTACGCGCCGGCATTCAGCTTTAGCCGGCGCGGGCTTTAGACGTGCAGATCGCGCTGGGCCGATATGCAGGGCGTAAGCGCCGCATAAGAGGGCGTATTTTGGGAGAGGTACGCCACTGCAGGCTCGATAATCGTAAATGTGTAACAGCTACGAACGCGCGGGTTTCGATTAGGTAGCTAGAGCGTTAGCGCGAACTGTAATCACGTTTAGAGGCGTCGTGAACAACTGCGCCTCTTTATTTTCCGACTCCGAAGCGGATGCTTCTGGAGCAAGGTTCTTACCGACACTCACCCCGGCCCCCGATCTTCTAACATCTCACTAGGCGCGTGATCCGCGGACCGCAAGTCTATCGGTAGTTGCTTCCGTGCCGCGTCGCAAGCACAAGGGAGAAGGGTCGCGATCTCTGTATCGGCGGCTGCGCGCTTGCTGGTTCCGGCTCGGTTTGGTCTGTCTGGTGATATCTTGCGCCTGGGTATCGTGGGTTGATCACCGGCTCCGCGTGCAATTCGATGGGCACCGCTGGTCGCTGCCGGCGCGCGTCTACGCGCGTCCATTCGAACTGTACCCGGGGCGTCCCCTGGATAGAGCAGAAATCATCGGCGAGCTCGGGGCCTTGGGCTATCAAGAGGCGCCCCTCATCCGGAGACCGGGCCAATATCAACAAACGTCAAACGCCGTGCGGCTTTTCTCGCACGGCTACCGGTTTTGGGATGGTGAGGAATCCTCGCGTGTGGTAGAGATCCGGCTGCACCGGGGACGGGTGCAGGCGATCATCGATAGACGCAGCCGGACGCAGGTGGCGCTCATGCGCTTGGAGCCTTTGGAAATCGCGAGGATTTACCCTCACCATAATGAAGATCGTATTCTCGCCAAGATTGACGACGTGCCGTCTATGCTAGTCCAGGGCTTGATCGCGGCCGAGGACAAAGCCTACCCGCATCACTTCGGAATCGACCCGCTCGCCATTGGACGTGCTTTCATCGAGAATTTGCGCGCGGGTGAAGTGCGGCAGGGGGGTAGCACCTTAACGCAGCAACTGGTTAAAAACCTGTTTTTGAGCTCGGAGCGTACTCTCTGGCGCAAGATCAACGAGGCGGTAATGGCGGTTCTCTTGGAATGGCATTACAGCAAGGCTGAGATCCTCGAAGCCTATATCAACGAAATCTTCCTCGGTCAAGACGGTTTTAGGGCGATCCACGGCTTCGGCCTCGGCGCGCGTTTCTATTTCGGCCGTCCGTTGCGTGAGCTCGAAGTGCATGAGCTGGCGTTGCTCGTTGGGTTGGTTCGCGGCGCTTCCTATTACGATCCGCGGCGCCACCCGAAACGCGCGCTTGAGCGGAGGAATCAGGTCCTGGCGCTCATGATCAATCGCGGTGTGCTTTCCCCCGAGGTGGGTGGTGCATTGATGAAACTGCCTCTTACCCTGAGTAAGAAAAATCGATCGGCCACGTCCAATCATCCCGCGTTTGTCGATCTGGTGCGCCGCCAGCTCGGCACCATTTATGGTGAGGACGATCTGCGCAACGAGGGCTTACAGATCTTCACTACCCTCGATCCTCAAATCCAACGGCGAGCCGAGCAGGCCTTACGCGCAAGTCTTAGCGACCTTGAGAAGCAAAAGCGAATGCCGGCGGGGCGTCTGCAGGGAGCGGTGGTCGCCGCAGCCAGCGACACGGGCGAAGTGCTGGCGCTGGCCGGAGGCCGCGATCCGCACTATGCGGGATTTAACCGCGCGCTCGACGCCAAGCGCCCGGTGGGTTCCTTGGTGAAACCGGCCGTGTATCTCGCCGCGCTCTCACAACCCTCCCGCTATAATCTGATCACGCCTTTGTACGACAGCCCCATTGTGCTGCGCGAGCGTAGCCGCGCCCCGTGGACCCCGCAAAACTACGACAAGCGCTATCGGGGCCATATGCCTTTGATGCTGGCCTTAGCGGAGTCCAACAACGTTGCCACGGTGCGCTTGGGGATCGATCTCGGCATCGACAAACTCCGGCGGACCTTGGCTCGACTAGGCGTGAGCGGGGAGGTGCCGCCTTATCCGTCCACCTTTCTTGGCGCGATCGAAATGTCGCCTCTCGAAGTAGCGCAGATGTATCAGACTCTCTCGAGCGGCGGGTTCTACAGCGCCTTGCGCGCCATCCGCGACGTTCTTACCAAGGACGGGCAGCCTCTGCAACGCTATGGATTGACGGTGAAGCAAGTGTTCCCGGCGGCGCCCGCGTATTTAATCAACTACGCCCTCGCACAAGTCGTGCGTTCAGGTACCGCGTCCTCACTCGGCGCCAAGCTGCCGCAGGCTATGCCGCTCGCGGGTAAGACCGGCACCACCGACGGCTTAAGAGATAGCTGGTTCGTCGGCTTCGGATCGGATGTGCTGGCCGCGGTTTGGCTGGGAGCCGATGACAATCGGCCGATCGGATTGACGGGCGCGTCGGGTGCCATGCGAGTATGGTACGAGCTGATGAAGGAACACCCTCCGGCCCCGCTCGATCTGGCAGCACCGCGTGGCGTGGAGTGGCAGTGGGTGGACACCCTGGGGATGGCGCGCACCACTCCGTCCTGCCCCGGATCCCGGCGCTATCCCTTCATCACGCCGTTTATTCCTTCCAGGCAGACACCCTGCGATTGGCACGAACAGAGCGGTTATGCGCCGGCCCCGCGAGGATTGTTCTGATGAAACTTCGGCGTCGATTTCTGGGGACCGTTTTGGCGGCGGCCTTGGTTGATGTCGGCGCGGCGATCCAGCCCTGGAATGCTTCAACCGCCGCCGCTGCAAGCGAAGGCGCTGGGATCGCCGTGGCGCCGGCCGCGTCGTCCGCGGCGAGTCCAGCGGTCGCGGCCTTACTGCGCTTAGCCCGCTCAAAGGCCGAAGCCGGTCATGGCGAGCAAGCGGCAGCGACGCTCGAGCGGGCGCTTCGGATCGAACCTCGTAACCCATGGCTTTGGCACCGGCTCGCGGTGTTGAGGCTGCAACAAGGTTACTGGGAGCGGTCGGCCGAGCTGGCGAAAAAATCCAGCCTGCTCGCGCGCGATCACCGCCGGCTCCTCACGGGTAACCTCAAGGTGATTCAAGCGGCGCGCGCGCGCATCTCGCGGTCTAACGTGGAATAATCAATATACTTCGCGGGCGGGGCATGAACCCCGCCCTTGACCCAAGAGGAGAGCTACGCTTCTCCCCTTTGGAATCCCCATCGCTGAGGCACCCGCGGCAAGACCGCGGGGTATAAATGGAAGATTATTCCAAGCTCCGTATCGACCCCGGCGCCAAACCAGGTGCGCATGCGCTACGCAAGCCGGTTAAGTCAATGTACCTGGCGGGGGGTGCGATTATCATCGCGATTTTAGCGACTCTGATGGGTAAGGCGTGGCTGGACGGGGCGGTCAGCGTCAAGGTCGCCATGGTGTCGAACACCTTTCCGGCGCAAGTGCACACGCTCTTCAATGCAACCGGTTACGTGGTTCCGCAGCGCAAGGCGGATGTCGCATCCAAGGCGACCGGACGCTTGGAGTCCTTGCACGTCGAGGAGGGCAGCCGGGTAAAAGCGGGACAAGTGCTTGCACGTTTGGAGAACCGCGATCTCCTCGCGAGCAGAAACCGCGCGGCGGCGAATGTGGACGTGGCACGCGCGCAAGTCAACGAGGCTGCGGCGGCGCTCGATGAATCGCGTTTGATGTTTGAACGAACCGCTAAGCTGGTAAGGAAGCAATTCGCCACGCGGGAAGACTACGACGCCGCGCAGGCGCGATTAAAAAAAGCCCAAGCCGCGCTTGCGAGTACCCAGGCCGCCGTCGTGGCGGCGGAAAGCGCCCTGCAAGAGACCGAAGTGGCCGTGGAGTACACCTCGATCCGCGCTCCTTTCGACGGCGTGATTCTTAGAAAGTACGCAGATCTCGGCGACATCGTGGCGCCCTTGGCATCAACCGATCAGTCGAAGGGGGCCGTGGTTTCCCTGGCCGATATGGGTTCACTGCAGGTTGAGGCCGACGTGGCCGAGTCCAATTTTCCGAGCGTGCGCGTGGGGCAGCCGTGCGAGGTGCAGTTGGACGCCTTACCCGATCTCCGGCTGGCGGCAGTCGTGCGGAGCATCGTACCGACCGTGGATAGGAGTAAGGCCACGGTGCTGGTTAAGATTGGATTTCTCAATCCCGACCCACGCATCTTGCCGGAGATGAGCGCGAAGGTGGCTTTCTTGTCGCGGGAATTGTCCGCCGATGAGACCCGCCCCGTATTGACAATCCCGCGAGAAGCGGTGGTCCGCCGCCATCAGCAACAAGTGGTATTTCGCGTGCACGGCGAGCGCGCGCAGGAGGTGGTCATCGGGTCCGCGCAAGCCTTGGGCGACAGGCTCATCGTGTCCGAGGAGTTGCGGGAAGGCGATCAGGTCGTGATCGATCCCGCGCCGCCTCTCAGCGACGGCGCCAGGGTGCGCATCGAACCTTTGTGAGTGGCCGATGGGAACGATGGTCGAGGTGGTCGATGTTTCCAAGTCCTACCGCCGCGGCGATCGGCGGATCCCGGTGCTCACCAAGATTAGTCTTACCGTCGATGGAGGGGATTTCGTTGCGCTCATGGGACCCTCCGGATCCGGTAAGAGCACCTTGCTGAACCTGATCGCGGGGATCGATCATCCCGATGCGGGGGCTATCCGCGTGGGCGGTGTCGATATCAGCCGCCTGGACGAATCGGCGCTGGCGGGCTGGCGCGCGGCGAATGTAGGCTTTGTGTTTCAGTTCTACAATCTATTACCGGTCTTAACCGCGTATGAGAACGTCGAGCTGCCGCTACTGCTCACGCGGCTCACGAAGCGCGAACGGCGCGAGCATGTCGGGTTGGTCTTACGCATGGTGGATCTCGAGGAACGCAAGGACCATTACCCGGGGCAGCTTTCTGGGGGCGAGCAGCAACGGGTTGCGATTGCGCGCGCGGTGGTTACGGATCCGGCGCTCATCGTCGCCGATGAACCGACGGGCGATCTGGACCGTAACTCGGCCCGCGGGGTGTTGGACTTGCTCGGGCGGCTGAACCGCGACTTGGGCAAGACCATCATCTTGGTGACCCACGACCACCTTGCCGCTGCTTCCGCGCATGCGATCATGCAGTTGGATAAAGGGGAGCTCATCAAGGAAACTCCGGATTCGAGCGTTCGCATCGAGTGAGAGGTTGTGAAAAAATCGTCGCAGTAGATTTTTTCACAAGCTCTAAGCATGTCGGGCCTGGTGTTTTTTGTCGGATGGATAGCGCGGAACCTCCTGCGACACCGCTTGCGTTCGGCATTAACCTTGGCTGGCATCATGATCGCCATCGTGGCTTTCGGGCTTCTGCGCACCGTGGTCGATGCCTGGTATGCGGGCGCCGAGGCGACTTCCGCCAAGCGGCTCATCACCCGTAACGCGATTTCGCTCGTCTTCCCGCTGCCCATCAGCTATCTCAATCGCATTCGCCAAGTCGCCGGGGTAGCCACGGTGAGCTACGCCAATTGGTTCGCGGGAGTTTATATCGATGAAAAGAATTTCTTCCCGCAATTCGCTATCGAGCCGAAGAGCTACTTGACCTTATATCCGGAATTCATCCTGCCGCCGGATGCGTTGAGCGCATTTCTCAAAGACCAAGGCGGCGCCGTTGCCGGCCGCAGGCTCGCCGAGCAATACGGCTGGAAGGTCGGCGACGTCGTCCCGTTACGGGGTACGATTTATCCCGGGGAGTGGCGGTTTGTGCTGCGCGGGATTTATGTCGGCGCCGAGCCGAAAATCGACGAGACGAATCTGTTCTTCCATTGGAACTATCTCAATGAGGAGCAGAAGAAGCGGCCCGGTGGACGCCAGGACCGCGTCGGCATCTACGTCATTGGGTTGCACCGCGCGGCTGAGGCGGCCCGGGTGTCCCGGGACATCGATGCGCTTTTCAAAAACTCGATGGCGGAGACGCTGACTGAGACCGAGAAGGCCTTTCAACTCGGGTTCGTCGCCATGACGGAGGCGATCTTGGTGGTGGTTCAAATAGTATCGCTGTTCGTGATCGCCATCATCCTCGCCGTGGCGGCGAACACGATGACAATGGCCGTGCGGGAACGGAGGCGCGAGTACGCCACGTTGCAGGCTTTGGGCTTCGGTTCCAAACATGTGCTCGGCCTCATCGTGGGAGAATCCTTGTTCCTGTCCTGCTCGGGGGGCCTGCTCGGGATCGCCCTGACCTTCCCGGTCGCAAAGGTCTTCGCCGCCCGCGTCGGGACCCTGTTTCCGATTTTCACGGTCTCCACGACGACCATTGCGTTGGCGTTCGGGGCGGCCGGGCTCGTGGGGCTTTTGGCCGGGTTGTTCGCGGCCATCGGCGCCAAGGAGTCCATCGCCTCGGCGCTCAGAGACGCCCCCTAGTCCTACTGTGTCACAACCCGCTGAAGGGCGCTCTGCTTCGTTGGAATGTGGCTCGAAATGCTCATTTACTGGCGTGTAAACTATTCCGCCTCGCATGGCATCCCTTGATCGACTTGTGACACAGTAGGACGAGTGGCCGTTCCGTTCTATTATATTCATCGCAATCTCCGGGCACGCCGGGTAACGACACTCTTGACCATCGGGGGAATGGCCTTGGTGGTATTTGTTTTCGCGACCATGCGTATGCTTGCCGAAGGAATCAAGCAAACCTTGGTGGGTACCGGCCGTGGCGACAATGTCATCGTCATTCGCCGTTCGGCGGAAACTGAAGTGCAAAGCAGCGTGGATCGCGAGCAGGCGGCGATCATCGAGAGTCTGCCGCACATCGCGCATGGGGCGGCGGGAGAGCGCTTCGCTTCGAAGGAAACCTTGGTGCTCCTCGTGCTCGCGAAGCGCGGGAGCGGGAAGCCTTCGAATGTCACCATTCGCGGGCTATCGACGCCGGGCTTGTGGTTGCGGCCGCAGGTTCGCATGGTTCAAGGCCGGATGTTCCGACCGGGAACCGCGGAAATCATCACCGGCGTCAAGATTGCGGAGGGCTTTGCCGGGACCGGCCTCGGGGAGCGGATCCGATTGGGCGGCCGGGAGTGGACCGTGGTCGGGCTCTTCGATGCGGGGCAGAGCGGCTTCAGCTCGGAGATCTGGGGCGATGCCGATCAGTTGATGCAGGCGTTTCGCCGCAACGCATACTCCTCGGTGATTTTCCGGCTGGCCGACCGGCATACCTTAGAATCCGTACAGCTAAGGATCAGTGAGGACCCGCGCTTGACGCTCGAAGCCAAGCCGGAGATCGAGTTCTATGCCGAACAGTCGGAGGTGATGTCCAATTTCTTAAGTATATTGGGGACCACGCTGAGTATAACCTTTGCGATCGGCGCCGTGCTCGGAGCGATGATCACCATGTACAGTTCGGTGGCCGAGCGCACCTCAGAGATCGCCACCCTGCGGGCTTTGGGGTTTCATCGGCGCGATATCTTGTCGGCGTTTATCACCGAGTCGTGTCTCCTCGGTCTCGTCGGAGGCACGCTGGGGATCCTGCTGGCCTCCTTGATGCAGACAGTGAGCGTCTCCACCATGAACTGGCAGACCTTCGCCGAGTTGGCGTTCGACTTTACCTTGACGCGGGCCATCGTGATGGAATCCTTGGTTTTCGCCCTCGTGATGGGCCTCGTCGGCGGATTGTTACCCGCATTGCGCGCCGCCAGGCTACAGATCGCCGAAGCGTTGCGGTATGCGTGATTAACCGGTGCGGGATGCTCTTAGTTTGGCAGATCCCTCTCTGAGGCGCAGCCGCAGGTGGTAGAATAAATTGGCACGCTGGCGGAGAGAAAAGCCCATGAACAAGCAGTACGTTGAAAACATAGACAGTGTTTACCGACTAGCCGGTACGCGCGTGTCGCTGGATTCGATCGTTTACGCTTTTTGGCGCGGCCAGACGGCCGAGAGCATTGCGCAGTCCTTCCCGGTGCTGACCCTGGAGCACGTGTACGGCGCCTTGACGTTCTATCTTGCCAATAAATCAGAAATAGATGCCTATCTCAAAGCAGCCGAAACGGAGTTCGAGGCGATGCGGCAGGCTGCCCGTGAGCAAGACCCGATGTTTTATCAAAAGCTTGCAGATGCACGCCGGCGGGCGGCATGAGCCCGCCCGCCCGTGAAAGTGCGCTTTCAAGCGGATGCCGATCTCAACCAGATCATCCTGCTGGCGACAATACGACGGGAGCCGGCCATCGATTTTCAAACCGCGATGACAGCGGGTTTGCCCGGGCTTGCCGATCCGGAGGTATTGGCAAGAGCTGCAACAGACGGTCGAGTGCTCGTTACCCATGATCGAAAAACCATGCCGCGGCATTTTGCTGAATTCATCGCCCGCGAGACCAGCTCCGGGCTGTTAGTGATTCCGCAATCGCTTTCAGTTGCGGCAGCGGTCGAGGAACTGATCTTGATTTGGTCAGCAACAGAAGCAGAAGCATGGGTAAACCGCATAAGCGTTCTTCCCCTGTGAAGCAGGCAGAGGCTAACCAGCCGCCCAACGCGGACGCCCCCCGGATAAATGGAGTCAGACAGACACCACATACCTGAACCGTATACCTCGTGCATGTTCGAAACCCACGGGATCAAAGCGAGACATCCAGCGGACTGACCACCCCGCGCCCGCCCCGGTTGAGCACGTGGGTATAGATCATTGTCGTGGAGACATCCGCGTGGCCGAGTAGCTCCTGTACCGTTCGTATGTCGTAGCCGCCCTGAGATATACTGCCATCCCCATTCGCGGTTGGCTTTGGGTACTTGCGCTCCAGCGCATAGGGCAGGTAGACGGTGCCGAAGCTCTCGGAGAGATCCCGCTCGTGCAGACGCTTGACTTTGGAGAGATGCGTTCTTAGCGGTTCGACGAGCTGGGCGGGCAGCATGGTGATGCGGTCCTTCGCACCCTTGCCGTCGCGCACGACGATCTGACGCATCGCGAAATCGAGATCCTTGATGCGCAGCCGAAGGCACTCCATGAGCCGAAGTCCGCTGCCGTAGAGCAGCCCTGCCATCAGCCAGACGCCGCCCTTAAGCTCACCGAGCACCGCCCGCACCTCCTCCACCGTCAGGACCACCGGCAAACGCACGGGCCGTTTGGCGCGTTCCACATTCTCAATGGTACCGAGCTCTTGCAGGAGCACATGGTGGTAGAGAAATACGAGCGCGTTGAGGGCCTGATTCTGCGTCGAAGCCGAGACCTTCTGCGCCACGGCCAAGTGTGTGAGGAAGGCTTCGACCTCGCGGGCACCCATCTGGCGTGGATGGCGCTTGCCGTGGAATAATATAAAGCGTTTAATCCAATGTATGTAGGCTTGCTCGGTGCGTATGCTGTAATGTCTCCGACGAACGACATCGCGAACCTGATCAAGCAGTCGGGGCCGAGGCGCTGGCGATTTGACCGCAACTTGCTCCTCGCCGTCTTTCCAACCAAGAACGATTCCCATTTTTTTTGTAATCCTTTGATAGCTATAATGGACCCCCTGAACCGTCCCGCTCTTGCCGCAGAATACTACGGCGCGCCCCTGTGTGCCTCAACAGTCGATCGCTACCGCCGCCTAGCTCTCCTCACGACTCCCTCATGATCGGACTGCACGCGATTGACGGAGCTGTATATTGGGTGGCGAGTAGAGGGGCCGCGCCGCAAAACAAGGCGGCAGATCGGCCGCCCATTACATGTTGAACTAAACCGCTTCGCGGAGCCTTATCTGATTCTCCCTTCGTAGTTGCATCGTTCAAACTCCCGAGAGGCCCATTCGGGTCTTTTTCAGAGGAGACGAACGATGACCCCATTACGCGCGCAGATGATCAAAGCCATGCAGGTGCGTGGCTTCTCGGTCCGAACTCACGAAAGCTACTTGGCCGCTGTGACGGATCTGGCACGCCATGTCCACCGCTCCCCGGATAAGATTGGGATTGACGAGATCCGTGGCTATTTCGAGTACCTGGCCACCGAGCGGTCTTTGTCGGGTGCAAGCTGCCGGGTGTTTCTGCACGGTATCCGTTTTTTGTATCTGCAGGTACTTGACTGGCCGGCCTTCGCTGTTGACATCCCGATCCCGAAGAAGGCCCAGCGCATCCCGGAGTTGCTGACTCGCGCCGAGGTCGGGCGGATCCTCAGCGCCTGCACCAACCCCCGCGACCGGCACTGTCCGCGCTGCCAACGCCGGGCTTCACAAGCCTGGTGCGAGCGGCAACAAGCGGCCGTGCTGCCGGTCACCTACCATCATCTGGTGATCACCCTGCCGCATGAGCTGAACCCCTGGGTACAACTCCACCCCGAGGTGATCTACGGGCTCCTGTTCCAGACGGTGTGGGCCACGTTATCTCGCTTCGGCGCCGATCCTAAACGCCTCGGCGGCGAGCTCGGGATGACCGCGGTGCTACACACCTGGGGACAGACCTTGAGCCAGCACGTGCATCTGCATTGCTTGGTCCCGGGAGGTGCCTTCTCACCCCAGGGCCGATGGCATCCGGCTAAGAGCACCTACCTGTTTCCGGTGCGGGCACTCTCGCGCCATGTCCGCGGCGGCTTCGTCAGCCGCCTGCGCCAAGAGATCGAGGACGGCAAACTTCCGCGTCTTAGCGATCCGGCGCAGATCGGTGCGGTGCTCGATACCCTGATGGCCACCGACTGGGTGGTCTACTCCAAACCATCGCTGACTCATACCGGCTCGGTGGTGAACTATTTGGCCCGCTACACTCACCGGATCGCCTTGACCGATGCACGTATCCTCGCTTTGGAGGGCGATCAGGTGCGGCTCGACTACAAGGACTACCGCGACAGTAACCGCCACAAGGTGTTGGCCCTCGCGGGCGAGGAGCTCCTGCGCCGCTTCCTGCTCCATGTCCTGCCCTTGGGCTTCATGCGCATCCGCCACTTCGGCTTTCTCGCTAACCGCTGCCGTGCTCAGCGCCTCGATTTTATACGCGCAGCCATCAACGCCGCGCAACCACCCGAGACGACCGCCCAAGTTTCTGTCCCCTTCGACGGCTACCCTTGTCCGAAGTGCCGCCAAGGCCACCTGCGCGTCACCGCTTACCTGGCGCCGAAACGCTTTAACGGAGGCTGACCACCGACATCTGACCAGCCCAAGCGCACACCAAGCCGGCGTTTCGACAGGCCCCGAGCGGTCTGGGAATACGCTCGCCTTGTCCCTAAGAAAAGCCAAGGATCCTCATGAAAATCACCCCCTCCCACGGGACCGAAACGCCGCTGCTTGCTCGCTCCAGATCACCCCACGCACCGCCTCCTACCGCCCATGACTTCCATCGGCTCCCTCCCAAGGAATACAATCCCCTAAAATAAGGACACCTGATCCAGACCAGCAACCCCGGTGCCGTCGCGGTTTAGTCCAACAGACATTTATCCGTCATGCGCCCTACCGTCAGAGCCGGTTTCGCGTATATCGCCTGCGCACGACGGATAAATGCTTATTTGTTAGGGCGCACAATCCCCAGGGGTTCACGAATGGACGGTTGGCAAAAGCTTGAAGTCGCCAGCAAAGTTGTCGCAGCGGTCATGATCCCGCTCGCCGTTGCCTATTTGGGCAATCAGGTTGCCACCGCCAACAAGCAACGAGAAAGCGAAACAAAGTTCGTCGAGTTGGCCACCACCATCCTCACGAAGGAGCCAGGTACGAACCAAAGCGCGGACTCCAAGAACCTACGAAGGTGGGCGGTCGCCGTAATCGACAGGTTTTCCGGAGTTCCAATGCCCAAGGAGACGGCCGAGGCTCTCGTGCAGAGCACAGCACTCCCGGCCGTCGCATCAGCCACGCCATCGCAGCCTCCGACTGTAGATCCAGCAGGCACTTGGGTGTCGTCTTTGGCGGTGATACATCGTTGGAAGCCGCTCAGCATGAAGCCACCAAGACGGCTGAGCGCATGGGCATTGGACCCGGCGAGATCTTCCGTCGAGCTGGTTCGTTCCGAAGCGTTATGGTCTATGTGTCTCGGGCCGAGGCCGAGGACGGGCTAGGAAAAGCGCGGTCTGTGCGACCCAGTTCGTACGTAGTCAACATGGCAACTTGGTGCCCAACAAGCACCCAACGCAATGGCTACTTCGAGTGTAGTGTGCCCTAACCCGGCATAGCCGGAACCAAAGTGTTGAATGTACTATTCTGGCGGATGGGCAATAAAAACTGAGATGGGTCGTCGCCATGAATCCCTTTGTTGAACGCCATCAAGAGAAGATCGCCGCGGTGCTGAGTTGCTTTGACCGTATCGTGATCACCGGCACGCTTCCGGAGATCGCCCATGCCGAGGCCATGGCCCGGTACCTGAGTACTCGGGGGATCCGTCTGTTTGACTACCCCCGCTGGGCAGACCGCTGCGCGAGGAGCTTCGGACCCATGCCGAGCGGCTGGCCGCTGAGGCGTGTTTGGAAATTGAATTCATCCGTCATTACAAGGCGTTTCGTAAAGAAGAACGGATCAAAGCGATTTTGGCTTTGCGCGGTGAGCACCCGGGGCTGGTGCATATCTTCTCGGCGATGGAGGCCTGTCCTTCGTATCGCCCCTGGCATGACAAGCTTCAGCATACGACCCGTTTGAAGTCTACCCCGGGCAAGTGTTTGCATTATTACTTCTATTTCATCGATGAGATCTTCGGGCTCTGTTATGTCCGAGTACCCACCTGGGCACCGTTTCGCCTGCAGGTCTACTTGAACGGCCATCACTGGTTGGCCCACCGACTGGCAAAGGCGGGGATCGCCTTTGAGCGAGCCGATAATGCCTTCTTGTCCATCGGCGATCCCCAACAGGCTCAGGCGCTTGCCGATAGCCTCGATCCCAAAGGCTTGCATCGGCGTTTGGACAGATGGGCGAAAAGCTTCTGTCCTATCTTGGGTCAGTTTCGCGCTGGTTATCACTGGAGCTTCATGCAGGTGGAGTTCTCGACCGATGTCATCTTCCGTCGCCAGGCCGATTTCCAACCCCTCTATCAAGCCATCGTGCGTACCGCCGTGCCAGGCCATCAAGGCAGAACACGTCGCCACCTTCTTGGGACGCAAACTCACCTCGGCCTTCACCGGGGAGGCCGGTAATGATTTTCACACCCGCATTCAGGGTACACGCATCCGCCACCATATGGGACCAGCTAGCCTCAAGCTCTACGATAAATTCGGTCTCATGGCACGGGTGGAATGCACCGCCAACGATGTCTCCTTCTTCAAACACCACCGTTGGGTGGAACAACGCAATGGGCGCAAGCAATTCAAACTCGCACCCCTGCGAAAAAACATCTATAGCCTCCCCGATCTGCGAGAGCTGATGCATGCTGCCAATGAACGCTATCTCAGCTTCATGGCCAGCATCGATAACCCCAATGCAGCTCTGCACGCCATCGACAAAAGGGCCAAACCCGTACGAGAAAGACCGCTCCTATCGGGGCTTCAATCTGTTCCTCCGTGAAGACCATAGCCTTTTTATCACCCTCGCCCGCGGGGAGTGGAACATCAGCGGCTTTCGTGCCTCCGATCTCCGAGCCCATCTCCGGGATCTCTCCACCGGCCGTGCCTCCTACTGGCTGAAACGCTTGCGCACCCATGGCCTCATCAAGAAAGATCGGACATCGCTACAAGTACTATCTCACGACATTCGGTCGCCGTGTGCTCAGCACCGCACTCGCTATCCGAGAGTATGTAGTCATGCCTGCTCTCAATACCGCTACCGCATGACACTCTTTGCTTTTTTGCACAAGATTTCATGGATAAGGGACTAACCAGTAAGGATTGAGACGACCATGGATGGTCGTTTCAATCCAATGTTCAAGAAGCCCGGTGTTGGGTGGGTTCTTTATTAAGGGATTGCTTCGGTGAAGGGTGGGCGATGTGGTGGCTATGGGCATCGGGAGCTGGAGATAGCCGAAGTAGAGGGCGGTCGGATCTGGGTGTTGGGTATCGTAATCGGATTTAGGGACCTGTTAATAATGCCTTTCAGGGTGCGAATTAGGGGTAGCAGGCAAAGGGAGGCCGTGACCCGAAGAAGACACCGGGCGGCAGCGCGGGCGTTTGCAAGTTGCTATGGGCTACACATGGGCTGGAGATCGTGTCGAGCCGGGTGGTCCGACGTTTGTGGCATCAATGGGCGGCGGCGGATGCGCCGTGAGCTGTGGAAGCGGAGTGGTCCCCCGCAGTCCTGACAGGTCGGTTGTGGCCAAGGTGGTAGCTCGAATCTCGGGCACGGTCACGGTGAAGCCATGGGCCAGTTCGACCAGGGCCTTGATGTCCTCCAAGGGCACCTTGGCGGTGGGCGAGAGGAAGCCGTAATAGCGGACTTTCATAAAGCCTTTGGGCAACACGTGGTGTAGGAAACGGCGGATGAACTCCAAGGCGTCGAGGGTCAGGGTCCGCGACCGAGCGCTACCGGTTTTTTTGTAGGAGAAGGAGACCCGTCCGTCCTCGACCTTGAGGATGCGGTGATCCGAGATAGCCACCTTGAAGACGGAGGGAGCGAGATAGGCGATCGAAACCTCGGCACGGGGGACGGCCTGGCAGTTGACGTTCCAGTCCTGCTGCCAGGTCTTCGAGGGAGTGCATGAGCGCGCGGTTTTGTTCCGGGTGGGCGGGTATCCTCCATCAGCGGACCGTGAAGCCGCCCAACAACACGCTGAACCAGACGCCCAAACAGCCGCGCTGCGCTTGCGGCTTCGCCCCTATGACTCGGTCGGAAAGCTGCGCTTTCCTTCCCCGTCAAGGGCCGCCGCTCAACTCGCGCTCCGTTGGGCGTCGAGCCTGCCCGATGCTAGACTGCTCGGGTGAAAAAGCTACGCATTTACCTTGACACCTCCGTGATTGGCGGATGCTTTGATCCCGAGTTCCGGGTTTGGTCGGAAAGCTTGATGGAAGATTTCCGGCAGGGTCGATATGTCGCGGTGGTCTCCGACGTTACCGCCGCAGAAGTCATCCCTGCTCCTGATTTTGTGAGATCTCTGCACCAGGAATTGCTCGGCTTGCCTAGCGAGCTAATCCGCGTCAACGAAGAAGCCGTGTCTCTGGTTCAAGGTTACGTGGAGCGCAGCGTCCTGGGACAAAGATTCATCAACGACATGCTGCACATCGCGTTGGCCACTATTGCGGAGGTCGATGTACTCGTCAGTTGGAATTTCAAGCATATCGTGCGCCTCGATAAAATTCGCTCGTTTAACGCGGTCAATATCGAACAGGGTTACAAACCACTTACCATTTACTCCCCGCGGGAGGTCATCAGCCATGCCACGGAAAACTGAATTTCATTCGGTTGCATTTTTTCGCAAGGTTCGCGACGAGCAAGCTCGTATCTTAGCCGGCAAGTCTCCTGCGGAGATTGTCGCCTTCTTTTCTAAAGTTCAAGCCAGAACGCCCAACAAAGCGCTCCACCGGACGCGCCAAAAAGCGGCGCGCCGGTGAGCTTATTCGTTGGTCGGCGCGCAGCGCCGGGGCCACAGCCTTTAGAACGGGAGATGAGCGTGGATAGGATCACAGGCCTTGATAACCGCGATCGCGACGGCGCTAAGCGCGCGCCAACCAACGGAGCGCGAGTTGTCTCACGTCAAGTTGTCCGGCGCTGTGCGCCGTCCAACTCTCGTTCGAGCGGCACCGCGGCGCTGCGCTTGCGGCTTCGCCCTATGACTCGGTCGGAAAGCTGCGCTTTCCTCCCCCGTCAAGGGCCGCCGCCGCTCAACTCGCGCTCCGTTAGCCTCACAAAGATGCAAGAAAGTGGATAACCAGGAAACAGAGAACGAGGCCGCGCTTAGCGACCTCATTCATTACTATGAAGTCCGAATGACGGCTCTGAGCGAGTATTCAGACCGCGTATGGAATAGATTTAATTGGTTTCTGACATTACAGATCGCAATTCTTGGTTTCTTTCTTAGCCAAATCGAAAAAATAGCAACACAACCGTTCTTGGCTTACGGAGTCCCAATCGTCGGTGTAGTAGTAGCTGGTATTTGGGCATTAATGGGGGCGGAAGATTACGTTTCAATGAGGAAGCACGGAAAGAGAACAACTACCGTGGAGGAACGAGTAAAGGATAAATTTCTTCGGCAAGGGTTTGATTTCGAGGTTTCTGTTCGTAAGAGCTTCCTTCACTTCAGGCAAACGTCGCTCCTGTTCTTATTTCCACTTTTCGTTGCAAGCCTATGGCTTGGTGTTTTGGTGTGGACATAACCAACAAAGAGGCTAACAAGGCGCTGCACCGGAGCGCTCCTATGGTCGCGCCCGGTGAGCTTGGTCGTTAGGCCCCACTGGAACCGTCATCGTGGACATTGACGAAAAGATCGCGCGGCTCGAGCAGTTTAGGGCGCTGCTCATGGCCTGGCAGAAACATCACGAGCAAGATGATCGGAGGCAAATTAATCAGACCAAAGCATGGGTTCGCCGCGAGGTGATCGAGGCCGGGTGCTTCAAGACTCTCACGATTTCGCCACCGCCCGCTGTTGGTGGTCTCGTTATGCGAAACGTCGATCCTTTCGACATGATCTTCGATCCGCCGTATCTCAGGAGCATGGTTCCCATCATCACGGACGTGATCGATGAGACGATCGGACAGCTTCAGTCTGGCTCCAGAGAGCCGGCGGAGGTCGAGCCCAAGGTTGAGGTCGATGCCGATGTGCGAAAGGGCTACGCCTTCATCGCTATGCCAATTGTCGTCGGTGACCCTCATGGGTGACGTTCTCACGCGATCAAGGAGGCAGCGAAACGTTGCGGAATACATGCTGAGCGGGTCGATGAGCCTCAATCGAATGAGCGCATCACCGATCGAATCCTTGAGTCGATCCGAAGAGCCGAATATGTGATCGCAGATCTCACGGGGGCGGTCCCAACGTCTTCTTGAAGCTGGTTACGCGCAAGGGCTCAAGAGACGCCCAGCTACATGCTCGTGAAGGTACGAAGCTTGAATTCGACCTAAAGGACTACACTGTCATCGTTTTTCGAGGGTCGAAGGAGCTCAAGGACCGTTTGGAGCAGAGACTTCGCGGGCTCGCAGAATCAAAGAAGCAGGGGTCGGCGCTGAGCGGTCGGGGAGATAGGTAACAGAAAAGTCCGGAGACATGGGTTACGACATTATGTCGTGAAAGCCGTCCGAAGGCATCCTCGATGCGCATGTGTCTTTCGAGTAGGCGTCCGAGTTTGAGCGGTCCGAAATACACGTTCCAGACGCCCTCATCGATCTCTTCGAGGCCTACGTATTCTCCGGCGCAGGTAATGGAAACATTGACCCACTGGTGATTCCAGCGGATACCGCCATTGTGGCTGACGTAGCGGAGCTCAAAGCGGTCTGGGTATTCGAGAGGGGGTAGTTTATTAGGCATCTCTCGGGGTGAGCAACGGTAAAGTGAAGCGGGTGTTTGCATGTCCAGCGCTGCGCAGCAGCCCCCCGAGCCGACCGCCAGTGGCGAACGCCAAGCCCCTTTCGACGGCTACCCCTGTCCGCTGTGCCGGAAGGGCCACCTGCGGATCACCGCTCACCTGGCGCCGAAACGCTTTGACGGAGGCTGACCACTGACACCTGACCAGCCCAAGCGCACACAAAGCCGGCTTTTCGACAGGCCCCGAGCGGTCTGGGAATGCGCTCGCCTTGACCGTAAGAAAGCCACGATCACGCACGCAAATTGCCCGCACGAACCGGCCAAAACGCAACTGCTTTCCCGCCCGAGGCCACCCACCCATCCGTCCTACACGCCTGCGACTTCCACAAACTCCCTATCCGGGAATACAATCCCCTTATATAAGCAAACTGATCCAGACTGACAATCCCGGTGCCGTCGCGGTTTAGTCCAACAGACATTTATCCGTCATGCGCGCTAGCGCCCGAGCCGGTTTCGCGTATCTCGCCTGCGCACAACGGATAAATGCTTATTCGTTGGGCGGACAACGGCTGACGGGCTGATGTCCGAATGCTGCGACGGACACCACACTCGGATGCCACGGAGGCTGTCCACATGGGCAAGACGTCTATCACCAGGCCCGTCACACTCCCGTTCCTCGCCATGCTGTTCGCCTGTGCGTGGATCATCACCATGCCGCCGGCTGGTCTGGCGCAAACCGCGCCGTCGTCCAAGGCGCCGTCGCCCGACGATCGATACGTTCTCGGCCCTGACTCCTTGTCGCAGGCGGGTGTCCCGGTCGGAACTGTGTCCGAGTTCATCCTTTCAGATTCGAAGACGTATCCGGGCTACTCGCACAAGTGGTGGCTGTACGTGCCAGCGCAGTACGACGGGAAGACGCCAATCGCCTTGATGGTGTTTCAGGACGGGGGCTACTTGCGGTTCGTGCAGTCCGACGGCGAGTGGCGCGTCCCCGTCGTTCTGGACAATCTGATCCACCGAAAGGAACTGCCAGTGATGGCGGCGGTGTTTGTCAACCCCGGACAACCCATTCGGCCCACAGCACTGCCGAGTGAGCAACGATCCTACGAATACGATACGGTGAGTGACGAGTACGCCCGGTTTCTCCTATCCGAGATTCTTCCGGAAGTGAAGCGGCGCGTGCGGATCACCGACAATCCGGAGGGCCGGGGAATCGCCGGCCGCAGTAGTGGGGGCATTTGCGCGTTCACCGTCGCCTGGCATCGACCGGATCAGTTTCGAAAGGTCTTCTCCGCCAACGGCAGCTTTGTGAACATTCGCGGTGGCGGTGCCTATCCTGACATCATCCGGCAGAACCCACGCAAGCCCTTGCGCGTATTCCTGCAAGACGGTGTCAACGATGAACTCGCCGGCCCTTTCACGGGCCTCAACTGGCCAGAGGGAAACCGAGCGATGTCTGCTGCCCTGGCAATGCAGGGATACGACTACCAGTTAGTGATGGGCGAAGGCACCCACAGTGGTCGCCATGGTGCGGCGATCTTCCCTGACGCGATGCGTTGGCTGTGGCGTGGCTATCGCGCTGAGTGGTCACCGGCACCGCCCATGCTGAGATAAGTGCGGCTCCCCCTCCCGGCCGCATGCCAGGCAGATCTCCCCGAATAAGAACATGACCGTTTCTTCGGGAAAGAAACGGGACGTGCGAAGCACGCCCGAAGGGGGCGCGCCACGGACGGCGCGCATCCACTATCGGTGCACAACCGCCGCATTTACCCCATCTCCCGTACCCGGTAGGCTTCGTCATCTTGTGCTGACTCGCCCGGAGACTGAGCCTTCTATGCGGTTTCTGTTCGTCGGCTCGCACCTTTGCGCTCGGGCTTCCTTCAGACCAGCCCTCGCGGGCTTGCCCTTGCCGTCGGCTAGTAGTTATATTCGTCCACAACGTGGACATTACAGGTACTCCTACAGGGGACTTTCACCCCATTAGTTCATGCCCATGTCGGGCGTACACCCTTCGTTGCACCGGACTCGCTACAGCGGGCTTCGCCCGCTTCCGCAAGCGGGTGAACTTAAACGTTCGGCGTCAGGGAAGGTGCGGCGGTATACTTTGGGCCACTGAACCAGGAGTCGAGGTCAACTGTGAAACTCACCGCGGTATTTCAAAAAGTCCCTGAAGGTTACATTGGGTTTGTTGAGGAACTGCCGGGGGCGAATACTCAAGCCCCAACTCTCGAGGAGGCTCGCGAGAGTCTTTCGGAGGCCGTCGAGCTAGTTCTGGAAGCAAACCGCGCGTTGTCCGAAGAATCGATGCAAGGCAAGGAAGTCATTCGAGAGCCGCTGGTCATTGCGACCGAATGAAGCGCCTTGATCTTATCCGCCATCTTGAACAACGTGGTTGTGCGCTATTGCGTGAGGGTGCGCGACACTCGGTCTACGTAAACCGCGCAACTGGGAAATCGTCGACCGTCCCGCGTCATCGAGAGATCAACGATTTCCTCGCTCGAAAGATCTGCTGAGATCTCCAGATTCCGATGCTATGACGCCGAACCAGCGCTTCGACCGGAGCGCCCAAGAGCGTCGCTCTTGGGTACCCGTCGCGCTGCGCGCGCCGGCGCCCGGTCAAGCGCGCCGTCCAACTCTCGTTCGAGCGGCACCGCGGCGCTGCGCTTGCGGCTTCGCCCCTATGACTCGGTCGGAAAGCTGCGCTTTCCTCCCCCGTCAAGGGGCGCCGCTCAACCCGCGCTCCGTTGGGCGTCAGACGGGGCAGTGACGGAAGGCAGGCGTTAAGCGGGGAGGGAGCAGACGTGGCGCTGTTCGTGATCATCATCCTGTACGTGGGCATTGGACTGATGTCAGCGGCCGGGTCCATCGCCATTTCGAGGAAGCTACTCTCCGCGAAAGCGGAGCAGATTTTCTTCGGTCTGCTCCTCGCTCCAATCGCGGGTTTCTACCTAGCGTTCACGGCACACTTTGGCAATGAAGAGGCATGGCGACTCGAAGCCAGCGCCGTGATCGTTTTCGCGGTTCTTGGCATTCTCGGCATTCGAATACCTGTCGTGCTTATGCTTGGGTACGTCTTACACGGCCTTTGGGATCTACTCCATGAGCTTCATGTACACGCAGGCATAGAGATCGTCGGCACAAGTACCATGGCCGAGATACCGCTGGCTTATGGGGTTTTCTGTGCCGCATACGACTGGTGTATGGCGGTGTACTTCTACACCCGGCGTGGTCAATGGAGTGCTGGCTGGGCGGCACGGGCACGATGAGAGACCAGTTGCTCCCTTCTGTCTACGGGCTGACGCCCAACCAGGCGCTCCACTCGACGGCTCTGCCTGCGCGGCTTCACCGCTCCGGCAGAGCCGCGGGTGAGCTTGAGCGTTCGGCTCCACGACCCAGTTCTTCCAGAGCGTTGGAGTAATTGACAACAATCGCATGTGTTGTTATCTTCTCCAACATGAAAGCCGTCGCACTGATACGCCGCCGTGTCGTGCTCGCCGAGGACGCGTTCGCCGAAGTGGCGATATGGCGCGTATCGCGGCCGGTGTCGCCCTTCAGACATGGCTTCAAGTATCGGCTCGCGTATGTGGTGGCCGGCCAGTGCGTGCTGCGTTACGACAACGAACGCGGCAAAGGCGATCACCGGCACGTCGGCACGGTGGAAGCGCCTTACGTCTTTTCAACGCCAGATCAACTGATGACGGACTTCAATGCCGACATTGCGAGGTGGAATCATGAACACGGTCGTCCTTGAGGTGCGGTCTCTGGCCGGGACGCTGGCCGATGCAGCGCGGGCGATGAAGACGGGTCGCGCCGAGCGCGAGGCGCGCATAAGCTTTGCGACGCCCGAGTTGTTGTGGCAGGTGCTCACGGCCAAGCGATGGGAACTGCTCAAGGTTCTGTCTGGCGCGGGCCCGGTGTCGATCCGCGAGGCGGCGCGGCGCGTGGGGCGCGATGTGAAGGCCGTGCATAGAGATGTGACAGCGCTGCTAAATGCCGGTGTGCTCAACCGCACCGCTGATGGTAGCGTCGAGTTCCCGTTCCAGGTAGTGAAGGTCGAGTTCGTCCTGCAGGCGGCGTAGCATCATCGATGCTCCATTGGCCGAACAAGGCGCTCCACCGGACGCGCCAAAAAGCTGCGCTTTTTGCCGTCCGCTGAATTCGCACGTTGGGCGTCAAGGGTAAGCTTGATATGCTGCCAACCTCCCGGCTTAATCCCGAATGAATGAGCGGTCGGGCCCTGTACGTGATCCGTATGCCCGGTGGTGTAGGAGGGCGGACGGGCGGTTCGGATGGTCTTCGAGCACGAGGCCGAATACGAATCGCAATGGGCAGCGATGTTGTCGATCGGCTCGAAGATCTCGAAGAGGTGTACTATCGTCAATCGGAAGAGTCGGCCATGGCGGCTTGACTCAAATCAAACAGTCTCCGGAGATCCCGGGCGGTTCAGGATGCTCAGGCTCATCCATTGGGCGTCCCGCATAACCTATGAAAAAAATAGAACGCTAAAGGCTGTCGCTGTCATCGCTGCTTCGTTTGCTGGTCTCGTTGGCACGATTATTTTTCTGTCGCAAACGAAAATAATAAGCTTCGAGATGGGGATACTAATGCTTGTTGCGTTGTTGGGGATGTACTTCGGATTCGGAGTTCTAATTGCTGTCTATCGCTTGGTTCGTAAGCTGGACTGAGGGTGTTACCGGCACCGCGAGACCGAGCTAGAGACCGGTAAGCGAAGGGGGCGCCTAACCCCGGCGTGAACCGGAGCGCCAAACAGCGCTGTTTGGTACCCGTCGCGCTTCGCGCGCCGGCGCCCGGTTATGCCCAACGTTTGGGCCTCACGGTAGTTGCGAATTCATACTGAAGGGAGGCATTGACATGAAGAACGCTTGTTGTCTATTGCTGCTTCTCGGCTTTTCCGCGTTTGCTCCCCCTTCATACGCACAGTGCATTCCAGTAGATCATGCGTATGATGATCTTCAAGCGCTGAACTCGTTCTGGGGCACGGGCATACCAATTTGCCAAATTCCCCCAGGGTCAAACAATGCATTCGCTGACAGACAGCGAGGCATTGTATGGGCAGATCAGGGATGGCTCGATGAAATAGCCGCCACCTTTGGCTCATGGGCTGCGACCGGAATTCTCGCTCATGAGTGGGGCCATATGGTTCAGGGCAAGGTCAGTGGCACTGCGGCAGAGTTGCAGGCTGATTGTCTTGCGGGCGTTTTCATGAAAGGCGCCGGGCTACCGCTTCAAACAGTAGAGCAGTTTGCACACGCGAATTTCTTCGCCGGAGATATGGAGTTCAGCTTCGGTGGGCACGGGACAGGTAGTCGGCGAGTTACTGCCGCTCGTCGCGGTTATTACGGTTTCGTTGGCCAGTCTGGACTTGCCCTACTGGCCCTGTGTCCACTAAGTGCGTTTTGATGCCCAATCGGGTAACCGGGGGTGTTTAGCCCCCAGTCCCCACACCACCACGGCACGCGGGTCCGCACCGGGGCCTGATGCCCGCCATCGATGGTGCGCACTCTGCGGGCGCTAAAGCGTCCCGTTCCGCTCCTGGCGGAACGGTCACAAAAGTGGAGCACACGAGAACATCAGCGCATCCAAAGCGCACGCACGGATATCAAGCCCTGGCGGGTCGCCAGGCGATTGTCATCCCAGTTTGTGTCGCCAAGGTCTTCGACGACAAGTGCCAATAGGCCTTGCGCCCGGAGACTGAGCCTTCTATGCGATTTCTGTCCGTCGGCTCGCACCTTTGCGCTCGGGCTTCCTTCAGACAATCCCTCGCGGGCTTTGCCCTTGCCGTCGGCTAGTAGTTATAGTCGTCCACCACGTGGACATTTTGTACTCCTACAGAGGACTTTCACCCCATCAGTTCATGCCCATGTCGGGCGTACACAGCACGTTCGACCGGACCGCTGGCTCGCCTTCGCTCGCCGCGGCCGGTCAACGTGAGCGTTCGGCGTATGAGCCGAAGGGTAGACGATTTCGATAGGAAACTCGCATGGCCAACCCGGAACACGTGGAACTCCTCAAGCGCGGCGCCAGAGCGCTCGCTGAATGGAAAACACTTCACCCGCATGCGCAGCTCGAGTTACAGGATGCAAGGGTGGAATGGAGCCTCCGGGGCATGGACTTGAGCGGTGCGGATCTTCGTGGAGCCAACCTGACCGGCGTGGAGTTCAACGGAGCAGATCTGACCCGGGCGGACCTGCGTCGGGCAAACCTTCGGGCCGCAATGCTCGGACCCAAGACACTTCTGCACGGGACAGACTTGGTTGGGACGGATCTAAAGGAAGCCTTGTGCGGTCATGCCATTTTTGCGGACGTTGACCTATAGGAGACGAAGGGCCTTGACTCTGTAGGCCATGAAGGCCCCAGCACTATCAGCGTCAGCACACTGCTTAAGTCGAAGGGAAATATCTCCGCGGTATTTCTGCGCGGATGTGGTCTCAGCGATTGGGAAATCGAGGCGGCCAAGCTATACGACCCTGGCCTTTCACCGGCAGGAATCATCGACATTCAGCAACGGGTGTTCGATCTCCGCGCGGGAAGCCCAATCCAAGTCAGCTCACTATTCATCTCGTACACCCATGCTGACCGGAAATTCGTCGATGCACTCGCTAAGCGGCTCGATGAAAAACGAATTAGATTCTGGCGTGATATTCACGACGTTACCGCAGGCCCTCTTGACAAGATCGTCGACCGGGCAATGCGGCTGAACCCGACGGTCTTGCTGGTTCTATCACGCAAGTCTGTGCAGAGTGATTGGGTTGAGGACGAAGCAAATCGCGCTCGAACACTTGAGAAGGAGCTCCGCCGTCACGTCCTTTGTCCGATCGCACTCGACGACACGTGGCAGGACTGCGACTGGTCCCAGAAGCTTCGGACTCAAATCGCCAAGTACAGCGTCCTCCCCTTTCGTGGGTGGGAGGATCCAGTCCTTTTCGAGCGAATGTTCGCGCGGTTGGTCGAGGGACTCAGACTGTTTTACCAGTCCGAGGACTGTGCCAAATGAGGGCAAGGCTGCATGAAAAGCGCCGCGGGAATTAGGACAGACCACGATATATTTGTCTATGCTTCGCAGCAGTTGCGCTGGCAACTTGCTCCTGGCCGCCTTTCCAACCAAGAACGATTCCCATTTTTTGTAATCCTTTTATAGCTATAATGGACCTCCTGAACCGTCCCACTCTTGCCGCAGGATACTACGGTGCGCCCCCCTGTGTGCGTCAAAAGCCGACGTACTACCCAAAATAAAAAGGAAGAAACCTAAATGAAACCAAGCATCTTGTTTATAAGCGTGTCGATAATGTTATTTATTAGTACTCCCGCGCCCGCCTCGCCAGCGCAGCTTTCACCCACTGACGAGGCCGCCGCATTCAAGGCGGCCGGTTACACCCTCAAGGGTAAACAATGGCGGAGCGACTGCGGCGACCCTGGCACGCCTTCGTATACGCCGGGGACGATTGAGGAAGTGCGTGACCTCAATGGTGACGGACGCTTAGAGGCGGTCGTCACCGAAGGTGGCACATATTGCTACGGCAATACCGGTACCGGTTACAGCCTCGTCAGCAAGCAGGCCAATGGTGGTTGGAAACTGATCACCAGCGGTACAGGCATCCCCAATTTCCTTCCCACTAAGGGGATTGGTGGTTGGCCAGACATCGAAATTGGGGCCCCAGGCTTCTGTTTTCCAGTTGAGCGTTGGAATGGCAGCGAATATGTGTTGCAGCGACATCAATATGAGAACAAGCCCTGCGAACCCAACTAGCCAGTTTTGTTTACAATCACGGAAAAATGAGGTCGGGTCTAACATTCCAGAAGCTAACCCGTCGTTCAACCCGAACGCGCGTAAAAGCGGCGCGCGCCGGTTAACTCTATCGTTATGCTGGTTAAGCCAAACCAGGGGGGTCTTCAATGCAACACTGGTTCTTTCTTGCTGGTGCTATCGCCCTTGAGGTAGCGGGCACTATCTCAATGAAACTCTCCGAGGGCTTTACCAAGCTTGTTCCTTCAGTGCTGCTGTTCGCGCTTTATGCGGCGTCGTTTGTGGCGCTCACCTTCGCACTGGAAAAGATCGAGGTTAGTGTCGCGTACGCCGTGTGGGCTGGTGTCGGTACCGCCCTTATCGCGGCAATCGGAATTCTGTATTTTCGCGAAGCGGCTACTGTTCTCAAACTCATCAGCATTCTGTTAATCGTCGCTGGTGTGGTGGGCCTCAATCTCAGTGGGGCAAAACATTGAACCATCAGGTCGAGCGGAGCGCCCAACAGCGTTGCTGTTGGGTTCCCGCTTCGCTTCGCGCCGCGGCGCCCGCTCACCTGAAACGTTATGACCCTGAACTAGATTCATGCACCGGTCCAACCAGCATTTGGCTTGACGATGCCTAGCCAGAGCACAAACGTCTTCGTGTCCTATAGCCATGCTGACGAGTCGCTGGTTGCTCCGGTAGTGAAACTCCTCCGCGTTAACAAATCCCTCGTCTTCCAGGACATTGATGGCATTCAGCCGGGCAAGAGGTGGCGAAGCGAAATTGCCAGAGGCCTAGCTGAATCCCATTTGGTCGTTGTATTTTGGTGCGATCACGCGAGTCGATCCGGCGAGGTATCAAAGGAGTGGAAAGCGGCCATTGAGCAAGAAAAGGATCTTTTGCCCCTGCTACTGGATGCCACTCCTTTACCCCCAGAGTTGGGTGAATTTCAGTGGATCGACTTTCGAGGAACGGTGGGCCCCAACCACAGCTCAATCGTTTCGTCGCCTAACGACGTTAGGGCAAGCGCGCCACCGTCGGCGAAGTCCGGTCGTTGGCTATCATTTGCTGGACTCGCGGCGGTTTTCGTTGCTGCTGTGGCCCTGAGCCTGTTCACCCTGGACGCCCCGCAGCTCCCTACACCAACCCCAACACCCGGACCACCGGTACCGACACCTCTCCCTTCTCCAGCGCGCCCAGAGGTATTCGATCTGCTGCTCAGGAAAAACCTCCTACTTCCGCTAGCCTTACTTGTGGCCGTAGCGGCATGCCTCGCTTGGTTGTTGCGACGGCGTTCGGAGCGTGGGAGATTAATTGAAAGCGCCAGACCGCATCCCCGCGAGCTCGAGCGACGTATCGCGAGTGAAGTTGAGACGGAGATACTTCGACGCACGGCATTGAGGCCAGATGCTGGGGCATAAACACCCGTTCGACGTCGACCTTCGCGAGCGGGCTGCGCCCGCTGGGCCGGCAGGTCAACGGGGCCGGCAATCAGCGCAGCAGGAAATCGACAATGCGTTCGAATAACCTACCGAAAGGCGGGCGTATGACGTCGGTGAAATTGAGCCTTGCCTGTTCGAAGATACCCTTAGCGTGGCTCATGGTCTTGAAGCCCTCGTGCCCGTGGTACGCACCCATTCCGCTGGCGCCTACGCCACCGAACGGAATATCGTCCACCGCATAGTGCAGAATGGTCTCGTTGATCGCGACGCCGCCGGACGTCGTGCGTTCGAGAACTAGCCTGCGGCCGGGGCCGTCCGGTCCGAAAAAGTACAGCGCCAATGGCCTCGGTCGTGCGTTGACGTAGGCGACGGCGTCTTCGAGCTTGCGATAGGGCACCACCGGCAGGATCGGACCGAAGATCTCATCCTTCATCACGCTCATCTCGTCGGTCACATCGAGCACGACCGCCGGTGCCATCGTGCGCCGGTGCACGCTAGCGCCGTCGTCTGCTTCCGCGCCGATCTCTATGACGCGACCACCCTTCGCGCGGGCATCATCCAGCAAATCCAACAGCCGCGCATGGTGGCGGTCATTGACGATCGACGTGTAGTCGGGATTCGCAACTATATCGGGATAGAGCTTCGCGATCTCGCCCGTATACGCGGCAACGAAATCCTCGACCTCTTGCTCGGCCACCAGCACATAGTCGGGTGCGATACAGGTCTGGCCGGCGTTGGTCAGCTTACCGTATGCGATGCGCCGTGCAGCTATCCGAAGGGAAGAGCCTTGCTCGACGATAACGGGCGATTTCCCGCCGAGCTCTAAAGTCACCGGCACCAGGTTTTCGCTGGCCGCGTGCATGACAGCGCGACCCACCGGCGTGCTTCCCGTAAACAGGAGGTGATCGAACGCGAGCTTCGAGAACGCCACCCCGACACTCGTGTCGCCGGTCACGACTGCCACCTGATCTTGCTGGAACACGTCAGCCAGCATCGATGTCATTAGTTCAGCCGTGGTCGGCGTGAATTCCGACGGCTTGATCATGGCGCGGTTGCCGGCTGCGAGCGCCGTGGCGAGCGGCATCAGCGCAAGGGCAGCGGGATAGTTCCACGGCGATATGATGCCGACCACACCGAGCGGCTGATAGACGACGCGCGCTGAACCCGGCAAGAACTGCAAGGCCACGCGCCGTTTTTCGGGACGCATCCATCGGGCGAGATTACGGTGGAGATACTTAACCCCGTCGACGACAGTCGCTATCTCGAGAAGCGACGTTTCCTGGCGCGACCTGTGGCCGAAGTCGGCGTTAATAGCGGCGACGAAATCTTCCCTACGCTCCTGCAGAGCCCGCTTGAGCTTCATCAAGTCGCTGCGCCGCTGCGCGAGCGATGGCGAACCGTCGCGCAGGAAAGCGGCGCGTTGCCGGTTGAGCATCGCGGCCAACGCGCTTTCACTCTTGAGTGTCGTCACAACGGTCGTGGCGACCTCCTGCTCAGGCATCGAGGAACGGGTTGGAGCGGTAATGTGAGGATCGGTAGCCATGCCGGGTCTCCGTGCTTTTAGTACTGGTGCAACAATATTCGGGGCGGCTCGTCGTGTTTCCGGTTGATACGCTGCTCGCCTCTTTTTAGGAAGCTCAACAATCGTACCACGCCAGGTCGCGGGTGCGCGAGACCTGAATGTTCCGTGACGCATCACGCAGGTGCTGTTGCGAGTCTGTTGCGCGTTACATTGGCAGAAACGCGTTCGACCAAGGCACGCAAGGCGGGGTAGGGGGGCTAAGCCAGCACTCTCGTCTGGCCTGCCGGTTGGATGTACCTTGTACTGGGCAGTACAAAGCGCTTCACCCATTCCATATACGCTTGTTCCGTGCGGATGCTATAGTTCTTCCGACGACACTTATCCCCCACCTGATCCAGTAGCCGGGGTCCTCTATAACCCATACGAAATCTCGTAAGGTGTGAATGAATATGCTGACGACAGCGAGCAAGAGTACGGTAAAACGGTGAAGTGGTTCATCGCTTCTGCAGCGGTAATGCTTCTCGGTTTATTTCTTGCGGCTGTAGTTCTTTCTGGCGCTCTTGAGCCCAAATGACCGCCCCCAACCATCGGTTCAAAGCCTACCCGCGCTAAGAAGCCCGCGCGGTCGGCTTAACCTAGGCGTTTGGGCACCAAGAAAATGAGCGAACATGATCAGCGCCCTCCGCTAGGCGTGGCGCACGTCGTTCTGGAGACAGACCGCATGGAGGAATCTGCTCACTTCATGCGGACAATTGGCATGCGCCCCATATTTCAGGGGCCGGAGGTCTCCGTCTACGAACTGCGTGGCGGGACGCACTTGATCCTGATGCTAAAAAGCAAAATCGTTGTGGGTAATGCCCCGTTCGACCTCATGGTTGATGACCTGCATGCAATCCATCAGCGATTTACGTCTCTGGGGCTTGTCCCATCACCGATCGAGGCCCGGCCAGCTATCGATCACGAGGTTTTTACTGTCCGCGAGCCAGCCGGGCATGTAATCACATTTTTCTCAAGCCACGTTTCTGGTAAGCCGGTATGAGCTTGGTGCCCAACAAGGCGTTCGGCGGAGCAAGAAGCGAATGAGTCAGGTCACGGAGGGGCGGTACACTGGAGTTTCAACATGAGTTCTCAAACAGAAGAAGATTTACTATGAAGATTCTCATTGTTCTCACGTCTCATGACCAACTCGGCGACACCGGAAAGAAAACTGGTTTCTGGCTGGAAGAGTTTGCCGCTCCCTATTACGTGCTGAAGGATGCCGGAGCGGCGATCACGCTAGCCTCGCCGAAGGGCGGCCAGCCGCCGCTCGATCCGATAAGCGATCTACCCGAAAACCAGACCAAATTAACGGAGCGCTTCCGCACAGACACCGCTGCACAGACTGAACTTGCCAACACGAAGAAGCTAGCCGACGTGTCCGCGGACGATTTCGACGCAGTCTTCTACCCCGGCGGACATGGCCCGATGTGGGACATGCCCGACAACGCGACATCCATCGCGTTGATCGAAGCCTTCGTGAGGGCCGACAAGCCAGTCGGTGCAGTGTGTCACGCGCCGGTCGCGTTGATCAATGTGCGCGGAAAAGACGGCCAGTATCTGGTTAAAGGCAAGCGCGTGACCGGGTTCACGAATGCAGAAGAAGAAGCGGTGGGCTTGACCGCGGTCGTGCCTTTCCTGTTGGAAGACCGGCTAAAGGAACGGGGTGGCATCTACAGCCAAGCTGCCAACTGGGTCCCCTACGTCCAAGTAGATGGCAAGCTGCTGACTGGCCAGAACCCGGCCTCTTCGGGACCCGGAGCGGAAGAGTTGCTGAAGCTGCTTCGCTTTGTTTGAGCTGAGGTGAATGAACGGCAGACGATTTGCAGTCCGTGCCGTAGTCACCGCCGAACCAGGTGCTGCACCTGGGCGGGGCCGCATTGCTGTTTAACCACTACGCGATTTTGCCGCGGCTGAGCTTGGGCGTTCTGCATAAGGAGAGATTATGAAGAAGCTTTGTCCAACTACTGCCCTATTGCTTCTTTCTGCAGTGCTACCTGGTCAGGCGGCGGACAACATGAAGGCGTTTCCGCGAGCCGATGAGGGTATGGTTCGATATGTCCTACAGCTGCCGGAACAGGTTAATGAATCCGCTTTCAAGGTAGAACTGATTGCCGGTAAGACCGTCGAGGTCGACGAAGCGAATAGATACTTCTTCACCGGCAAGATCGAGGAGAAAACAATCAGCGGCTGGGGATTTCCACGCTACATTCTCGGCAAGCTCGGGCCGATGGCGGGCACGCTAATGGCGATCAATCCGAACGCGCCGAAGGTGAACCGCTTTATCACGGTTGGCGGCGAACCCTATTTGATTCGATACAACAGTCGATTGCCCATCGTGGTGTATGCGCCTGAAGGAGTCGAAGTGCGTTATCGGGTATGGAGCGCCGAAGTGGAGGCAAAAGCCATTGAGAAGGGTTGAGACGGGCACCTCATCAAGAGGAGTTTATTCGGGGGCGCCGATCGTGGCGGCGAGTGTCTCGAGGTAGGCTTGGTGGATGGCTGCATCGAAGCAGGCAACGTAGACCTTGCGCACGGCATCGGAGCCGCCTAAGAAGCTCCTGATCTCGCGTACGGCGATCGCGGCGGCCTCACATATCGGATACCGGTAGACGCCGCAGCTGATCGCGGGAAACGCGATCGTGGCAAGGCGGTGCTGGGCGGCGAGATCGAGGCTCTGCTGGTAGCACGAAGCTAATAAGTCCGCCTCGCCGTGGTGACCGCCTCGCCAGACTGGCCCGACGGTGTGAATAACGAAACGCGCCGGCAAGCGGTAAGCCCGGGTGATCTTGGCCGAGCCGGCTGCGCATCCCCCGAGGGTACGGCACTCGGCGAGCAACTCGGGTCCCGCCGCCCGGTGAATAGCCCCGTCCACACCGCCGCCGCCGAGGAGCGAGGTATTGGCCGCATTGACAATGACATCCACCTTGAGGGTGGTGATGTCGGCGGTAACGGCCTCGATGGCGGTCATCGTTGCAGCCTATGCGTAACGCATCCTAGCAGGTGCCCGAATGGCGCGACCCTGTCCGGCCGTTGGCTCCAAGCGGGCGATATGAAACAGCGCCTCGCCTTCGTTGACAAGCGGTAATTTGGTGCACCCCACAATGATGCCGACAGCGGGTGTTTTAACCGCGGCTTCGCGCTCACCGAAGGGATCGGCCACGATCCCGAGATGCTGATTCTTTTTGACACGCGCGCCGAGACAGGCCACGTTACGCAGAATACCGCTCTGGGGCGCGCGCACCCAGACGCTTGATTGGGCCGTGTACTGCTTTGGCCGACGGCCGCCTTGACGCCGCCCGGATAACATACCGAGAGCGCGCATCACGGCGAGCACGCCTTCAAATCCCGTTTGGATCGCGGTCTCGTCGAAGCGCAACGCTTCGCCTGCTTCGTACACGATGACCGGGATCCCGCGCTGCGCCAGGGCCTTACGCATGGAGCCTTCCACCAGAGCCGTATTAACGATGACCGGCGATGCAAAGGCGCGCGCCATCCGCAAGGTTTCAGGATCGCCGATACAAGCGCGAATTTGCGGGAGGTTATCACGGTGAATGGCCCCGGTGTGGAGATCGATACCGTGGGTGCATAGCGCGGCGATTTCGCGGAAAAAGACATCGGCGAGCCGCGCCGCCAAGGATCCCTGCTCCGAACCCGGAAAACAACGGTTGAGATCCCGTCGATCCGGCAGGTAACGCGATTGATTGATGAACCCATAGATGTTCACGACGGGCACGGCCAGCAGGGTTCCTTTCAAGTGCATCAGGTCTGGAACGTCCAGGATCCGCCGGATGATCTCCACGCCGTTGATCTCGTCCCCATGGATCGCCGCGCACACGAAGAGGCTGGGACCGCTTTGGCGGCCGTGGATGACCCGGACCGGAATCGTCAGGGCGGTATGGGTATAGAGACGCGGGATCGGCAGATCGATGATCTGGCGCTGACCGGCGGCCACCTCGATTCCGCCGCAACGGATGGGTGCTTGTGGCATGACTTACCCGCTGCCTCGGGTGCGGGTCCGTCCGCTGCGGGCGTTTTTCTCGATGAACTCGATGATCGCGCCCGCGATGTCGTTACCGGTCGCAACTTCGATGCCTTCGAGTCCGGGGGAGGAGTTCACTTCGAGCACCAGCGGACCATGATCAGAGCGCAGGATATCCACCCCCGCGACGTTCAGACCCATTGTTTGCGCGGCGCGAACGGCCGTGGAACGTTCCTCGGGTGTGATCTTGATCAAGCTGGCCGCCCCGCCCCGGTGTAGGTTGGAGCGGAAGTCGCCGCCGCGGCTTTGGCGTTTCATTGCCGTGACCACCTTGTCGCCAATCACCATACAGCGTAGATCGCTGCCCCCGGCCTCCTTGATGTACTCCTGTACCAAAACGCTTACCTTCAATCCTAAAAACGACTCGATCACGCTTTTCGCAGCATTATGCGTTTCCGCAAGCACAACCCCCATGCCTTGGGTGCCTTCGAGGAGCTTGATGACAAGCGGTGGGCCGCCGACCATCTGGATCAGATCCTCGATATCGTCGGGTTTATGCGCAAATCCCGTGACCGGTAGGCCGATACCCTTGCGCGAGAGCAACTGCAAGGCGCGCAGTTTATCCCGGGAGCGGCTGATGGCGACCGATTCGTTGAGCGGGTAAACACCCATCATTTCAAACTGCCGCAATACCGCCGTGCCGTAGGAGGTTACGGACGCGCCGATACGAGGGATCACCGCATCGAACTCTTCATGGCGCCGTCCCTTGTAGTGGATGCTCGGGCGATGGGAGGTGATATTCATGTAGCAGCGCAGTACATCGAGGGTCCGCACTTCATGGTGGCGTAGCTTGGCGGCTTCCACGAGCCGGCGCGTGGAGTAGAGTTTAGGATTGCGCGACAGAATAGCAATCTTCATGGGGGCGGCTCGACAGCCGGTAAGCCCTGCTGGCTCGATAGGAGATAAACACGGCGTAAGGCGCGGCCGCCGGTGAAAGATTTCCCGGGATCCACGATCAGTCCCCCGGCTGCCATCGCCGTGCGCCCAAGCAGCAGACGGAATAGCATGTCCTCGCGATTGGTGAGCGTGATTTCTATCGGCCAGGCTCTGTCCATGAAGCGCACGATGGAGCGAATGACAAAGCGTTGCTCGCGGTGTCCTCCCGAATCGCACACGGTGCGACTATCCACGACGTCCGCGGTGCACACCCGCGTGATATCGGTACGGCATTGCAAGGGATGGAGCCAGAATTCAATCTTGAGGTGTCCAGCGGTCTCATAGGTGTGCAGTTTGAACGTATGCAACGCCGAGGTGCGTGCGCCGCTGTCCATCTTGGCCTTGATGGCGGGGAGGCGGAGATCGGGAAACGCGACCCACTCCCGCCACCCGACGCGGATCGGCGGATCGGCCGGGCCGGGATACGGCTCGGCGAGGGCGCTGGTTTTCTTTGCCATGGGGCGTGCTGTCAAACGCGACTGGAGTTTATTCTTGCACAGTTTTTTTGTTCTTCGCGGTCTCTTGCCCGCGACGTGGGTGCATCTCAATGGCCGCGGCATGCGACCTGAACTGGAGCCGGTATAGCCTGGCATAGGTTCCGTGGCGCCGGAGGAGCTCGTCGTGGGTGCCGATCTCTTCAATTTTTCCGTGCTTCAGCACGATGATGCGATCCGCGTTTTCTATCGTCGATAAACGGTGCGCGATGATGATGCACGTGCGTCCCCGGCGCAGGGTATCCAGTGCTGCCTGGATGTGCTGCTCGGAGATGGAATCCAACGAGGATGTTGCTTCATCCAGGATCAAGAGGGGGGCATCCTTGAGAATGGCGCGCGCGATGGCAAGCCGCTGGCGTTGGCCGCCGGAGAGCCGGACACCATTTTCGCCGATCAAGGTGTCCAGCCCCTCCGGCATCGTCGCGATGAAGTCGCTAACATGCGCCGCCTCGACCGCCCTGAGGATCGCCGCCGCGCTCGCGTCGCGCATAGCGCCGTAGGCGATGTTGTTGCGGACCGTGTCGTTGAATAACAGCACCTCTTGGGTCACGAGGGCGATATTCCCTCTGAGAGCGTGCAAGCTCAGATCGGCAATGTCCACGCCATCGAGCAGGATGCGTCCCCGGCTCGGGTGATAAAACCGCGGCAGCAGATTGGCGAAGCTTGACTTCCCGCTGCCCGAGGGGCCCACCAACGCTATGGTCTCGCCCGCTTCGATCTTGACAGAGATCCCGTGCAGCGCGGGACGGAGGCGCGGCTCGTAGACGAGGCTGACGTTTTCATATTCGACGTTCCCGTGTGCCCGTTGGCAATCCCTCGCTCCGTTGTCTGGTTCCGGCGCTTCATCAATCAGGCTGAACACGCTTTGCGCTGCCGCCAAACCGCGTTGCAGATGCTCGTTGATCCCGGTGATGCGCTTAATGGGCGGTAACAGTAAAGTCATCGCGGTAAAAAAAGCGACAAAATCACCGATGGTCAGCTCGCCGGCCACGGATAGCGTGGCCGCCAGGTAGGTGACCGCGGCTAAAACCACCGCCATCAGCGCTTGGATGATCGGGACATTGGCGGCGGAAACTGTCACGATCTTCATCGTGAACTTTCGATTTTCATCCGCCGCCCGGTAGAAGCGCCCAGTTTCGTGATCTCGCCCGTCATAGATCTTGACCGCCTTATGGCAATCGATCGCTTCTTGGGCCACTTCGGTGATGGTGCCCATGGAGTGTTGCACTTTCTGACTCATCACGCGCAAACGTCGGCTCGCGCCTAAGATCACCAAACCGACTACTGGCGCGACGATGAGCACCGTCAACGACAACATCCAGTTCAGGTACAGCATGTAACAGAATAAGCCGAGCACCGCGAGTGAATCTTTGACCAGCACGGTCACGCCGTGCGTTGCGGCTTGCGCCACCTGCGCCACGTCGAAGCTCAGCTTAGAGATCAAGACGCTGGAATTGGTTGTGTCGAAGTAAGCTGAGGGCAGCATCACCAGGTTGCGAAACATCTGCTGGCGAAGATCGAGCACGACTTTCTGCGCGACCCAGTTCGCGGACACGTGGCTGGCATAGGTAATCCCCCCGCGAAATAAGAAGAGTAAGACGAGGAGACCGGGTACCGTCAGCCGCGCGCCGGCGTCCTGCTCGATGAAGCTGCCGTCTAGCAGGGGCTTGAGCAAGGCCGGCAAGAGGGGTTCGGTGCATGCCAGCAGGACCATGCTGAGGAGGGAGATCGCGAACGTACGCCGGTAGGGATGGACATATCGCAGAAGGCGGAGGTAGAGCGTTCGGCTATCGATCACAGCGGCATCCGCCATAGGGGTACCTCTCGAGGATTTGCTGCCCGAGCGTGAACCGCTCCCTGCCCCCGTAGTCTCCGCTCGCATTCCCTGCACCCCGGGTCGACTCTAGAAAGAAACGTCGCAAGCGGGCAGTATATACGTTCTAAGTTCGGAATTAGGCAATGTCTGCGTGTCGATAAAACATCCGATCATCGCCGTGACGGGTTCATCGGGCGCCGGGACGACCTATATGCGGCGTGCCTTTTTGCATCTGTTTCGGCGCGAGCAACTCCAACCCGCCATCATCGAAGGAGATTGTTTTCATCGTTACGATCGTTCCGAGATGCAAACCGCGGCGGAACAGGCGGAGCGGGAAGGCCGCCATTTAACCCATTTCGGCCCGGAAGGTAACTTTTTCGAGGAGCTCGAATGGCTTTTTAAGCGCTACGCAGACACCGGCTGTGGGCGGCGCCGCTATTACGTCCATAACGAAGAGCAGGCGGCTCGCCACCATCAACCGCCGGGAACCTTCACGGCGTGGGAAGACTTGCCGCCGGACACCGATTTGTTGTTTTATGAAGGACTCCACGGGGCATTAATAGCCGATTCGGTGAATGTTCTCCGCTATATTGATTTATGTATCGGCGTCGTACCGATTATTAATCTTGAATGGATCCAAAAAATCCACAGGGACCGGGTCGTGAGGGGCTACACGACCGCCTCGGCAACGCGCATGATCCTCAATCGCATGCACGATTATGTCTACTATATCACCCCGCAATTTTCGCGCACGGATATCAACTTTCAACGCGTGTCGACCGTGGATACCTCGAACCCCTTCGCCGCCGAGGAAATCCCAGGCGATGAAGAGAGCTTTGTCATCATCCATGTTCGAAATCTCAAGAAGCTGCAAGTCGATTTCCGCTATTTAATCGAGGTGCTGGATGGCGCCTTCATGTCGCGGCATGACACGATTGTAGTGCCGGCAGGAAAAAAAATTCTAGCTATCGAATTCATTATTACACCCGTTCTCGAGCGTTTGATGAAACGGCGCTCGCAAGCTGAATAAGAGGCCTGAATTCATTGAATACAAGGCGAACGCATAGGCAGTGTAAATGCGAATCGACATCGTTATCATCTATGATACAATATGTCCCATACCCAAAAACGGTAATGAACGTATGAACCTGGGAAACCTTGCCGCCGGTGACGTTGCGATTGTGGTGAAGGTGCGGTCTCGATCCGCGGCGCTAGTCGACCAACTCGCGGCTCGGGGAATACACCCTGGGGCGCAGATCTCGGTTTTGCGCCATGGTGACCCTATAGCAGTCGCCTTGGAGGAAACGCGTTGGGCAATGAGCAAAGAGCACGCGGATCATATCGAGGTGTCCGTGATCGAGGCGCCTTGTCTCGGCTAAGCGATCGGAGGTTCCAGCCCGCGTCGGCGCAGGAACGCACTCTTGCCGACCTCAAGCCCGGCCAGCGGGCGATAGTCGTCGCGTTCGCGGAGTCGAATCCCTTGGCGCAGCGCATTATGCAGCTTGGGCTGATCGCCGGCACAATGTTGACCTTCGTGCGCGCGGCCCCTGCCGGAGATCCGATAGAAATCAATGTGTTCGGATATTCGCTGTCCTTGCGAAAGAGCGAGGCCCGCATGATTTTAGTCGAAGACGTCGCGTAGTCGTCCCGTTTGCCCGAGAAATGGCGTGGACCCATTGTCTTCGAACCGGGCGGAGCGAAATCGAGCTACGATCGTGGTTGTTGGAAACCCGAACGTCGGTAAGAGCACGGTTTTCAACGCCCTCACGGGTTTACGCCAAAAAATAGCCAATTATCCCGGTGTCACGGTAGAACGCCGCGTTGGGATCCTGAGTCTCGACCACGGAGAGGTCCATCTGGTCGATCTTCCGGGGATGTATTCCTTGTCCGCGCAGTCGCCGGATGAGATGGTCGCCATGGACGTTTTACTGGGCCGGATCCCGGATCTGGGAACACCCGATGCGGTACTAATAGTCGCCGACGCGTCTAATCTCAGGCGTAACCTTTTCTTGGTCAGCCAGATCCTAGAGCTTGGGTTGCCGGTCCTGGTCGCGCTAAATATGATGGACGTCGCGCGATCGCGAGGGATCGCTCTAAACGTCAACTACTTAGAGCATGAGCTTCAGTGCGCTCTGATGCCTGTGGTTGCGTCTCGATCGGAGGGCATTGAGGCGTTGCGGTCGGCCTTGGAGCGGACCCTGCGTCACCCTCGCGCCGCTCGCCTGGCGCTGATGCCCGCCATCAAGGAGGCCGCCGGCAAGCTCGCGGATGAATTCGGTCCACTTGGGTGCGCCATCGTCCCGCATGACATTGAGCGTGCCTTAATTGACGAGGGCGGGCTGGTGCTTGAGCGGCTGCGCGCGGCGGCAGGCGCGGAGGTGGCGGAGCGCTTAAGCGAGGTGCGCGCGGAACTCGCGTTTGCGACCGAATCGCTGGCCGCCGCGGATGCGCGTTGTCGCTACGAATGGATAAACCGTATCCTCGCCCAGGCGGAGACGCGGTCTGATAGACGCCGGGGTTGGTCCGATCGCATTGATCGGCTGGTGAGCCATCCCTTGCTCGGGACGGCGCTGTTTTTAGGCGTCATGGCGCTTGTGTTTCAGGCCGTATTTTCTTGGGCGACGCCAATGGTGGACGGGATCGACGCGCTGATGCGTCATCTCGGAGAATTTGTTTCGCGACAGCTTCCCAAGGGGGCGCTAGCGAGTCTCATCGTCGATGGCATGATCGCAGGCGTCGGGAGTGTCGTCGTGTTTCTTCCTCAGATCCTAATCTTGTCGGTGTTCATTATCTTACTGGAAGACACGGGGTACATGGCACGGGCCGCGTTCCTCATGGACCGCTTGATGCGCTTTTGTGGCTTGTCGGGCCAATCCTTTATCCCGATGCTATCGAGCTTCGCCTGTGCGGTGCCAGGGATTATGGCGACCCGCGTGATCGCCGATCCGCGCGATCGTTTAGCGACGATTCTCGCCGCGCCGTTTATGACCTGCTCGGCAAGACTGCCGGTTTATACGCTCTTGATCTCGGCGTTCGTGCCGGACAAATTGTTTGCGTATGGTCTGCTGAGCCTCCAGGGACTGGTATTGCTCGGCCTCTATCTGATCGGGATCTTGGGCGGTGTGGCTACTGCGTTGCTCCTTAAGCGCACGGTTCTGAGAGGGCCGGCACCGACCTTCCTGATGGAGTTGCCGCCCTACCGTTGGCCCCGACCGCGCTCAGTCGTGCTGCGCCTTGCGGAGCGCATGCGGGTGTTTTTGGTGCGCGCCGGTGGCATCATCTTCACGGTGGCCGTAATCGTCTGGGCGCTCGCGTACTTCCCGCATCCGAGCATCATCCATCAGAACCACGAACGCCAGCGCCTGGAGGCCGCCGCCAAGCTGGACGGCGATGCGCTCACAAAACAACGCCGGGAGATCGATAACCAGGAAGCCGCGGCGTTTCTTGAACAAAGTGCGCTCGGCCGCATCGGCAAGACCGTGGAACCGCTTTTCAGTCCTCTCGGATGGGACTGGAAGGTCGCGGCGGCTGTGATCGCTTCGTTTCCCGCGCGCGAGGTCGTGATCGCAGTCCTCGGGACGATTTATGCGGTGGGTTCGGACGTTGACCCCGCCGACAACAGCTTGAGTAGTCGGTTGCAGAACGCCTCCTGGCCGGACGGGCGCAAGGTTTTTTCTTTTTCCATGGCCTTGGGGCTGATGCTGTTCTATGCCTTCTGCCTGCAATGCGCCGCGACGGTGGCTATAATCAAACGCGAGACCAACTCGTGGCGTTGGGCGGGCTTTGCGTGGGTGTACATGACCACAATCGGTTACCTAAGCGCATTCATGTGTTTTCAGTTCGGGACCAGTGTAGCCTGACGAATCTGGCAATGAACGCGGAACTGCAAGAGCTTCTAGCGTTAGCTTTGGTCGGCATCGTGGGTTTGCTTAGCGTGCGCCGTTTTCGCCGCGGGCGCCGGGCAAAGGCGGGGAGGGGGGGCGGGTGCTGCGGCGCTTCGGCAACTCCGGCCGAACACGAAATCGACATCAATGCGATCGCGAGACGCCGGAAAGCTTCCAAGACCGCCGGGCCTGCAGCGCATTAGCTCGGCGTTTCTCCTCTCCTTAGCGGGAGAAAAATTTCCGCTGGCTGCGTGTGTGCGGCCGTTACTATAATATCGCCAACAATAACTAGCGGGGGACAGTATGCGCTCGATACTCGTGATGAACCCGAAGGGAGGGTGCGGCAAGTCCACAGTCGCGACGAATCTCGCCGGGTATTACGCCGAGCGGAAGAAGAACGTCGTCTTGGTGGACTATGATCCGCAGGCATCGACCTTGGACTGGCTCGCCGCGCGCCCCGAAGACCGCCCTAAAATTCATGGCATCGCCGCTTGGAAGGACGCGGTGCGCGTCCCAAGGGATGCGGAGGTTACGATCGTGGACTCGCCCGCGGGACTGCGCGATCCTCAGGTGCTGAGCGAGTTCTTGCGGCGCGCCCAATCGGTCATTATTCCCTTATTGCCCTCTCCGATGGATATTCGCGCGGCCTCGCGTTTCTTAAGCGAATTGATGGCCTTGCGCCGAGTGGTCAACCAAGAAGTAAGAATCGCAACGGTCGCCAATCGTATGCGGGACCATACGCTCGCGGCCCTGAGCCTCTCCGAGTACCTTGACACCTTGCGGCTTCCCGACGGACACAAGCTACCCTGTCTGGCGGTACTGCGAGCGAGCCAAAACTACGTGCACGCGGCTGGCCGGGGGTTGAGTATCTTCGAGTTCGCGCGCTCCGCAACCTTGCAAGATCGCGAGCAATGGGCGCCGCTGTTGCGTTGGCTCAATAGTAACCGGAGCCAACCCTAAAACGATCAACTTTCGCTCGCTACCGGTAGCGGTACCGGCGTTCCGGCGTCGCGGGTCGCCATTTCCAATCCGAGGCGTCTATGCTCGGTCGCGCGGTCGGGATCTCCGATACGGTCCAGCGTTTCCGCCAGGAGCCAATACGCTTCGGGCGCCGGGTTTTGTTTGATGTATGCCTCGAGGTAATAGCAGGCCTTGCCCCATAGCTCGCTTCTAAAGCAGAGCCTGCCTAAGGTGAGCAACAGTGTTGCATCGTCGCCATGGCTGCCTAGCCATTTTTCGGCCGCGTTGATCTGCGCAGCCAAATCCTTGCTCGGCATGAGCCCGTAACGTTTCACTAGCGCCTCGTCCCAATCGCTCTTAAGTGCTTTTTGGATCAGAGGGATGGCCTTGGATCCTTGGCCGAAGGCTTGTGCGCGAGCGGCGTAGACTTCGATGATCGCGGGGTGACGGCGTAGAGTGTTCGGGATCCGGGACCAGACGGCCTCGAGCGCATCCGCGTCCTGGGCGTTGGCCAGCAGTCCCGCATGGGCATCGGTTTGGCGCGCTAAGATTTCCTCCGCGCTACAGACATTACGCTGCTTTAGCGCGGGCAGGAGATCCAACAGCTGCTGCCAGTCCCGCGTTTGCGTAAGCAGCCGAAGCGAAAGTTTCAGTACCCGAGGATGCGAAGAGTTGATCGCGCGCAGCCGCAGCAGAGTCGCTTTCGCTTGCTCCCATTGGCCTTGTTGCAGTTGCAGCTCGGCTTCGGTAAGCCCAACGGCGAGCTGTGCTTGGGGGCCGGTTTCCTGCGCGAGACGAAGATATTCGTCGCGGCGTGTCCAGGCGCGTTGAGAATGCGCGGCCTGGGCGGCGGCCAAATAGTGGACCAGCGGATACTCGCTGGTCGCGGCATTTCGGCTGAACGTTCCCTCGGCGCGTTCCCAGTTGCCCTCGGCAAGTGCCATTACGCCGTTCACTAAGGCTTTCTGCGCCCGGTCGCTACGCTGAGTGAGGCCCCAGTCGAACAAACGTCGGGGAGCGGACCAGAGCTTCGCGAGCAGGCGCAGCAATAGATAAAGCGTGACGGCCAATAATCCGAGCAGGAATACAAAAAAGTTGACGCTGGTTCGCAGCAAACGGCCGTGGTAGCCAATCACCACGAAGCCCGGGTCCTCGCTCGAGACTTGCGCGACGATTACCGCCGCGAGCAGCGCGAGCAAGCCAAGGAACAGCGATCTCATTGCCGCGGCTTCTCGGCCTCGATCGCCTGTTCAACCCCTTGACCTTTAGTCTCGGCGGGCGAGGCGCCAGCCTCTACCGATGGGGCCGGCACTTGGGATGGGGACGCGGCCGGATGAGCGCTTTCAGCCGGCGCGGGAAGGCCTTGTTTCTGGGCCACGATATAGTCGCGGATCGCTCTCATGGACCCCGAGATGTCGGGCAAAGGTGGTTTCAGTTCCAATGCGCGAAATTCCTTGAGTTTAGCGAGCAAGCTGGACACCGTTTCGGCATCGGTGTCGTAATAGCGGGCAAGCACCTCGGATAAACTGTCTATTGCGGCGCGTAGGTTTTTCGTGTCGCGGTCCAGAACGTTGAGCCGCGCATTGAAAAGGTCCAGCCGCAAATGCTGTTGCACTAAGCGGCGAAAGGCGACGTCGAACAAGAACGGATCGCGGGTGTCCATTTGCTGTATCGAGACCATGTTCGCTAGGTCCTTCCAGATGGCGCCGGCCAGATCCGTCCAGGTATCGATTTCGGGGGACTTCGCCGGCTGCGCCGCCGGCGCCGGCGGCGCGAGCTCAGCCTTGAAAGGAAGATCGTCGCTGCGGTCGATGATGTCCCCTAAATAGAGCGCGATACCGGCAACGTCGGTCATCGGGACCGCGCGCAGGGAATTCATATCCTTAACCAACTGCTCGCGCACGTTTTTTAAGTCCGGTCTGTCAAGCCGCTGCAAACGTCCGTCAGCGGTTTCTAGTGCTGTGAGCGCCATGGGAACATCGTGCGCCAGATCCAGACGGTGTTGTGCGGTTGCGATTAGGAATTCCACCTCGGCCAATGCCAGGCCCTCGACGCTATTCGGCTTTTGCAGCGCGAGATTACCGAGCGTGCGCGCGAGCGATTTCTGCTCGCGCTGA
Source organism: uncultured Gammaproteobacteria bacterium (assembly GCA_963764725.1). Classification (GTDB taxonomy): domain Bacteria; phylum Pseudomonadota; class Gammaproteobacteria; order JACCXJ01; family JACCXJ01; genus USCg-Taylor. Next base: position 20,006 of record CAVXTM010000013.1, on the reverse strand, counting down.
AGGCCCTCGATCAAGATGGCGGTCTCCGTGTTTTTCCCGCCGATAGCTCCGATGTCAGCGCGCAGCGAGTCGATGCGCGCGTTCAAGTCTTGCAGTTGATTGTTGTAGTGCCGGATGGCCGGCGTGTAATCGTAACGCCACCACTTGAACGTGGCGGCGGCGGCCACCGCGAAGAGCACGATCAGGATGCGCGTAAGCCAGGGTCCTTGCGGTTTCGGATCGGGACGGGTCTCGACGGTGGGCTCGTTGGTTTGCGGCTCATCGGGAGAGAGGGGCGGTGCGAGGGGTTCGTCTTTTTCCATTTATCCGTTCTCGTTATGTCGCACCTTCGATTGTGTCGTCCGGCCCTCTGTCGCTTTCAACCCAGTGCGCCATGCCACGAGCGTAGCGAGCAGACCGGCATCGCTCGCCTCCGCGGCCACGATTGGGTGTGCGCAGCCCAGTTCTCGTGCATAAACCGCCATGCGTTCGTTCATCACCGTGATCGCGCACCCGAGCAGCAGATCTTGCCGTTCGCCCATGATATCAAAAATATTACGCAAGCCCTCGCTGCTGGTGGTAATGACGGCATCTATTTGACCTTGTTCCCAGCGCTCAATCAAGGCTTCCCACGCAGGCGGGATCGGGGCGAGTCTTCGCGCTTTAGAACAACGGGAATGACCAAGCCTTCCGGTAGATCGACAGTGTCTTTCATGGAATGCACCGCTAGATCGGCGGCGCCCTCCAAAAACGTCTGTTCCAACTCCTTGACGGAGAGCCCCTTGCCACCGAGCCCACCGAGCGGTGTGTCGAGATAGCGGTCGCCTTGCGTCCGAACCTTGAGCAGTGCGGTCTCGATGGCAGGGTATACTTCGAGCAAGCACCCGCGCATGAAATTTGCCTGATGTAACGCCAAGGGGCTTTTGCGAGCGGCGATTTTTAAAGCGGTCAACATTGGGTCATACGATTTAACTCCTATGCTATGCTAAGCGCTGCCGTCGCCCACGCAAAGCGGAAATTCAGCAAACTACGTAGGGGCGGCGAGTAGACCGAAAAGGTTTTATCGGTTAGCATGACCGAGAGATTCTCACTAGACCAAAATTACAACGGAGGCGCCGCATGGCCACAGGCCTTTTAGATATACCCGTGTGGGGTTGCGTGATCTACACGCTGGTATTAACCCATATCACCATTGTCACAGTGACCGTCTTTCTCCACCGGCATCAAGCGCATCGGGCGCTGGATCTGCACCCGGTGATAGCGCATTTTTTCCGCTTTTGGTTGTGGTTGACGACCGGGATGGTGACGCGCCAATGGGTGGCGGTGCATCGCAAACATCACGCCTGTGTGGAAACGAAAGACGATCCGCACAGCCCCCAGGTCTATGGGATTAAGAAATTGTTGCTTGAGGGCACGGAGCTTTATCGGGAGGGGACGAAAGATCAGGAAACGTTGGAAAAGTACGGCCACGGCACCCCCGACGATTGGATAGAGCGCAATGTGTACACAAAGCATGGGAAATTCGGTGTGGGATCGATGCTCGTCATCAATGTTTTGCTCTTCGGACCGCTCGGACTCACAGTATGGGCCGTGCAGATGATGTGGATCCCGATTTTCGCAGCCGGTATTGTCAATGGCCTTGGGCATTACTGGGGTTATCGGAATTTCGAATGCCCCGATGCGTCCACGAACATATCTCCCTGGGGGATATTGATCGGCGGGGAAGAGCTACACAATAACCACCATGCCTTCGCGAGTTCCGCCAAGTTATCGTCAAAACGGTGGGAATTTGATATCGGCTGGATGTATATAAAGATGTTTGCTCTGGTGGGACTCGCGCGGGTGAAAAAACTCGCACCGCAGCCTGTCCTTACGATCGGCAAGGACGGTCTCGACGTCGATACGGTCCGCGCCATCGTTGCCAATCACCTTCACGTTATGGCGCGCTATGCCAGGGAAGTGGTCGGTCAGGTCCATAAAGAGGAGTTGCGTAAGGCGACCGGTGACGTGAAAGATGTGTTAAAGGCCACCAAAGGGTGGTTGACCCGGGAAGAGTCGCGCTTGAATGAGGACGCAAAGGATCATCTCGCACGTGCTTTCTTGCATAGCCACTCGCTCGAAACGGTGTATGAGTTCAAAGTCCAATTGCAACGGCTTTGGCAAGAGCGTACGGCCAGTTACGAGAGCTTGCTCGCGACCCTTCAGGTATGGTGCCGGCAGGCTGAGGAGACCGGTATCACAGCCCTCCAAGAGTTCGCCCATTCCTTGCGGGGCTATACCTTGCAACAGGCTTGAGGCAGCATCTTTGCCTATCTATATGAATAGCGGGGCCCGCGATTGCGGGCTCCGCTATTAAACAGCCTCTGAAACTATTTTATCTTCGCTTCCTTATACACTACATGCTTGCGCACCACCGGATCGAATTTCTTTACCTCTAATTTGTTCGGGTGCAACTGTTTGTTCTTGGTGGTGGTGTAATAGTGACCCGTCCCAGCGCTTGAGAGCAGTTTAATTTTTTCGCGCATAGTAATGAACCTAAACCTTAATGCCGCGGCGACGGAGGTCGGCGATGACCTCGTCGATGCCGAGTTTATCGATAATGCGCAATCCCTTGGTACTGATCCGCAACCGGACCCATCGTTGCTCACTCTCCACCCAAATTCGATGGTTTTGGAGATTAGGCAAGAATCGCCGTCGGGTTTTATTATTCGCGTGCGAAACATTGCACCCAGTCTGTGGGCGCTTACCGGTAATTTGACATACACGAGCCATTGTCTTTAGTCCAAGGAAAAATGGAATTCTACAAACAATCGCCCGAATTCACCAAGCATTCTCTCTCATCCGTAGCCACGATGGTTCGCTGTGTTACATCAAACCGCGTTCCGCCATGGAAACGATATCACCCTCCCCGATAACGAAGTGGTCAAGCACGCGTATTTCAATCAGCTCCAGTGCATTCCGCAGGCGCGCGGTGAGCGCTTTGTCGGCACTGCTCGGTTCTGCGATCCCCGAGGGGTGGTTATGGGCCAGTATGACCGCCGCGGCATTGTGCAAAAGGGCGCGTTTAACCACCTCACGCGGGTACACACTGGCGGCATCCAGAGTGCCTCGGAAAAGCTCCTCGAAACAGATAATACGGTGTCGCGTATCGAGAAACAAACAGGCAAAGACTTCATGCGGAAGGTTGCGCATCGAGGCGTTCAAGTAACGGCGAGTGTCCTCAGGATTACACAGGGCATCCCCCCGGTTGAGTTTCTCCTCCAGGTAACGCCGCCCGAGCTCAAGCGCCGCTTGGATCTGTACGTATTTGGCCGTGCCGCCACCGCGGGTGCGGCAAAATTCCGCATGGGTTGCATCGATTAAGGCGCGCAAACCCCCGAACCCGGTGATCATCTCCCGCGCTAAGTCCACCGCGGTTTTCCCGCGCACGCCATTACGCAGGAAGATAGCGATCATCTCGGCGTCGGATAGGCTCCGCGGGCCTTTGGCCAGAAGTTTTTCCCGCGGGCGCTCTGCCGGCGGCCAGTCGTTGATCGGCATCCTAACCTCCATGTCGCTTGGCGGCGCGTCAAGTGTGCCAATACAATAGTACGAATGGAGGACGAGGACAAACGAGGTGCGCGGGTGCTAGAACATAAACGCATCGTCGTGGGCGTCACGGGTGGCATTGCGGCTTATAAAACCGCGGATCTCGTCCGCCGTCTACGCGCAGATAAAGCCGATGTCAAGGTCATCATGACCCGCTCCGCCCAGGCCTTTTTGGGCCCGCTCACGCTGCAAGCGCTGTCGGGAAATCCGGTCTACACCGAACTGCTCTCGGAAGGGAGTGATGCGGGTATGCAGCACATCGAATTGGCCCGCTGGTGCGATCTCATCCTCGTCACGCCGGCGAGCGCCAATTTTATGGCGAAGGTGGCCCACGGCCTCGCCGATGATCTGCTGACGACGGTCTGTCTAGCGAGCACCCGGCCGATGTTGGTGGCTCCGGCGATGAATCGCGAGATGTGGCTTGCGGCGGCGACCCAGGAAAACAAAAAAATCCTTGAACAGCGCGGCGTGCAGTTTTTGGGGCCGGCCGCGGGCGACCAGGCCTGTGGTGAGGTGGGGCCGGGGCGGCTGGTAGAAACGGACGATCTGTTCGCAGGGATCACGGCGGCGCTGGCGCCTGGTGTGTTAAGCGGGCTTGAGGTGTTGGTCACGGCGGGTCCGACTCGGGAATATATCGATCCGGTACGTTACCTGAGCAACCGAAGCTCAGGAAAAATGGGCTATGCGATCGCGCAAGCCGCCGCGGAGGCGGGAGCCTCGGTTACCCTCGTCAGTGGTCCCGTGGCGCTTGCGCCACCGCGGGGCGCCGAACCCGTGTGGGTGTCGAGCGCCGAGGAGATGTATCGCGAGGTAATGTCGCGTGCCCATCACTGTGACGTTTTGGTGGCCGCGGCCGCGGTTGCGGATTACCACTGTGGGGTGCCGGCATTACGAAAACTAAAACGCGGCGGCGCTTTGCTTACACTGACCTTGCTGCCCACACCCGATATCGTAAAGGCCGTAACCGCTTTGGCACGGCGCCCGTTTACGGTCGCGTTCGCCGCGGAAACCGAAAACGTGGTTGCCAATGCAAAAAATAAACTAGAAGATAAGGCGGTCGATATGATCGCGGCAAACGATGTCGCCGCGAACGGGGTGGGATTCGACCATGACCGGAATGAGATCGAGGTGCTCTGGCGGGGTGGAAGCATCCATCTCGCCAAAGGCTCAAAGCGGACCTTAGCCCGGCGTTTAATTCGCGTCATTGCCGAACGTTATCGTGCAAAAGATACAGCTTAGGGTGCTCGATCCCAGGCTCGGGCGCGAGTTTCCGCTGCCGGAGTACGCGACCGCGGGAGCCGCGGGTATGGACCTGAGAGCGTGTACGGATGCGACGCTGAGATGTCATCCAGGCGACACGCATTTGATACCGACCGGTTTGGCGATCCATATCGGTGATACGGGAGTTGCGGCGCTGGTGTTACCGCGGTCGGGACTCGGGCATAAGCATGGGATCGTCCTTGGAAATTTAGTGGGCTTGATTGATTCGGATTACCAAGGGCAGATTTTTGTTTCCTGCTGGAACCGGGGGCGCGAAACATTCGATATCAGACCTGGAGATCGCATCGCACAGATTGTGTTCGTTCCGGTCGTTTCCGCCTGTTTAGATATCGTTGAGACCTTCACGCAGACGACGCGTCATGGGGGTGGTTTTGGACACACCGGCTTGGCGTAACAACGTTGTTTTTTCATCTTAAAGGCTCGACAGACGCCATGAACGTGCGCGCAGGGGGATTCACGCGACGATTCCATTTCCGATTGCCGATGGTAGGGGTCGCGCTTGGCGTCATGATCGGCGCCGCTCTAGCGTTTAATTCCAATGGAGAAGCGGAGCAAACAACCGATTCCCAGGCCAAAGTATCGGCCACGGCCGACGCTTTGGCCACCGAGGTCGGAAGTCGCTTTGAGCAAACGCTCGAGCTTCTAGATGCGCTGAGCCGTGATGAAGCGCTGATCGCTGCCTTTAAAAATCCTGACTCAGAGGCGCTGGACCGGCGTGCCCGGCAGACGCAACTTCCATACGCGCTTAAAGTAAGGTTTGTGCGCGCGGGCCAAATTCAAGTCGATGAGCGAGGGACGCCCCCGCTTGGGTACGCGTCTGTCGCGATGCTGCGCCATGCGGAGCGCACCCATCTCGCCCCGAATGCGGAGGTCCATTTTCTTGGCAGCGCCCAACAGCAGGTCGCGCTGGTGAAACCGGTCAGCGACGCCGGTGGTGTGTTCTTAGGATCGATTCACGCGAGTCTGGACATCGCGGTGCTAGATGCGATTGTGAAGCCCTTGCGGTTAGACGGCGCTTATATCGAGTTGCGACAGGTTGGGCCTGCCGCTTCCCCGGCGTTAGCTAGGCTCGGAAGCGCACAGCTCGCCGCCGGTACCGCGGCTCAGAGCCAGGTTCCGGTCGCTGGGACGCAGTGGGTGCTGGCCTATTGGCCGCCGACGCTCTCTAAGAGAGTGTGGAATACCGATGCGCCGTTCACTGAAAACCTCCTCCTGTTTCTAGGGGTCGGAGTTGTGGTTTTAGGTACTATCGGAGCAGCGGTGTTCGCGAAAAAGTGGGCCCGGCCGCCTGTGAGTGACATGCCACCGGTCTATCAGGGAGCGCTAAGAGCGATTATCGATGGCGAACACCCGCATGTGGAACATCTGGTACCCGATTTATCCCTGCCGGCGCGGGTGCCAAAGCCGTCGAATACCATCCCGAGGGATCCCTTAGACGACACGCTTCCCCTGGCGATCGACCACGCCGGCGCTCCGGCCCTGGCGGAGACTGCTCAAGCCAACACGCCGTTGTCCGCGGAGCCTTCGACGTCTGCATCCGACGATCCGGCGGACGACACGCTCCCGCTCTCGGCCTTGGATTTGGGATCCGCTGTCCCGCTCCCAAGCGTGGATTTTGATCTCGATCCGGCGCCCACCGCGCCGAGCGGCGTGCTGTCAGACCATTCCGTTCCCGACTCGATCTTCCGCGCTTACGACATACGCGGAATCGTCGCTGAGACCTTGACAGAGGAAACCGTCTACCAGATAGGATTGGCATTAGGGAGCGAAGCCAGCGATCTGGGTCAAGGGGAAGTGGTCGTGGCGCGTGACGGACGAGTTTCGGGTCCGGCGCTGGCCGCGGCGCTCCAAAGGGGCCTCCGCGATAGCGGGCAAAATGTCATCGATATCGGTATGGTGCCGACCCCGGTACTCTATTTCGCAACCCACTATCTCAATACCCAGAGTGGGATCATGCTCACGGGGAGCCATAACCCCTCAAATTACAATGGCTTAAAAATCGTGATGGGCGGCCAGGCGCTGTCAGGAGAGGCGATTACAGCGATCCGAGATCGCATCCGCCGCCAGGGGTTCACGCGCGGCGCGGGCACCGTGGTAACTCAGGACGTTGTGCCTGCTTACGTCCAACAGATAACCGACTCGATCGGCGTATCCCTCAGCAATGGGTTGAAGCTAGTCGTTGATTGCGGAAACGGAGTGCCAGGTATGCTGGCGCCTAGGCTCATGACTGCTCTTGGTCACGATGTGATTGAGCTTTATTGTGAGGTTGACGGATCTTTTCCCAACCATCATCCGGATCCCGCACAACCTGACAATCTTCGGGATTTGATAGCTGCCGTTAAAGCGGAGCGCGCCGATCTCGGGCTTGCTTTCGATGGCGACGGCGACCGCCTGGGTGTCGTCGACGGCGAGGGTAATATCATATGGCCGGATCGGCAAATGATGTTGTTCGCACGTGATGTACTGGCGCGCAACCCCGGCACGGAGATCATCTTCGATGTCAAATGCAGCCGGCACTTGCGGCGGGTCATCGAGGAGCACGGTGGTAAGCCCGTCATGTGGAAAACCGGGCACTCTTTGATCAAAGCAAAAATGCGTGTTTCCGACGCGCCGCTTGCGGGTGAGATGAGCGGCCATATATTCTTCAGAGAGCGCTGGTACGGTTTCGACGATGCGCTTTATGCCGCGGCCAGATTGTTGGAAATCCTGGTGCAAGACGGGCGCTCGCCGACGCAGGTGTTCGCCGAGCTACCGGGCGGTCTAGCCACACCCGAGCTCAAGATCGATATGCCCGAGAGCGACCATGTCCGGTTCATGGCGCGATTATGCGAGGCCGCTGTATTCGACGGTGCGGAAATCACTACGATGGATGGCCTACGGGTTGACTGGCCGGATGCGTGGGGCCTCATACGGCCCTCCAATACGACGCCTTGTTTGGTGTTGCGATTCGAGGGCGACACCCCCGCCGCATTAGAGCGCGTGCAAGCCGAGTTTCGGCATCGAATCCACGCCTTGGATCCGCGCCTTCAGTTACCGTTCTGAAGGCTGTTCGCGGAGGATCACAGATCTCAACCGGCGTTCGCACGAGCGCACAGCATGGCATCTGAACTCATCGATCCGATCGAGATCGCACGCGTTCTCTCAGAAGCGCTGCCATACATACGCCGTTTTTCGGGCCGCTCGGTCGTCATCAAGTATGGCGGTAATGCCATGGTCGACCCGGCTTTAAAGAGCGGCTTCGCCCGCGATATCGCATTAATGAAGCTCGTTGGGATTAATCCCGTCGTGGTTCACGGCGGGGGGCCGCAGATCGGTCAGTTGCTACGGCGCCTAGGAAAAGAGAGTACCTTTGTTGGCGGGATGCGGGTCACGGACGATGAAACCATGGATATCGTGGAAATGGTGCTCGGAGGTCTCGTCAACAAGGAAATCGTTAATTCTATCAACCAGCATGGAGGGATCGCAGTCGGCCTCACCGGAAAGGATGGCGATCTCATCCGCGCTCGTAAGCTCACCTTCACTCGCAATGACCCCAACATGCAGGCCACCGAGATAATTGACATCGGTCACGTGGGAGAGGTTGCCAGTATCGATACGGCGGTCGTGGACATGTTAATCAAAGGCAACTTTATCCCGGTCATTGCGCCCATCGGGGTGGGCGATAATGGCCAGTCATACAACATCAACGCCGATTTGGTTGCCGGGACACTGGCGCAGGTCCTAAAGTCGGAGAAGGTCATTTTTCTCACCAACACCTCGGGGGTGTTGGATCGTCAAGGCCACCTGTTGACGGGCCTTAGCGTTGACCGGGTCAACGAGCTTATCGCTGACGGTACGGTCGACGGCGGCATGCTCCCCAAGCTACGGGCCGCCGCGGACGCCGTAGCAACCGGCGTTAAGAGCGCCCATATCATCGACGGGCGCGTCGAGCATGCCGTGCTACTGGAGATCTTTACCGATCAAGGCGTCGGTACGCTGATCCGTAGCCGCCACTTCGTCAGCCCCGGCGCGCGCAACCGGGGGGATGAGAATGAAAACTGATCCACACGGGAAACGGTGCGGGAGTGAGCAAGTCGTTGGTTACTGTATTCCGCTGAGCTTCCTGAACCGCTCGATGTCGGTGGCGTACTGTTGCCGTACGCTTTCTTGCTCTTTTCTTTTTGTCTCGATAAACGAGCGGTTTTCCGCAACCTGAGCGCGTACCTTTTCGATATCGGCCATCGCCTGTTCCGAGGGTTTCTGGCCACGGCGTTCAAGGTCCGCCGCAATCGCAATCATGCGATCGACATTGGACTGAATTTTTTCGATATGCGATTCGGTAAGTTGAATTTGTGCTTCGATCGCGGACACCTTGCCCTCGCGCGCGAAAACCAAATCATCTTCGCTACTGAACGTGTCTAGGAGTACGCGATCGGCCTTTTCGGCTTCGTGACGCTTACGCTCTTCTTCTGCTTTCTGCTCCTTGACGCGTTCTTCTTCCGCAAACTCCGCTTGTGATTTTGCGGGTTTTCTATAGCCTACCGCAACTCCCTGGGCGTTGAATGTGGTGTGTCCTTGTTGGACGTATTCGGCGGGTACGGCGTTCCCGCATTCGCGGACTCCCTCCTTATTTGTCCAGCACTTGATGCCAGCGCTCGCGTCGAGGCCGATGCTGCTTACCAGAACCAACGCTAGAAGCTGACAGAGGTTGCGATAATATTGTCCCATATTGATGCCTATCAAGAACGATTAGACTAACTTCGAGCTATTCCTGTTACTGGTCGCGGCGATCCATGTGAGAGTAAACTGAACGCCTTACTCTAACGCGCGGTTTGCGAGCGACGCAGCTAGTGATCGGCAGGTGATAAAGCTTCTTGATTTCTTCGATCGCGTACAGTGCACCTCCGTAGCCTGTCCGTGTGTAGCGTGCGTTAATGACATCGAATAACCTGAGCGCGCAATTATCTGCAACTATATGATTATCAGTATAATTATGATTGGAGTGTATTGCGTCCAAACGCCGATCTGGAATCTTCTAGAGTCTGGCTCTTAGGGGATCCATGTTGCGTATTATTACTCTCAACGCAAACGGGATCCGATCCGCCCACCGCAAGGGTTTGTTCGAGTGGTTGTCCACGCAAAAGGCAGATATCCTGTGCCTTCAAGAAACCAAGGCTCATGCGGCTGATCTCCAGGACGCGATCACCGCTATTAAGGGCTACCGCGCGTATTTTTGTGATGCGGAGAAGAAGGGGTATTGCGGCGTCGCGATGTACCTGCGTAAACCGCCCGACAAAGTAACTCATGGCATAGGATGGGCCGACTTTGACCGGGAAGGCCGATTCTTGCGAGCCGATTATGGGCCATTGAGCGTGATTTCAGTGTATGTTCCCTCAGGATCATCGAGCGCGGGGCGCCAGCAAGCCAAGTTCGATTTCCTCGCTCGATTCATGGAGGTATTGCGCGCGATGCGGCGTGAGAAACGGGATTACATTGTGTGCGGAGATTGGAATATTGCCCATACATCGACTTGAAGAATTGGCGCTCGAATCAGAAGAATTCCGGATTCTTACCCGAAGAACGGGCATGGCTAGACGCGGTATTCACCGAGTTGGGTTTCGTCGATGCATTTCGGCGTTTCAATTCGGCGCCGGAGCAGTACACCTGGTGGTCAAACCGTGGCCAGGCATGGCGAAGAACGTGGGATGGCGTACATTATCAGATCGTCACGCCGGCCTTAGCGCCGTTGGTCAAGCGCGCCCAGATCTATAAGGAACAGCGCTTTTCGGATCATGCGCCGCTGCTCATGGACTACAAGATCACGATTTGAACCCACCATGTTCCGGTCGCTCCGTTTGGGTTCAGGGTGATCGGCGGACAGACGGCCGCGCGTGGGCCTGCGCGCGCGCCGGCCATTCACGTGCTTAGATCGGACCGGCACCACCAGGGTCCTTGATAGGGGGTGCGGATGATAACCCGTTTGTCGCGCGTACGCTGCCCGGAGGCGATCTCGACTAGCGATCGGGCGGTGGCGAATTCAAACGCCAGGAAAGATATCAGCGCCTCATTGGCTCTGTCCGCCAATCGCCGGGGAGGCAATGCTTAACTAAAGCCTGTCGCCGTACGGACCTACGACTTGATTGCTATCGGTCCCGGATGAACGCGAAGCCACATCTCTATACCGTCCGCCCGCTCCCGGCAGCGCTTCATAAAAGATTGCGGCCCAGATCCGTCAAGGGGGCGATGAATAACATCAAAACCATCTGCAGCGCAATCAACACGATCACGGGCGACAGATCCAAGCCTCCGAGGGGGGGTACTAAGCGCCGGGCGGGCGCAAGCAACGGTTCGGAAAGAGTGTCGAGCAACACAATCGCCGGGTTGTATGCGTCGGGGTTAATCCAACTCACGATGACCCGGGCAAAGACCGCGATCAGAAACACATAGACCAAAAGCCGCAGTATTTCGGCCGCCGATGAAAGCAATAACCCCCCCAGCGAGGGATGATATCCACGCATGACATAAACGACCCAAATCTCGATCCCTTGCAAGGTCAACATCAAAATCACCGCGGCCATGTCGATACCCCCCAGACCCGGGATCCAACGCCGCAATGGACGCAGCACTGGCGCCGTGGCTTTGACGACAAACTGTGAGATCGGGTTATAGAAATCGGCGCGCAGCCACTGGAATAGAAAGCGCAGCATGATGGTGAGAATATAGAGGCCGAACAAGGACTCGATTAGAAATGTGCCGGCGTCAGTGAAATAGGTTGGCGCCATTAGGATTCTCCAAAAAGGTTGGCTAATTCTTGGGAGCGCCGTTGCGCCGCCTTCAGTGCTTGATCGACGATGCCGCTGAGGCCAGCGTCCTGAAGAACCCGGATGGCTTGCTCAGTCGTTCCGCCCGGCGAGGTGACTTGGTTACGCAGGGTGGCCGCACTCACACTCGCTTCGAGCGCCATCTTGGCCGCGCCGCATGCCGTTTGCAGGATCAGCAGGCGCGCCAGATCGCGGGGCAGGCCCATCCCGATGGCCGATCGCTCCATCAGTTCCATCAGCAGGAAAAAATAGGCAGGACCGCTGCCGGATACAGCGGTGACCGCATCCATGAAGGTTTCGTCGTCCAGCCACACGGTAAGCCCGACGGCGCGGAACACTAACTCGGCGATCTCGCGGTGTTGTTGTTGCACAAATTTGTTGGCGAACAACGCTGCCGCACCGCTACCGACCAGCGCCGGCGTGTTGGGCATCGCGCGCACGATGGCAACCTCGGGACCGAGCCATTGCGATAACGAGCGAGTGGATATACCGGCGGCAATAGAGATCACCAGCGGGCGCTGCCACCCTATCGCCGCCGCAAGCGTCGTGGCGACCGTCTTCATCACCTCAGGCTTAACCGCAAGCACGACGACATCGGCGCCTTGGATGATGCGCGTGTTGTCGGTACTGGTTGAGACGGGAAAGCGGTTTGTGATCAACCGCAATCGGTCCGCTCTGACGTCGGAGACACGCAAACGTTGGATCGAGTAGCCGTCGGCGATTAAACCGCTAAGCAAGCACCTCCCCATATTGCCGCACCCGATCAGGGCTATGGTGCCTTGTATCATCACATCCGCTTTTTTGCTGATAGTTTCTAGTGATCGCCGCGAGAACCCTGGCGATGGGGTTGGCACGAGAACCGGCGCCGATCACTGCGTCGGTCCGACCGCACGCTTATTTACCCGTTAGCGGCGGGGACATTCCGCAGGCAACGGATCGCGCCACGCCCTAAGAGTGTATCAATACCGCCGAATAAGATCACAATCCCTTCATGTTTTGAGCGTGGCTTCGCTGCAGGAGTCAAATAAAGCCGTCCCAATGCGTATCATGGTCGCGCCTTCGGCGATTGCGGCCTCGAAATCTTCCGATGTCCCCATCGACAAGGTGTCGAGGTCGATGCCTTCGGCGCGTAATGCATGATACCGCTCGGCCAGCGCGCGAAAGTTAGTGCGCTGCTCATCGAAGTTCCTATTAGGCGCCGGGAGGGCCATGAGCCCGCGCAAGCGCAAGCGTGGGCACGCGCGTACCTCGCGCGCTAACGCCGGTAAATCACGTAAGGTCACCCCTGATTTTGTAGTTTCAGCGTTGAGATTAACTTGTATGCATACATTTAACGCGGGTAGATAAGCCGGCCGATGCTCATTGAGCCGCTGTGCGATCTTTGTCCGTTCGATGCTATGGACCCAGGTGAAACCGTGCGCGATTTCCTGGGTTTTGTTCGACTGGAGAGCGCCGATGTAGTGCCATTCGAGGAGTTGACCGGCAAGCATACGCATTTTCGGCAAGGCTTCTTGCAGATAATTCTCTCCGAACAGGCGTTGACCGTGGGCAGCGAGAGCGAGTATTTCCGTGCTCGTTCGCGTTTTGCTAACAGCGATCAGGCTCACGCTGTTCGGCGCTCGGCCAAAGCGTCGTGCCGTAGCGGTGATACGCGATCTCAGCATTGCGATGGCGGTGAGGCCCATGGTAGGCCAGTTGGCTTCTATAATGATTCTAGAACGCCGGTCTCATCATTGGCGAGTACAGCAACGAAAAGAGCGTGCTCCGGAGCGTCTCATACAGCCCAGCGGTTGAGTCTGCGTCAGCGTCATCAAAGAAATGGAATCATGTGTCGATACATGTGAGGTTATCTTTAATTCCGACGCCAAGGCGCAGGATACGTTGACGGCGAGCCAAAAGTTCCAGAATACGACGGGGAGTAATCAATGGATATCGGTGAACTACTTGCTTTTTCGGTGAAGAACGGCGCTTCTGATCTACACCTCTCCGCGGGCCTCCCTCCGATGATACGCGTGGATGGCGACATCCGTAGAATAAATGTCCCCGCCCTGGAGCACAAGGTCGTGCACGGCCTCGTTTATGACATCATGAACGACAAGCAGCGAAAGGATTTTGAGGAGTTCCTGGAATGCGACTTCTCTTTCGAAATTCCTAACCTCGCGCGTTTCCGCGTCAATGCCTTCAACCAGAACCGGGGTGCGGGTGCCGTTTTCCGTACCATCCCCTCCGACATACTATCCCTCGAGGATCTCAAGGCGCCGAAAATATTTAAAGACATCGCCGACTATCCGCGCGGCGTGGTTTTAGTCACGGGACCCACGGGCTCCGGGAAATCCACGACCCTAGCCGCGATGGTCAATCACATCAACGAGCAGGAGTACGGCCACGTTCTCACCATTGAGGATCCGATCGAGTTCGTGCACACGAGTAAGAAATGCTTGATTAACCAGCGTGAGATCCATCGCGACACGCTGGGGTTTAATGAGGCACTGCGCTCGGCGCTCCGCGAGGACCCCGACGTGATCCTCGTGGGTGAAATGCGCGATCTCGAAACCATTCGGTTGGCGCTTACGGCGGCCGAAACCGGGCACTTGGTCTTCGGTACCTTACACACGAGCTCGGCCGCCAAGACCATCGATCGTATCGTTCGACGTATTTCCCGCGGGCGAGAAGGACATGATGCGTGCGATGCTATCAGAATCGCTTCGGGCGGTGATCTCGCAAACATTATTGAAAAAAACGGGCGGGGGGCGCGTGGCCGCGCACGAGATCATGATCGGGACTCCGGCGATTCGTAATCTCATTCGTGAAAACAAGGTGGCTCAGATGTATTCCGCGATTCAGACCGGAGCGCAGTTCGGCATGCAGACGCTAGATCAGAACCTGCAGGAACTCGTGAAAAGGAATGTCGTTAGCCGTAATGACGCGCGCACGATGGCGGTGAACAAGGAAATATTCTAGAGCGGCGACAAACCTAAGTCAGGAGCCAAGTCATGGAGCGCGAACAAGCCATTAAGTACATGCGAGACCTCTTGAAGGTCATGGTCGAGAAGAAGGGATCAGATCTTTTCGTAACGGTCGATTTTCCACCAGCGATAAAAATCGATGGAAAAATCGTCCCAGTGTCGAAGACCAAGTTGACCTCAAACAATACGAAGGCGCTAGCATACGCCATCATGAACGATAAGCAGGTCAAGGAATTCGAAGCTACCAAGGAATCTAACTTCGCGATCTCCCCGGGAGGAATAGGCCGATTTCGTTGCAACGCGTTCGTACGCATGGGTTTTACGGGCATGGTGCTCCGTGTGATCGCAACCGTAGTGCCGAGCCTGGATAAACTAGGATTACCGCAGAGCTTAAAAGAAATATCAATGGCGAAACGCGGGCTTGTGATCATGGTTGGCGCGACCGGTTCCGGTAAATCGACCAGTCTTGCGGCGATGATCGACCACCGTAACGAAAACAGCTACGGCCACATCATCACCATTGAAGACCCAATAGAGTTCGTGCATCAACACAAGAACTGTATTATTACCCAGCGGGAAGTCGGAGTCGATACGGATGACTGGGATATCGCGTTGAAAAATTCGCTGCGCCAAGCGCCCGACGTGATTTTGCTGGGTGAGATCCGCGATCGCAAGACTATGGATTTCGGTATCGCTTTCGCCGAGACCGGGCACCTGGCCATGGCGACCTTGCATGCGAACAACTCCAATCAGGCCATGGACCGGATCATTAACTTTTTCCCGGAAGAGCGGCGCCCTCAGCTGCTGATGGATCTCTCGCTAAATTTAAAGGCAGTAATTTCCCAGCGCCTTGTGCGCAAGAAGAACGGGGACGGGAGGGTGGCCGCGATTGAAATTCTCCTCAATTCACCGCTGATCTCCGATATGGTCCGCAAGGGGTATGTCCATGAGATCAAGGGTATCATGCAGCGCTCGAATGAGATCGGAATGAAGACCTTTGACCAGGCGCTCTTCGATTTGCATGAAGAAGAGCTTATTACCTATGACGAGGCGTTGCGTAACGCCGATTCGATGAATGAGCTGCGGCTCCGAATCAAACTGGAGGGTAAGGCGGCAAAATCAGGAGACATGACCGTCGGATTGGACCACTTGAATCTGGTCAGCGACGACGAGCGCAGTGGGATGATGCGCTAAGGCCGAGCAGAGCGAGAACCAGTCTCCGATCCGAATTTTAAATCACGGGCGCTAGGTTCCATGGACATCATACCGTACCTTAAGCTCTTGGTCGAGAAGCGAGGTAGCGATTTGCATTTTACCTCCGGGGCGACGGTCAAGATTAATATCGAAGGGAACCTGAGTTCCGTCGGTAAGACCTTGTTGACGGCCGAGATGACGAAAGCGGCCGCCTACGGGATCATGAAACCGCATCAGGTCGAGATGTTTGAAGCGAATTGGGAGTGTGATTTCGCCATCGCGTTAGCAGACGAATCGGCGCGTTTTCGTGTCAATGTGTTCCGGCAGCGAGGGGAGATCGCCATGGTGTTACGGCGTATTCCCACCAAGATTCCCACGATCGACGAATTAGCCTTGCCGCAGATCCTCAAGCCTCTCGTCATGTACAAGCGAGGCCTTATTCTTATGGTGGGTGCGACGGGATCAGGAAAATCGACAACGCTCGCCGCCATGATCGGGCATAGGAATCACGATTCAAGCAGTCACATTCTAACCATCGAAGATCCCGTCGAGTTCTCCCATCCTAATGTTAAGTCCATCATTAACCAGCGAGAAATCGGGATCGATACTAAATCGTACCGGCATGCGCTGAGGAGTGCGCTGCGAGAAGCGCCGGATGTGATTCTGATCGGCGAGGTTCGGGATCGAGAGACGATGGAAGCCGCAATCGAGCTCTGCAACACGGGCCATCTGTGTTTATCGACGCTG
Organism: uncultured Gammaproteobacteria bacterium; assembly: GCA_963764725.1. Taxonomy (GTDB): domain Bacteria; phylum Pseudomonadota; class Gammaproteobacteria; order JACCXJ01; family JACCXJ01; genus USCg-Taylor. The sequence continues at coordinate 3,451 of CAVXTM010000013.1, read as the reverse complement.
CACGCCAACAACGCGAATCAAGCCTTAGAACGCGTGATCAATCTATTTCCCCTCGAAGCGCGTGAACAGTTGTTCATGGATCTCGCTATTAACGTTCGGGCCATTATCTCGCAACGCCTAGTGCAAGGTATCGACGCCAAGCGCTGTGCGGCGGTGGAGATATTGGTCAATACGCCGCATATCGCTGATCTGGTCCTCAAAGGAGAGCTCGAGAAGATCAAGGAAGCTATGGAGGGTAGCGGCGTCAAAGGTATGCAGACCTTTGACATGGCGTTATACAACCTTTTTAAGGAAGGACGCATCGAATTGGAAGAGGCTTTGAACAACGCGGACTCGCGTACTAACCTTGAGGCCAAGATCAATTTCGGCTAGGGCTTGGGTACGCCCTGAGGCCCTTTAGGTCCTTCACCCGGTGCGGTGGACGTTATAGCACTCAAACATTGATCCCTGTGTTGTTCCACTGAAGGTATGTCCATCGTTCGTCCGCTCGCGGGCCAACGCTGGCGCCGGGAGCGATGAGCTGGCCCGGACGCGCGGAAGATCAGATACAATCCGCCCTGTGGATGTCTCGCGTATTGTCGATCATCTCAACACCGCGCAGCGCGATGCGGTGACGGCCGAACCCGCCAATACCTTGGTTCTCGCGGGTGCCGGAAGCGGTAAGACACGGGTTCTGGCCCACCGAGTCGCTTGGCTCATCGAAACGCGGCAAGCCTCGCCGCACGGGATCTTGGCGGTCACCTTCACCAACAAGGCCGCTGCGGAAATGCGAGGCCGTATCGAGGCTCTCATGGAGTCGTCTCTGCGCATGATTTGGGTTGGGACCTTCCATGGGATCGCGCACCGGCTGCTCCGGCGCCATTGGCAGGAAACGGGTTTACCGCGGAACTTCCAGATCATCGACGCCGACGATCAGTTGCGGCTTATCAGGCGCTCTATCCGTCACCTCGAGCTAGACGATGCGCTTTGGGCCCCGCGCGAAGTGCAGTGGTTTATCAATGCGCGCAAGGAGGAGGGGCTGCGCGCGCAAAATCTTGATGGCGTGGCGGATCCGCATGCTCAGACCCTCATCAAGATCTACCGTGCGTATGAGGAACGCTGCGCGGGGTCGGGCCTGGTGGATTTCGGGGAGCTCTTGCTTCGGGCTCATGAGCTATGGCGTCACCACCCAGAGGTCCTCGCGCAGTATAGGCAGCGCTTCCCACAAGTGCTTGTGGATGAGTTTCAAGATACTAACGCCATCCAGTACGCGTGGCTGCGTCAACTAACCGGAACGAGCGGTAAGCTTTTCGTCGTCGGCGACGATGACCAATCGATTTACGGCTGGCGCGGCGCGCGCGTCGAGCATATGCAAAAGTTTCAGAAGGATTTCGAATCCGTGCGCCTGGTGCGCTTGGAGCAAAACTACCGCTCGACCGCGACGATACTGCAGGCCGCCAATGCGGTGATCGGGAATAACTCCTCCCGGCTCGGCAAGAAGCTTTGGACCGATGGTGTGGCCGGCGAGCCCATCATCCTGTTCACTGCCTTCAATGAGCACGAGGAAGCGCGCTATTGCGTTGAACGCATAAAGGGTTGGCAGGAACATGGCCGTCGTTATGACGATCACGCGATCCTCTATCGCACCAGCGCCCAGTCTCGGGTCTTCGAAGAGGCCTTACGCCAATGCGGAATTCCGTATCGTGTCTACGGGGGGTTCCGGTTCTACGAGCGCGCGGAGATCAAGGATGTGCTCGCCTACCTGCGCTTGATCGCCTGGCGTGAGGACGACGCCGCTTTTGAACGGGTGGTGAACACACCCAATCGAGGCATCGGCCAACGCGGCCTGGATATTATCCGGGATACCGCCAAGCGCGCCGGGACGCCCCTTTGGCGGGCGGCTCAAGCGGCGATCGGGGACGGGGCTCTCGGGGCGCGTGGCGCCACTGCGGTAAGCCGCTTTTTAGGTTTAATTGAGGCCTTGTCAGCCGGCGCGATGGATACGCCTCTCGGCACCCTGGTTAAAACAGTCATCACCGAAACCGGTCTCGAGGATCATTACCGCAAGGAAAAGACCGCAGGCGAGATCGATCGGTTGGAGAATCTTGAAGAGCTTGTGCGGGCGGCGGGCGACTATATCGCAGTCTTGGAGGAGGGCGCCGACGCATTGACGGAGTTTCTCGCGATTGCAGCCCTGGAAGCCGGCGAGGGGCAGGCCAACGACTATGAGGACAGCGTGCAACTGATGACCTTGCACTCCGCCAAAGGCTTGGAGTTTCGCAACGTGTTTCTGGTGGGTTTAGAAGAAGGTCTGTTTCCGCACCAACGCTCTAGCGATGATGCGACCCAACTCGAAGAAGAGCGGCGCCTCTGCTATGTGGGGTTAACGCGCGCCAAAGAAAAACTCATTATCACCCATGCGGAAACCCGCCGCCTGCATGGAACGGAACACCGTCCGCAACCGTCGAGATTTATTGCGGAAATGCCTGCGGAACTGATCGCCGAGGTGCGACTAGGGACAGTGATCATGCCCCGGAATGTTCAACGTTCTGAGCACGATGTGGCATTTCGACTTGGCCAGAGGGTAGTGCACGCCAAGTTTGGCGAAGGCATCGTCCTGCGGCTCGAAGGTGAAGGCCAGTATTCCCGCGTACAGGTTAATTTCGCGCAGGCCGGCGCCAAGTGGCTTGTGGCTTCCTATGCTGGATTACGCCCGGTATAAGGCTATCGGCTTTGCTCCACCATATACATCACGGCCGCCTTAACGTCTGCGTCCGCCAGGTCGGCGCGCCCGCCTTTTGGCGGCATTATTCCGCCCTGGCCTTGAAATCCTTGAATAGCGCGCGCGACTAAGGTCTCCATGCCTTGCGCGATGCGTGGTTCCCAGGCCGCCTTATCACCGATCTTTGGCGCGCCCGCGACCCCGCTGGTATGACACGCAAAGCAGGAACCATCATAGACCGCGTTACCCTTGTCGTCGGGAGAAGCGCTGTCTGCGCCGAACGCAGGAGCGTTTTCGGCAAGCGCCGGGGCTTGTCTACTCTCCACCGGTTGCGCCGAAAGCATTTGTTCGGAGGCGGTCGCGGCCACGGACTCGCTCGCGGGTGCGACCTCGACCTGCCCGACTGGGGCGATACGTTCGGCGATCGCCTGTTTTTCTTTCTCGGTAGGCTCGTCGTCGCCAATAGCATTGGAAAAGTACATAAGGACGACCGACAATACGATCAACACGCCGAGCACGCCGATAAGGGTTCTTATGAAATTCGCGTCTTCATTGCCGATCATCGATTGTTCCCTCTCGTGATGTTGCTAAGGAAATAGTGGTATAGTTTTAATCAGGCCATTATAAGCGGAAACCCATACGTAGACGCTAAGGCGCTGTGGTCCGCGATAATTCAGCCCGTGTCGCATGATGTCTTATCGCTACGGTTAACCCAAACCCCGCGCCCTTAGCTCAGCTGGATAGAGCGTT
>CAVXTM010000012.1:0-406212 GCA_963764725.1 uncultured Gammaproteobacteria bacterium | reverse complement strand
CAGCCTGTATGCGCGCTCGATGCCGTCGCAGTCGAAGGCGGCAGCGGTGATGACGGGATTAACCGGTCAGGGATGGCGTTGCAATGGGATTGGGGGGTGCAATGGCTGCCGCTGGGAGACTGGCATCTCGGCGGGTATTGGGAGCTAAGCGCCAGTTACTGGGACGGGGACGATGGCCTTACCGGTAACGACTCCTTGGGGGAGTTCGGCTTGACACCGGTCTTTCGCTGGCAGACACAAACGCCGATCTATGGCGTACTGCCCTATCTAGAAGCGGCCGTCGGCGTCCACGGCATGACGGATACCGAGATTGGGGACAAGAACTTCGATACGGAATTCGCTTTCGGATCAAGCTGGGGGGGCCGGTATACGCTTCGGGCACGAGGGCCAATACAGAGATTGGGTACCGGTATCAGCATCCATCCAATGCCGGGATCGGCGATTGTAACCCCGGCATCAATTTCCATTTAGTGCGATTGAGCTATCATTTTTAGTCACGCTGTCGGCAGTCGCCGAAATTCTTCGCGGGTGAGGAGAAACTGAGGCACCCCGGTCAAGGCGCGATCGGCGACGTAAGCATCGGCGCGGCGCTGCACCGCGCCAGGACTATCCCCCCGAAACCGACGGTGAAGATACCGTAGGCGCCGGGGATCGAGATCCGTGATCCCAGCCCCCGACGATCGCCCCACGGCGGCCTTTTGCCACGCGGTGGCAAACGGCGCCTTTTCCTCTGGAGCGCGTCAGGGGTGAGGATGCGTCATTAACCGGTGTAGTTACCGGACGCATCATGAAACACATCCACGGCATGCACGCACGCGAGAGGGATGGAGAGGACGGCGGCGAGCGGCACGACCGCCTGGCGACCCCGCCGCTGACGATATGCACTTCTTTGCCGAGGAGATCAATGCGGCTACCACCGCCCTCGCTTCCGGCACTTTCGCGGCCACATACTGATTTCCTAACAGGCGATCGCCTGGCGGTCCGGCCGGAGCGTCTCAAGGCGCCGGCCGTAGATAAAAATCTGAGAGGGGTTGTTCCCCGTCCATGGCCGCATGCGTGAGCGCGCTAATCTCCTGCTGGCGGGACCACACGCGCGCGAGCGCATCAATGCCCTCGATCGAGCTCAAGGTGCTGTCGCAATCGAAAAAAATAACCTCAAACCCGGCACGCGCCGCCATACAGCCCGGCGGATTACAAGCTGACTTGAAATACCTGGTGGATGGCCAGGAGCTGCGCGATTCGATCGCGCGTGGTTTGCGGTAACGGCCGCGAGATCCCGATCACCCGCGATTGCCTCGGGGCCCTGTGCGATGCCGACCTGCATGCGTGAGATGTTGACATTATCCTGGCCGAGCAAGGTACCCAAGGCCCCGATCACGCCTGGACGATCCTCGTGGCGCGTGATTAATAAGGTATTCGAGCACGGTTTCCACTTCGTAGTCGTCGATGCGGACGAGACGGAGGTGTTGTCTGTCACCGATCAGCGTTCCCGCGACCGAGGTTGATCCGCCGTCGTAGTGTCCCGCCGCGGTGATTAGCGACACATATTCCTCGGTCTCCTCGGAGCGGCTTTCGACTAGCGAGATCCCCTGACGGTGCGCGAGATGACACGCGTTTACGCGATTCACCGGGATTGAGAGCTCGCTTTCCAGTAGACCTACCAAGAGTTCGCTTGACAGCGGCCGCGAATCGAGCTCGGCCGCGCGCCCCCTTAATGTTTCCCCTGACGCGGGTCAAGGGCTGGAGGCTAAGGCCGCCAGCACCCTCCCGAGGCGGCGGGCCAGCGCCAGATAAGGGTGCAGGCGCTTGAGATCCTGGCCGGGATCCGGGGTAGGTTGACTGCGTTGATCGCCTCTCCGGTTTCCAGAAATTGCGCGACTTGCTTGGCGATGGCGAGACCCGCAGCGATTTGAGCCTCAGCCGTGGAGGCGCCAAGATGTGGTGTTAGCACGATTTTCGGATGTTCGATGAGAGGTGATCCGAGCGGGGGTTCTCGCTCAAAGACGTCCAACGCGGCGCCGGCGAGCTGCCCCTTGTCGAGGCCTTGAGCAGCGCCGCCTCGTCAACCAGGCCGCCGCGGGCACAATTGATGAGCCGCGCGCCCCCGCATGCGCGCCAAGCGCTACGGCGTTGATGAGACCGCGAGTCTTGTCGTTGAGGGGACAATGTAGGCTCACATAGTCGGATTGTTCGAGCAGTTCCTGGAGCGCGATCGCTTCGACGCCTTCGTGCAGCATCACCTCGTGCGTCACCATGGGATCGTAAGCGATGACGCGCATCTTGAGCCCGAGACAGCGTGACGCTACCACCCGCCCAATGGCGCCGAAGCCGATCGTTGCCTATGGTCTTGCCAGGCGACCTCCGTGCCCATGAATTGGGTTCGTTTCCACTCCGTGGCGCGCACGGATCGATCGGCTTGCGGGAGATGGCGACTGAGCGACAAGAGATGCGCGACCGTTAACTCGGCAGTGGTCGTGGCGTTGGCATCTGGGGTGTTCAACACCACGATGCCGCGTTCGGTGGCCGCGCCGACATCGATATTGTCTACCCCAGATCCCCGCCCCGGCCGATCACCTTGAGCCGCGGCGCTTTGGCTAGGAGCGCCCCGGTCACGCGCGTCGCGCTACGCACAATCAAAGCATCGCAACCTTGGAGCCGTGCGGAGAGATCGGCATAATCCGATCCGCTGGGAGCATCCACTTCGATCCCGGACGCGACCTAAGGTAAGCAATGCCGTCCGGCGCGATCGCTTCGGCGATGAGCACCCGCGTCATTTCCTGATCTCGATTGCGGTTGCCTGCAGCACTCGATTCCCCATTCCAACCACGGGAGCACCGCCACGAGGTCCGTGATTTCCACCGTAGCCCGCGCCAGATGCGAATACCCGGGGGCGCGTTCCGGTGAGCAGCGATGTCGAAGGCGACACCCTCGGCCTCCAGCAAGCTGCAAAGATCATGTACAAGCTCCCGGCGCTTTGGATCCGGCTGCGCAGTGAACCACGGGCGTCGAATCTGGGGCAGCCAGAAGTCGTCGAGCGCGTGGCGGGTAGCGTAGCCAGGAGACTCAATCCACGGGGTCCGTTCCACCCACGCGGCGAGCGCAGCGAAGTTTTGGGAGCAACGTCGCATGACGCAGGCTGCGCCCCCGGCCATTTCTGCCCAGCGCAACGCGTCTAGATAGTCTTCCACGCAGAGCAGCGAGGGCGTGTTGGTCGCGCCGCCGCTAAAAATATCCTCATTGATCCGGCCTCTGCTCTTGAGGCTCAACACCTTCGGAACGGGCCACGGAGGTGTGTATTCCTCAGCCTGCTGACCGCGCGCGGGCTCAACACGATCATGCCGTGCTGAGCCTCGCCGCCGAGCACCTTCTGCCACGAGAACGTGGTCACATCGAGCTTGGGCCAGGGGAGATCGACCGAGAATACGGCCGAGGTAGCGTCGCAGACGGTGAGCCCAGTGCGCGCATCGGCGATCCAGTCACCATTGGGCACCTTGACTCCCGAGGTCGTGCCGTTCCAGACGAACACGACGTCACGATCGAAGTCAACCTCGGTGAGATCGGGCAGCGCGCCGTAATCGGCGCTCAGGCAGCGAACGTCCTGGATCCGCAACTCATCAACTATTTCCCGCTGCCAGCTGTGTCCGAAGCTGTCCCAGCCGAGACAATCCACGCCGCGCGCCCCGAGCAACGACCACAACGCCGCTTCCACGGCCCCCGTATCCGAAGCCGGGACGAGGCCGATGCGGTAACCGTCCGGCAATCGCAAGAGCGAACGTGTACGCTCCAAGACTTCCGTAAGCTTAGCCTTGCCCGCGCGAGATCGGTGTGAACGGCCGGTAGCGAGCCCGCCAGTACCTCCGGGCTCCAACCGGGCCGTTTGGCGCAAGGCCCCGAAGAGAAAAACGGTCGCGTCGGGCGTACGGCGGGTCGCATTCGGGTCAACAATTGCCGCAGTGCACAAAGGCATCATTTTTAGCGAGTAAACTCGCCGCGTCAACCGCTCGAGTCGTTCTTGAGAGCTTCTCGGGAAATTGTGCATGAATCTACCGGAGATCCCGATCGCTGCGTCGCATGCTCGCTCGCGGACCTTCCCCCGATGATTCGTAGGTAAGCCCGAAGACCGTGTCGGTCATCCACCGCCGGAACGACTCGTTGTCCATGAACTGCTTGAAGAGCGTGCTTCAGCACCGCCGTCATCACGCGCGCGAGCGCCTTGTCGTGCTCGATGCGAGCGTTCTGCTTATCCGAGTTCTTCTTCGCGTTCTGGTAGGCCGTATCGGCTGCGACGCGATTCGGGATGTCCTCGGTGATCAGCTTGTGCACGCGGTCGGCGTCAGTCCACGGGATGTTGCCGAACTGGTCGTTGAAGGTCTTGAGGATGTTCGAGAGGCGGTCGAGCTTCGGTTCGGGCTTGCGTCCGCCGCCAGCGGCCTGGATCGCCTCGATCTCCGCGTCCGTGTCCGGGAGCTGGATCTTCGCCGCCGCCCGCTTCTCGACCCGGTAGCTGTCCATGTCGATCGCGAAACTCCGCCCGCGGTGCTCGCTGCCGATCTCGTCCAAGATGAACGGGAACTTCTGCACCGTGGAGATGATGATCTTCTTCCCTGCGGCGATGAACCTGCGCAGATCGCCGGAATGCTCGGCGTGGCCCATAATCGCGCCCACCTGCGCGAACTGCTTGATGGTGTCCTTGATCTGCTGGTCGAGGAGGCGCCGGTCGGTGACCACGTCGTTTGATCGATGAATAGATGCGGCACCGCCTTCTTCTCATGACGAAACTCCGACTGGAGACAAGCCAAGAACAAGTTCATGAAACGGGCTCGAGTTCGCTCGAAGAACCATCTGGAGAAGGTGCGGGCCATCCACGAGAAAAATCTGGCCGAGGGCTTTGGCGAGGTCTACTTGCCGTTTGCCTTGGAGAAAAAGTACCAAAATGCCGCCAGGGAGTGGGGCTGGCAGTATGTTCCCGGGCCTCCAAGCGCTCGGTTGACCCGCGTTCCGGGAAGGAGCGGCGTCATCACATCGACGAGAAGTCACTGCAACGGGCGGTGAAAAGCGCCGTGCGCGCCTCTCGAATAGCAAAACCGGCGACCTGCCACACCTTTCGCCATTCCTTTGCGACCGATCTACTGGAGGCCGGCTATGACATTCGCACGGTGCAAGAGCTGCTCGGCCATCAGGACGTGAGTACCACCATGATCTATACCCATGTGCTCAACCGGGGCGGGCGTGGGGTAACCAGTCCGCTAGACGCTTCGCATTAGCTCGGCGCTCTACCGTCCCGGCTGTTATCGAGAGTCCCTCAGCGGCACGATTTGACACCCCCAAAAAAACCCGCTAGCCGGATCGACCGCTACACGCGCGGGTCCAGCCGCCTCAATGCTCGTCTGCAACGTAGCGTTCAGTGAGCGCGGCGAGAGTGCGGCGGCCCGATCGCTGCGCGAGGCGCAGGAGCTTCAGGAACACCTGGGCGGTGAGGAAGGCGTCACCGCCCGCGGTGTGGCGGTCGTGGGGTATGACGCCGAAACGTTGGCAGAGTGCATCGAGGGAGAAGCTCTTGATTTCGGCGCCGCCGGCGAAGGCACCGTCGCGCTCGAGGTGGAGCGTCAGGTCCATGGTGTCGATCCAGCGGTTGCGCAGTGCGAAGCCGAAGTGACGCCCGCAGGCCGCATTAAGGACGGCGATGTCGTGTCCTATGTGGTGGCCGACGATGACGCCGTCCTTGAGGTAGGCAATAAATTGCTCGAGCGCCTCGGGTTCGCCGAGACCGTCGTGGGCCTGGTCGCGCGTGAGGCCGTGCACGGTGACCGAAGCGCTGTTGTAAGCGACGGTGAGCAGTGTCTCAAAGGCATCGGCCAGGTGAATTTCCCCTTGCAAGACAGCGACGGCGCCGAGGCTGATGAGCCGGTCACGCTTGGGGTCGAGTCCGGTGGTTTCCGAATCCAGAACGACGAAACGCACGCGCTCGGCGGGCGTGTCATCGGTCCAGGTGCGGTCGAAACAAGCGCAGTACTCGAAGCGAAGCCCGCGCCACAGGCGTGCGATGGAGTCTTGTGCGACCAGGTAAATTCCAATAATTGGTGGATGGAGCGGAACGCGCTTTTGAGGAGCTGCCGATCGATCCGGCTCAGCATGGCGGGGTGGATGTTGACGCCGTCGCTCGCTTCGCGGAGCCCAGTCGGCCCTGCCGATAGAGAGCGATGCGAAAGGCTTCGGCGGCATCAAGGAACAGCGCTTGATGGCGCGGGAGAGACTCGCCGGCGCGCGCGAGGCGCTCAGCGTGGCGGTCACGGAAATCTCATTGCGAGCGAGACCGAAGACGCGGCCGACGTTGACCAGGGGGTCGAGAGCGGTGCGCGCGAGATTGAGGGTCTGCGTGCGGGCCCCGTCGAGCTCGACCACGATCCTGAAAAAGGTCAGCGGCGGAAGATTGACCATCGAGTCGTCGGCGAGCACGGCGATGAGTACCGGGTGGCGTTCGAGCTCGGCGCTGATGTGGCGGAAGAGATCTGCGGCGAGCGACGGGTTGCCGCAGGCGGCAAGGAGGTCGAAGCGCGAGCGCGAGTCATAGACCGAATTCACGATCGGATCGGTGATGGTCTGAGAATAAAACTCCTTCCATGCGGCGAGCGGCAAGACGGCCGGGACGGGGCGCGCGCGAAAGTCCGCGGCGTTCCAGTCCGGCGGCGACTTCACTCGCGAGCGCGAGGAAGGCCTCGGGCGGGCCATGCCCATAGACGAGGCCGCACTCGGGGGCGGTGGGCGTCAAGATCTCTTTGCGCGCGGCGCTGCCGAAAAAGAGCCAGCAACAATCCGGATGATCCCCTCGGGTGAGCATCACGAGGCGAGCGAAGAGGGCGCGCAGAAACTCGCTCGCATACTCGGTGAACCAGCTCACGGTCGGCGCGCCGGTGAGCCCTTCGGCAACGAGCGATGCGGCACGAGCGCGCAGGCGTGCGAGATTGCCGAGGGAGTCTGCATTCCGCACCTCTTCGAGGAGCAACGCGGGGTGATTACCGCAGAACAGGGCGAGATCCGAGGCGGTGAGGAGACCGGCAAGCTCGGAATCGCTGCTGCCGTCGCGGGTGATGGCGAGGCAGGGCGCGCCGGTGCGCACCATTTCGAGCATCGAGGCGCCGAGGCTGATGTCTGCGCGGGCGGTGACCACGGGCTGCATCAGGGCGTCGCAGCGGGCGTCGATGGAGAGGTCCCCGGTGGCGACTCGATCGCTGAGCTGCCGAGTGGTGATGAGGCCGAGCGGTTTGCCGCCGACGCCGATGACGGCAATTGCGTCGGCATGATGACGGGATAGGATGCGGGCCGCTTCGCGGATGGGCGTCTCCGGCGGGCAGGCAAGCAGGTGCGCTGGCGGGCTGGCTTGGTCGATCGAAGAGGTTTTCTCCTCTATGGAAGGGGCGCGTAACGAGAAGTGTGCGCCGAGGTAGGCCGATGCTTGCGGGTATTCGTGGACCATGCGCTCGAAAATTACGGCATCGAGGGCATAAAGGATCACGTCGCTTGCGGTACGGGCGGAGTGGCGATGAGCGGGGTGGCCGAGGAACTGGCCGAGACCGAGGAGATCGCCGGCGCCGAGGAGATCGACAAGATGCGGGCCCAACAGCTCGACCTGGCCTTGTTGGATGACCCAAATGAACGGCCTGCGCTCCTGGCCTTCGCGGAAAATGAATTCGCCGCTTTCGTGGAAGCTGACCCGCCCACTGCCGGCAAGGGCGAGGAGGTTGGGTGCCTCCATGTAGCAACAGGGTGGATACTGCTTGAGGAAGTCGGCGACGCGGTGCTGGATGAGCGAGGTTTTCATCGAACGAGACGCAATTTACCCCAGAACCGGTGGTGGTCTCGGGTCTGTTGCTGATCGGATGTAAAATCGGTATCTTAGTTTCTAGCGTTAGCCTCTGGCGGCGCACAAACACTATACCGCATGCGTACCCCCAACGGCCGAGGATAGATCATGGAATTGCAAACTGAGCAGCTCCGCGACGGTATCATGAAGGTCATTCTTGCCGGCCGCTTGGACATCGCGGGAACCGATGCCGTGGACCTTCACTTTACGGCAGTGACCGCGAGCGCCAAGTCCGGTGTGGTCGTTGACATGTCCGCGGTCAGCTTCCTCGCCTCTATCGCTATCCGAATGCTGTTATCAAACGCCAAGGCGCTCAACCGGCGAGGTCACAAGATGGTCATATTCAAGCCCGACCCGATGGTAAGAAAAACGCTCGTGATCACCGGCATCGATACGTTGATTCCTCTATGTGACGATATCGAATCTGCGCTGCAACTATTTCAGCAAGCCTAAACGCACCCGGCCCGGTCTCGGGAGGGTTGTTGAACCTAGGCGCTATCTCACCGGGGAAAGTTTTTTTGGATTACTTTGCCGTTAGTGTCATCAACGACACTTCCGAGATGCGGCGGTTGGGGCAGTGGGTCCGGGATATCAGTTATCGCCTCGCTTTGCCGGACGACATCACGTCCCGGTTGGACCTCTGTTTAGAAGAGGCGGTGCATAACATCATTAGCTACGGATATTCCGATCAAGGACCCCACCAAATCGATGTGAAGATCAGCTACGATGCGGATTCTCTTGCCTTGGAGGTCGAGGACGACGGTATTGCCTTCGATCCGTTGAGCGTTCCGGTCTTAGTGCGTCCATCAACCCTTGCCGAGGCAAAAATCGGTGGCTGGGGAGTGCATATGATCCGTGAGTTCTCCGACCGCTGTCACTACGAGCGCCGCGGAGAGAAGAATCGCTTGCATCTCCTGTTCCGCTTACCGCTCCCCGAGATGTGATATCGACCGCATGGGGATTGAGATATTCTCTTAGCATTCTCAAATTTAGGAACTATGTTGAACGTCTTTTTTATGTAATATTTGTAACATTCTGTACTCGCTTGACTAAACCCATTAATCCGCAAAATCTGTGGATAACTTTGTGGACTATTCGTTTTGAATGCGGCCATTCTCGCACGCCGCTTGACCGGCGGCGGAATTAGCGAATATTCAATTGTATTTCTATTTTCTAGCTTATTTATAATGGGTTAAATAATTTTTGTCATGTGATTAATCGAGATCCGTGAGGCGCGCGTTCAGTGCTGGGATCGCAATCGGTGGCCGGTGAATAAGCATGCTGGCGGAGCGCGGCCGGGACAGCGTCGTTGGAACTTTCCGCGAGCCCCCGCGTCTTAGCAGTTACGTTCGTTATGAACGTTCCCGCTCTCCCTCCCTGAGCGGGACTTTCTGCCCGGTATCCCCAACCGGGCCAAGTTGGCCTCGGTAAGTATTTCTCCCCTAGTTGCACCGAGGCCTTTTTTTTCCTACCGCCGGGTCCGCTGCCCCGCGCAAACTTCGTGCTGCCGGATGTCAAGCCGCGAAGGCATGTTGTATCCTTCGACCAATCAGAAAAAAAGCTATCTTGAAGGGGACCTCTAAAATTGCTGGATTTTGGCCATTGGACAAGGCGCGGTGCGTTCGAGAAGCAAAGTTAACACGAATAGCTAATGAGCGTCGCAGAAAGCACCGCAACGCAGTAGCGGGACAAAAGACGCATTAGTATTAGTTCCCTTGACTACATGAGCGAATCTATAGCCTTCCTTGTCGTGGCACTGGCGCTGGCCCCTGCCGAGGGGCAAGCGCACCCGACGCCGGGGGAGGCCAAGGCGGCGGTGTGCGCGGCCTGCCACGGGGAGCGCGGAAACAGCCAAAATCCCGAGTGGCCAAAGCTCGCCGGCCAGCATCCGAATTATCTCGCGCAACAGCTTCGCGACTTCAAATCGGGAGCGCGCAAGAATGAGGTAATGAGTCCGATAGCGGCCCCGCTTAGTGAAACGGACATCGCCGATATTGCGGAATTCTACTCGGCTCAGAAACGACAAACGGCGATGGCGGACCCAGGGCTTGTGGAATTGGGTGAGCGCTTATATCGCGGCGGGAACGCCAGCACCGGGGTCCCGGCCTGTATGGCATGTCATGGACCCGCGGGCGCCGGTAATCCGGCGGCCGGGTTTCCGGCCCTCAGCAGTCAGCATGCCGCTTACACGCGCAACCAACTGAACGCCTATCGCTCCTCGGAGCGGCGGAACGGACAGACGATGCAGACGATCGCCGCCAGAATGTCTGAATCGGAAATCGAGGCTGTGGCGTCATATATCGCGGGATTACGGTAGAGTGGGACAGCCGGACCCGTGACCGCGCCTCAGGCAAGAACCTGCCGCCCTCGGAACCCTTTCGATTCAGGCGTCGGCCACTTCGATTCAAACCACTTTATGGGGGGTGTTATGCACGTAAGCTTTCGGTGGGTAGTCGCACTTATGTTCTTTGCTAGTAACGGTTTCGCGGAAGGACCAGTATCGAACGCTGGCTACCAGCTCGGCAAGCATTATGAGGAAATCGTTCCTGCCCAGCCGGTCGCGACGGACGGGAAGATCGAGGTCATTGAGGTGTTCTGGTACGGATGCCCTCATTGTTACGATTTCGAGCCGTACATTAATGCATGGGCCGCGAGCAAGGCCTCGGATGTCGAATTTCGCCGCATACCGGCGGCCTTCAATAAAGCCTGGCATATCCATGCCAAAGCCTACTACGCCGCCGAGGCATTGGGGGTCGTCGATAAAATTCACGCTCCTTTCTTCAAGGCGCTGCACGAGTCCAAGCGGCGACTGGACGATGAGGCGTCACTCGCCGAGTTTTTTGCCGAAAACGGCGTCTCGAAGGAAGCGTTTACTGAGGCGTTCAACTCCTTTGCGGTGGATGCCAAAGTCCAACAGGCCATCCAATCGGTTAAACAGTATGGGATCGATGGCGTGCCTAAGGTCGTCATCAACGGAAAGTTTCGCACGCCCGGAGAAGTGGGTATCGGCTTTAATGACATGCTTAAGGTGATCGATTTCCTCATCGACAAAGAGCGCGCCGCTGCTAAGCCATAAATAACCAGCGGGCAGTCCTACTGTATTACAAGGCGATCAAGGGATGCCGTGCGAGGGGGAATCGGGCGGGATAAAATCGCCGGGAGCTATTTTGAACAGCGAAGCTGGCCCAAAGTGCAAAGGGCAGGATGCCCGGAGTCAAGCGCAGTTCGAGCCCGATGCGAGCGAAGCAGGGGGCCCTTCAGCAGTTTGTAACACAGTAGGATTAGAAAGCGTTGGTCACCTTGATTAGTTGCTCCAATTTCCGCCGCGCGTTCCCTTGAGCGAGGGCTTCCCGCGCCAAGCTGATGCCCGCGGAAATTTCCCGGGCGACTCCGCACACATAGAGGGCCGCCCCCGCATTGAGTAGCACGACATCCAAAGCTGGTCCGGGATCGTTATCGAGCACGGACCGCATGCGCGCTAGACTTTCCAAGGCATCGCCAGCCTTGATTGCGCTGAGATCGGCCGAGCCGATCCCGAACTGCTCCGGCGTCAGCCAATAGTTGGCGATCGCTCCATCACGCAATTCGGTCACTCGCGTCGGCGCGCTGATGCTGATTTCATCCAACCCGTCCTCACCGTGAACGACCATCACGTGGGTACTGCCGAGGTTACGCGATACCTGGGCCAAGGGCTCGGTCCAGCGTGCTTGAAAAACGCCGATAAGCTGGGCGCTCGCGCCGGCCGGATTCGTCAACGGCCCGAGGAGATTGAAGAGAGTGCGGATCCCCAACTCGCGGCGCGGTGCGACGGCATGCCGCATGGCTTGGTGATGCGCGGGTGCGAACATGAAACCAATGCCGATTTCGGCGATACACGCGCTGACTTGCGTAGGGGTGAGGGCTATGTTAACGCCTGCGGCCTCCAGGAGATCCGCGCTCCCCGAGCGGCTTGAAACGCCGCGATTACCGTGTTTCGCAACCCGGCCACCGGCAGCAGCCACGACCAACGCACTGGTCGTGGATATATTGAATGTACCTGCGCCATCTCCGCCGGTACCGCAAGTGTCGACCAGATGGCCAGCGGAGGCTTCGACGGGCTCGGAGAGATCCCGCATGACCCGCGCCGCCGCGGTGATCTCCGCCACGGTCTCTCCTTTTATCCGCAGCGCGACCAGAAAACCCCCAATCTGCGCCGCGGAGGCTCGCCCGCCCATGATGAGCTCCATGGCCGTGCTCATATCGTCTCCGGAGAGGTCTTGGCCCGCCACAAGTTTGCCGATGGCCGATTGGAGTGGCATGCGATGATCGCTATCGTCTAGTTTCTGGCCGATAATACTTGGAATTTGGGCAGCTCCCAAATCTCTCTCTCCCAAGGATGAACAATGGGGTTTTTCTACAGCGTCCTTATAACCGGCCGGCGACCGCGCGTAGGGGCCTGGTGAGTTTGAACCCGGCCAACCGATGATCTGGGTGGATTACGCCATCCTCGCCATCATAGGCTTGTCCGCACTCATCAGTATTTGGCGCGGATTGATTCGCGAGGTCCTCTCGCTCTTGGCGTGGATCTTGGCCATGTTGGTTGCAATGACGTTTATGCGGCCGCTCGCGGATCAATTGACCCCTTACATCTCGGTGGCCTCGGCGCGCTTGATCATCGCATTCATGGCACTGTTCATCGCGACCTTGCTGTGCGGGGCCATCATTAATTTCATTATTGCTAAACTAGTGATGAGCTCAGGCCTCTCTGGGACAGACCGGGTGCTGGGGATCGTGTTCGGGATCGCCCGCGGCGCCCTCGTAGTGGGGGTATTGGTGCTCATGGCCGGTTTGACACCGCTGCCTCAGGACCCCTGGTGGGAGCAATCGGTTCTCTTGGGCCGTTTCGAGACCCTGGCGCTATGGTTGCGGAGCTACTTGCCGCCCGCGGTCGCGGCGTATTTTACGTTTTAATCGACGGGCACGCCGCATTGTGGGTGACTGGGAGGCGCTATACAATTCGATTCCGCACGGCGTCGGCCGAGCGGAAATCGTTAGCATCGGGATAGTGGCCAGGCGAGGCAATAGCCTATGTGCGGAATCATCGGAATCGTAGCGGGCGCGAGCGTGAACCAGTCCTTATACGACGGGCTGACCGTATTGCAGCATCGCGGCCAGGATGCCGCCGGCATCGTGACCTGCCACGAAGGGCGCTTGCACTTGCACAAATCCAGCGGCCTGGTGCGCGATGTCTTTCAGACCCGCCATATGCTCGAGCTGGTAGGCCACATGGGCATCGGGCATGTTCGCTACCCGACCGCGGGGTGCGCGTCGATGGCTGAGGCGCAACCCTTCTACGTCAATTCCCCCTATGGGATCTGCCTGGCCCATAACGGCAATCTCACCAATGCCGAAGCGCTGAAACGGGAGTTGTTCCGAGACGATCTGCGGCATGTCAACACCGACTCGGATTCCGAGGTGTTGCTGAATGTGTTGGCCCACGAGCTCCAGCGTCTGGGAAAGCTCAAGGTGGATGCCACGGATGTCTTTCATGCGGTCAGCCAAGTACATAGGCGCTGTCAGGGCGCTTACGCCGCGGTCGCCATGATCACGGGGATCGGTATCGTCGGGTTTCGCGATCCCCGTGGGATCCGGCCTATCGTGTTCGGGAGCCGCATGAGCGCAGCCGGCCCCGAGTATGTCATCGCTTCGGAAAGCGTCGCGATCGACACCCTGGGATACAAGCTCGTGCGTGACATCGAGCCCGGAGAGGCGGTTTTTATCGGCGCTGACGGCACGCTCAAGACGCGTCAATGCGCGCAGCATTGGTCACACGCGCCGTGCATCTTCGAGTATGTTTATCTCGCCCGGCCGGACTCGATCATCGATGGGATCTCGGTCCACAAGGCACGCATGCGCATGGGTGAGACGCTGGCGCAAAAGATTCGCAACACCTGGCCCGGTCACGATATCGATGTCATCATCCCGATCCCGGACACGAGTCGCACCGTGGCCTTGCAACTGGCCTACGAATTGGGGCTCAAGTACCGGGAGGGATTCATTAAGAACCGGTATATCCCGCGTACCTTCATCATGCCTGGTCAGGCGATGCGCAAGAAATCCGTGCGCCAAAAGCTCAACGCCATCGATCTGGAATTCCGCGGACGCAACGTCCTGCTCGTCGATGACTCGATCGTGCGCGGGACCACCTGTAAACAGATCATCCAGATGGCGCGTGAGGCCGGCGCCAAGAAGGTTTACTTCGCCTCCGCCGCGCCGCCCGTGCGCTACGCGAACGTGTACGGCATCGATATGCCCTCGGCCGAGGAGTTGATCGCCCATGGTCGTTCCGAGGAAGAAGTCGGCAACATGATAGGTGCCGATCGCCTGATCTACCAGAACATCGAAGACTTGATCGATGCCGCCCAGCGCGGAAATCCCGACATCACGGCTTTCGATTCCTCGTGTTTTACCGGCCGTTATGTGACCGGGGATGTGAGTCCGGATTATTTAGAGCGCATCGCGGCACTGCGTTCTGACCAAGCCAAGCTCGATCGGTCTGGGGGCATCGACACGCTGACTGATTTGAACGCCAGCGTCGGTTGACACCGGAGGCTGATCTCCCTAGCCATGGAGTGTGCTCATGCGCGCCACCCGTTTGTACGCGTTTCCTCTTGACCACTGGATCTTCACGACCAATTACTCTCTTTGGCCTTGCCCGGCGAATCGCTCTGACGTAAATGGTGAGCGAGCCGTCGGCTCCGTACTCGAGCGCCTCGTTCTTGGTGCCGATCGAATAGCGTTAGCGTGGGATGCGCCGGTTCAGCGGGCGCCTTTTCTCGCCCAGGGATTTATGTCTGGGTCTGGGGTTTCGTCGCATTCAAAGCCGCCTGCAGCTTCGCCTCATCCTCGTGCGAGAGCGAGGTCTTGAGAACCTTGCCACCCGTGCCTTGCAACTCCGCCAGCACCTTGTCCGGTGTCGCCTTGTGCACGAGGACAAACAGCACGGAACTGCCCGGCGTTATCGTGGCCGCCAGCTCTTTCATGAAGTTGTCGTTAATACCAATGTCGGTGAGCGCGCCCGAGGCCGTGCCCGCCGCCGCACCAACCGCCAGGCCGAGCAGCGGATTCAGGAAGATCAGACCGATGAGCGAGCCCCAGAAGCCGCCGCTCACCGCCCCGGCCGCGGTCAGGTTCACCGCTTGGTGCAGTTTGATCTTGCCCTTGGCATCCTTGACCGCAACGACCGCGTCCTCCAGCTCGACCAAATAATCGCGCTGCAGCTTGCGCAGGGTGAGCCGGACCTCCTCCGCCTTGTGAACATCGTTGTAACCGACGACAACTAATGTGCTCATGGGTTTGTCTCCTGCCTTAATTGTTAGGTTTATCCTTCGGTCGAGGTCGCAGGTTTCCGTCGAGTGGTCGCAAGTATCTTCAGAGTTTGCGCCATCCATGACATCTGGGGCACGCAGTCTCGCTCGTGCACTCGTTGACCATGAACCTGGTCCCCGTCTTTATCCGAACCGCGATGAAGTACTATAGAATCGGTCCCCCCCGGCGGTCAATAACGTGGCGCGCACGCGGTGGCGCCTTTCCGCCCGGACAAAATTCCGAGCCAACGGCTCTGTTGCGGAAGCCCGGGTACCCGCAGACCCCTCCTGAAAATTCCCCGATCCCGGACTCAGGATTCGCGTGTTTGACAGCTAACAGGTCCAGTCGTATCTTCCCTTTTGAAGAAAAAAGCCTTATTAATCTGCCCAGATTAACTGGACGGCAGCCTAGGGCACGATAGTCGCCTATACGGGGGTGGCTTGCTGGACCTACTGCGACAACTCGCGGCCCATACTGCCGCAAAAAAAGACGATTAACGGAGGCGACATGGCATATGCTCGACTGATGATGACCAACCGAGGGATCTCGGGGGATGCGCTCGGCGACCGCCTCGCCGAGATGCGCTACTTCGAGAACAAGACCGGTTCGATGACAAGCCTCGCAAGCTGGCAGAGGCTCACCAAAAAACAGTTCGTGGAACGTCTGATCGAGATCGCGAGCCAGTTTCCCCTTATCCCCGACGAAAAAAACGAGGACCAGCAGCACGTCAGCGTATTCGTCCACGGCTACAACAACTCGTGGAAGGCCGCGGTGACGCGCTATGAACAGCTCCAGACCGAGCTGTATGACAAACAACAGCTCGGCCAACTTGTGCTTTTCACCTGGCCCTCCAACGGCAGCCCGGCCGACTACCTGCCTGACCGGGAGGACGCGCGCGAGAGTGCGAGCGCGTTCGCCCAGGAACTGGTCGATCTGCACGACCACCTGGTCACGATGCAGCGAGCGGCGGCGCGACTCAAAGACCCTCCGAAGGGCTGCCGAGCGAAGGTCTCCATCATTGCCCACAGCTTGGGCAATTACGTCGTTCAGAAAGCGCTGGCCGTTGCTGCTCGGACGATGAACAGCCCCCAGCTGATGACGCTGATCACGCAGCTCGCAATGGTCGCGGCCGACGTCGATAACGACCTTTTCCAGCGCGACAAGCCCGTCGACAGCGATGGTAGTCTGATCGCGAATGTCTGCTATCGCGTCGGTGCCCTGTACACGGGGCTCGATCAGGTGCTGGGTGCATCCGCGGGCCTCAAGCATTTTGGGACGCGGCGTTTGGGGCGCAGCGGCCTCGCCGATCGGGATACCGTATGGGATAACGTGTTCGACATCGATGTGTCGAATCTGATTAAGAGGGAAAACGCGCACTCGGCCGTATTCGAGTCGCCGCAGTCTTTGAAGCTCTTGGAGCAGGTCCTTCGAGGGGTCGATCGAGCTCATTTGCCCTGATCGGATCGGCGGCATATGCACACGATGTGGGAAGAATCACCGCGGTGATTCCAATCATCTCCGTCTCGAAACTTTCCAAAACCTATGCCTCCGGATTCCAGGCTCTGAAGAGCATCAACCTGGAGATTCGCCGCGCCGAGATTTTCGCCCTGCTCGGTCCAAACGGCGCCGGCAAGACGACCCTGATCAGCATCATCTGCGGCATCGTGAACCCAAGCGAGGGCGCGGTCTCGGTCGATGGTCACGACATTGTCGCCGCGTACCGAACGGTGCGATCGATGATCGGTCTGGTTCCTCAGGAACTGACGACGGACGCATTCGAGAGCGTTTGGGCGACGGTCACATTCAGCCGGGGATTGTTTGGCAAGCCGGCGAACCCCGGCTACATCGAAAAGGTGCTCAAGGATTTGTCCTTGTGGAACAAGAAGGACAGCAGGATTATGACCCTGTCCGGCGGGATGAAGCGCCGGCTCTTGATTGCGAAGGCTCTCTCGCACGAGCCGCAGATTCTGTTCCTTGATGAGCCAACGGCCGGCGTCGATGTCGAGCTGCGCAAGGACATGTGGCAGGTCGTGCGAACGCTGCGCGCGTCCGGGGTGACAATCATCTTGACCACCCACTACATCGAAGAAGCCGAAGAGATGGCTGATCGAATCGGGGTCATGGCAAAGGGTGAGATCATCCTGGTCGAACGGAAAGATGAGCTGATGCGCAAGCTCGGAAAAAAGCAGCTCGTGCTCCAGCTGCACAACCGACTCACCAGCATTCCTCCGAATCTCGCAATCTATGGCCTGGAAGTGAATGCAGACGGCAGCGAGCTTATGTATACCTACGATACGCGGGCCGAGCGCACCGGCATCAGCGCACTCTTAGAGGACCTGAGCACGGCAGGGATTGTGTTCACCGACCTCAATACGACGCAGAGCTCGCTTGAGGACATCTTCATCGATCTGGTGAGAAAATCGAAATGAACTTTCGGGCCGTCCGAGCGATCTACTTGTTCGAGATGGCGCGCACATGGCGTACCTTGATGCAAAGCATCGTCTCTCCGGTAATTTCGACTTCACTGTATTTCGTGGTTTTCGGAGCCGCCATTGGCTCACGCATTGCCGAGATCGACGGGGTGAGTTATGGGGCATTTATCGTACCGGGTCTGATCATGCTTTCGCTGCTAACGCAGAGCATCGCCAATGCCTCGTTCGGGATCTACTTCCCGCGGTTTACGGGTACTATCTATGAGCTGTTGTCGGCACCCGTCTCCCCTTTCGAGATCATACTCGGCTATGTCGGCGCGGCAGCCACCAAGTCCGTTGTGTTGGGTTTGATCATACTGGCAACCGCGGGCTTGTTTGTGCCCCTGCGCATCGCTCACCCCGTATGGATGCTCAGCTTCCTCGTGCTGACGGCGGTCACGTTCAGTCTGCTCGGGTTCATCATTGGCATTTGGGCGGATGGCTTTGAGAAGCTGCAGGTCGTGCCCTTGCTCGTCATCACCCCGCTCACCTTCCTCGGCGGTACGTTTTACTCGGTGAACATGCTGCCTCCATTTTGGCAGACCGTAACGCTGGTTAATCCTGTCGTCTATTTGATCAGCGGTTTCCGCTGGAGCTTCTACGAGATTGCCGACGTGGGCGTCGGTGTAAGCGTGACAGTGACGCTCGGGTTCTTTGCCCTGTGTCTAGGTGTTGTGTGGTGGATCTTCAATACCGGATACCGGCTTAAGGTGTGAGCCCCTTTGCTGTGCGGGTTTCTCGAACTATGCCAAGATTACTGGACGCCATCGAGATAGAGACCGGGCAGAACCCCTCGGCCAGCGTCATCTGGATGCACGGCCTGGGCGCCGACGGCGGCGATTTCGTGCCTATTGTGGACGAGCTTGGGATCGAGGCGGCGCCGGCGCTCCGTTTCGTATTCCCGCACGCGCCGATGCGGCCGGTGACGATTAACGGGGGCGCCGTCATGCGCGCCTGGTACGACGTTTCTTTCGGCGAGCTCGAAGGCTCCTCGCGCCGCACCGACGAGCGGGGCGTCCGCGAATCGCAAACGCAGATCAACGCCCTGATCGGTCGCGAAGTAGCGCGCGGGGTCGCCGCGTCACGGATCGTGCTCGCCGGATTCTCGCAGGGCGGCGCGATCGCGCTGCAGACCGGGCTGCGCCACCCCGATACGCTCGCGGGCGTGATGGCGCTGTCGGCCTACCTGCCGCTCGCGGAGTCGTTGCCGCAGGAAGCGCCGGCGGCCAACAAAGAAACGCCCATCTTCATGGCCCACGGCCTCTACGATACGGTCGTGCCGCTGACGATAGGCGCGGGTTCGAAGACCTTTCTGGTCGGGCTCGGCTATTCCATCGAGTGGCACCAGTATCCGATGCAGCACTCGGTCTGCCCGCAGGAAATCGGTGATATTGGGGTCTGGCTGCGGAAAATACTAAATGCGTGACGTGGTCAGCGTGACTAACGCCTAGCTACGCACGCATCCTCATGTCACGAATTATCGCGTCACGCCGCGTGAGCTGCGCCGACGCGGGTATCGCGGAAACCGGGTAGTGTCCTAGGACACTACCAGAAACCGTTCTCTATTCCGCATCCCAGATAATTTCTGTATATTATATGCGGGCATGTCCCATCTGTTCGCTGCCGGATGCAAATTGCCTTAAGAAAGTCGAGCCGATAAAAACCGGAAAAAAGCGGTTTTCGTCGTCGTGTAACCTAAGGAACCTCTGAACAAGTAACCAAAAATGGTCGGGCAGTATACATACGAATCGATTTCAGACGGAAACGCGGCCGTGAGGTCTGTTTGTCATCGTTCAGGGGGCCATTTTCGCCCCGTTTGCCATACTGCAGACACACTACGCCCCCGCCAGTCGCCACAGCCGCCGGCGCATCAGGTACAGATTGGTCAGCGCACAGGTCACGAACAGTCGGTGTGCGTTCTTCGCCAACCCCTTGTAGCGGGTCTTCACGAAACCAAAGATGCGCTTAATGATGAGAAAGGGGTGCTCGACCTTGGCGCGCACGCTGGACTTGGTTTTGTTCTTCGCCCGTTCTTCCTCATCGACCGTATCCTTGTAACGGTAACGTCGATGGGTGAAATCGGTGGCCTTCGGTGCGTGCTTGCGTATGACCTCGCTCTGCCCTTGATAGGCCGAGTCGCCCCAGACGCGTGTCTCCTCCCCGTGCAAGAGATCGGGCAGACACACCGAGTCGTGCACATTGGCAGAGGTGGCGGCCACCGCATGGATGACCTTGGTCTGGCTGTCCACGCCGATGTGCGCCTTCATCCCGAAATACCACTGATTGCCTTTCTTGGTCTGATGCATGTCCGGGTCGCGTTGCTTGCCCTTGTTCTTAGTGGAGGCTGGAGCGCTGATGATCGTCGCATCGACGATGGTGCCCGTGCCGATCTTGATGCCCTGGCGCTCCAAGTATGCATGCACCTGCTCGAAGAGCTTCTCGCCCAGCCCATGCGCCTCCAGCAGATGGCGGAAGCGCAGCACCGTGGATTCATCAGGCACCGGCATCTCTCCAAGGTCAATGCCTGCAAACCGACGCATCGACACCGAGTCATACAGCGCTTCTTCCACGCCCGGATCCGAGAGGTTGAACCACTGCTGCAGAAAGTACACCCGCAGCATCATCTCCAGCTCCTTCGGCGGGCGACCCGTCCCCGGCCTTCGGGTACACCGGCGCAATCAACGCGCACAGCTCGCTCCACGGCACAATGCGGTCCATCTCAGTGAGAAATTTCTCCCGACGCGTGCTCTTGCTGTATTTCTCAAAGCCCGTAGCCAGTGTCATCTGTTTGATCATTATCGTCCTCGTCCGAATTCGGTACGCCTACCGATCAGATCGTGGACTTTTGCAGAGGTTCCCTAAACTATAACGAACCGGAAGGAGGAACGATTATGGGCGATGCTGGAATGTGGGTATTGTTAGCTATGTCCGTTGTCTGCTTTGCCGCGTTAATAGCGACCAATCGAGCAGGAGATAGCGATGAGGGTGGTTCCCGGGGAGGTGGTGGTTCTCACGGGCGTGGTGGTCCCCGTGCTCCCCATAGGGGTAGTGGAGGTTCAGAGGACTAATGACGTTACCGTTCTCTTTTAGCTGGTCTTATTGTCTCCATTAAGACCCTTTTAGACAGGCTTCAATTCAGTAGATCGCAGGCGCTATTTGCATTTTTTATGGGATACTGTGTTGTTGATCGCGTAAAAGCGAGTCAAAGTTAAGTATAGAGAACGAACGAATAAGCAAGACGGGCCAGACTATAGCCTGGCCCGTCTTGTCCCCCTTGGCGTTGCTGCATTCGATAATGGCGCGCGCCGAGAGCCGCCATTGCACGCCGTAGCTCTTGTCCTTGACGTGATGATTCTGCGGGTCGTCGTTGGTGTCGCAGTGCTGAGCAGAGTAGGCGCCGACGTTCCACGTCATGTCGGCGACTGGCTGCGCCGCGCTTGCAACATAGATTCAGAAACGCGAGCCCAACCGGAAGATCTCTCCAGCGCCTTCAGTTTCCGCGCGCTCGCGGGTTCACGATGTGTCGTTCGCAATCGGAATGGCTCAGCGGGTAAGCGGGGCATGCCATAATGTTGATATATGTGTGGTCGCTTCGTGCGTTATTCTTCGCCCGAGACCTTTGCGGAGCTGTTGGAGGCGCAGGGGATGCTGAACATTGCGCCAAGCTACAACGTTGCTCCCTCCGAATCCGTGCTCGTCGCGCGCAATGGCGAGGGGGGAGGCCGGGAGCTCGCGCTACTCCACTGGGGCCTGATCCCATACTGGTCTAAGGGGCCTAAAACGCCTTACAGCACGATCAATGCGCGGGCCGAGACGGTGGATACAAAGCCGGCCTTTCGGCATGCCATTCGGCGCCGACGCTGCCTCATCGGGAGCGATGGTTACTACGAATGGAAAAGGCTCGAACGCACCCCCTACTTCATACGGCTTAAAGATGCCGCTCCGTTCGCGTTCGCGGGTCTTTGGGAGCGCTGGGAACGCGGGGAAGAGCGTATCGATTCGTGCAGTATCATCGTCACCGATGCGGCCGAGACTCTTCGGGATATTCACGACCGGATGCCGGTCATCCTCTCACCTGAGCACTACGATACCTGGATGGATCCCGGGTTGGCCGATCCCGTTCGGCTCAAACTGCTGCTCGCGCCATATCCGAGTGAGCTCATGGAAGCGTATCCCGTGAGCACGCGGGTGAACAGCCCAAAGAACGACCACGCCGATCTCATCGTGCGCATGTCGTTGCCTCCAACGGATGATATCATCGCCCGGTGACATCGCGATAACCCCGCGCGTGCGAGGTTTGTGTCGATGCTGTTTACCCCGCGCGAGGCGACCTCGGACCGCGCACCTTGATTTTGGGAACTCTTGTGGCGGATACGATCGCTCTCCTAGTTCTGGCCGTTGCGTTGTGGTTCTGGAACGATTCAGCGCGGACGCGGGAGCAAACCCTGAAATATTGTCGCGATGCCTGCCGCGATTTGGATATTCAGCTGCTCGAAGAGACCGTGGCGCTCGCTCATACCAGACTCAAGCGTGACGCGCGAGGCCATCTCTTAGTGCACCGCTGGTACCGCTTTGAGTTCAGCATCGACGGCGCGGACCGCCATCCGGGCGCGGCCTCCGTCGCCGGACGGATCATTGAGTTTGTTCGATTTGAACATCCAAAAGGCCCACTCATTATCCCCTCTAGCAGGCTGCATGAGATCGCGTAAGGCATCGGACCGACTGATACGTTTCCTCAATTTGAGGGTTTGATCACCCCTGTTTTTCCCATTGAATCAATGGGTTGTCTGAAACGTTCGGTTCATGCCACCTGCTTGGTCGTTTAGTAGTGTAGTATTACGCAGAGCTTCGGCCTTTTCCCGTCATAACCGGAACGCGGCCGAAAAGCGTTGACCACGCCACGTTAACGGCAGACGGGTACAGAAGCTTCGGATTAGGACGAAGGTGGGCACGGTGGTGTCAAAGAGAGGAGAGAAATGTGTGAATAACACATCAACCCACGGATTGGCGGTAACACTGCCCGAGTTGCTGCACAGCCTCGCGACAAAATTTCCCGGTAGACCAGCACTGGCGGCGCCGGAGAGGACGTGGCTTAGCTACCGAGCCTTGGCGGCTCATATTGGTTGTGCGCAAGCTGCTTTGAGGGAGTGCGGTCTGGGCCACGGCGATCGCATCGCGCTCGTGCTGCCGAACGGGCCCGAGATGGCGGTGGCATTTCTCGCCGTTGCCGGCGGCGCGGTCTGCGCGCCTCTGAATCCCCACTACCGCGTCGAGGAATTCGATTTTTACCTGTCCGACTTGGGGGTCAAAGCACTGATCGTCGAGGCCGGCAGTGATTCTGCGGCATGCGCCGTGGCGCGCTCGCGGGGGATTGAGGTGATCGAACTCGCGCCCACGGGCGACGCTCGGGCCGGGGTTTTCTCATTGCATGGTCGTGCGGGACAAGCCGTCGATTCGAGGCCAGCGCAAGGCGAGGATGTCGCTTTGCTGCTGCACACCTCGGGCACGACCTCGCGGCCTAAGCTCGTACCCCTGCTGCACAAGAATCTCTGCGCATCGGCGTTCAACATTAGCCGCACGCTGCGGCTTTCCCCGGACGATTGCTGCCTGAACGTGATGCCCTTGTTTCACATTCACGGGCTCGTTGCGGCTTTGCTGTCGTCGCTCGCGGCCGGCGCACGCGTTGTGTGTGCGCCCGATTTTTATGACTGGGGATTTTTCGAGTGGATGTCCGAATTTAGCCCAAGCTGGTATACGGCGGTGCCGACCATCCATCAGGCGGTCCTGGCGCGCGCCAAAGAACACGCCGACGTCATCGCGGATCATCGTCTGCGCTTCATCCGTTCGTCGTCAGCTGCGCTGCCAGCACCGGTGATGACGGAGCTCGAACGGCTTTTCGGGGTGCCGGTCATCGAATCCTACGGTATGACCGAAGCCGCGCATCAGATGGCGAGCAATCCCTTGCCTCCAGCGCAGCGTAAGCCGCGCTCGGTCGGTGTCGCAGCAGGTCCGGAAATCGCAATCATGGACGCTGCGGGAGCGCAGCTCCCGCAAGAGCAAAGCGGTGAGGTCGTGATTCGCGGCGCCAACGTGACACCGGGTTACGAAAATAACGCGCCCGCCAATCGCGCGAGCTTCAGCAATGGGTGGTTTCGCACCGGTGATCAGGGCTATCTCGACGCCGCCGGCTATCTGTTCCTAACCGGACGGCTGAAGGAAATCATCAATCGCGGGGGCGAAAAAATTTCTCCGCGCGAAGTCGATGAAGCGTTGCTCGAACATCCAGCGGTGGCGCAGGCGGTCGCCTTCGCGCTGCCGCACCCGACCCTCGGCGAGGATATCGCCGCGGCCGTGGTGCTGAAGGAGAAAAATTCGATGGAGCCGAATGCTATCCGCGAATTCTTGTTCGAGCGCCTAACCGACTTCAAGATCCCCAGTCAAGTCGTCATCGTGCCTGCGATTCCGAAAGGCCCGACCGGAAAATTGCAACGCATTGGCCTCGCCGACAAACTGGGCGAATTTCTACAGCCAGCACCGGTTGCGCCGAGAAATGAAATAGAACACGCCGTGGCAAAGGTTTTTGCCGAAGTCCTGAAGATCGACGGCTTCGGAATCGATGACAACTTTTTCGCTTTGGGCGGCGATTCGCTGCGAGCCACGCAAGTCATGGTGCGCGTTTTCGCAGTCTTCGGTGTCGATCTGCCCAACGTCGCCGTGTTTCGGAAACCGACGGTCGCCGAGCTCGCCGGCGAGATCGGCGGATTGATCGGCAACGCCGAGGAAATTCCGGCTGGGCTGGAAAATCTCAGCGACGCCGAGATCGAGCAACTGCTCGCGGATGAAACGCGCGAGGGCGACAGATAATGGCGGAGACAATCGGATGAGCGCCGCCGGGCCCGGTAAGCGCGTGCAAACATTGCAAGGCCGGGAGGCCGATGGCCATGCCTTGATCGCGTTCAGCCTGCAAGAACTCGGCATCAACCATGTTTATGGCGTCGCCGGCATCCCGATTCACGAAACACTCTCCGCGTGTGCCAAAAACGGCATTCGGGTGATCGGCGTGCGGCACCAACAGGCAGCAGGTCTGATGGCAGCCGCACAGAACTATATCGAAGGCCGGGTGAGCGCAGTGGCGCTCGTTTCGAGCGGCCCGGCAATCACCAATCTTACGACCGCGATCCTGGTTGCACGCGACAACGGTTGGCCGCTGGTCGCGTTGGGTGCCAGGCGCGCAGAGGTCATGCATGCAATGGGGGGCTTCCAGTACCTCGATGCGATCCCGATTTTTCAATCGATCACCAAGTTTTGCGGAACGGTGAAATCCGCCGGCGCCATCTGCCCGGCCCTTGAAAACGCAGTTGAAGTCGCCACAGGCGGTCGGCCAGGACCGGTATATTTGGATTTGGTGGAGGAAATTCTGAATCAGAAGGACATAGCGCTGTGCCGACCCCAGCGTCTTACGCCGATGGCGCGCCAGTTCGATGAAGATGCGATCCGCCGCGCGGCTGAGCTGCTGGCGCAAGCGACGCGCCCGGCAATCGTTATCGGTGAAGCGATTCGCTGGTCCGAGCCGTATGCCGAGCTTAATCAGTTGGTGGATTATCTGGATGCCCCGTTCGCGGCTTCGCCTATGGGACGGGGCTACGTGCCTGACGATCATCCGCGATGTTATAGCAATGCACGATCGTATCTGCTTTCCGCGGCGAATGCCGTTTTGCTCATCGGTGCAAGACTCGACTGGACCTTCCGCTTCGGCGCCGAAATCGCGCGCGATGCAAAACTGGTTCAGATCGCGATTCACGAAAACGAGATCGGGGCCAACGTTACGCCGGAAGTCGCCATCGTCGGTGACATCAAGCAGGTGTTGCGGCGCTTGGTGAAGGAAATCGATCGCGTGCGGAACACACGCGAGGCGGCTGCGCCTCATCTTTCCTGGCGTGTGCCTCTCGATCAGAAACGCGATGAAAGCGCTGCCAAATGGGAAACGCTGGCGAAACAGGGTGGCCCGATTTCACCGCTTCGTTTGATCGCCGAAATCCGCGATTTCATTCCGCGTGATGCGATCTGCGTCATTGATGGGAACATCATACTGGCCGCGGCGCAGCATCTCTTGCCGAGCTATCTTCCGGTTTCGCGATTAACAGCGGGCAATAACGGCTGCATGGGTGTCGGCGTCCCATTCGGAATCGCTGCCAAACTGGCTTTGCCGACGCGCATGGTAATCGCGATCTGCGGCGACTTTGCTTTTGGTCTCAGCGCGATGGAAATGGAGACCGCGGTCAGACTGCGCGTTCCAGTGATTATCGTGGTGGCGAATAACGACGGCAACGGGGGCACGGCCAACGAAAAAATGTTCTATGCGGAAGATTATCCCGATCGCGTCACCATGTTCGCGCCGGACATTCATTACGACCAGATGATGCGGGCTTTTGGCGGGCACGGCGAATACGTCGATCGGGCGGAACAGATCAAACCCGCACTAGCGCGTGCCGCGGCATCGGGCCTGGCGGCGTGCATCAACGTCCGCGTGAATCCCGATTCGCCGTATCCGAGATGAATGCAATTTGCGAGTGAATATGAGAATCGAAAATGCGACCTACCGCTTGGAATTGAGAACCGGCGGTAAATGGTTGGAGCGCGTCGCGGCGCCAAGCAGGCGTTCTCTCGGCATTTGCGAGGCGAAATGCCGAATCCGTCCGGAGCATCATTCGGACCGTCGTTTCCAGATCGCAGGCAAGCGATCATGAATGGCCGGAAGAACAATGCGAGTGGTTGAAGAGTTCGGAGTGGTACCGGATGAGCCCGCCGCCTTCAGCGACGGCGGCCCATTAGTTTCGGAAGACGGCATGCCTAAAACGCTTTCCGAAGCCCTGCTCAGGACGAGCGCGAACGAGCCGGCTAAAGGCATCGTGCACGTTCAATTCAATGGGTCTGAAGTGTTCCAGAGCTATCCGGCGCTTCTGCAAGATGCAAGACGCTTACTCAGCGGTTTGTACAGTGAGGGCTTGGTAGCCAAAGACCGGGCGATTCTGCAGATAGAATCGCTGCAGGATTTTTTCCCCGCCTTCTGGGCGTGCATCCTGGGAGGGATCACGCCGGTCAGCGTCGCGGTTGCTCCCACGTACGACGTGGAAAACAGCGTCGTCCTGAAAATGCTGAACGCCTGGAAATCGCTAGGTCGTCCGTCCATCATTGCCAGCGAAAGCCTGATGGCGCCGCTGTCTCGGATTGCGGGTGTCGCGCAGGCCGACCGGCCGAAGCTGCTGTCCGTCTCCGCGCTGCGCGCTCATCCGCCTGTGCAATCGACAGCGCCGGTAAGCCCCGACGATACAGCATTTTTACAGTTGAGCTCGGGCAGCACCGCGATGCCGAAATGCATTAAGGAAACGCATCGCGCTGTCATTTCTCATATCCAAGCCTCACGGCAGTTCAATGGGTATGGGCCGGACGACGTTACGCTCAACTGGCTTGCCATGGACCACGTCGTCCCTTTGCTGACCTTTCACGTCAAGGATGTCTACCTCGGCATTCAGCAGATCCAGGCTCCGCCGGCTTCGATCCTCGAGGATCCGCTGACCTGGCTCGATTTGATCGACCGGCATCGGGTCACGCATTCGTGGTCGCCGAATTTCGGCTACAAACTACTCAGCGACGCATTGGCAAGATCCGGAAACAGGACCTGGCGGCTTTCGTCACTCAAGTATTTCATGAACGCGGGCGAGCAGGTCACGCTGTTGGTCGTGCACGCGTTGTTGCGGTCGCTTGCCTGCTTTAACGTTCCGCCGCGCGTCATGCAGCCGGCCTTCGGCATGGCCGAAGTCGCCACCTGCATAACGTACCAGAACCATTTCGATTTCGTAACCGGCGTTCATCGTTTCAGGAAATCGTCGCTCGGCGGCAAGCTGGTCAGGGCCAGCGACGGCGACCAGAACGCGATCGATTTCATCGATCTCGGACCGCCGATTCCGGGCGTACGGATTCGAATCGTCGATAAGCACGGCCGCGTGCTGCCCGAAGCCGTCATCGGCCGTTTGCAGATCGAAGGCGATATCGTAACGCCCGGCTATTTGAACAATGCTGCTGCCAATCAGGAGGCGTTCGTTGGCGACGGCTGGTTCAACACCGGCGATCTCGGTTTCATCCTCGATCACCGCCTGACCATCACCGGCAGAGAAAAGGAGATGATCGTTCTCTACGGCGTCAATTATTACAGTCACGAGATCGAAGATATCGTCAATCGGACCGAAGGCGTTGTATCTACCTATGCCGCTGCTTGCGGCATCGCGGATGCTCGCGCCGGCACCGAAGAGCTGGCGATTTTTTTCTCGTGCCGGCACGAAGGCATCGAGCGGCAGCTTGAAGTGATCAAGAACATCCGCGCCAACGTCGCTCGCGAGCTGGGTGTGAACCCACGCTACTTTGTTCCAATCGCAAAAGCGGCATTTCCCAAGACAACCAGCGGCAAAATCCAGCGCACGCAACTAAAGACCGGGCTCGCCGCTGGTGATTTCAACGAGATCTTGAAAACTATTGCGGCGCGCGAGGCCAGCGCGGCCCGCGTTGCGCCGCGCACCGAACTGGAGTCTTGGCTGGCCGAAATTTGGGAACAGGCACTGGATGTGAGGCAGATCGGAATTCACGACGACTTCTTGGATCGCGGCGGCGATTCGCTGAAAGCCATGCAGATTTGGGGTCGGCTGCGCGATGCTTTCCCGGTCGAAATACCGCTAGGCCGCATTCTTCTCGAATGTTCGACGATTGCCAAGCTTGCCGAAGTCATCGAAGAAACGCTGATCGAAAAACTCCAGGGACTATCCGAGCGTGAGGCGGAGTCTCTGCTGCAAAACGATGTCGACGCGGGCGCAAAGCGCGGATCAACAACGCTGATGAACAGCATGCAAAAGGAAGCCTGAAAGTGTCCGAACGAGAGAATCTTCCGGTGCAGCGCACCGAGCTCACGTCGATCAAGCAGACGCTGCTCGATCGCTGGCTGCGCGCAGGAATTAGAACAGCAAAAACGCCCATCGTCTCGGAAAAAGCTGAGAGGGATCCGAACTGCTTGTCCTTCGCGCAGCAGCGCATGTGGTTCCTCCACCAGTTGGAGCCCGGCAGTCCGTTTTACAACATACCCGACGCCTTCAGCGTGAAAGGGGCGCTCGATGCGGGCGCTCTGGAACGATGCTTCGTGGAAATCCTGCGGCGCCATGACGTGCTGCGTGCCAGCTTCGCCGCAGTTGATGACGAGCCCGTTCAGACCATTCATGACAGCGTCCCCTTTGCGCTACCCATCATCGACCTGACGCATTTCGCGCCGGCCACGCGTGAAATCGAGGCCATGCGTCTGGCAACCGAGGAAGCAGGCAGCGCGTTCGATCTGGCGCGCGCGCCCTTGCTGCGCGCGAGCCTGCTGCGCCTCGCTCCCGGCCACCACGTGCTGATCGTCAACCTTCATCATATCGTCTCCGACGGCTGGTCGATGAGCATCCTTTATCGCGAGCTGGGCGCGCTATACCAAGCCTATGCCGAAGGTGCACCATCTCCACTCGCGGAGCTTCCGATGCAGTACGCGCATTACGCGATCTCGGAGCGGGAGCGGTTAAGAGGCGAAGTGCTGGACCAGCAGGTCACCCATTGGAAGAATTACTTGGCCGGTGCGCCGCCGCTTCTCGAATTACCGACCGACTATCCGCGCCCTGCAGCTCAAACCTTCAATGGCGCGCGCCGAACCAGGCTGCTGCCGAAGCGTTTGATCTCAGACTTGCGCGCACTGGCGCGGGCTAAGGGCGCGACGTTGTTCATGGCACTGCTCTCGGTCGTGAAGCTCTTGCTGGCACGCTATGCGCGCAGCGACGACACCGTCGTCGGTTCGCCGATCGCCGGCCGCACTCACACGAGCACTGAAAACCTAATCGGGCTTTTCGTCAATACCCTCGTTCTGCGCACCGATTGCTCGGGCGACCCGACCTTCCTCGAACTTCTGGCGCGCGTGCGCGCGAGCGCGGTCGAAGCGTATGCGCACCAGGACCTGCCGTTCGAGAAACTCGTCGAAGAACTGAAGCCCCAACGCAGCCTGAGCTATCCGCCGCTGTTCCAGGTGCTGGTCGTGCTGCATCACCGAGGCTGGGGCGAATTGAATTTATCAGGGCTCGAGATCGTTCCTTTTGAATTCGAGCGCGATAGCGCCAAATTCGACTTGAGTTTCACCTTTATCGAGAGCGATGAGGCATTCAAGCTCGTCATCGAGTACAACACCAACTTGTTCGCGGCGGAGACGATAAGCCGTCTGATCGGCCACTACTGCACTTTGCTCGAGCAGATTTGCGCAGACCCAGCGCGGCCGCTGCTTGCGTATTCGCTTGTGGACCCGGCATCGCGCGTGCTGCTGCCTGATCCGTCGGTGCAAATTCATGAGCCGCTCCATGGATTGACGGCCGACGCCATCGCCGATTGGGCGCACCGTACCCCCGCCAAGACTGCGCTTTATCACGACGGGAAAGCGTTGAGCTACGGTGAGCTTTGGCAGGCGGCGCAGGCGATCGCATCGGAGATGCGCGCACATGGACTAAAACGCTCGGATGTTGTCGCGATCAGCGGTCCCAAAAGCTTCGGCTTGATCGCCTGTATGGTTGCAGTCTTGTTGAGCGGCGGGGTGATGCTGACGGTCGATCGCCGATTTCCGGCCGAGCGGCAGCGGCTGCTGGTGCGCGAAACGGGCGCCAAACAGATTCTTTATATCGGCGATTTCCAACGCGAAGATGCGTGGATCCGCGAGCTGGATGCTGCAACGATCATCGAGATCGATGCGGGCGGTGCGCTTCCAGTGCATCCGCTTGCCACTATAGATCGCGGGGCGAGCGGTCTACCAAAGCTGGCGCCAGACGATCCCGCTTACATCTTCTTTACTTCGGGAACGACCGGCGTGCCCAAGGGAATTTTAGGATCGCATAAGAGCTTGAGTCATTTTCTCGCGTGGCAGCGCGAGACGTTCGCAATCGGTCCGGATGATCGGGTCGCGCAACTGACAGCGCTGTCGTTCGACGTGTTACTGCGCGATGTTTTCCTGCCGTTGACCAGCGGCGCAAGTTTGCACCTGCCGGACGAAGCCGAAGGTTTGGCGCCGGGTTACATTCTGCCGTGGCTCGTGCGTGAGCGAATCAGCGTGTTGCACACCGTTCCGGCGCTCGCGCAATCGTGGCTCGCGGATGTGCCGCACGATCTCTCGCTTTCCGATTTGCGCTGGGTTTTCTTCTCGGGAGAGCCGCTGCAGGACACACTCATCGAGCGCTGGCGCAGGGCGTTCTCGCACACCGGCGCCATCGTCAATCTTTACGGTCCGACGGAGACGACGATGGCCAAGTGTTTCCACCGGGTCATAGACGAAGAGCCGTTGGGCATACAGCCAGTGGGCCGTCCGCTCCCGCAGACCCAGGTGCTGGTCATGAGGACAGGCAACCAACGATGCGGAATCGGCGAGCCCGGCGAGATCGCGATCCGAACTCCGTTTCGCACTCTGGGGTATATCAACGCGCTTGACGAGAACCAAAAACGTTTCATCAGGAATCCGTTTCGCGATGACGAGCAGGATCTGCTGTATTTGACCGGAGATCGCGGGCGCTACCGTCCCGATGGAGCGCTGATGATGGAAGGCCGGCTCGACGATCAGGTCAAGATCAACGGCGTGCGCGTCGAACCGGGTGAAGCCGGCGCGCTCCTCGCCCAGCACGAAGCGCTGGAAGCGTGCTTTGTCATGGCGCGCAAGGACGATCGAGGCGAGATTTTTCTGGCCGCGTATGTCGTCGCCAAACGCGAGGTTAACACCTCCCAACTTCGAGCCTTCCTGAGCTCTAAACTACCTGCGCCTGCAGTGCCCTCGGCTTTCGTGTTTCTTGATTCGCTGCCACTCACGGCTAATGGCAAGGTTGACCGCAAAGCGCTGCCGGCGTCGGACAACACGCGATCGATTGAGTCTTTCGTTGCAGCGCGCACGGCCAATGAAGAAACGCTCGCCGCCATCTGGGCGGAGGTGCTGCAGCGCGACCGGGTTGGCATTCACGACAACTTTTTTGATCTCGGCGGTCATTCGCTGCTTGCAACGCAGGTCGTTTCGCGCGTGAAAAAGACCTTCGAGCTCGACATTCCGCTGCGCGCCCTGTTCGAGTCGCCTACCGTGGCCGGCCTGTCGGCGTTAATCTTGCGAAAGCAGGCCGAAGCGCTCAGTGACGATGAGCTAGCGCAGCTTCTTACCGATGCCCAAGAACAAGCATTGCGAGAATGAACGATTTCAAGGAGCATATCGCCAATCTTTCTCCGGAAGCGCGTGCGCTTTTCGAAGCGAAGCTCAGGCGGAAAACGGCCACCAGGCAGCGGGGAGTGGCTCCTACAACATCGCCAATGTCGTGCATCTACGAGGTCCGCTTGACGTCGCCGCGTTGACGTGGAGCTTGAACGAAATCGTAAAGCGCCACCGCGCCTATCGGACAGGCCACGAGTCGCCGCTCCCCAGGCTTGCGATCCAATATGCCGATTTTGCCGTCTGGCGGTATAAACGTTCGCGTGAATCCCGATTCGCCGTATCCGAGATGAACGCAGTTTGCGAGTAACTCAGTGAGGTAAGCCCCCGGCTTTGCCGGGGGACTCACCGTGGTTTGACCTGTACTACGGTCGGTGTGAATCTCCGATCTCCGCCAAGAGAAGGGGATTCACAGATGAAAGAATATCAGAGTTTGAGTCATACGAGATGGGACTGCAAATATCACGTAGTGTTTACCCTAGCGTTGCAAAAAATCCGGTTGTTTGGCGAACTCATGCGGCTTTCAAAGTCTCCAGGTAATGCAACAGCTCGTCGCGAACGACTGGGTTTACAGCCATACTGAGCGTGAGCTGTCCCTGCGGCCGGATCAAACGGCCTGCACGCTGAATAAGGCGACGCCGCAGGGTGTCAAGGCGTGCGAAGTCCCAAAACGCCGGGCGCTTCTCAAGGGTAGTACGCGAAGGAGGATGGGCGATCATTTGCAGCTCTCGGCCGAAGTTGTGAGCCAGGAGGACTGAGAGCAGGTAGATCTGATTGCCGACCCAAGTACGCGTGGGGACATAGTCGAGCTGGTTGTCGGATTTGAGCTCGGCGAAGATACCCTCCTGGCTGCCCCGCCCGTTATGGAAGGCGAGCACCTTGCGGGCGCGGAGGGGCTTGTTGGTGAGGATAACCTTGAACTCGTAGCCATAGGCTTGGGGGATAAAGAGATCGAGCTGCACGGGGTCTTTGTGTTGCTGTTTGACCCGAGTGCGAATGAAGAGGAAGCGATGGCGAACATTCCAAGCCTTGGGCTTCCACTGCGCCTCAAAGTAGGCGCATCCCGCCTCGATCCGATGCCACCATCGACGCGCTTCAATGCGTTCTTTGAGTTCTCCGAAGCGCTCGAAGGGGACGCTGACCGTATACTCAACGCCCTGGGCATCGAGGCTCGTGATGATCGCGTCACTGAAGAAGGCGCTATCCACGCGTACCTCGATGCAGACCCCGGGGAGGGCCGAACGCACGGTGGCGATAGAGTCGCGGATAAAGGCCTGCGCGCCATGGGAGTCATGGACATTACCGGAGCGGTGCAGCACATCGAGCACTTGCCCGGTTTGGGCCACCGTGCAAAACAACGGGTAATAACTGCGCTGTCCTTTCTTCTTACGGTTGAATCCCACGGCCGTCCCCTCGGCGAATCTTCCAGTACCGATGACCGAGCCTCCAAGGTGACCCGTGGGAGATCAAGCTTCGCCAGCCGAGCCACCACCAACTCGCGCAGCAGGCGGTGCAGCTGCTCGACACTCTTCGGGTCGGCCTGTGCCAAGGCCCGACTGAGGGTGGCCACGTCGGGCAGCCGGCGCAGGCCCAGAGTGCGTCGGACCAACGGGTCATCGGCATAATACCGAATATCGCGCAATTCCCGAAACCCCATCAGCAGGTGCAGCACCAGAGAGAGCACAACGGTGGCGTGCCCAAAGATGGGACTGACAACAAGATGCTCAAAACACCGGCGTAACCGCTCCTTGAGATCCAGACGGCGAAAGAGCTCTTGGATAAGGACCAAGCCCGAGAACGAAGTGAGTTGGCTCTCTTCGAATCGGAGTACTGGAAGGCTGTGGGTCTTGCAGTGAACATCGGTTCTGCTACACTTCACGGGAGCGGTCTCCTTTGCGGATCGTTTTGTTTTAGCAAACATATTATACCGCAACGTGCAGACCGCTTCTTCTACTTAGCTGATCGCAAGATCAGCCTCTTTAACTGAATCGCTGGATTTCACCCCTGGTGAAATCCAGAGGACAACGCAAAACTCGACGAACCCCCCGCCTTCACGCCATTTTTTGCGGTTAACCGCAGAAATTTATGCAACTGGAAGGTTTATACCGAAGCGAAGGAGGAAGCAGATTTTCGGGGTGCTGCGACGACAGTTGCGGGAGATATTCCACGAGCTAGCGAGGCACAAGGAATCGAAGATTGTCGAAGGGCACCTGATGGGGGATCACGTGCATGTGTGTCTGAGTATTCCGCCGAAGTATGCGGTGGCGAATGTGGTCGGGTACATCAAGGGGAAGAGTGCCATTCAGATAGCCAAGACGTTTGGTGGTCGACAGCGCAATTTCACCGGCGAGAACTTTTGGGCACGCGGTTACTTCGTCTCCACCGTGGGTTTGGAGGAAAACATGGTCCGAGCCTATATCCGCAACCAAGAGGAAGAAGACGAGCGCTACGAGCAGATGAAGCTTGGAATGTAGACCCGCCGCCTTGGGCGGCTCATGCTGTTATGGCGCCTTTGAGGCGCTCACCCAATAAGCCCCCGGCTTTGCCGGGGGTGATTTAACACTCGGATCCATGTTCTCGATCGTCACTTGAATCCCGTTCCGACAGCGATAGACCGGGAGAGAAAGTGCGTTGAAACAGGAGCCCACCATATAGGGCACTTCGATTAATTCCTCGACTCGGGCCTTAGTATAGCTTTTAGTAGCTGATCGGATATATAACTCGTGTTAGAATATGGGCCCTCATCCATAAGAGCAGCAAGGGGAGATGATCATGGGGCAACCGGGGTTGTTTGATGTAGAGGAGCGCTATGACGCACTGGACGCGATGGGTGACCCGTTGGTGGTGCTCAAGGAGTCGGTCCCGTGGGAGGAATTTCGTCCGCTATGCGCCAAGATCCATGAGAAGGAGCGTAAATCACCCGCCGGTCGCAAGCCTTTGGACCCGGTGATGATGTTCAAGGCGTTAGTGTTGCAGAGTCTGTATAACATCTCCGATCAGCAGATGGAGTATCAAATCAAAGACGGATGTCGTTCATGCGCTTTCTCGGGCTCAACCTGCAGGACAACGTGCCCGATGCCACCACGCTGTGGGCCTATAGGCAGGTGTTGGCCGAGCAAGGCCTCTTGGAGGGGCTCTTTGAGCGCTTCAATGCCTATCTCAGCGAGCGCGGCTATCAGGCAAAAGCCGGGCAGATCATCGATGCCAGCATCGTGCCGGTGCCCCGCCAGAGGAATACTCGGGAAGAGAATGCGGCGATCAAAGGCGGCGAGCTGCCTGAGGACTGGGAAAACAACCCCGCGATGCGCCGGCAGAAGGACACCGACGTCCGTTGGACCAAGAAACACGGCAAGAGCTACTTTGGGTACAAGAACCACATCAACGTGGACAACAAGCACAAGCTCATCCGCAACTTTACCGTCACCGATGCCGCCATCCACGATAGCCAGCTCTTAGCGGAGGTGCTCGATGAAGCCAACACCGGAGCCTCTGTCTGGGCCGACAGTGCCTATCGGTCCGAGGAAACCGAACAGCGGCTTGGGGAGGCTGGCTTCAAGAGCCAGATCCACTACAAAGGCCAGCGGGGCAAACCGCTGAGTGCGCACAAAAAGCGCCTCAACCGCCTGCGCTCCACCATCCGCGCCCGGGTCGAGCATGTCTTTGGCTTTCAGCATAACTCCATGGGCGGCAAACTCATCCGCACCATAGGACTGGCTAGGGCCAAGACCATGATCGCGCTGATGAACCTCACCTACAACATCATGCGCTATCTGCAACTGGAGCGACGCAAGCCAGGAAATCGGCTTGCCCACGCAACCTAAAGCAGCGATGGTAAACGGCATCCTATAAGGCAAGCGGTAGCCGTGTACAAAACACCACTTACCCGACTTTAATCATCCTTGGTTATTTAACGGTTAGCTACCACTGGAAACGAATTTATCGAAGTGCCCCATAGACGCTGGGCAAACGAGTAGTGCGCGGTTGTCGCAATCGCCTTTGCTAACAGACGATAAAGGCAAAGCGCCTCAAATCGATCGTCTCGCCCGGTTACGGCCGCGCGATACGCACCTTCGTGGAAGCGAAGCAGCACGCGAACGCATGGGTCTGGGGAGATGGGCAAGCTATATGGCCCTTCCTGCAAGCTCATATTTGGCGCAAGGTTTTTCTTCGCAAAAGAGAACAACAGACTTTGGAAGTTTTTTAGGCACAGGCACTCGATCTGAAGGGAGACAATAAATGAATGACGTTTGCGTCGGCGATTCTTCCGCACCGAAATCGGATCCACGCAACTGTGAGCAGCAGCTTTCAGGATCGATATTGACTGAAGCCGAGCGCCATCGCTTGCTCGTTGAATGGAATGCGACCGAAGCGGACTTTCCGCGCGATAGATGCCTCCATCAATTGTTCGAAGCGCAGGTTGAAAAGACGCCCGGCGCGATCGCGCTCGTTTGCGGCGACGGACGGTGGTGTTACGCAGAGTTAAACGCCAAAGCCAACAAACTCGCTCATCATCTGCAAGGTTTGGGCGTGACTGCGGATATACCGGTCGGTCTGTGCACCGATCGCTCTTCCGCCATGCTGGTAGGGCTGCTCGGCATATTGAAGGCGGGAGGCGCGTATGTCCCTCTGAATCCGGAATACCCGAAAAGCCGGTTGGCGCGGCAACTTGAGCAAGTCAAGGCTTCGATCTTGTTGACTCAGGAGAAGCTGTTCAGTGATTTACCGGATTTCGGCGGCCGCGTGTTGTACCTCGATCGCGAGTCGGGTGAAAGCGAGTCCACCGAAAATCCCGAAGCCGAGGTTGCCGCAAACCACCTCGCCTACATCATCTTCACTTCGGGCTCCACCGGCAATCCGAAAGGCGTGGCCATCACCCATTCCAATATCGTCAACTATGCTCACTTCATACGTACCAGGCTGCAGTTGCAGAAAATCGCTCCTTTTCACTTTGCGACGGTGACGACGCTGACCGCCGATCTGGGCAATACCTGCATTTTCACTAGCCTCATTTCCGGCGGTTGTCTGCATATTCTTGACTATGAGACGGTCACCGATGCGGACAGGTTGGCGGACTATTTCTCGAGGCATCCGATCGATGTGCTGAAAATCGTACCGTCTCACTTTGCCGCCTTGCTTGCATCGCGCGATGGAGGCGATGGAAACGACATCCTGCCAGGAAAGTACCTGATATTCGGCGGCGAGGCTTTGCCTTGGCAACTCGTCCGCCGCATCGAGCAGACCGGCGCTGCCTGCCGAATCATCAATCACTATGGACCCACTGAAACGACAATAGGCGCGTTGACTCTCGATGTGGACCACGGCTCCCGCACCGATCGCTGCGCAACCGTCCCAATCGGTCGGCCGATCGCGAATACGCGCGCTTATATTCTCGGTGAAGACCTGCAGCCCGTAGCTATAGGGGAACCCGGAGAACTCTACATCGGCGGCGCCGGGGTTGCGCGCGGCTACATTAATGAGCCGGAGCAGACCGCCGATCGCTTCATCGCCGATCCCTATGCGGCCGGCTCGGCGGGGCGACTGTACAAAACAGGCGACCGGGCTCGCTATCTTACAACCGGCGACATCGAGTTTCTCGGGCGAACCGATGACCAGGTGAAGATTCGCGGCTTTCGAATCGAACCCGGCGAGATCGAAGCGGCGTTGAGATCGCACCCGGCCGTGCGGCAAGCCGTGGTCTCGACGCGCGAAGATAAACCCGACGAGAAAAGGCTGGTTGCTTATCTGACGGGAGAGGCGTTGCCCTCCACCGACGATTTGCGCGCCTTCCTCGGCGAGAAATTGCCGCACTACATGGTACCGGCCGCTTATGTGCCCCTCTCTGCTTTGCCGCTGACTCGCAACGGCAAAGTCGATCGCCAGGCTTTGCCGGCGCCCGATCCTGACAGAACCGCCTCGAACATATCGCTCCACGGACGCCGAATGAGCAGCTTATCGCGGACATTTTCGCTGAAGTGCTGAACTTGGCGCGGGTCGGCATACACGATGATTTTTTCCGGTTGGGCGGAGATTCGCTGCTGGCGACACAGGTCATTTCGCGCGTGAAAAAGACCTTGGACGCCGACATCCCGCTGCGCGCTGTGTTCGAGTCGCCTACCGTGGCAGGCATGTCGGCGTTAATCGTGCGAAAGCAGGCCGAAGCGCTCAGTGACGATGAGCTGGCGCAGCTTCTTACCGAGGCGCAAGGAGAGGGATCGCAGGCGCAAAATCTCGAGGGGCGATCGTGATAAAGCTTCTGGGTATTCTGGGCGGCATGGGGCCTTCGGCTTCGGCTGAGTTTTTGAAAACCATTTATGAGTACGGGATCAGCGATTTAGAGCAGCGCTCGCCAGCCTGCAGCTTGTATTCGGACCCGACGAGCAAAATTGTGATCGTCTGCATTACCTCGCATCGCCGTACCTGAGAGACAACGATATTGTGCCTCGTTGGCCGCATTATCGAGGAAGTGGCACGTCAGTTGCCGCCATGCAGCAGGGGTGCGCGCCAGGCGCGGGTATTCGAGTCGCACCGAAATTGGCATTCAGTGCAGAAGTCGGTTATGCTGCCCAACGACAAAGTCTGAACTCGGTCGGCTGCGGCGGTCAGACGTGGGCAGCGCAGTTAGGGCTTGACAGCAACGGAATGAAAACGTCGAGATGAACGACCTTGTCAATCGCATCGCTAATCTTCCTCCCGAAGCGCGTGCGCTTTTCGAAGCGAAGCTCAGGCAAAAAACGCGCGCCAACAAGCACACCATTCCCACTCTCCCGCGCAGCGGGGAGGCGCCGGCCTTTGCGCAGTCGTTTGCCCAGCAACGGCTGTGGTTTCTCTGTCAATGGGAGCCGCACAGTGCGTTCTACAACATCAGTTCGGCGCTCAAGCTCGAAGGCGAGCTCGATGTTGCGGCCTTTGAACGCTGCATCAACGAAATCGTCAAGCGCCACGAATCGCTGCGCACGTCTTTCACGACGCAGGAAAACGAAGCCGTCCAGATCATCCACCCGTCGGCCGACGCCAAAGTTTCGTTCGTTGATCTGCGCGGCTTCTCACCATCCGAGCGCGACGCCGAGATGCGCAGGCTCGCCGCCGAAGAGTCAGAGCGTCCATTCGATCTGTCGCGCGCGCCGCTGATTCGGGTCTTGCTGCTGCAATTGGAGGATACGCGGCATGTCACGCTGACGACGCTGCATCACATTATTTCTGACGGCTGGTCGATCGGAGTTTTCTATCGCGAAGTCGCCGCCCTCTATCAGGCTCTTGCAAATTCCAAGGCGGTATCGCTCCCCGAGCTTCCGATCCAGTACCCGGATTACGCAGTCTGGCAGCGCGGCCATCTGTCCGAGGAAGTGCTCAAGCCCCAGCTCGCGTACTGGAAGAAGCAACTGTCAGGTGCGCCACCGCTTTTGGAGCTGCCGACCGACCGGCCGCGTCCAGCGCTGCAAAGCTTCAAGGGCGCGCGCTTGAACCGGATGCTTGATAACGCGCTGCTCGACGCTGTTAAAACAGTCGGTCAAGCCGATCGCGCAACGCTATTCATGACGCTGCTCGCGGCGTTTTCGGTGCTGCTGTCAAGGTATTGCCGCTCCGATGATATCGTCATAGGCTCGCCGATTGCCGGGCGCACGCGCACTGAAACCGAGCACCTGATCGGCTTTTTCGTCAATACCCTGACGCTGCGGACTGATTTGTCCGGCGATCCGAGCTTTCGTGAGTACCTCTCGCGAGTGCGCGAGATGGCGCTTTCCGCCTATTCGCACCAAGACCTGCCTTTCGAGAAGTTGGTCGAAGAGTTGAAGCCTGAGCGCAGCCTGTCGTACTCGCCGTTGTTCCAAGTGATGTTCGCGCTGCAGAACACGACGCAAGTGCCGCTTCTGCTTCCCGGTCTCGAGGTCGAGCGCATGGACTTGGGTCGCGAAACCA
Organism: uncultured Gammaproteobacteria bacterium; assembly: GCA_963764725.1. Classification (GTDB taxonomy): domain Bacteria; phylum Pseudomonadota; class Gammaproteobacteria; order JACCXJ01; family JACCXJ01; genus USCg-Taylor. Next base: position 366,326 of record CAVXTM010000012.1, on the reverse strand, counting down.
GCAGATTCGATCTGACCCTTTATGCGATTGAAACCAGCGAAGGCCTGAAGATCAGTGTCGAATACAGCAGCGATTTGTTCGATGCGGCGACCATCGTCCGCATGGTCGGGCACTTCGAAACGCTGCTCAAAAGTATCGTCAAGAACCCCGAGAAGAAGATATCGCGGCTGGCGCTTCTGCCCGACGCCGAACGCCATGCCTTGATCCACGACTGGAACCAAACTCGGATCGATTATCCGAAAGACAAGACGATCGTCGAGCTGTTCGAACAACAAGTCGAAAAAACGCCCGACAACATCGCGCTCGTGTTCGAGGGCCGGAAGCTTTCTTATCGGGAACTCAATGCATGCGCGAATCAACTCAGCCATCAACTCATTTCGTTAGGCGTCGGCCCGGAAGCACTGGTCGGACTATGCGTCGAGCGCTCGATCGAGATGGTGGTCGCGCTGCTCGCGATCTTGAAAGCCGGCGGCGCCTACCTGCCGCTCGACCCTGACTACCCTGAAGAGCGCCTGGCGTTCATGCTCGAAGACGCGAAAATCCCCGTGTTGCTCACGCAGCGAAACCTCGAAGAACGCTTGCCTGCGCATCACGCCAAGCTCGTATTTGTTGACGCCTTCGAGCACGATTTCGAAAACTATCCCGATAGCGACCCTGAATCCGCGCTTAAGCCGGACAACCTCGCCTATGTCATCTACACCTCGGGCTCGACCGGCCGGCCAAAAGGTGTCCTGGTCACGCACGGCAATGTCACCCGCCTGTTGGCGGCAACCGAAGTCTGGTTTGACTTCCAGGCAAGCGACGTGTGGACCTTGTTCCATTCCTATGCGTTTGACTTCTCGACCTGGGAGATTTGGGGCGCCTTGCTCTACGGCGGACGCCTGGTGGTGGTACCGTACTGGGTTAGCCGTTCCCCGGAGGCCTTCTACGACCTGCTCGTCCAGCAGCGGGTGTCGGTACTGAATCAGACACCCTCGGCCTTCCGCCCGCTGATCGACGTCGAGCAGAGCGCGAGGAGAAAGGCGCTGGCTTTACGCTATGTGATCTTCGGCGGCGAGCCGTTGGAACTGCACAGTCTGAAGCCCTGGATCGATGTCCACAGCGATGCGCGTCCGCGCTTGATCAACATGTACGGCATCACCGAGACGACCGTGCACGTCACCTACCGGCCGCTCGCCCGGGCCGACATCGAGGCGTCCAAGGGCAGCTTGATCGGTGTTCCGATTCCCGATCTAGAGCTTTACATCCTCGATCCCTACCTGCAACCGGTCCCCATCGGCATCGCCGGCGAACTCTATGTCGGGGGTGCGGGGCTTGCCAGGGGCTATCTGAATCGCCCTGAACTGACCGCCGAGCGCTTCATCGCCCATCCCTTCAGCAGCGAACCAGGGGCGCGCCTGTACAAGACCGGGGACCTGGCGCGCTATCTGCCAGAGCGGGATATCGAATACCTGGGGCGCATCGACCATCAAGTGAAGATTCGAGGTTTCCGGATCGAGCTGGGGGAGATCGAGGCCATGTTATCGCAACACGCAGACGTCAAGGAAGCTGTAGTCATTGCGCGAGAAGACTCATCCGGCGACAAGCGCTTGGTCGCCTATGTGGTGGGGGCATCTTCCACAACTGCCTTGAGCGGCGCTGACCTGCGGAAGTATCTGAAAGAGCGTCTGCCCGATTACATGCTGCCATTGGCTTTTGTCGTGCTCGACGAGATGCCGCTCACCCCGAACGGCAAGCTCGACCGGAAGGCGCTGCCCAAGCCTGACAGCGCACGCTCTGACGCCGCGGTTTATGCGGCTCCGCGCACGCCGCTCGAGCAGCAACTCGCCGCGATCTTCGCCTCGGTACTAAAGCTCGACCAGGTTGGCATACGCGACAACTTCTTCGATCTCGGCGGGCATTCGTTTCTGGTGTTGCGCGTGTTGGCCGAAATCGAAAAGGCTTGCGGCCGGCGTTTGTCGGTCGCGACGCTGTTTCAGGCACCGACCGTGGAACAGATCGGCCGAATCCTGGCGGCGGGAGATTCTCTCAATGACTCGGATGTGATCGTGCCGCTCAACCCCCACGGCACGACCCCGCCGCTATTCAGTGTATGGCTGGGCATCGCCACCGAGTTGAGGGAGTTGTGCCGCTGCCTCGGGCCTGATCAGCGTCTGTACGGAATCAGCTCTCACTGGGACCCGACGCAGATGCGCATGACGCGCATTGAAGAAATGGCCGCTTTTAATCTGACTCACCTGCGCAAGGTACAGCCGCACGGGCCTTATTATTTGAGCAGTGACTGCGTGTCGACGCTGATCGCGCTGGAAATGGCGCAGCAGTTGCTCGCCCAAGGCGAAGAGATCGCGGCGCTGGTGTTGATCGATCCCCCACCGCCGAAGACGCCAATGGCACGCGATCGTTCTCGCAACCGTGTCGAAAGGCATTTACGCAGCCTGGTCAATAAAAATGTCATCGAGCAGCTCGCCTATGTGTGGGCGCGTGTGTGGTACGGGTTGAACGTCCTCTGTAGGAGAATCGCGCTTCCTATTTTCCTGGCGTGCAGACTGCCTTTGTCGCGCGGTCTTTTGTCGCGCTATACTATTGATTCGCATCGGCGCGCGAAAAAGAACTATGTGCCGAGAGCCTATGCCGGCAAGATCTGGTTTATCTGGGCGGCCGACGATATGGACGAGGTGCGGCGCCGCGAAATTCAAAACGCCTGGTCCCGGCTTGCCGCGCAAGCAACCCATCGCATGGTCCCAGGCATGCATGTCGAACTGTTTCAAGATCCTTATGTCGGGCCGCTGGCCGAACAAATGAAGATCTGCCTGGCCGAGGCGCGAAGGGCGCCGCACACCTCCCCCGGGGCCCAAGACAATGCCACTGGAAGCCTAGCTCACAAACCCAGCATTCAACGAGCGTCCTTGGCGTGAGGCTTCGCATTGCGGCGGATCGAGTGATTATGGCTCCCGGGACGCTTTGCCCGCTATCGCAGCCCGCAATTCCGCTAGGACCCTGCCTCTATCAAGCCATTGTTCGACGACGCTCCAGAGACGGAGCCTAGGCACGGACGCCAAGTCATGGTTACAAGGATCGAAAATCCCGGACATAGCTTTTGTCGCTACGCTGCATCCTACGTAGCCGTTTCTGTTGTGAAGGAGTCGGCAATTAAAAAGAGTCTATGGTCGGAAAAGACTTGGCGTTGATAAACGCTCAGGACCTATTGCTGACGCATCTTGAGAGCGGCCGCCGTATGAACCCCGGTGGGGAGGCCGTGTGGACGGCGGAGGCTAGCCTGAGTCGGGCTGAGCTCGAGGCTCGCTCGAGCCAGTTGGCGCATCATCTGCGATCGATGGGCGTTGGGCCGGATGTGATGGTCGGGATCTGCACGGAGCGATCATTGGAAATGGTGGTGGGGTTGCTGGCCATTATCAAAGCCGGTGGTGCGTATGTCCCGATAGACCCGGACTATCCAGGTGAGCGGATCGACTTCATGCTCCGGGATGCAAGCCCCCCTGTCCTGCTTACCCAGCGGCACCTCTTTCGCCGATTACCATCGACCGATGCGGCTGTCTTCAGGCTCGATTCCGATTGGAAAAAGGTCGAGACGCTTCCCACTAATCCGCCAGCGGTAGAGCTGGCTCCGGAAGATCTCGCCTATATGATTTATACCTCCGGATCGACCGGCAAACCGAAAGGGGCGATGAATACCCATCGCGCGATTGTGAACCGCCTGATCTGGATGCAGGGTATTTTTCAGCTATCTGTAAACGACGCGGTACTGCAGAAGACACCTTTTAGCTTTGACGTTTCTGTCTGGGAATTTTTCCTGCCGCTCATGACCGGCTCCCGGCTGGTGTTGGCTCGGCCTGGCGGGCATAGAGACCCGGCGTATCTGGCGAGGCTCATCGACGCGCAGAAGATCTCGCTGTTGCACTTTGTTCCGTCCATGTTGGCGGTGTTCTTGGGCCAGCCAAGCCTAAATGAATATTGTGGTTCGGTGCGTGCGGTCGTGTGTAGCGGCGAGGCTTTATCCTACGACTTGAAGGAGCGGTTCTTCAGTACCCTAGACGCGGAACTACATAATCTTTATGGACCGACGGAAGCCGCGGTTGACGTTACTCACTGGAAGTGTGAGCCCGGTGGAGAGGACAGGGTAGTGCCAATCGGGCGGCCCGTGTTGAACACGAAGCTATACATACTGGATAAAGACCTTCAGCCAGTTGGCAACGGAGACGCGGGGGAGCTGCACATTGGCGGCGTTCAGGTGGGACGTGGATATCACAACCGCCCCGAGCTGACGGCAGAACGATTCATCACAGACCCTTTTGCCGGTGATTCAAAGGCGTTGCTCTACAAGACGGGTGATCTTGCGCGATGGCGCAAGGATGGGTCCATCGAGTTCCTGGGGCGGCTGGATCATCAAGTCAAAATTCGGGGCTTTCGGATTGAGCTGGGAGAAATCGAGGAAACGTTACGTCGTCATCCCGGCGTGCGCGATGCTGTTGTGACGACATTTTCAAGCGACGATCAAGAACAGAAACTGGCGGCCCATCTGCTGGCTGATCCAGACCGAACGGCCGCTGTTGTCACGATACGCTATCGTTCGAAATGCAACGGCGCTGCAGATTTGTACGAGCTCCCTAATGGCCTCGTGGTGCGCCACTTGAACAAATCAGAAACCGATTTCATGTACGACGAAATATTTCGAGACCGATGTTATTTCCAACATGGTATCGAGCTGGGGCACGGAGCTTGCGTTTTCGATGTGGGAGCTAACATTGGCTTATTTTCGATCCTGGTTGCTACCGAGATCCCGGGTTCCAAGGTCTTCGCGTTTGAGCCCATCCCGCCGCTGCTGGAGATACTGACGACCAATGCGGAGCTCTACGGAGAATCGATCCAGCCATTGGGATATGGTGTGGGGCGGATCCCGGAGACCGCCAGCTTTACGTTCTACGAGCACGCGTCGATATTGTCAGGCGCAAAGGCGAATTTGCAGGAAGACCGAGATACCGTGGCACGTTACCTGGCGGCCTCAGACTCCTCTCTTTCCGGGAGCGTGTCACACCGGGTCCTCGATGAACTGGTGGCGGCACGGCTGACGACAGAATCCTTCACTTGTCCGATCAAAACGCTATCGGGTGCCATAGCTGACCTGGGAATCGACCATGTCGATCTGCTGAAGATTGACGTAGAGCGAAGCGAACTCGAGGTCCTGCAGGGACTCGAGGATGACGACTGGCCAAAAATCCGGCAGATCGTAGCGGAAGTTCACGACACAGGGGATCGCCTTAGGCAGTTCAAGCAGCTTCTGGATGACAAGGGGTTCCAGTACGTCGAAGACCAGGCGGACCCTCTCGCAGATACATCACTGAAGCTAGTTTTTGCGCGGCGAGCCAGCGTTTGCTCATCCGCCATATCCCGACTACCTGCATCGGAAAACTGGTATTCCGTTCAGGACTTGCAGTCCAGCATACGTGAACACTGCGCCAAATGGCTTCCCGACTACATGGTTCCCGATGTGATTGTTATGCTGGATGAGTACCCTTTGACTCCGAACGGCAAACTCGATCGCCCGGCGCTGCACCTGCCGGAGAAAGCCACGATTCGCCGCAACGGCCAGGAAGCCCCACCCCGGGATGAGCTGGAGCGTTGGCTGCACGCCAGTTGGGCGGCCATCCTCGGTCGTGAAGATTTCGGAATTCATGTCGGATTCTTTGACGCAGGCGGCACCTCGCTGCGGGCGGCGCGGCTGGTTCAGCGGCTACAACAACGCCTGAACGAGTTCGTCTACGTTGTTACCGTATTCGAGGCGCCGACGATTGCCGAATACGCCGAGTTATTGAAGCGGCAGTATCCACATCGGATACGCGAATTGTTCACCGGCGTCAAGGGCCTGGGGCGTGACGACACGCGCCGCGTTGCTGACGCTCGCGTTTTGACCGATGCAGAGATTGGCCGATTTCAGGGGCGGGTACCTATCTTCCGGTCTACCGGTCGCGACTCTGCGTCGCCCCTAAATCCGCCCGCGGTGTTCATACTGGCTCCCCCACGGTCCGGAACCACCTTGTTGCGGGTAATGCTGGCTGGACATCCGGATCTGTTCGCCGCACCGGAGCTGCAGCTACTACACTTTGAGACGCTTCGGAGTCGCCGGGCGGCATTCCAGGGGAAATTTGAGGCCTGGTTAGAGGGAACGATCCGGGTACTGATGGAGTTACGCGGGGTCGACGCTGATGCGGCCAGGCGTCTGATGGAGGAGTACGAAAGCAAAGACCTGACAACCATCGAATTCTACAAGCTACTTCAAGACGCGATCGGTGAACGGCTCCTATTAGATAAGACCCCCTCATATGCCCTCGACCCGGTCGCCTTAGAACATGCCGAGCTGGACTTCGAAGAGGCTAAGTTTATCCATCTCGTCCGCCATCCCTTGGCGGCGACACGGTCCTTCGAGAAAATGCATATGGACCAGATCCTCTTACTCAAGGATCATCCTTATAATACCCGTCAGTTGGGCGAACTGGTTTGGCTGCGCAGCCATTTCAATATACTCGAGCTGCTTACAAAGGTTCCCGAGGAACGGCAGTGCCGCCTTCGGTTCGAAGACTTGGTTGCAGATCCCCGTACGGCAATGGAGCGCGCCTGCACAATGCTGGACTTACCCTACATAGAGGAATTGGTTGAACCCTACCGGAACAAAGAGAGCAAAATGACGACTGGTCTGTATCCAGAATCGACCCCCATGGGCGACGTTCGATTCCTGACATTCTCCGAGATCCGGCCGGATGTCGCCGACAGTTGGAAGGCGGCCCAAACGAAATACGCTCTTGCGCCGGCAACCTGGGATCTTGCTCGCCAACTGGGCTATGACCCAGCAGACGCTGATCAACCGGGGTCTGATCGGATTTCGATCAAAGCCCAGAGGAATCGGAACGCGATTCGTGAGCGGCGATTGCATCATCGAAAGAGCAAGCCATGACAACTGCCACGCACCGGATCGCGATTGTCGGTATGGCGGGGCGGTTCCCAGGAGCGCCCAATATTGAAGCCCTATGGCGCAATTTGTGCCGCGGTGTGGAGTCGGTTCGTCCTTTTTCGGAGGAGGAGTTGCGGCAAGCGGGTGTGGATCCTCAGGTGACTAACGACCCGGACTACGTCAATGCTGGTGCGCCGCTCGACGATGCCGATGGGTTTGACGCCTCTTTTTTCGGTATTACTCCGCGGGAAGCGGAGCTCATGGATCCGCAACACCGAATTTTTCTGGAGTCGGCCTGGACGGCGCTGGAAGACGCAGGCTGTGACCCAACTCGATTCGATGGTCAGATTGGTGTTTTCGGTGGTGTAGCTAGGAATACGTATTTCCTGCACAACGCCCTGGTCTATAGAGACTTGGTAGAGAGTGGAGCCACCTATGAAGCGACGCTCGGTAGCGACAAGGATTTCCCGGCGACCCGGGTAGCCTATAAGCTGAATCTCACCGGGCCCGCCTTCTCCGTGCAGTCGGCGTGCTCCAGTTCAGGGGTTGCCCTGCACCTAGCCTGCCAATCCCTGCTCAACGGCGAGTGTGATGCAGCCATTGTAGGGGGTGCACGAGTCCATGTGCCACAAACTGCCGGATACCACTGGGTGGAGGGCGGCATACCGTCCCGGGACGGGCATTGCAGGCCGTTCGATGAACGTGCGCAAGGCTGCATCTATAGCAGCGGTGTAGCAACCGTGGTACTTAAGCGCCTCGAGGATGCGATTGAGGATCGTGATCGCATTTATTCCGTCATCTTGGCCTCAGCCTTGAACAACGACGGGGCGGACAAGGCCGGCTTCACCGCACCGAGTGTTTCCGGGCAGGCGCGCGTAGTCGCTGAAGCTCTGGCGGTCGGGGACATTGACCCGGATTCTATTCAATATGTAGAAGCTCACGGGACCGGAACGACCCTCGGAGACCCTATCGAAGTCGCAGCCTTGACCCGAGCCTTCAGGCAGAGAACAAACGCTGTCCAGTACTGCGCTCTAGGTTCATTGAAGGGAAACATTGGTCATTTGGATGCCGGCGCCGGCGTCGCCGGACTGATAAAGTTGAGCTTAATGTTGAGCCGCCGAAAGTTGCTGCCAAGCATAAACTTCTCGAGGCCTAACCCAGAGCTCGACTTGGCGACCAGTCCCTTCTATGTCAATACGGACTTAAAGGATTGGCCCGGCGAGCAGCGACCGCGGCGTGGCGGAATCAGTTCTTTTGGGCTCGGTGGGACCAACTTCCACGCCATTCTGGAGGAGCCGCCCGAGCCAGAGGGCTCAGCACCCGCACGAGCTGCCGAGCTGCTATTGCTGTCGGCCAAGACGCCGGCGGCCTTGGCACGCAGCGCCGAGAATCTGGTGCGCTTTCTCGTGTCTTCCCCCACCCTCAATTTTTCGGATGTGGCGTTTTCGTTGGCCACTGGTCGTCAGTCCCTGCCGGTCAGGCAATTCGTTGCTTGTCAGGACTTGTCGGGAGCCATTTCGAAGCTCGAGCAGAGTGCGGTGGCCAGCAATTCGCCTTCGCTAGGGACGCGCCACGTCAGCAACACAATCTTCATGTTCACGGGTCAGGGTAGTCAGTATCCTCGGATGACCATCGGGCTCTACGATCAGGATCCGGTGTTCAGACGGGCCTTTGACGATTGTTGCGAGGGGTTGCAGTCCCATTTGGGTCTCGACCTTAGGGCGATTATCTTCTGCCCCGACAGCGACCTGGAGCGTGCGGAAAAGGCGCTCAACAAAACGCATGTAACACAAGCGGCTTTGTTTGCCGTGGAGTACTCCGTAGCTAGATCGCTCCAGGCGCGAGGCGTAACGCCGGCAGCACTGGTGGGACACAGTATCGGGGAGCTAGTTGCAGCAACCCTGGCCGGGGTGTTCAAGTTCGACGACGCAATGGCGATTGTTGCCACGCGAGCTGCTCTGATGCAGGCCGTTCCAACGGGAAAAATGGTAGCGGTGCAGCTCTCCGCGGAGGACGTAGAGCGACTTTTGCCGCCGGAGTTGGAGATCGCGGCCGTCAACGCGCCGGAGCTGGTGGTTGTAGCTGGCGCGGACAAGGACGTTATCGCTTTTCAAGGCGTGCTTGACGAAAGAGAAGTGGGCTGGCGGCCGGTTCGTACTTCCCATGCATTTCATAGTCGGCTGATGGAATCCGCCGTTGATCCTTTCACCGAGTTCGTAGGCCGGTTTACGCTCAACCCGCCCGCAGTCCCAATAGTTTCCAACGTCACTGGATCGTGGCTCCGGGATGAAGAGGCCACACAGCCAGCCTACTGGGGCAAGCATATACGCCAGCCCGTGCTGTTCAATCACTGTCTGGATTCACTGCTGGAACTAAACGATCCCGCATTCATGGAGGTGGGGCCCGGGAGCACACTGGCGAGTTTCGTCAGGCAAAAAGTTGGACTGACGTCGTCATACCCGATTATCAGTTGCGTCCGTGGTGCCCGAATGGATGCCGACGATCAGCTCATGCTATTGGCGGCCTATGGTGACCTTTGGGCCAATGGTGCGGATCTGGAGACTCGTCTACTGTTTTCCGGCAGCGACCGTTCCAAGGTGTCTTTGCCGACTTACCCATTCGAACGCCAGAGATATTGGCTTTCCTCCGATGAGGCAAGCGCTACGCCGACCCTCCGTAGCCTGGCTGTATCGCTAGCGAGTCAGATTCCCGACATCGTCAACGCTGCCCCGCCGCCCGCGGCGATACCTAATCCCTCTGTTGCCATGTTACCTCTCGCCACAGGCAGTCCGCCTAATCCTACTGGGGCAGCGATCGCGGAGCTAAAGGCCCTCCTCAATGAGCTCACGGGCATCGATGAGGGGAGTCTGCAGAAATCGAAGACGCTCGTTGAACTTGGATTCGATTCTCTGTTGATGACCCGGCTGGTCGCTGAGATGAAGAAACGCTTCGGTGTCCGAGTGCTGTTCAGACGGCTCTTCGAAGACCTCACGACAATCGAGCAGATCGCCAGTCACCTCGCTCGGGAGGCGCCGAGCCGGTTTGCGCCGCCCGCCGCGCCGTCCAGGGCCACCCGTGCCATCGAAACTATTCCGGCCCAAGGGACACCGACGGGACAGGGCGAGGTGCCCGGCAGCCTTGCGGAAATGGGCCTACTGATTCAGCGCCAGCTGGAGCTCGTGAAGCAGCAGGTCGACATTCTCAGCCAGCAGGTTCCCGGTGCAACATCGGCAATCTCCGACGGTGGGGGTGGGGAAAGATCGGTGCGTTTAGCCGACGCACCTAAAACATTTGGCCGTAGCGTCAAGGGCTTTGGTCCGTTCAAGCCAGTCAAGCGGGCACAGACCACGCCACTCTCCAATGCCCAACAGAAATATATCAATGAATTTATTACCGGCTACAACGAAAGGACTCGTAGTTCCAAGAGCCACGCGGAGCGATATCGCGCTTGCCTCTCGGATCCGCGAACCGTTGCCGGGTTTCGGCGCGAATGGAAGGAGGCTGTTTATCCGATTGTTTCCCAGAGCAGCCAGGGATGCAGGATCGTCGACGCGGATGGGAACGAATACCTCGACATTCTAATGGGATTTGGCGCACACCTTTTCGGCCATTCTCCGGCATTCTTGCGCAAAGCCCTGGCAAACGCCGTGGATACCGACATATCCCTTGGACCACAGTCCGTGCTCGCCGGCGAGGCGGCCGAACTCCTTTGCCGTACGACCGGTGCTGGCCGAATGACTTATGCCCAGGGAGGGTCGGAGGCGGTTCTGGGAGCGTTGCGTATAGCCCGCACGGTGACAGGGAAGGATCGAATCGCCATGTTCTCCGGTTCTTACCACGGCAGGGTGGATTGTGTCGTTGCCCGACCCACGGTTATTAACGGAAAAATCCACGCCGTACCGCAGGTGCCTGGAATACCAGATCACATGGTCTCCGACGTTCTGATACTGGACTATGGTGATCCCGCTTCTGTGAAGATCATTCGGAACTTCGCGGATGAGTTGGCGGCGGTTCTCGTGGAACCCGTTCAGAGCCGTAACCCCTCCAATCAACCCAGAGAATTCCTTCATCAGCTGCGAGCTGTAACTGAGCAGCATAATATAGCCCTGGTTTTCGACGAAATAGTCACGGGCTTTCGCACGCATCCGGGTGGTGCGCAGGCTTGGTATGGAGTAACAGCCGACATCGCCACCTACGGTAAAGCGGTCGCCGCCGGAATGCCGCTGTCAGTCGTTGCCGGCAAGCCGGAGTACCTGGATGCCTTCGACGGCGGGTCATGGCACTTCGGTGATGGGTCATTCCCACAAGCCGGGGTAACGTATTTGGGCGGTACGTTCATTCGGCATCCCCTGTCAGTCGCAGCGATGCATGCGGCGCTTCGACATATGGCAGACAGCGGCCCACAACTTCAAAACGATCTGAACGCTCTAACCCAGAGTTTCGCGGACCGGCTGAATACTCACTTCCGTGACCATCAGTATCCAATCAAAATTGATCACTTCAGTTCCTTGTTTAATTTGCATTGCCAGGAGGAGTTCACTTATTCCGGGTTGTTGTTCCCTCTACTCCGAAGCAAGGGTGTCCACTGTTACGAAGATTTCCCTTGTTACCTTTCCACCGCCCATACCGCTGCGGATGTCGATGCGATATGCGAGCGAATCGTGGAGGCCTGTGACGAGCTCGCCGGTATTGGCCTGCTGGGCGAGGCGTCCGAGCCCGCCCGAACAGCGATATCGGTCGCCGCGGGTAGTGCCGGGGAAGCGGATCAACAATCGGTTGCGCATTCTCTCGCGGCGAATATGCGAAATGCGTCTTTGACTACGACGGCAGCCCATAGGGAAGAGTTTGGGCGTGTGCGGGCGGACCTGGATAGTCTCTGTACAGCTTTGGTAGTGGACCTTTTTAGAAGCAGCGGTATTCAGCTGGAGGCACGTACGACGCTCTCCAGGGATCAGGTCATGGCCGCCCTGGCGGTGCGTTCTCCCTACGGCAAATTGATCAATTACTTTTTCAAAATGCTACGGGACGATGGCTTGGTTGAGGGTGATTCGCAAGACGAGCTGACAGTGACCGGTGCGATATCGGCCGTTAAGACTCCGCGGGCTCTCGCGAACGAAATCGAGCAGCGGCACCCTTCCTTTAGCGCGCTCTGCGAACTGTTGGCAAACTGCGCGGCTGCCCTGCCGAGAGTTTTGCGGGGGGAGCTCCCGGGCGTGTCTGTTCTTCTCCCCGATGGCACACGGACCATGATAAAGGAGGTCCTGCAGACACAGACGCCCGACTATCGAGGTGTTGCCGATGTTCAAGATGCACTTGCACGGGAGCTATTGAAATTGGCGGCCATAAGGCCCATAAGAATTCTCGAAGTAGGCGGAGGAGGAGGTGATCTAACTTGGCGTATCGCGTCGCAGCTGCCGGCCGGCGCCCACTACCACTTTACAGACTTGTCGCCGACTCTGGTGGAGGATGCTCGTAGCCGCGGCAGCAGCGTTGATGGTGCAAGAATGTCTTACAGTGTCGTCGACGTCACCAAGAGCTTATTGGAGCAGGGAATCGAATCTGCGTCTTTTGACGTAGTAGTTGCGCTAAACGTTATCCACGCGACGCCAGACGTCGCCAACGTACTCGGAAATCTGTTTGTGGCGCTGGCGCCCGGCGGCGTCGTCTGTGCAATCGAGCATGTCGGCACTTACCGCTGGGATCAGATGATCTGGGGACTCACGCCGCAATGGTGGTTGTTCGAGGACTCGATTCGAAAGGACAGCCCGTTAATGGACCTGGCTGAGTGGCAGCGCGCCGTCGAGCCTCTCAAGCCCGAGAGCTTCGAATGGTTCCCGATGACTCCTGCTAATGATAGGCACGATTCGCGCCTGTTGCTGTTGCGGCCTGAGAGTGGCGCTGCCGGTGACCGTCCGGTGGCGATGCCGCTTACCGAGGCACAGATGGAGTTGTGGCTCGGCGTTCAATTTGGCCCTGAAGCATCGTGCTCATTGAATCTCCCGTATCGCATTGAATTGCGCGGTCCGTTGGACGTTGGCGCACTGAAAGAAGCACTGCAGTGGCTGGTTAACCGTCATGAAACCCTGCGCATGAGCTTTGATCTGAAGGAACCGATCAGTTACCTGCACTCTCGTACACTCGCTGAGCTTTCGGTTCGATCCATCGCGGTCGATGATCCCATACAGATCGACGAGCTGGCTCGAATGGAAGCTTCTATCCCATTCGAGATAGACCAGGAACCGCTTTTTCGTGCTCAGTTGCTTTCTTTTGACAAGAATAATCACACTCTTCTGTTGACCATTCATCACCTGATATGCGACGGCTTTTCTATAAGAACGCTGCTGAACGAGTTTAGCCAGGGATATTCCTTGTGCTCCGTGGGAAAAGCTCCAACCGCCGCTTCCGCTCCCAGATACACCGACTATATGAGGGAGCAGCGGGACTTCGAAGACGGCCCGGAAGGTCGGGCCGCTGAAGCGCATTATTTGTCGGTGTTCTCGACTTTGCCGGAGGATCTAATCCTGCCAGTCGATGGAAAGAGAAGTGGGGTCAAATCTTTTCGCTGCGGGGAAATTCGTACTTGCATAAGCGCGAATACTGTGGCCGGCCTCAGACTCTTCAGTCAATCAAACGGTTGCAGCTTTTTCACCGCTCTTTTGAGTGGTCTGTACCTGCTACTTGGGCGAGTAAGCGGTCAAGACGATATCGTCGTTGGAGTTCCCGTGGCTGGTCAGGCGCTGCTCGGCTTCGACAGCGTCCTAGGTCATTGTGTAAACATGCATCCCCTGCGGGTGCATATTGACGGTTCGAAGACCAGTTCAGAGTTTGTTCGCCAAGTGCAAAGCGCCGTGTTGGATATGCAGGAGCACGGGCACTACACATTTGGCGCGCTCCTCCCCAAGCTGAAGCTGCCGAGAAGGGCAGATCGAAATCCGCTGTTCGCAGTGCAGTTCAACTTCGAGCAGGCTCGGGAGGACTTCAGCTTCGGCGATCTGGATGTCTCTGTTGAAAATATCCAGCGAGCATTTCACATACACGAGCTCGCCTTTAATCTTAGTGAATGCAAGGGCGAGATTCAGCTGGTCTGCTGGCATAACGAAAAGCTCTATAGCCGAGAGTCCGTAGAGAGCTGGCTCGACACTTATTCCTCCATACTGAATGTCATGGCCTCTGACACAGAATCGGGCATCGGTTCACTTGAGGTCATATCAATTGCTCAGCGTGAGGTGCTAATGGAGTGGAACAACACGGCGACCGACTATCCCGCCGATGCGCTGCTCCACGAATTGTTCGAAGCGCAAGTTCGCCGTACGCCGAGCGCGACTGCGCTGATCTTCGGACACGAACAATTGAGCTACGCCGAACTGAATAGCCGCGCCAACCAGCTCGCGCATCATTTGATCGGCCTCGGCATGGGTCCCGACGTTCTGGTTGCCATCTGCGCTGAACGCTCGGTGGACATGGTCGTCGGCCTATATGGGATTCTGAAAGCTGGTGGCGCTTACGTGCCGCTCGATCCCGCTTATCCGAAAGAGCGGCTCGCGTTCATGCTGAGCGATGCCAAGGCGCCGGTGCTACTCACGCAGCAACGCCTGCGGCGCGGACTGCCCGAGCACGGCGCCCAGCTTGTGCTGCTCGACGCTGAGGACTTCAGCGGCTATCCGGTGAGCAACCCGAGTCCTGATCTTGCTCCCGATAACCTCGCGTATGTGATCTACACCTCCGGCTCCACCGGCCAGCCGAAGGGCGCGATGAACACGCATCGCGCCATCGTCAATCGCCTGTTGTGGATGCAGGATGCATATCGGCTGAACAGCGCCGACCGAGTGCTGCAAAAGACGCCTTTCAGCTTCGACGTATCGGTCTGGGAATTCTTCTGGCCGCTTTTGAGCGGCGCGCAGTTAGTAGTGGCGCGCCCCGGCGGGCATCAGGACAGCGCTTATCTGGTCAACACCATCATCGAGCACGAGATCACCACGTTGCATTTCGTGCCCTCCATGCTGCAGGTGTTTCTGGACGAGCGGTGGGTGCAGAACTGCACTAGCCTGAAACGCGTGATCTGCAGCGGCGAGGCCTTGCCGTTCGACCTCCAGCAACGCTCTTTCGAGCGCCTTCCGGCAGTCGATCTGCACAACCTTTATGGGCCGACCGAGGCCGCCGTCGATGTGACGTTCTGGGCGTGCGATCCTGCGAGCAAGCACCAAATCGTTCCCATTGGCCACCCGATCGCCAACACCCAGATCTACATTTTAGACCGTAATCTGCAGCCGGTCCCCATCGGAGTGCCGGGCGAGCTCCACATCGGCGGCGTGGGGCTCGCGCGCGGTTATCTGAACCGGGCGGAGTTGACCGCCGAGAAATTCATCCCGAATCCGTTTCATGCCGGCGAGCGGCTGTATAAGACCGGCGATTTGGCGCGCTACCTGCCGCAGGGCGAGATCGAGTATCTGGGCCGGCTCGACCACCAGGTCAAGATCAGAGGCTTTCGCATCGAACTAGGCGAAATCGAAGCGGTATTGACTCAGCACCCGCACGTGCGCGAGAGCGTCGTCCTCGCCAGAGAAGATGTGCCCGGCGACAAACGGCTCGTCGCCTATCTGGTTCCGGTGCGAAAAGCCGACGGCGCCGCCGCGTCCCCAGACGCGGGCGAGCAGCCGAAGCTAACGGCCGAACTGCGCGCGCAGCTGCAAGCCAAGTTGCCCGACTACATGGTCCCTTCAGCATTCGTTCTACTCGATGCGCTGCCCTTGTCGCCGAACGGCAAGCTCGACCGCAAGGCTTTGCCGGCCCCCGATGATTCTCGGCCGGAACTCGAAGCGGCTTACGTTGCACCACGCACCACGCTCGAGCAGCAACTCGCCGCGATCTTCGCCTCGGTACTAAAGCTCGACCAGGTTGGCATACGCGACAACTTCTTCGATCTCGGCGGGCATTCGTTTCTGGTGTTGCGCGTGTTGGCCGAAATCGAAAAGACTTGCGGCCGGCGTTTGTCGGTCGCGACGCTGTTCCAGGCACCGACCGTAGAACAGATCGGCCGAATCCTGGCGGCGGGAGATTCTCTCAATGACTCGGATGTGATCGTGCCGCTCAACCCCCACGGCACGACCCCGCCGCTATTCAGTGTATGGCTGGGCATCGCAACTGATGCTGCGCGAGTTGTGCCGCTGCCTCGGGCCTGATCAGCGTCTGTACGGAATCAGCTCTCACTGGGACCCGAGGCAGATGCGCATGACGCGCATTGAAGAAATGGCCGCTTTTAATCTGACTCACCTGCGCAAGGTACAGCCGCACGGACCTTATTATTTGAGCAGTGACTGCGTGTCGACGCTGATCGCGCTGGAAATGGCGCAGCAGTTGCTCGCCCAAGGCGAAGAGATCGCGGCGCTGGTGTTGATCGATCCCCCACCGCCGAAGACGCCAATGGCACGCGATCGTTCTCGCAACCGTGTCGAAAGGCATTTACGCAGCCTGGTCAATAAAAATGTCATCGAGCAGCTCGCCTATGTGTGGGCGCGTGTGTGGTACGGGTTGAACGTCCTCTGTAGGAGAATCGCGCTTCCTATTTTCCTGGCGTGCAGACTGCCTTTGTCGCGCGGTCTTTTGTCGCGCTATACTATTGATTCGCATCGGCGCGCGAAAAAGAACTATGTGCCGAGAGCCTATGCCGGCAAGATCTGGTTTATCTGGGCGGCCGACGATATGGACGAGGTGCGGCGCCGCGAAATTCAAAACGCCTGGTCCCGGCTTGCCGCGCAAGCAACCCATCGCCTGGTCCCAGGCATGCATGTCGAACTGTTTCAAGATCCTTATGTCGGGCCGCTGGCCGAACAAATGAAGATCTGCCTGGCCGAGGCGCGAAGGGCGCCGCACACCTCCCCCGGGGTCCAAGACGATGCCACTGGAAGCCTAGCTCACAAACCCAGCATTCAACGAGCGTCCTTGGCGTGAGGCTTCGCATTGCGGCGGATCGAGTCGACCTCTGGCGCGCGTCGCTTCCCGCTTTGCCCGCTCTGCAAGCCCAGCTCTCGCCCGATGAATTGGACCGCGCGGCGCGTTTTCATTTCGAGAAAGACAGCAGGCATTTCATCGCGGCTCGCGGCTGGCTGCGAACAGTGCTCGCACGCTACCTCGACACGTCGCCCGCCGATCTCCGCTTCGATTATGGCGTGCGCGGCAAACCCGTGCTTTCCACAGGCTGTGATCTCCGCTTCAACCTTTCGCACTCCCATGATCTCGTCTTGCTTGCCGTGACCAAAAAACGCGAGCTCGGCATCGATGTCGAATTCATCAAAGCATCAATAGGTCCGGAAATCGCCGAGCGTTTCTTTTCTGCCGCCGAAATCGCCGAACTCCGTGCTCTGCCTCGGGAACAACAGCGCGCGGCATTCTTTGCGGGCTGGACGCGCAAGGAATCCTATATCAAGGCAACCGGGACCGGATTGTTCGCCCCGCTCGATTGCTTCACCGTTTCGCTCGCACCGAACGAGTCGCGCGTGTCGCTGCGCGTCCACGACGACGAGCGCGAGGCCGCGCGTTGGACCTTATGCAGCTTGCATCTCGACGAAGGCTACGCCGGGGCGCTAGCCGTCGAAGGCAGCGATTGGCGATTGCGATGCTTCGACTGGTCGTAGCTGTCGGCCTATATGATGCCGGTTGTGCTCGAGCGACTGCCGCTCACGCCACACCGGAACGATACCAGAAGCCCTTGCATCCGCAGCGCGAGTTTCCACCGTTGCCGCAAGCATGAAAGAGAAGGAGATGCCGCTCCACCAGAGCCCCACCGAGGCGCCAGAGACGCTCGGCCAGGAGATGCACCGGCTGGTGTCCGAGTTATATCCGATCTGCCGGAGCATCACGGGCGATGGCGTCCGCGAGACGCTCGGCATCATCAAGCGGACGATTCCTCTGGACGTCCATGAGGTTCCCACGGGAACGGTTGTCTTCGACTGGACGGTGCCTCGGGAGTGGAACATCCGAGACGCCTATATTAAAGACTCACGAGGCCGGCGCATCGTCGATTTCGGTCGGTGTAATCTCCACGTGGTCGGCTACAGCATGCCGGTGAAAGGGCGGCTCCGCTTGGATGAGCTAAAGCCGCACCTCTTTACGCTGCCGGATCGGCCGGATTGGATCCCGTATAGAACCTCCTACTACAACGACACCTGGGGCTTTTGTCTGACACACAATCAACTCGCGCAGATGCTGGACGATGAGTACGAGATCTGTATCGATGCCACGCTCGCGGAGGGGTCTCTAAGCTATGGCGAGTGTTATCTACCTGGAGAGAGTACTGATGAGATACTCATATCCTGTCATACCTGCCACCCCTCGCTCTGCAACGATAACCTCTCGGGGATAGCCGTTGCGATCCATCTCGCGCGCGCGATGAGCCGGGCGCCTCACTGGTACTCGTACCGGTTTCTATTTATTCCCGGCACCATCGGCTCGATCACCTGGCTCGCCAGAAACGAACATCGAGTGCCCAGGGTCAAACATGGCTTGGTGCTCACCTGCGTCGGCGACGAAGGCGGATTCACGTACAAGAAAACCCGGCGCGGGGATGCCGAGATCGACCGGACGGTGGCCCATATCCTGAAAAATTCCGGCCAAACTCACCAGGTGATCGATTTCTATCCCTATGGCTATGATGAACGTCAGTTTTGTTCTCCGGGGTTCAACCTCGCCGTCGGTTGCTTAATGCGTTCGCAGCACGGACAGTTTCCGGAGTATCACACCTCCGCGGATAATCTGGACTTCGTCCGGCCGCAGTACTTGGCTCAGTCCTACGCCACCTGCCTATCGGTCTTCGAAGCCCTGGAGCACAACAAGACCTATGTGAACCGGAACCCAAAATGCGAGCCCCAACTCGGCAAGAGGGGTTTGTACAAGGCGATCGGGGGACATAAAGACGCCGGGACCAAGCAAATGGCGTTCCTCTGGATTTTGAACCTGTCTGACGGCCAGCACTCGCTCCTGGACATTGCAGAGCGATCCGGCATTGCGCTCCAAGTGCTCAAGGAGACAGCCGACGCCCTACTGTCTCACGAGCTGCTCGAGGAGCGTCCGCGGTTGTAGCCGGGCTGATCTTCGATGTTCGTTTTGCTCCGTTACAGACACTGTGTTTGCGGGCAATGGATTTCGTGGCACAACTCCTGCCTAGCGTAGTCACCTCATGTTCCCATTCGTAAGCAGATTGAAGCAAGTGGCATCGACACACGGTATAGCCGCCGCCACTCCCCCGATGCTGGCCGCACTGAGTCATAAGGGAGTGCTGTCATATACTGGGGCCCTTTTCCTCATTAAAACGAGTCTGGTAGGCGAGGTACTCGATGTCGCGCTCCTGGCTCTGGGTAGAAAAAGTCTGTTTCAGGGGATCAAGAGTCGTCGTGCCATCGCCGCTACGCTAATGCAGGTTTTCGTCGCCCGTGAGTATCAGCGCCTTCCACGGACGTGGCACAGTGGTGAGTATCGGCGCACTCGCATCTCGTTTCATAGCAAAACGTCCTTGGCGCTGAGGAACCCTCAGGTGGTAACTGACCGGCAGAGCGCTAAAGCCGCGTGGTTCATCGTGGACGGATGCACGATCACTCTGCCTGGAGTCAGGACAATGCCTTGAATTTTGTATCCTTATCTTATACCCTTTATCCTCATTCTTATGCTGAAAGTTGCGGTTGTTCATGAATGGTTGGTTGATTATTCTGGTTCCGAGCGGGTGTTGGAACAGCTATTGAAGATGTTCCCCAACGCCGATCTATTCGCGGTGGTCGACTTTCTTTCTGGGTAAATGATAATGGTGGCAGACCAAAGGCGCATTTCTCAACAAGACGGACAATGGGCATACTCCGATTTGCACAAAGTTGTGTCCATCTACGGTCTAAGAATAGGGGTCTCTAATGAAAATTAGTACACGCGTTGCGTCTTGTTGGCTAATGTTGCTGCTAATGCCAGCCGCACAAGCACAGCAGTTACGCTACGGCGAGACAGTCACGTCGCGTCAGCGGCCAGAGCTGGATCCACTCGGTATTCGAGCAGCCGGATTCCTGATTTATCCATCACTTGCCCTTAGCGAGCAGTACAACGACAATATCTTCGCGGAAGACACGGGGGAAGTAGACGCTTTTATTACCTTTATCACGCCGGGTGTTAAGGTGAAATCGGACTGGAACAATCACGCTTTAAATTTTAGAGCGGATGCGAATATCGGCAGATATATCGACAACGGAGATGAGGACTTTGAAGATTATGCTTTTGGAACGGACGGACGCCTAGACATTACCCGCAACCAATCGCTGTTTGTAAACGCTCTATATTCCCATCTTCATCAAGAGCGTGGGGATCCGGACGATCCAAAGGGGAGAAATCAGGGCTTCTATGACGTCTCTACGGTAACCGGCGGCTATAACCACGTCTTCAATCGCCTGTCCGTCACGCTCGAAGGTACCGGAGCCCGGTACGACTATGACAATATCACCGCTGATGACGGGTCAACGATCATTCAATCAACGCGTGACCGCACTGACGCCATCGGGACGCTCCGCGCCGCCTATGAGCTCACCCCGGGGTACGCCGCCTTTCTGCTGGGTAGCTATATCAACCGCTCATACGACGAGCGTCAACAGGACGGCACTCTACGGAGTTCAGACGGCTACGAAGTCGTCGTAGGCATGGACCTTACGCTTACCGGGGTGACTACCGGAGACCTCTATGTTGGTTATCGTTCGCAATTCTACGATGACCCAACCTTACCCACGATCGAGGGCCCCCAAGGAGGCGCATCCATCTACTGGAATGTCACCACTCTGACGACGATTACAGGCAAAGTGGAACGTACGATTGAAGAGACGACCTTCCTTACAGATGAGGACAACATACCGGCATCGGGATACTTTCGCACCCGCTATGGCGCTATCGTAGACCACGAACTCCTTAGAAATCTGCTGCTGCAAGCGAGCCTTTTCGGTATTCAAGACGATTTCGTCGGTGTTCCTCGTACCGACGACGTTCTGCGGGCCACCGTAGGGGCTAAGTACTTGATGAATCGTTACCTTGACATATCCATCGGTTATGGCTATACGGATCGGAGCTCTGACTCTCCTGACGGTAATCCCTACTCGCAGAATACGGCGACGCTAACATTTAACCTAAAACTTTAGGCTTCATGCACCTTAGTGTCGCGGATTGGGACAGTAACAACATCAGCTTGCTAGGCAAGCTCGGTTAGGACATCGTTCGAGGAGGCGCTTGCGAGCGGAAGCATAGACCGGTTCCCACGCTTCACGAACGTTCCCGTTTATGATAAAGCGCGCGTTTATAATGCCGCTCTCGTACCCTGGGTCATCGTCTTTCTAGCCATTTTCTGGGCGGGCGGCTTGAAGATCTTTGAACCTACCGGCCGATCAATAAGCCAAATGTGAAACGTCAGTGAATTCCTATATTTTCAATTCCAGGATAGCTTTGAGGAACCAGGCCGCAACGTTGTGCCACGAGCGGCGAGCTCGCGCACCCTATTAGACTCTGAAGGCGACTTTGCGGCGGGCTGCACGACAACCATCGGTTGATCGTGCTGGCACTTAGCAAGCGCGGATGTAGCGTCATATTCATGCCCCAAAACAACGTTTGACATTATCTCGATTAGCTATTAAATAATGACGAACGTTGTTCGGAACAAGAGGCTGCATCCATGGTTAGTCATCAATTCTTTCGGTTTATCACGTTAATAATGGTCTTGGTCTTGTCAGTCGCTGTTGCAAGCGCCCAAGGTGACCAAAAGGGTTACCGTTTAGGGACGGGTGACAAAGTAAAGGTGACCGTGTTTGGACATGAGAACCTTTCGGGAGAATCGAATATAGACAGCACAGGAAACCTAGCATTGCCGCTTATCCAGTCCGTTAAGGCGAGTGGTCTCACGGTACAAGAGCTGGAGCGGTCCATTGTGGCCAAGCTATCGCCAGATTACATTAAAAATCCACGTGTTAGCGTTGAGGTCATTGATAACCGCCCGTTCTTCATTCTTGGAGAGGTAGCAAAGCCCGGTAGCTATCCTTATGTGAATGATATGACGGTCGTGACCGCAGTCGCTTTGGCCGGCGGTTTTACCTACCGTGCGGATACCGATGAAGTCTATATTACTCGAACCACGGATAAAGGAAAAACCAAACAATCGGCGGATCAAGATACGCCGGTGTTGCCGGGGGATGTAATCGAAGTTACCGAACGGTACTTTTAAAAAGCCGGTATTGCCTGTTCAAGCAATTACCGTCGTGTCCGCCACGGACGTTTGCTATCCCGTTCCAGGCCTTGAGGCGCCTGTCGCGCCTGCGGATTCATCTCAGGCCTCTTGTCGATGACAACAATCCTGGAAAGCCTCAGCTCTATCGCAAGAAAGGCTGGAAACCTCCTAACCGCACTCCAGGGACAGCGGCTCAATGAAACCCTCAAAGGTCCGGGAGATCTATTAACACGAGCGGATCTAGCATCTCACGCCTTTCTGCAGTCGGAACTCGCAAACTGCTTCCCAGACCTCCCTTTGATTCTAGAAGAACAAGCGAACGCAATTATTCCCGATACCGCATGTATTGTTGCTGATGAACTAGATGGCACAATCCCCTTCGCCAGAGGCATGAGGGATTGGGGTGTATTATTAGCGCGCATCGAAGGTCATCCGACCCATGGTGTAATCTTTCTACCCGCCTGGAATCTACTTATAGCAGCAGAACGCAGCAAGGGTTGCTGGGTTAATGGTGAGACAGTCCGCTTTAGCGCGTCAGTCGCTTTTAATGAAATAGTGCTCGGTACAGAACTGAATCCGCGCCTGACGGACGAACATCGTCGTCGGATCATCGATCCATTGTCCAGCAAAACGCTAACCACGAGATGTTTGGCTTGCGGTGCTGCCGGCTTTGCCGAGTTAATATTGGGTCGAACAAGCCTATACGTAAACTGCAAGGGGGGTAGGATCTGGGACTTTGCGGCTGGGGCTTTAGCCGTCGAGGAGGCGGGCGGTGTTGTAAAACGCCTCAATGGTGCCGGAATTGACTGGCGTTGCATCGAGATGGATATACTGTGCGCGTGCAGCACTGCGATTGCCGAGGAAGCTCTTCGCTTAACGGCGGGTTGAAGGCAAATGGCATCGCCGGTTGTGAGCATCCCGATCGCCTCGGGTGCTCGCTCGCTCCTCGCCTATCGAGTTGATATCTCTCGCTGCTCGCTGCGCGGCTCCCGGCGCTCGGGGCTGCTGGCGGCGATTAATTCACAACCTCTCAGTCGGTGATCGAGAAGAATCTATAATTATTGTTATCGTTAAATGGTGTCAAGACGATTATGAATCATAAGAAGTGTCGCTTTTGCGGTGCCGGCTTGAAACACAGCTTTGCCGATCTAGGGATGTCTCCTCTTGCAAACTCAAATGTCGAGCCTGATGGGCTCAACCAGATGGAGCCCTTCTATCCTCTGCACGCCTTTGTATGCGAGCAATGCTTCTTAGTCCAGCTAGAGGAGTTCGAGACCCCGAAGCATATCTTCAGCGACTATGTCTATTTCTCGTCTTTCTCCGATTCTTGGGTACAGCATGCGAAGAACTACGTTGAAATGATCGTGGAACGCCTGAGCTTGAATCGGCGCAGCCAGGTGGTCGAGATTGCAAGCAATGACGGTTATCTTCTTCAGTTTTTTGTCGCCAGCGGGATCCCGGTGCTCGGCATAGAACCCGCCGCCAATGTAGCATCGCGCGCGGTCGAGAAAGGGGTCTCCACACTCGTAAAATTTTTCGGTACGGCGACAGCTAAAGAACTCGTGGCAGACGGGATGCGCGCCGATCTGATCATCGGTAATAACGTCCTTGCGCATGTTCCAGCTCTAAACGATTTTGTGGAAGGACTAAAGATCCTGCTTAGCCACAAAGGCGTAGTCACGATGGAGTTCCCTCATTTGTTGCGTCTGATGGAAGAGCAACAGTTTGATACCATCTATCACGAGCACTTCTCCTACTTCTCATTTATCACGGTAAACAAAGTCTTCGTACACCACGGCCTGACGATCTTCGATGTCGAGGATCTCCTCACCCATGGTGGCTCGCTCAGGGTTTACGCACGGCACACAGGAGACGAATCTAAACCCGTAAGATCGAGAGTCACGAGTTTATTAGAGCGCGAAGACAACGCTAGGCTCACGTCGCTCGATCCGTATCTTGCATTTACCGAGCAGGTAAAGGCGACCAAGCGTGATCTGCTCCGCTTTTTGATCAATGCCAAAGAGGACGGTAAATCGATCGTGGCCTATAGCGCGCCAGCCAAGGGTAACACACTTTTGAACTACTGCGGCATCCGTTCTGATTTTATCGATTATGTAGTGGACAGAAGCCCCTACAAGCAGGGACGTTACTTACCGGGGACACATATCCCGATCTTTCATCCCGACAAGATCAATGAAACCAAACCCGATTATCTGTTGCTACTTGCGTGGAATCTCCGTGATGAAATCATGAGTCAAATGACGCACGTGTGCGAATGGCGGTGCTCATTCGTGACACCGATTCCAAAGGTGCGGATATACTCATAGGTGATCTAAAGTAAGTTTCGAATAAATGAGAGACGGCGTTCACTCATCATTTGGGTACCTATCACTCGTCCAGTATGAGAAGGTAGTCGCTTGAGGAATAGCAGTGTCTACAAAATCGGGAATTTCCATGAGCTATTTATCGTTATCTGTTGGCACGGCTTGCTCAATCTGGCGCCAACCTCGCAAGATATTTTAGCATGACGATACATGCCTTATCGCCAACATGAGCGGCCTAAGATGGATGCCCAAGAGCGGTTGACCGCTCTATTTCAGCCCGATATTTTGCGCTTGCAAAGTTTGCTGGGTGCAGTTCCTTCCGGACCAAGTGCATGCGTAGTCCGGCAGCAGCCTTATGCAAGGGATAGCAAGAGGCATGAAACTGCCTAGGCGCAAGCCTCTCGTTCGTCCAAGGCCTTGATACAAATATCTTGGACGAGCCGCTCCGCTATCCGTGTCCACGAATGTGAAGCTGAAGCGGTCTTCGCGATTCTGCTTATCTCAAATCGCTCCTCCGAATTTTCGAGCAGCCTGCCAACTAGCTCGGCAAATTCTCGAGGACTGTTCGCGAGCCGGATGAAATCCAACTTTCGCCGCGCGAGTTCGATAGTGCAGCTGGCAACAACCGGCAAACCACTGGCACCATATTCGAATAGTTTCATAGGACTGCGCCCATCGTTTGCCGGGTGATTGCTTAGCGGTAACAATCCGATATCGGAGTGTTGGAAATAGGCTGGTAGTCGCGCATAACTCCTCGGTCCAAGCAAATGTAAGTTGCTTCTTCCGCCCAATAGCCTATTTGCATCCTTTGGATACGGACCGATCAAGGCCACGTTTGCATGGGGCAGCGTGTCGGCGAGGGTCGTCACAGTGCCATAACCGAATCGATCATCGAGGGCACCAGCGTACACCAAACGAGGGGATGAGATCTTTTCGTATTCCGGCGGTGGATTCGTCGGCTTTGAGAAAAAATCATAATCGACCCCGTTTTCAAGTAGATATAGCGGCTTGCTCGGCGCGAGGCTACTAAGATGATTCATTACCGGCACTGAGGTTCCGATCAGAAAGTCGGCCTGGTGCGCAAGCTCTCGTTCTACGTTGTCGATATCAACTCCAATTTGCTCGCTATACAGGTCTGTAGCCCGATACCCCATCACCCTTGCTTTCACATACTTCTGAAGCCCTGCAAGGCTCGGCGAATCAATTAAGAGCACATCTACCTCGGAAAATCCAAATCTTCTTAGGCAATACTTGATGGATGGTAACGTAGTTAGGAAAAGATGCATTTTCCCGAGGCGACGAGCGACTTGCCAGGGCACCAAACTTAGCGGCACGTAATCGATAAGATCTTTGTTAACGACATATCCATTATCAAGCCAGTTTCTAAATCGAAACTGGACTCGCGGGTTGGCCCATCTGAGCAAGTGCGCGATGGTTACGGGTGTGCTCAGATGTAGCACTCTATGTCCATACTTTGTGAATTCATGGGCCAGATGATGAGAACCGACTACAAACACATCACCCATAGGCGTGTGGCTGCCAAAGACGATATTCAAAGGGTGCGGCTTTTTTG
This sequence comes from uncultured Gammaproteobacteria bacterium, assembly GCA_963764725.1. Taxonomy (GTDB): domain Bacteria; phylum Pseudomonadota; class Gammaproteobacteria; order JACCXJ01; family JACCXJ01; genus USCg-Taylor. Next base: position 340,236 of record CAVXTM010000012.1, on the reverse strand, counting down.
GAACGACGGTCAAGCAGCCTCCAAGGGCAGGCAGTTCTTGATAGGTGAGGAGTGCCACATCTCAAATCCCCCCGCCCACTTCGCTTTCAGTCGCTCCTCCACCCCTGGGTCCGAGTGCTGCAGAAAGTACACCCGTAGCATCATCTACAGCTCCTTCGGCGGGCGCCCATCACCGGCTTTCGCATACACTGGGCTATAAGCGCGCACAGATCCTTCCACGGCACAACGTGGCCCATCTCCGTGAGAAAATTCTCCCGGCGCGTGGCCTTGCTGTATTTCTCGAAGCCCGTGCCCAGTGCCATCTGTGCGCATCGTCGTCCTCGGCTGTATGCGGCGCTTTTGCAGAAGTTCCTTAATCCACGAACCAAGCTAACTTTCGCCAGCCGGCGCGCTCAAGAATGATAGGCTAATTTAACCCATAACCGAAAGAGGTTTGCCTTATAATATGTTCGTGGTCATTAACGGGCGTTTCTTTACTCGGATGCCCAGTGATTGTGTCGAAGGCGGCTTCGCTTCCTGAGGTATGCGGCGATGCTGCACTATACTGTGATCCGTACGACCCTACGGATATAGCAGAAAAAATTGTGCAAGTGTTGCATGACTGCGGTAAACAGGACGACATGCGGCACAAAGGATTGAAGCAAGCGGCCAAGTACAGTTGGGAAAAGTCTGCGCTCAGCGTATGGGACGTTGTCAAAAAAATAATAACGAGGCGAGCATCATGCGAGAAGGCAGGACCACGAGCGTAGAAACCCCCTGTACCTTGCATTATGGAAATTAAACGATGCCATGAACTAATGTTGTGAGAAACGCCTATGAAAGCGGAGTCTACCCAGTCCGGGATCTCTCGATTGGCCGCTTTGGGGGTTGATCTTGAGCATGACTGCATGCACATCACCGCCTTTGCCGCCTGTGCGATCCGCGCTTAAGCCATTCTCCGGGGTCAACCAGCTCTAACCAAATCAAGACGACGCGAATATTCTCACCGCCTCCGCACCCTGACCGACACCGAACGCATGGCAGATCCAAGCTCGCTACGCATCTTGCTCGTCATCGAAGCCACTGCGACAGGCGTCGCACGTCATGTGCACGAGCTGGCCCATGGCTTGCTCGACCGCGGCCACGCGGCGGACCTGTGGTACGGCACGCCGCGCCTGATGTCCTTGTTCGAGCAGCAATTAAAGGGGCTGGCCGCGCGTGGCGTGCGTACCTGGGGTTTTGCGACGACGACCGGGCCCAGTCCACGGGATGTGTGCATGATGGCCGCCTTTCGGCAGAAGCTGCGCGAGAACGGGCCTTACGATGTGCTGCACGGGCATAGCAGCAAAGGCGGCGCGCTGGTTCGTCTGGCGTTCGGCCGCTCCAGCGGAGCGCGCGTATACACCCCTCATGCCTTGTACACACTCAATGTGCATCAGAGTTGCAGATCCCGGCGGCTTTACTCCACGCTAGAGCGGATCCTCGCCTGGCGTGCCGAGATGATCATCGTGAACTCAGAATACGAACGGCGACATGCCGTGGACATAGGTTTGCCCGAGCACCGCCTCACAGTGGTGCACAACGGGCTGCCGGCCATCGCTTATCGCTCGCGCAGCGACGCTCGGCGCCTGTTGGGCTTGCCCGAGACGGCCCCGGTGGTCGGTTTCGTAGGCCGCTTGTGCCTCCAGAAGAATCCCCTACTCGCAGTGCATACCCATGCCCGGATCCGGCAACGCCTGCCCGACGCAGTTCTCTGCATGATCGGAGATGGCGAGTTGCTAACCGAAACGACAAAGGCGACCTGCGGCAACGTGATGCTCACCCACACGGAAGAGGCGTCAGCTTTGATGAAAGCCTTCGACGTACTGCTGCTCACGAGCGCCTACGAAAGCTTCGGTTATGTGTTGGTTGAGGCGGCGCAAGCAGGGGTGCCGGCGGTCAGCACCCCGGTCGGGATCGCCCCTGACCTGCTGGCAGATAGCGAGGCGGGTTTCATGGTACCCGACGACGCAGCGGCTCTCGCCGATGCCTGCGTGCGGCTGTTAACCGATGACGCCTTGCGCGCGCGCTGTGGCGAGGTCGCACGGCAGCGTGCGGCGAGCTTCACCATCGAGCGCATGGCAGAAGAGACCCTAGCAGGCTATCGGAGAGCGTTAGGGGCTGCATAGGCCAGGCTTCCGATGGGCCGGCGCCGGTGCTCGCGCCGCCGTCGAACGGCGCACCCGAAATCAGACTTGCCGCGCCCAGCTCGGGTCGGCGACGACACGCCAGCGCGCCCGGACCCGCTCTATCTCTTCGAGCGGCAGGGGTCCCGGCTTCCAGGAGTCCGGCGTTCTCGCGCCACCGCCCCCCGGGCTCGGCCGTGCTGATGATGGCCGTGTGCACAGCTGTGGCTCAGCGTGAAGCACAGTACCGTGCCGATGGCGCTTGCGAGATCGCCCTCCAAAAAATCGTAATCCAGCTTTCGTAATCGCTTCCAATAGGTATGGTGATACGAATTCCGGGGCTTCTGATCGCTACGCCACGCAGCGTTAGCCACGGGCCGTTTTGCGATCACGCTGAGCTTGTCCGCGCGCGCCAAGCGCAGCACCAGGTCCAGGGCCTCATGATCGGCGATGTTGATCGACATCTGCAAGGTGTCGAACTCGCCACATTCGACTGCGTAGCGGGCCGACGCCCCGTCGCCGCTGTAGCGCGTGTAACCTCGCGCACGCCTCGTGCAGCGTGGCGATGACGTCGTGGCCGCGATTTTGACGTTGTTGCACGCCTAGGCGCGATTCTTAGAAAGTTGCGGAGGTCTTACTATGGAGTTGTCCTTCATTCTTTTGATGCCGAACTTGGCCATTGCGATGGCGCGCCGCTAGGCATTTTACCCCGTGGGAGTCCGTCACAGGAGCGCCCTCCGGCGGCGGGGAAGGCGTAAGCCGAGGCGTGCCGGGGGGTACGGATTGCGTTTCACCGGACGGTCGCTCCCCTAGCTTCGTGATGTTATGCTAAGAGCGAACGCGCGAATGTTTCTGGGCCAGGCGGACCTGGCTAGGGTGTTGGCCGAGGTAATAGCGACGCGCTCCACAGCCGAGGTGGAGCGGCAGCGAAGGTCTCCGACGCCTCACGCGCGAGGGGTATTCGTCCCTCGACGCGACAGTGGCGTTCCTCGATAACTTGATCGATCGATCTCGGCCCGTGATGGACGACTGCGTTCCCGCGTGGATCTGCGAGCGCGTGATACGCTTCAACCAGGACGCATTCTCGAAGCCATGAAAGGAGGGGTTCAAGAGGCTCTGGAAGGCGCGGGTCCCGCGTCACGGCTCGGAGAGTAAGAGTTATGAAGACGCGAACCTGTGTGGTTTTCGGTGGGTCCGGCTACATCGGGACGAAGCTAGCCGAGCGACTCCTACAGAACAAGAGCTTCGACCGATTGTATGTGTTCGATCTAAACCCGAGCGACCTTACTGGCGAACGGTTGGTCAGCAAGATCGCCGATGTCCGGCGTCCCATCGAGCAGGAGATCGACGATTTCGATCCAGATTCGAGCTGGGTCGTGGATCTGGCGGCAGTACACCGGGAGCCCGGACACGAGCCGCGAGAGTACTTCGACACCAACGTCACAGGGGCTTACTCAGTCACGAGCTTTGCCGAGCGGCTAGGTTTTAAGAAACTGTTCTTCATGAGTAGCATCGCGCCGTACGGGAGGTCGTTGGAGGAGAGAACGGAGGCATCACCGTTGTACGCGGAGACCCCGTATGGGATCTCAAAAGCGCTGGCGGAGAAGATCCACGAGGTTTGGCTTGCCCGAGACCCGGCCCGCCGCGTAGTCATATGCAGACCAGGGGTCGTGTACGGCCCTGGAGATCCCGGCAACGTGCTACGCATGATAAAAGCTCTTCGACGGGGCACATTCGTTTTCCCAGGGCCGCCGAGCGTCGTCAAAGCATACGGGTATGTGTACGGACTGGTCGACAGCATGGAGTTCGTAATGGCGAAAACCGCCCGCTTCATCGTGTACAACTACGCTGAATATCCCGCGCAACCGCTTGGCGAGCTGGTCGCTGAAATCAAGTCCTTCTTCAACATTCGACGACCGACGCCGCGGATTCCGATGGCGGTGCTTGTAGCATCGGCGGCGGTGATCCAGGCCGCTCAAGCGGCCTGTGGCAAGGCGAGCGCCATCCACCCGATGCGCGTGCGCAAGGCCGCTTTCCCGACCAACATCAAGCCGGACTATTTGATCCGCAGCGGTTTCGAATTCAAGTACGATTTCTCGAGCTCTCTCCACCACTGGCGGACGATGGCACCAGCAGACTTCTCTTGACACAGATGTGTCAAGCAGGTGGAAGGCTTATCTCACGCTCGATGCGTGTGAAGCAAGGCTTTCCCGGGAAGCATTTCTGGTCGAGGGGATACTGCATCAGTACGGTGGGATTGGACGAATAGATGCTCCGTGCTTACGTAAAGAATCAGGACGATCTCGATCGCCAAGAAGACCTGTTTAACCAATAGCATAGAGTTCCTTCAATCAGCACCTGAAGTTTGCGCTGGCCGGGTCAGGCCCATTATGGGACAAGGTCCAGCGTTATGCTTGCGGCACTACGAATGTGCAGCTCCTAGGATATGTCGAAAAACCTGCCAACGTACGTATTCGAACATGCTGGCGCGCTCGTCATCTCATTAACTTACGAGGCGGGAATTCCCTACGTGGCCCTTGAAGCCGTCAAGGCAGCATCAAGTGTTTTGTGCGGACCTGCGCCCGGGTTGAACGCGGTTGGCGAAACTCATTTCGCTGCGGTTGTGCCGCTCGGCAACCATGAAGATGTATGAAAAGCTATACTTCGACAATATCGTCCACCCATACAGCCCCAGTGGGAAGACATGGTGGCGGGTCACGCAAAGTTAATCGAAGACTACCGCTCTTAGCTGGGCTAGCACCAGAACCTCACTGGCCAATATTTCAGGGGCTTCATATGTCGTGCAACAAGGCCTCAAACCCATGCCGATGTATATCTGGAGCGAACCGCCGCGCGTTTGATACGTACTCGGCCGTCTGCCTGCATTCGCCGCTCCGAATCATCAATGGAAGCTCATTTACCGCTTTGAACCGGTGCGAAGCCCATGGCAGTGTTTCGCGAGGGCCGCCCGCGTCAAAAGCTAGAGCCCGCGTGCCATGCGCCATTGCTTCGACCGGAGCAATTCCAAAGTGCTCAAAAGTTTTCAAGTGGACCAGCACCTCACTTGTTTCCAACAATTGGCGTTTGCGCACCGAAGAAATATCAACCTCAATCTCGAGGTTACCAATTTTGCGGGCCAGACCTTTCAAATGGGCAACGTACCGGGGGCGTTGCCCTCGACCGGCCACTACAAAACAATAATCCGGCATTTTCTTGGCCAAGTCAGCCAGGAGATGGTGGTTCTTGCCTGGCGTCAGGAGCCCTAGGGACAAGACCATTTTTTGCTTGCGCATAGATGTGACCAGAGGGGCCTGGGGCACGGGGGGATACAAAACCGCTGGCGCTACAGAAGTCCACCCCTGCGAATGCAAAATTTCGGCGGTAAACCGGCTGTTGGCCACAATCAACCCGGCTTGATTCGACCTGGGCCGACCCGCCACTATGCCGAGCACAAAATGCGCGTACGCCGAAGTCGCGCGGGCCACTGGGGGCCTATGTACATAATGGAGGCATCGCCTTAGCCGAGGGAAGTACTGGGGCAAATTGGTATGATTTACCACGACAGCAGCGTTGGGAATGTGATTTGAAACAAGTTCCCTTTGTCGAAAAAACCATGCCCCACAGTTGGTGACACTTCCCCCTTGGTAGGGCCGGAGGGGATGGACCAAAATTCCTTGCGAGGTCAGGTCATTGGTTATCTCAGGGCTAATTTCTCCCGCGACAACCTCGACTATATCGCCGCGTGAAAGCAGAACACGCATTTGTTCAAGCATTACCTGAAATTTACCCCCCGGCCGTACCGTTTCCGCAACAAAGCAATAATCCGGCCCACGAAATCCTGGAGGACTAAGCTGCGGATTTGCCGAACTCATGGTCCGCCCTCAAAACCCACGAATTCAGTATTCCCATTGGTCGCCAATTTCTTGAGAAACGCCAGATTTTCCTTTTGAATTATGCTAATTTGTGGTTGCGCTGCGTCCAAAGCCTGTTTCAGACTCGCGTTGGAATCCCAAATCCGCCCGCGTCCAGACAGAAATAGTCGAAGTTTTGCTGCGCGATCCTTGCCGAGCATTTGTCTGACAATTCGAAGCGCGCGTGCTCTCCCTGGAAGTACCCTAATTGGAAAATAGAGTCTACGCTGCCCCGATTTTGCGTTTTCCCAAACCGCGTTTTTGGGACCGGGAGCCAAGCCCAGAGCTTTATGCAGGCGCGCAATTGTATCCTCAAAGTTTGATCCCAAAGCTTTAAAGCTCACGATAACCACCTTGGTTTTTGGCAATGAGTCAGATATCAGGCCAAACGTTTTTTTCAGGTTAAGCGCCGCAAGCCCAGCCTCAATAGCGCGGGGGACTTGGCCCTCGGTTGAACGCCAGTACTCTAGCTGCAATACGTGCGCTGAAAAACTCTTCAAACGGTCCGCTTCATTACGGTGTACCAGTACAAGGCACTTAGGAGGACCAACTCGACGACAGCCATTTAAAAAATCTTGGGCATCTCGGGCGCTCCTAGTGGCCCTTACACTACCGTCCAACACCTGGCCCTGCTCCGGGATAATTCGGTCAGGCAGAAACCTCCGCGCATAGAGACGGGGATTCATGCGCGAATATCGCCAAAACTCGGTTTCTTTTGGCTCGGTCCCAACAACGTCGGGGTGCCTAGACAGCGCGGCGTGTACTGAGCTTGTCGCAGCCTTCATTTCGCCAACAATCGCAATCCACTCCATGCTACGCCCCCCAAAAAAGTTTCACGTTTGTGCAAATTCGCCATTAAGCAATCCCAGAAACGCGCGGTGGCCAATAGTGCGAGCGGGGCCGGAATGTGTCAACATCTCTGAGACACCAGTTGCGGGGATTTTAGTGTCGGACGCTGGGTTTCCCCGGGTACGCGCAGCGTGGGTTTTGGAAGGTTGATGCCGACCTGCACCGGAAGAGCGGGTGGTGTCTGATGACGGCGTGTGAAGCGTTCGGGATGCGCGACGAACGCCTGATCGAGCACCTGTTGGCGGGCGGCGTAGAGCCGCGGCGCCTGGCCGGTGTGCACCGCCGCTGGCGTCATGTAGCCGATGCCGGAGTGCCGATGGGCGTGGTTGTACCAGGCGAAGAACCCCTGACAGAAGGCACGGGCGTGCTCGATGGAGTCAAAGCGCGCCGGGAAGTCGGGCTGGTACTTCAGGGTCTTGAAGTGCGCTTCCGAGTACGGATTGTCATCGCTGACATGCGGCCGGCTGTGGCTTCTGGTGACACCGAGATCGGCGAGCAAAAGCGCCACGGGCTTGGAGCGCATCGAGGTGCCGCGGTCGGCATGCAGGGTGAGTTGCCCGCGACGATGTCTTCCTTGTCGCAGGTGGCGGCGATGAGTTGATGGGCGAGCTCGGCCGACTCCCGCGGCGCGATCATCCAGCCGACCACGTAGCGGCAGAAGACGTCGAGGATCACGTAGAGGTGAAAGCACACCCACTTGGCCGGCCCCTTGAGCTTGGTGATATCCCAGGACCACAGCTCGCGCGGGCCGCTGGCGAGCAGCTCGGGCTTGGCGTAGGCGGGGTGGGTGAGCTCATTGCGCCGCCCGCGGGTCTCGCCCGAGGCGCGCAGCAGCCGGTAGAAGGTGGACACCGAGGCGAGGTAGCGACCCGCATCGAGCAGCAGGGCGAACACGGTGTGGGGGCTGAGATCCGCGTACGGCGGGGCGTGCAGCCACTCGAGGATCGTGTGCTGTTCCGGTACGCTCAGTGCCCGGGGCGAGGATGCATGCGGGACATTGGGCTGCTTGCACCGACACCGGACGCTGCGCGCGGTAGAACGTCGCACGGGCCACCCCGAGCCCTACGCAGGCGGCCGCAATGCCGATCTGCGGGGCGAACTCCCTGGCGGTGTTCATCGCAAGGGCTCCTCGCCCATGGGCAGCCCCAGCAGTTCGCACAGTTTTTTGGGCCTCTATGAACATGTGATGGGAGCCATGGTAGCGGCGCACAATGCCGTCGCCTTTCTTGCAACCAACGCTCTCCGTGCCCACCCTCAACGCGATAGGCGCATCGGACGCCTCTAACTGGGTTTGGAACCAGTTTTCGACCAGGGCTTAAGTACCTAACTTATGAGTCGCGCATAACTCCTCGGTCCAAGCAAATGCAGGTTGCCTCTTGTGCCTAATAGCTTATTTGCATCCTTTGGATACGGACCGATCAAGGCCACGCTTGCATGGGGCAGCGTGTCGGCGAGGGTCGTCACAGTACCATAACGGAATCGATCATCGAAGGCACCAGCGCTCCGCTCCCAAAAATGCAGCAGCTTGTCATATTTCATAAAGATGCCGCGTATGCAGTTCCGCACGCCTACAGTGCAATTTTCAGGGCATGGTACAAGTTCATGTAACCGCAACCCAGAAAGATGGCGAGGAATTTGATAACCGTGTCACACTTCTCGCGCTCCGAGCGAGTTCGCTATTGTGGTTAAGATGTGGCAAGGATTACAGTACCTCGTCCATGCCGCCTTCCAAAAGGGTGGCGTGTCGTGTGCTTACAAAAAGAAGGCGCTTTTATGTGCTACAAATTTTTCTTCAGGGGGGCCGTGAAAATGTTTTTCAAATCTCTCATCCTTGCAGCAGGAGTGTTTTTTATAAGCGTTCCGTCTATTGCTTCCGCGTTTGATGTCGGTCTCAATCCAGTCCCTGGAGGGGGGATGCAAAACACCCATAAGGCGTTCACCGCCGAGCTTGGCGCACACTCCGTACGCACAGACTATCCTTTCCAAAAGAGCGCCATCGAATGGGCTTTTCAAAACGGCAAGCGGGTTGCTTTCATGCTCGGTTACGCCAGAGGGTGTAATCCGACAACGGAAAGCGGGAGGCAGTGTTACGCGGACCGCTCCGCCGATCTCGCCCAAGAATACGGCAGCAAAGTCGAATATTACGAAGTCTGGAACGAATGGAACGGAGGGATCGGTCTCGGTTGCAATTGGAAGGAGCCCCCCTGCAACGATGCCGCCATGTATACCGACCTGCTCTGCAGGACCTACGATGCAATCAAGGCGGTTGAGCCGAAGGCCAAAATTGCCGGTGGCGCAGTAGCAGGAGCGAACGAAAAGTTTATTCGTGGCATGCTCGATGCCGGCGCGGGAGACTGCATGGACGTGTTGTCCGTGCACTTGTACGTCTACCGGCAAAACTGGCCGGGCCATGTCGATGCCGACGCGCCCGGATCGGTCGGGGCCGATAAGTTCATTCAGGTCATCAAAGACAGACAGGACCTTGTTAGGGCAATGGCGGGGAGAACCATTCCCATCATCGTGTCTGAGGCCGGGTTCCACGGCAATAATGATCAGCTTGAGGTCGAGTTTGTCACCGAACTCTATAGGCGAGCGGCGGCGGTGCCGTTTCTTGAGGGGATTTGGTGGTTTCAGCTGAAGGATAACCCGAAAAGAGGGACCGCGTTCGGCCTAGTACAGAGCGATAACACCAAGAAGCCGGCCTTTGATGCATATCAGGCAGTTGCACGATAACCGCTTACCGCTCTGCGTTAAAACGAACATGGTGGTCGTAAGGTCGGGCTTTCAAGCGGCGAGCGCAAGCGTTTTAAACGTGCGATACATTTCGCGTTGGAGGTTTATATAGTGCTGGTCCAGGGGATGGATCTGGGTTGGCGGTCTGGCGGTTAACCGGCCCGCGGTTTGTCGGTACTGGTGTAAAAGTCAATACCTGATTTGACAGTCCACTGTATGTGTCTGCAAGTTGTTAGTCGGGTTAAAACTGTCGGTTGTCACTTACGCCGCCAGGAGCTTCTCTTTCGCTAAAGATAGACTATCGAGAAACGTGTGCCTAGGGGTTTTCCCATAACACCACCGGCCTTGATGGGGGCGTTGTTCGTTGTAGCTAATCAGCCAGGCATCCAAATCGCTTTGCAATTCCTCGATGGTCGTGTAGATCTTCTTTCGGAACTGCACCCGGTAGAATTCGTTAAGCACGGTTTTATGGAAGCGCTCGCAGATCCCGTTGGTCTGGGGGCTTTTCGTTTGGGTGCGGGTGTGGTCGATGTTTTCCACCGAGGTACAGCTCATATTCGTGATGCTCGGGATTGCCGCAATATTCCGTGCCCCGATCAGTCAACACCCGCAGGAGCGCGATGCCGTGTTCAGCAAAAACGGGGACCACCCGGTCGTTCAGTAAATCGGCCGCTGTCAGCGGAGTCTTCCGATCATAGAGTTTCGCCATCGCCACCTTGCTGTAGGTGTCGATGAACGTCTGCTGATAGATCCGGCCCACCCCCTTGAGCATCCCGACATAAAACGTATCCTGGGTACCGCAGCAGCCTGGGCATTCGCTCCCAAATTCCCCATGGGCTTCCTTCTCTTGCTTGGCCCGCTCGAGCGCCCCTGCGCCTCGGTCAGCACCACCCCTTCCTGGGCCATCTTCGCTTCCAAAGCCTTCAAGCGTTTGTCCATATTCTCTAAATCATGCCGTTGCCACATACAGCGTACCCCCGCCGGGGAGACACCAGTCCGTCTTTCCTCAGTTCGTTCGAAACCCGCACCTGGCCCCAGGCCGGCTGCTCAATCGCCAGCCGCACTACCGCTTCCTCCACCTCCAGCGCCACCCGGTTCTTGATGTTCGGCTTGCGCCTGGAAAGCTCATTGCAGCGCCAACTCCCCACCGGTCTCGTATAACTCCTTATACCGATAAAAACTGTCCCGGCTGTAGCCCATGATCTGGCAGACCCTCGAGACATTCCCCAATTGCTTCGCCAGCTCCAACAAGCCTAGCTTCGGTCGAATGATTCTCTCACTCTGAGTCATCGTCGTTCTCCTCTGTCGTCACTTTTATATGACTAACACGCAGAGAATACTAACTGTCAGATAAGATTATAACTTATACAGTACTGGCCAATACCGGTTGAAAAACTTCTCGCGCAAAATCAGCCACTCCGCCAAGGTTCGGAAACCCGCCGGAAGGAGGCGATAGCGTCGCGCGTTGTCGATGCCCTAGACCAACGCCTGCCTCGCAGTTCTATCAGATCGTAGGTGGCCAGACGAGTAGCGTAGGGAGACGCTTTGGCGGGTTGTCTCTCGCACCTTCCCCGCGATCTCGGTCACCGTAAAGCCTTCGGGTTGGGGGGCCAGCACCGCCTCAGCGACCGCCCGCATCCGTGGTTTTTGCAGATCTACATCGGCGAGCCGCCGCGAGCCGCGTTGAGCCGGTTCGCCCAATGCATTGAGCACGCCGTCTGGTAAAAAGCTGAGATGCGGGGCCTGGAGCACGTTGAGAAAGTATACGCTGAAGCTTGCCCAGCATGATCGAGAGCTTCTCCACCGCCCCCCGCAGCGCAGCCCTTTGATATTGTGCGCGATGGCCTCCATCCGCAGGACCCGGGGTCCCTTATCGTAGAGCTTGAGCGTCAGTCGGAACCGATTGGACAATAAGAGGAGATAGACTTGGAGATGTCGTATAGTTCCTGCTAGGCTTCGGAGTATGTGTACTTGGAAGAATGCCTGACCGTCTGCCCGCCATATCTTATAAGCGTCCTCTCATTCCCACGTCCTGCGTCGTCGCGTAAATTCTATCGTGAAGGAGCAGCTATGTGTCACGATACGCTTTTATCGCAAATTTATCGTGCTTTACGGCGTTGTTCCTGTCATAGCCAGCATACTTCTAAGAGGTTTATTTTGAACTACATCGCCATTCATAGATCGGCACCATACTGACACCAGTCCGGTAGATGACAAGAGGATCATCCTCGCCCTGCCACACGCCACCGCGTTTTTTTGGCAGACCATTATCTCGCAAACGAAGTGCAAAGCGCTGCGCTAAGAGGCGTCGCGAAGCTTTTCATTCCGTGGCTACGTGCCTCGGACTATCGCGCCGCACAGGAATGGACTTCTTCATTCAGAACTCTAAATGTGTGCAGGAGCGGATACGCACGTGCTACGGCGGCACGTCGGTGGTGATCTATCCACCAGTCGAGGTCGATCGCTTCGAAGTCGGCCCCTACTACCTCCAAGCATCTCTCCTCGGTCTTTGCCCCTAAATCCGTATGCCCATGCAGCAAACGACTGAGCAGCTCGTTGCCCTCCTGCGCAATCGTCGCTTCCACTTGCCCGTGTTCCATCCGGCTTATCTCCTCCGATTAAAGATCAGAGCTATGGGGAGGAGAGTTTTGGACGGATGGGTATTTCGAAACACGGTTAGCAAGCACGGGAATGAAGATAGTGGAGAGGGGAACCTCCGCCCACCACTGTGTGACGAGCAAGCCGCGGGCGATTGGCTCACGTCCCTCGGTTTCCCGCCGTCGAGCAGTCTCTCTACTAGCACCCCGAGGTCACAACCTTAATTCAGATCACACATTTTCTCCCTGAACCGCTCCGTTCAGGGAGATTCTTGCACGTTTAACTAAAGCATTATACTGTGCTTATGATCGGTTACAAGTCCGGTTAACAGCCGCGGCGTACCGTAAGACCAGAAACGTTTTCATCGGACAACGGCCCAGGAACCGCTACTAAAGCTTCAGAAGCGAGCGCCGATAGATTCGCGTTCGAGCGATGTTTCTCGCGAGGTGGATCAACACCTCAAGAGATATAGACAGCACTGAAAAAGGCAAACCATCCGAAAGGATGGGACGCAAAACTACTGGCCTAACCCCTCCATGGATGAGGGCATGGTCGCAGGGTTGCCAGGCGATCCAACAGTACCTCCTGTGTGCTGGGCGTTTCGTCAGGCACCTATCAGCAAAACAAGGAGGTACTGAAATGTTTGATATTACATCACGCCTCAACGTCACCAGGACTTTAGGTTCAACGGTGATGTTGGGAATCATGTTATTTCTCTTTTTACCGGCGGCTACCTACGCAGCGCCGCTTCCCGCTTTATCATTGAAAGCGAACCCCGTAAAGGTAGGCAAAGGCGGCAACGCAACGTTATCGTGGGCCTCTCAAAATACCAAATCATGTACGGCGAGCGGCGGATGGTCGGGAAGCAAAGGCACGTCGGGTAGCCAGACCGTTAAGAATATCACCTCCAGCCAAACCTATAAATTGACTTGTGCCGGGACTACTAAGAACGTCTCGGCGGCGGTTAAAGTGCTAGTCGCACTTCCTCCACCCCCTCCACCCCCTCCACAGATTGTCGTCGGCCTCAATCCGGCGCCGGCGAGGGTGATTGACGACGCCTTTAAGTCGTTCACTCTCGAGCTGGGGGCGCATTCCGTGCGCACAGAGTTTCCTCACGAAAAAAATAACATCGAGTGGGCTGCTCAAAACGGCAAGTCGGTTGTTCTCATGCTCGGTTACGGCAAAGGGTGTAATGCGAAAACGGCAAGCGGGAGGCAGTGTTACGCGGACCGCTCCGCTCAACTCGTTCAAACATACGGCAACAAGGTCGAATACTACGAAGTCTGGAACGAATGGCATGGCCAGTTCGGCCCGTATGGCGATTGGAAACAGAACCAACCGCGCTCCGCCGAGTATACAGATCTCCTCTGCCGGACCTATGATGCAATCAAGGCAGTTGCGCCGAATGCCAGAGTAGCCGGCGGGGTAATTGCGGGAGCGAGCGAGACTGCTTTGAGAGGAATACTTGATAACGGCGCGGGAGACTGCATGGATGTGCTGTCCTTGCACTACTACCCATACCGGCAAAACCTACCGGGTCATGTTCCGGCCAACGCGCCCGGAGCGGTTGGCGCCCAGAGTGTAATTGACATCATGACCGCCAGATATAACCTTTTCAAAGCAAGGACAGGGAAGGATATCCCCGTCATCCTGACTGAAACCGGGTTCCACGGCAATGGCGATGGGCCCGACAGGCTTGAGGCAGAGTTTCTCACCGAACTCTATAGGCGAGCGGCGGCGGTGCCGTTTCTTGAAGGGATCTGGTGGTTTCAGCTGAAGGATAACCCAATTATAGGGACCACGTTCGGCCTACTACGTGGCAATGACACCAAAAAGCCGGCCTTTGATGCATATAAGGCAGTTGCACGCGATATTAGTATCTATTGATCATTGGACCTCTATGACGCATTACACCGGTAGTAATGCGATCAATGTGGCCGGCTCGAGTACCCCTCGGATCATCCGGTCCTCCGTTGCCAATATCAATATCACGGAAGCAGCGAAATAAGGCGGTTTCGTTAACCTATCGTGGCTGGTATTATGTATGGTGCGAGGGGCCCTTCAGGAATCGACTGAATCCCTCGCACCTGTTACCAGTTAACTCAGTGAGGTAAGCTCCCGGCTTTGCCGGGGGACTCACCGCGGTTTGACCGGTACTACGGTCGGTGTGAATCTCCGATCTCCGCCAAGGAAGGGGATTCACAGATGAAAAAATATCAAAGTTTCAGTCATACGAGATGGGACTGCAAATATCAGTGTGCCGCAGAGGAACAGGAAGGAGGCTCATGGAGGGATGAGCTTTCTTGTGGAAGCTGCATAGGAGATGGAGGCTGCGTCTGGCCCTCCGAGGTCTGCCTGCAGGGGCTGACTCTCAGCGCAAACGCCCGATAACACGATATTACAAAGAACGGGGACTGGGGATGGGCCATTCGTTCTCGCTGTAAGCAGTCTGACCACCCAATAAGCAGTGGCCCGTGGCATTGGAATAATCGGCTCGGCGAAATTTGATATCCTTACGACCCTACAGATATCGCAGAAAAAAATTGCGCAAGTGTTACATGACCGCGGAAAACAGGACGACATGCGGGCGTAAAGGATTGAAACAAGCGCCAAGTACAGTTGGGACAAGGCTGCGACATCAGCGTATGGGCCGTTGTCGAGAAACTAATAGCGAAGTGAGCATCATGCGAGTAGGAAGACCACTAGCGTAGAAAAACCCTCTGTAGACAATGCTATTAACTAATATTTTAAAGAAATGCCTTAAGAAAGGGGAGTCTATTCAGTCCAGGAGTTCTCGATGGGCCGTTCTGGAGGTGATCTTGAGCATGACGGCATGCACATCATCAACACCCCGTCCACCCCCTGGGCAACCTGTCGTCGGCCTCAATGTCCAACAGCACGCAGGCACCTTTGACGCGGCAGGCCAGCAGTTTACCAAGGAGCTCGGCGCTCACTCTATACGGCTAGCGTACAACCACGGGAACCACGATTTCGGCGTCAATTGGGCTGCTCAAAACGGCAAGTCGGTTCTTTTTATGCTTGGTTACGGCGTTGGATGCAACGCGAAAACGGCAAGCGGAAGGCAGTGTTACGCTGACCGCTCTGCTCAACTCGTTCAAACATACGGTAGCAAAGTCAAATATTACGAAGTTTGGAACGAATGGAATGGAGGGTTCGGTCTCGGTTGCAATTGGAAGGAGCCGCCCTGCAACGATGCCGCCATGTATACCGACCTGCTCTGCAGAACCTACAATGCTATCAAGGCGGTTCGGCCGAATGCCATAGTTGTCGGCGGTTCCGTTGCGGGAGCGAACGAACCTTTTGTTAGAGGAATGCTCGACGCTGGTGCGGGGGATTGCATGGATATGTTGTCCTTGCACCTCTACGTCTACCGGCAAAACTGGCCGGGCCATGTTCCATCCGCTGCACCCGCATCGGTCGGCGTTGATAAGTTTTTTGAAGTTATCAACGCCAGAGAGGACCTCGTCAAACAAAAGACTGGGAGGACTATACCTATCCTGGTGAGTGAAGCTGGGTTTCACAATAACGCCACGCCAGCAAGTGAGCAGCTTGGGGCCGACTATATCACTGAACTCTTCAAGCGGGCGCCGTCGGTGCCGTTTCTTGAAGGCATCTGGTGGTTTCAGTTAAAAGATGCAAAGAAAGGGAATTTTGGCCTGCTACGGAGCAACAATACCAAGAAGCCGAGCTTTGCAGCGTTTCAGGCGGCGGAGAGGGAGACTCCGCGCCGTGGACGGGAAGCACGCCATCATCCGGCTCGCAGAATGTCACCTTAGATTTTTCGGATCTCTTACTTCCGTCTTGTACTCGGAGGGCGCGGTGGAGTAAAGACCCCGGGTAATACACCGTGGTAGAGGCGCGGCGGCGGTCATCAACAACCTGCGGCAGCGGTTCCACCTACTAAACCCCATTTCCCTTCAGACAACCGGAGCCACCTCATACTAACGAACCAAGGCGTAACGATGGATCTTAGCAAAACGCTTTTTAAATTTTCGATCATTTTCTTTTCCTTGCTCACGTTTGTGGTAGTCTTTTTCTACGGACTATTTGTTGGCACTTATCAGGTATTTCCGTTCTATCTGATCAGAGAAACCAGGAACGAGCTTCGGGATCAGTTCGAACATCTCAAGAATGATCTTGGTGGTCGCCCCACGCGCCACTTAGTGTTACCTCACCACCAAGAAAGAATACGCCTTAAAGCCTCTGAAGGGCATTTGGAACAGGGTTTTCGAATCATCGCAGGTCTAACACCAACAGAATCCGCCCTTAACGGCGCCTACCTCATGGACCATGCGGGTAAGGTCTTGCATTACTGGCCGATCGACTATGAAACGCTTGATCGCAGCGGAAGGTCGGCTACAAATGTGTTTTTACATGGGTTCCAGGTGTTCCCTAACGGCTCCATCATTGTTACCTTTGACGGCGGTAATGTTCTGGCACACTTGGATGCGTGCGGAAAAATCATCTGGAATATTCCAGGGCAGTATCACCATATTGTTTCGGTAGGACTGAACGGCACTGTCTGGGCATGGCGAAACAGCGAAGAGCGATACTTGGGCGAACCCAAAAGCTTCCTGGTCAATGTAGATCTTGCCACGGGGAAGGTGTTGAAAGAACTATCCTTGTTTGATGACATTATTCTTAAACATGACGCATGGGGGATATACGGTGCGCGTAAGTCGGATGAAAGTGCGAGTGCCCCGATGCTGGAAAACCCATTCCACCCCAATGACATTGATGTGTTGACCCCCGAATTGTCCGAAGCTTTCCCGATGTTTAACGTGGGTGATCTGATGCTCAGTTTCAGAAATATCAACCTCGTAAGCGTGATTGATGCTGAGACAGGCGTCACGAAATGGTGGCAAGCTGGTCCTTGGCATCGCCAGCATGATCCAGTTTTTTTGGCAACCGGGGTAATCTCCGTATTCGACAACAACATGTATGGAAAACATTCCAGCATTGTAACGGTTGATCCTAAAACAAGGGCAATCGAAACCGTGTTTGCAGGAACGGATGAACAGCCTTTTTATACTTATATGCGTGGGGTACATGAATATCTTCCTAACGGAAATATTTTTATTACGGAGCCCCAGGATGGCCGTGCGTTTGAGGTCAATGGCGATTCACAGATTGTGTGGGAATATCAAAATATCTATGATGAACAGAATAATGGCGTGATAAACAAGGCTACGTGGGTGGCAGATGATTTTTTTGAAAGAGAACTACCCGAATGTGCAAGTACTGCAAAATAGGAAACAGCCATGACAGGACAATTAACATCTCCATTTTTATGCTTTTTACTTTTGTCACTCTTAACCGCGGAACCAGCATTGGCATATGTTGGGCCAGGCGCAGGCCTTACCGTTATCGGCAGTGTCCTTGCGTTTCTTGGCCTGATCTTTCTCGCCATCTTCGGCTTCCTTTGGTACCCCATAAAGCGGCTGATCACTAAACGCAAACAATCAGAGCCCGTCGGAACCGTCCCGCGTGAGAAACACGCTGGAAAAAGGAGAGAACACCCCGTAGAACCTGCCCAAAAATAGTGACACTCGCTCTTTGCACTCTTGTCGTTCTGTCCTTCTCTCTCCTCTTGCGTTATTTTAAAATCGTTGCGGCGGTATCAACGATGTTTCAGGTCATGAACGCCTCCCTAGCCTGCATACGGGATCATAATCTTACTGACGAACAGAAAGAAAAAGCCGTCCAGGTCTTTCTTCTAAAACTTTTCCGGGCCCTGCTCAACGTCCTAGGAGTGTTCGTCTTATCCGCATTGCTCGCGAGCCTCCCCCTCATCATTATCCATTTGTTGGAGCTACCTTACGCTCAGCACGTCATCGACTATTTTCAAACATGGGAGGGAATCGTTTTCTCATCATTGTTGACGCTTGTAATCTTTTATCCGTGGCGCAAAGGATGAGTGCCGGCAGCAACTATTCAACGTTTGATAAACTCATCCACGGTCTGGCGTTTCGCAAAGTTGCGCTGCAACGCAGTCTCTCGGAAATCGAAGATACGCTCTACAGGAAAGACCTTGAGTTCATCGATGCATCCAAGCCGGTATTTATCACCTCCCTGCCACGGGCAGGCACCACGATTCTGCTCGAAGCACTCTATAAAACCGGGCTGTTTGCTACCCACACGTACCGCAACATGCCTTTCGTGTTATGCCCGATACTGTGGCAAAAAATGTTCCGCAACTTTCAGAAAAATAGCGATATGCACGAGCGTGCCCACGGCGATGGCATTTTTATTGGGTTCGACAGCCCGGAGGCGTTTGAGGAAATGATATGGAAGTATTTCTGGAAGGAAAAATTCCCACCAGAAAACATTCACCTCATCACTGGGCAGGAACACAACGCTGATTTTGAAGACTTTTTCATGCAGCACATGAAGAAAATAATTTTCTCTGAAGCAGCGAAAGGCCTTGCAAAGCGTTATACTTCTAAAAATAATGCGAATATTAGTCGTATAGCCTACCTCTCCAACCTACTGCCAGGGAGCGTGATTTTCATTCCCGTCAGAAACCCCATCAGCCACGCGTTTTCCCTGCACAAGCAGCATCTGAATTTTACCGAGTTGCATGCCAAAAACCGTTTCGTCAAGACCTACATGGAAGACATTGGACATCTGGAATTTGGTGATCTGCATCGCCCCTTGCTGTTTCCGGGCAGTGAATCCCTGAAGGCACTTGATCCCCTAAACCCGACCTATTGGCTGAAATACTGGCTCATTGCCTTCACGCATCTTGCACAGCAATCCTTTGGAAACGTCCATTTTATTTCTTTTGAACGCTTATGCGCTTTCCCTGACGAATCATTACACAGGATTTTCGAGGTAATTGGTGGGCATACTCCCGACCTGGATCCAAGCATACAACTCTTCAAAGAAGCAAAAGAGCCTACGGAAACGGACATGTTCCCTGACGTGTTGGTCGCCGAAGCGACCGCGCTACATGCCACTTTATTAAAACGCGACTTTCACGCGCATTAATAGGCTGCCATACTCGCGTCGGAGCTCTGTAGTTTGCTGCGCCGGTATGGAAAATTCGCGTTTACTTCTTGCTTGCTTGTTGCCGGAAGTTCCGTATCTCCCGCAGGCAGTTACGCTAACCCGATTCTTGCGCTCATAGCTCTCACGCTACGCGGATTACCTGAGAACACAGCATTTTTGAAGATAATCTATGTCTCGACATGATATTTATTTTGCTGCTTGGGCAATAGTGCTACCGATAACGTCAGTAGTGCTATTACCCACTATGCAAGGGACGACGCCCGGCTATTTATTCGCGCTCGCCGCTATATCTCCGCCGGTAAGTCTGCTCATCATTCCTAGAGAGAAGATATTACCGTTCTTTTATGATTTAGCTTTAGCTTCCTTTTGGTTTGTGGCCCTTAATGCACTCGCGCAATTAAGCCTGGCGTTTTCATCCATCACCTATTTTCCGGTCCATTTACCGCTAACGGATTCATTGGATACTGATACCAGCATATTAATGAGAAAAACGATGTTCACCCAGTCTCTGTATTTGCTGGCGGGTGCGTCGCTTTTTTTTTCGTGAAACATTTATATTGCGAGGCATGGGACAAATATATTTTTGTCGGGGCCACAGTCTTAGGTTTGTATGGTGTTTATGAATGTGTTTATTTTTTGGTGATTGGAAGCAGCGGCGACTTTCTTAGTAACCGAGGTTTTGACACCGGACAGTTATTCGGTGAGAAGCGTACTGGCAGCTGGTTTCAAACGATCCATATGGGACCATTAACGCTCCAGAGGCTCAAAAGTCTAACGCAAGAACCTTCAATGTATGCGTTCACAATCCTCCCTTTTTGGATATATGCCTTGCATACCAAACGAACTGCCGTTCAGGGGTTTTTATTGGTCACCTTGGTAATGAGCACTACCACAACAGCGGTTTTGGGAATTTTCACTTATCTGCTCATCAGACTTAAATACTATGGCTTGGCAGATAGATTCGTCTGTGTCATAGGTGGTATTTTAATCGTTTTGTTGGCGATGGGATTATTCGGTAATGAGCATATTTTGAGTGCTTATACACAATTAATCGAGGACAAAGTAACTGCGGAAAATCCATCTGGGGCTGGGAGATTCGCGGCCTTTTTGACTTCTTGGGAGTACTATCTTGACTTGCCCCTCGCCAATCAATTGTTCGGTGTAGGATACGGCTACATTCGATCCAACGATTTATTGTCAACGTCGCTTGTTAATCTTGGCATCATAGGCTTTCTCTTGATCACCTGTATCTTTATATATCCGGCAGTTAAGCTGGGCCGTACCCAGAGGGAGGTTGGAATCAAAGCTTCACTGATTGTGATCTTTGTCACGATGATTTTATCCAAGCCAAATTTCGCATTTTTATCAATTTTTCTCTTTTTGGGTATTGCATACAATGAGATCAACAAACGCACTGAGAAGTGGACCCTAGCCATTGGACCATAAATCGGGATTGTAAATGAACGCATCTGCTTTATATTGGGATCATATTACCAGCAGAGCAGAAGAATAGATCGGATCGCGCAGCGCCTGGAGCGTACCGACTAGTATTATGACACGTAAATAGCACAACTATCATGGCGAGGGTATCCCGATGGCGTACCGCGTTGGGCGCCACGCTCCGCGCCCGATCCCGATGGGGTACTGCGCGGGGAATTCCGCTAAGGGCGCAAGGATTAAACCCAACCTTGCTGCAAAGACTCGAAGCGGTATTCGCCACGGTTGCCTGTGATGCATGTCCCGCCACCTCAGGCCGCGACGCGTTGTGGTCGCTTGGACTTACGCTCTTTTTTTAGCTCCCGCGATCCATCCAGCCATCAGGCAGCTCGATCGCGGCTTCGATTTGCCGTGCGCCGCCCTCGCCTAAATTCTCTTGACCACTTAAGACGCTACCGAAGAATGATGGGTTATCTCGACGGCCCGCGCCAACGTCAACTGATTATTGTCGAACCGATCGAGGATGTGGCGCAATCGGACGCGCCGATTTGCGTGAATTTCGACCATGACAGCGCGTTGATTGTACATTTCGGCCTTCCAATGGTCTGTTCGTGTTTGGTGGGCCGTGCAGGAGTCGAACCTGCGACCAACGGATTAAAAGTCCGCTGCTCTACCGACTGAGCTAACGGCCCCGGTATCGAGGGGAGGACATGATACCGAATACGCAACGGAGAAAAAAGCGAATATCCGGTTCAAGGATCCGTGCAGCGAGGGCGGCGCCAGCGCGCCGGACGCTCTTGATTTTTCAGCGGTAGCCGTTATGTTGGTATAACGGATCCACAAGACGAGTAGTTTCTTATGCCTTTCTACGAGTATGAATGCGCCGATTGCGGGCAGCGTGTTGAGATCTTACAGCAGATCGGCGATGAACCGCTGTCGCAATGTCCCGCCTGCGAAGCTCAAAGCTTAAGAAGATTAGTTTCCGCGGCCGGTTTCCGACTCAAGGGCTCGGGCTGGTATGCCACGGACTTCAAGAACAAGGGCACGCAAACCGGCGACAAAGGAGAGGATAAGAGCGAAAAAGCCGCTGCCCCAAAGGAAGAGACCGGAAGCGGATCCGGCACGAGTGCCTCGGCCGAGTCGAAATCGCCAACCACAACGGCCGATTAATAGCGACCGCACACTCGTTTGGCTTTGACGGCCCTCAAGGGATTGATCTGCTCGCATTGCGCCCGTCTGAAGCAGCCCGTACCATTGCCATTTTCGTTGCAAAGCGAGCGTCGGGGGTACGGTGCGCAGTCACTACTGCGGGCAATTGAATCTCGCGCATATAGACAAAGAGGTCCAGGTTTGCGGGTGGGTGCACCATCAGCGCGACCATGGCGGTGTGATTTTTATCGATCTTCGCGACCGCGAGGGGCTCGTACAAATCGTTTTTGACCCGAGTACCCCTGCAAGCTTTAGTGTCGCCGAGCGTGTCCGAAGCGAGTATGTCTTGGGCGTGAAGGGGCGCGTGCGGCCGCGCCCCCCCGGCACCGAGAATCCCAGCTTGAGCACCGGGGCTGTGGAAATCCTCGCGCAGGGCATACAAATCCTCAATAGCGCCGAGTCGCCGCCGTTCCAGCTCGAGGAAGAGGGTGTCCAGGAGGAAACGCGGCTCCGGTTTCGCTATATGGATCTGCGGCGTCCCGAAATGCAGCGGAACATCCGCTTGCGCGCCCAGGTCTGCCGCATTCTGCGGTGCTTCCTCGACGAGCACGGTTTCCTGGAAATCGAGACCCCGATGCTGACGCGGGCCACCCCGGAAGGGGCGCGCGATTACCTGGTCCCAAGCCGCACCCATCCTGGAAAGTTCTTCGCACTGCCGCAATCTCCGCAAATCTTCAAGCAGTTGCTTATGATGTCGGGCATGGATCGCTATTACCAGATCGTGCGCTGCTTCCGCGACGAGGATCTGCGCGCCGATCGTCAACCGGAGTTTACACAAATCGATATCGAGACCTCCTTCATGGACGAGACCGCGATCACCGCTCTCATGGAGGACATGATCAGGAAGCTGTTTAAAGACACCCTCGGCGTAGCGCTTCCCGCCGAGTTCTCGCGCATGGGCTACCATGAGGCGATGCGCCGCTTTGGAACCGACCGACCCGATTTGCGCGTACCCCTAGAGCTGGTCGATGTGGGCGATCTCGTTAAGTCGGTCGAGCTCAAGGTTTTCTCCGCTCCAGCTAATCGCCCGAGTGGCCGCGTAGCCGCCCTGCGGGCTCCGCGTGGTGGGGAACTGACGCGTAAGACGATCGACGGCTACGCGGATTTCGTGGCCATCTACGGGGCGAAAGGCCTCGCTTATATCAAGGTCAACGAGCGCGAACGCGGCCGCGACGGGTTGCAATCGCCCATCCTGAAATTTCTCCCCGATGAGGTCATACATGGCCTTCTTGATCGCACGCGGGCCGAGAATGGCGATCTCGTTTTCTTCGGCGCCGATGAAGCCAAGATCGTGAATGAAGCGCTGGGCGCCTTGCGCTTAAAGCTCGGGCAGGATTTATCCATCGCCGTGAGTGACTGGAAACCGCTGTGGGTGGTTGACTTCCCGATGTTCGAGCGCAACCGGGAAGAGCGGCGCTGGGAAGCGTTGCATCATCCTTTCACCGCGCCCAAGATCGGCGAGGCGTCGCAACTGGAGACCTCGCCGGGCGATTGTCTTTCCCGCGCCTACGATCTAGTCCTGAACGGCACCGAGATCGGAGGCGGGTCCATCCGTATCCACCGCCGGGAGGTGCAACAAGCGGTCTTCCGGCTGCTCGGGATCGCTGAGGAGGAAGCGCAAGAGAAATTCGGCTTTCTCCTCGAAGCGCTGCGCTTTGGATGTCCGCCCCACGGAGGGATCGCGTTCGGCTTGGATCGCCTCGTTATGCTCATGGCGGGCGCGTCCTCGATCCGCGATGTCATCGCCTTCCCGAAGACGCAATCGGCTGCCTGTCCGCTCACGGCCGCTCCCGCGGCTGTCCCCGACGCGCAACTGCGTGAGTTATCGATTGCCGTGCGGCGTACAGCGAGCGGTGACTAGCCTGGTATGCACCCTACGACTATCCTCATCCCTCGGTCTCTACCGACGTCGTGCCGTTCATCATCCAGGATCACAACTGCGATTGCTACTCATTCGCCGTGAGGTAGCGGAAATTATCACGGAGTTTGCCATGTCAAATGGCACAGCGGCGTGCGCCGGCACGGAATATATTTGAGTTTCCACTAGAACCTCAGAGATATGATCAGTTTTAGTCCGATTCGAGAACGTCACCCGGTAAAAACACGTTCGTACGAGGTACCGGAAACGGTGACCGAGCAACTCGAACCTGAGGAACGCGTGCGTCTCGTGGGCAAGATTAAGCGCCTGCTGAGGAAAAGAAAAGCGGTGATCGTTGCGCATTATTACACAGACGCGGCACTGCAGCAGCTCGCCGACGAGACCGGAGGTCATGTTTCCGACTCCCTCGATATGGCCCGTTTCGGTTATGAGCACCCAGCATCGACCTTGGTCGTTGCCGGCGTGCGCTTCATGGGCGAGACCGCCAAGATCCTGAACCCCGAGAAGCGCGTGCTGATGCCGGATCTGGAGGCGACTTGCTCGCTCGATCTCGGCTGCCCGGCCGAGGAGTTTTCGGTCTTTTGCGATGCCCATCCCGATCGCACCGTGGTCGTCTATGCCAACACCAGCGCCAGGGTCAAGGCGCGCGCCGACTGGGTCGTCACCTCGAGCAGCGCGGTCGAGATCGTCGCGCATCTCGCGGCGCGCGGGGAGAAAATCCTCTGGGCGCCGGATAAGTATTTGGGCGGCTACATCCGTGAGCAGACGGGCGCCGATATGGTCCTTTGGAACGCGGCCTGTGTGGTGCATGAGGAATTTAAAGGACTCGAGCTCGAAGCGCTCCGCAGGCAGCATCCCGATGCCAAGGTCTTGGTGCATCCGGAATCCCCCGCGTCGGTCGTGGCGCAGGCGGACGCGGTCGGCTCGACGAGCGCGCTCATCAAAGCGGCGCGCGAGCTCGATGCTTCCAAATTCATTGTAGCCACTGACAAAGGCATCTTTTACAAGATGCAGCAGGCCGCTCCGGGCAAACAGCTCATCGAGGCGCCCACGGCCGGCCGCAGCGCCACCTGCAAGAGCTGTGGACACTGCCCCTGGATGGCGATGAATGGGCTTGGAAACCTCGCGGCCTGCCTTGAAAACGGGGACAATGAAATCCTGCTGGATCCCCAGATCGCCGCCCGGGCACGCGTGCCGATCATGCGTCTGCTCGACTTTACCAAGGCGCGCGGTCAGGCCGTTTTCGGTACGAACGACGCGTAGTTCGCGTGAGCGCTTCCGCTTGCGGGATAATCGACATGCAGCCGAGTGTGGCCGGCGACATCGGGTCTGGCGTAGTCGTCTAAGGGACCGAGAGTGATGAAGCTAGTGCTCACGGTTTTGCGGTGGTCGGTCATCGGCGCGCTTACGAGCGCCGTGATCATTGCCCTTTACCGCTACTGCATCATCACGTCGTCCGGGTATTCGGTCGTATCGGTCCCGATCAAAACCATGATGATCGATGTTATGGGGTTACCGCTCTATGCTGCGATGGGCGCCGGTGCCGGAGCGCTTTTAGGCACTGTGAGTGCGATTAGAGCG
The DNA here is from genome assembly GCA_963764725.1 of uncultured Gammaproteobacteria bacterium. Taxonomy (GTDB): domain Bacteria; phylum Pseudomonadota; class Gammaproteobacteria; order JACCXJ01; family JACCXJ01; genus USCg-Taylor. Next base: position 314,863 of record CAVXTM010000012.1, on the reverse strand, counting down.
GCGCTGCGCGCCCGCAAACGGCGGCCGGATGCCGCCCCCGCCGTGGATACTTCTTCACCCACCCTCGAGGACGGTTATACCAAGCTCAGGGCTATTAACAAGCAAAAAGCGGAACGGTACTTGGCCGAACGTGAACGCAAGCGCTAAGGAAACTCTGAATAAGCTACTGCGCCGCCCATCTGCTTTGTCGCGTGCTCGCTCGCCTATCTACATGATATGTCTCGCGTCTCGCTGCGCGGCTTCGCGCAGCTGGGCGTGCTCATAACACTTATTCAGAGTCTCCCCAAGCGTTCCACGCTGTGGTGTGGTAGCCACGATGCCACCCTGGCACGGCCGCTCGCGTGGCAAATCCTGATCCCCCGAGCCTGGATTTGCGGTAGACTTTCTTGATTCGGAAACACTGGAAATTGATCATCATGGCGGGACACAGTAAATGGGCGAATATCCAGCATCGCAAGGGCGCGCAGGACGCAAAGCGCGGTAAGTTGTTCACGAAACTTATCCGCGAGATCACGGTCGCCGCCCGCATGGGTGGCGGTGACGCCGGAAGCAACCCACGCCTGCGCGCCGCCATGGATGCTGGTCTCTCCAATAACATGTCCAAGGACACCGTCGAGCGGGCGATCAAGCGCGGAACGGGAGGTGTCGAAGGCGAGCAGTTCGAAGAAATCCGCTATGAAGGCTACGGCCCGGGCGGGATTGCGATCCTGGTGGACTGTATGACCAATAACCGCAACCGCACGGTCGCGGAAGTCCGCCATGCCTTTTCCAAGGCCGGCGGCAGCATGGGCACCGACGGCTCCGTCGCGTATCTGTTTAAAAAACAAGGGGTGCTGTCCTACCCCAAGGGCAGCGACGAAGACCAAATCATGGAGATTGCGCTGGATGCCGGCGCCGACGACGTCGTGGTAAACGACGATGGTTCGATGGACGTCATCACGGTCCCAGAGGACTTCGGGAAGGTCAAGGACGCGATGCTTGCCCGAGGCCTAAGTCCGGAGGACGCCGGAATCACGATGCGTGCCTCGACCAGTGCGACCCTCGACTTGGAGAACGCCCAGAAAATGACGCGTTTGATCGAAGCGCTGGAGGACCTCGATGACGTTCAGAACGTCTATTCGAACGCCGAGATGAGCGAAGAGATCTTGGCGCAGTTGTAGAGGAGAACTCCAGCGACGCACAACATTGGTAGTGCCTCAGTTTGAATTTCGGCTTGCCGACCCGGAGCGGTCATTCACACCGACATCGTGATTTACCTCAAAGCGGTCGCTGAACGCTCCTCGTCAGCGGCGCTGCCGAGGTAACCGAAGTTGCACTTTATGCATCACGCGTTCGATCGCAGCGCACCTAAGCCGAATGCCACTGAACGACTCTGCGGGCACGTCCGCCCCGGGCCCTTGGAAACAGCGTTTATTGGCCTGCAGGCAAGGTAAGTTGGTAGTGAGCTGGACATTGTTACCGGTGTTCTGAAGACCTACCGCGTAGATCAATCGCTAGTCTGCAGGTGGCAGAGCGGTGGCAGCTGTTTGCCGCTGAACCATAGCTCGTAACTGTTGGGAGAAGTTTTGGCGGCCCACACTGTCTGAGAAAGATCCTTGACCTCGAGCTCCAAGCCCAGCGTGCCGAACAGCCCAGCGATCTGCTCGGCGCGCGCCATGTCGGAGATATGGAAGAAGCGGAGCTCCTGGTTCGACTCGGCATAGCCCGGATACGTGCGAACCGCCGGGAAAAAGATCGAGGCCCTGTCCGCGTCCTTGAAACTTTCGCGCAGCTTCACCAAGCAATCGTAGACCTGATTATTCGGAACATGGATGAACACGCGCGACGGCCGCCTGAGCAGCGCGATGCGGTAGGCCTCCTCGACGTCGGGGTTCTCTTTGGCCGCGCTCTGGATCGCGACCTCGAGCATGGGCAGCAGCTCGGGGTTCTGTGCTGTCGTCGCGTAATCGATCTGAGCTGCCAGGAACTCGACCGGCACTTTGCCTTTCTTGGCCAGGTACTCGAACATGGCGATGCCATATTTTTGCTTTTCTGGTGACTTGTCCGTGACGAGATCGATCATGGCCTTCAAATCGTTGACGTTCTGCTGCCATTGCGTCCAGTACCAGCCCATCCCGGCCACGGTCAGTGGGACAAGGACGATCGAGAGCATTTTGAAGAGCGCATCCCAAGGGTCACTGGTGAACTTCACGATTCAAGATCCTCAAAGATAAAACTCCATGGCCGAGCGAATTGGATTAGGCGCCGCCTGGGCTGCCGCTGACGGTGAACGATATTGTCCTATCTTCACTGCCGTCGATTTTTGCCGGTGAGAACGTCTCTAAGTGGGCAACGGTTTTGCCAACGCATCTCTTGAGTTCGTTGAAGATCTGCTCATTGTCTTCAAATTTCGGCGGTTCCAACCCCGCTAACCGCGAGGCCACACCCTTTGGCGACGTCGGTGGCAATCTGGACCTGGCGCGACGCATTAATGAGAACGCTGGGATCCACGCGGGCGAGGTTGCTCATCGACTTGATGCAGAAGGTAATCGATGCTTGATACATGGGAATGTTCATAGTACTCGCCTATAGGCAGATAAGCCATCGTGGGCAGCGATGAAGGATCTCTTTTACGAAGTGTTTGGCGAATAATAGATCAATGCACAACAGCTCGATGCTCAACCACGAGCCGGGCAAATATCCCCACTGCTTGCACCTCCACATCCGAGATCTCACCCAATGCGACACGCGCTTTCTCTTCTGGCGAACATGCGGCCAGAAAAGCGAGCGGACTCAGATCTCCAAACAAAGCACATGCATTGGCCGCACGCTCAAACAGCATGAAGAGCGATTTCTCGTGCTCAGCGAGCAGTTTTTTGATGTCCGGCTGCAAGACGCGCTCGCTCCAGCCAGATGAGGCAAGAAGCCGAATAGCCCGCATACTTCCATCAGGCGGATCGCTTGGGAGAGAGGTTCGAGCTTTTCTTCGTGGGGCATAGGTTAAGCTTAGTACCAGATCGAGCGCGCTACAGTGCGTGTGCAGATCTCGCCTCCGCTGGGTGGGGGCCGCCACAGACTAGGACTGCAAATGTCTCTAAGCTCCAATTTTATCCGTTTCCTCGAAGGCATCCGCCTTGTGTAGAGCACCAATCGCGCGCCCTCATCGCCGCGCTCTCCGACCCCGATCGCGCAGCGGCCAAGCGTGCGTTTGAAGCGATGATGACGATGAAAAAGATCGACATCTCCACGATCGAAGCGGCGCGGCGGGGCTGACGTCATGTCCGAAATGTTGACTACTGAGCGTGTGAGAACGCAAACGCCAGTCGTTGAGCGGAGCCGGAGCGCTGTCCGCTTCTGGCCGACAAGGGAACAGGCGGTAGGCGACCCACAGCTGCCTCACCGAGTCCTGGCTCGCCGCCTTCCTATCAGCCAAACAGCGGATATTCGCCGCGAGGGCCAGGTGGCAGCCGGTAGCCATCAGCGGCCATTCATGCCGGACGCCGCCCTCCAGCATTTTGTGAAGACCAGCGCCCTTAAACCGCCCTAGACAGCAGTAACGCCGAAGCGTAGCTTGACGAGCAGCAGTCCGCTTCGTCAACTGCCTGGACAATTTCTCTGATACGGCCAGGCGCATCTTCAACAGCGCGCTCCGTGAGATGATCGAGGATGCGATCGAAGTCACCCCGAATCTCAGGGGCCAACTCGATCCGGGCCATCTTCAGCGAGCCATTTTCTTAGCCAGCGGGCGAGCTACGGGTTTCCCCGCGATGCGATCTTCAAGATAGCTGCGCATTTTTTCCCAGGGGATCGTCTTACCGGAAGCGACGAGATCGGCGTAGCGCTTCTCGGCAACGTCATGAAAGTCTGCGCGGCGCTCCGCCTGATCCGCTTTCTCGGCGATCGCCTCTAGAATAAAGCTATGTGCCGTAGTTCCGGCACGCTCAGCGGCAGCGGCAACGCGAGCCTTTAGATCGTCCGGCAGCCGGATCGTCGTCGTGGGCATGTTCGGACTCCAATGCAAAATTGCAATGTAGCACTTAGGTGCTACATCGGCAAGGACGCACGCCTAACCCAACGGCGTCTTTAAAAGTTCGATTTCTTTAACCCAGATCTTCCCCGCACCCTCCACGACCAGGTTGAGCTTGATGAGATCGGGCCGCTGGCCTTTCTTGAGATAGAACGGTATCTCGTAACTAGCCCAGCAGGTGGTGCCTTGAAGGGACTGCCGGAAGCCCTTGGAGAAGAACTCGCCGCGCCAGCCGAATCGGCACCACATCTCGAGGAAGGCCCGGCCCGTTATGTCCTGCGATTTCATCTTAGCTCGGTAGGTGATCAGGCATTGCTCGGCGCCGGGGGGCGGCACCTCGAAGAGACGCACGGTCCGGGACTGCTGGGCGTCGATGATCCAGCCATCCTCCTCAACGGCAATGCCATCGGCGGTTATTGTCGGGTCGGCTGTGGTGAAGACGCGGATCGTCTCCGGTGGGCCGACGGGCGCCGGGGGTTTAAACAGGGCTTGAAGCCAGCTCGAGAAGCTCATGACGCACGCCGCCACATTCCCGTAGACCCATAACGTTCCCCAGTATCGGATAGCACCGTTACGATGGTCCGGTAACGGCGGGATGAGGCGAGTGCGAGGGCGCCGTGCACGAAAGCCCCCGAAGACGGACCCACGTATAGACCTTGGCGCGCTAGCCGCACGCACATCGCCGCCGCTTGCTCGCTGCTCACGCGGACGCGCTCGTCGATGAGCGCTTCATCGAGGATCTTGGGTACGATGTCATCCGGCTCGCCCAGCGGTTTGAGCCCCTCGATTCCGGGAAATCGCTCCGGGATCACCGCCACGATATGCAGATTCGGATTGACCTCCCGCAACCGTTTACCGGCTCCGGTGAGGGTGCCTCCGGTGCCGACACCGGCGACGAACGCATCCGGCACGACCTGCGCTTGGGCAATTAATTGATCGAGGATCTCGGCGCCGGTCCCATCGTAGTGGGCGCGCCAATTGCCAGGATTACTGTACTGGTCGCAATACCAGTAACGATGGGGGTGCTCGGCGGCGAGCCGATGTGCTTCCTCCAGGGCAAAATCGTAGCCTTTGATGGGATCGGTGAGGATGAGCTCCGCCCCGTGTGCAACGATGCGATCCAAGCGCTCGTGGCTGGCGTTTCCCGGGACCACGATTGTGACAGGTATGCCGAGCGCGGCACCCAACATCGCGTAAGAGATCCCGGCATTCCCCGAGGAGGAATCGAGTAAGCGCCGGCCGTCCGTGAAGCGACCCGCGCGCGACGCCTCGCCGAGCATCCGCGCCACCGGACGGTCCTTGACGGACCCCCCCGGATTGACCGCTTCGAGCTTGGAGAAGATCCGGACTGCGCGCGGTCGATCGGGCGCCAGATCAAGCTCGATCAAGGGTGTGTGCCCGATCGCGGCCAGCATACCCGCCGATTCTCTAAAATCTTCGGCTCGGCTCATGGGCCTCAAGCGCTCGCCGCGTGACAGAACTCCTCGTAATCCGCATAACCGGGAAACTCGGCGCCCTCGCCGCAATAACGGCAATTCCGATTGCGGGCAAGCTTGAGCTCCGAAAAGCGCGCGGCGAGCGCTTCGTAATAGAGCATGCGTCCTATCAAAGGCGCGCCGATCCCGAGTAGCAGCTTGACGGTCTCAACCGCCTGCAGCAACCCGACTACACCGGGCAGTACGCCTAAGACCCCCGCCTCGGCGCAGGAAGGGGCCAGCTCTGGAGGAGGCGGCTCGGGATAGACACAACGGTAGCAGGGACCTCGGAAGCGCGCGTAAGCTGGCCAGAAGACCGAGACCTGGCCCTCGAAACGGAACACCGCGCCGTGAACATTGGGTAAACCGAGCTTTACGCAGGCATCGTTAATGAGGTAACGGGTGGCGAAGTTATCCGAACCATCCACGACGACGTTATGGCCATTTAGTACCTCCTCGACGTTGTGACGATCGAGCCGCCGTGCATGCGGCTGGACCGTCACCGCCGGGTTGAGGGCCGTGAGCGCCGCGCGCGCCGAGTCGACCTTGAGCGTGCCGACCCGTGCGTCGGTGTGCAGGATCTGGCGTTGCAGATTGCTGCGATCGACGACATCGTGATCGACGATGCCGAGCGTGCCTATTCCGGCCGCGGCCAAATACAGCGCGGCGGGGGAACCCAAACCACCGGCCCCGATGAGCAGCACTTTGGAGCTTAGGAGCTTGAGCTGACCCGCTTCGCCCACCTCCGGCATCATGAGATGACGCGAATAGCGTTCCCGGGCTTCGCGGTCCAAGCTTTGGGGCGCCTCGACCGGCAGCCCTTCGTTCTTCCAGCGCGTAAACCCGCCGCTGACCGAACGCACGTCACGATAACCGAGGCGGATCAGATCCTCGGCGGCGAAGAGCGAGCGCACGCCCCCGTTGCACATCACGAGCAGTGTGTGTTCGAGATCAGGCGCCGCTTCCTCGATGCGTAGCTCCAAGAACCCGCGTCCAAGCCGGTGAGCGCCGGGCGGGCTGCCTTGCGCGATCTCGTCTTGCTCGCGCACGTCGATGAGGGCTGCCCTGCGCTGTTGTAATACGAACGCCTCGGCGGGGGTGATCTCTTTGATGCGGCCGCGCAAGTCCATCAGCCGCCGTTCCTTCGCTTTCGGCTCACTTCCCCCGGCGACCGCCGGTATGATCGACAGCACACTCCCCTCGGGCAGCGCGGTGTCCAAGCCCGCGAGCGCGTGCACATTCTCCTCACCCAAATAGATGTTCACGAAACGCCGGATCTGGCCTTCGGGGGTTAGAATCCTCGCCAGCACGCCTGGGTGGGCCGCGCCCAAGCATGCGAGCGCTTGCCCGACCGTGGCGCCTTCGACGGCAAGCTCCTCGGCGCCCGCCGTCAAGCTCCGCAAAGGCATCGGTATGCGCACGATCACCCTGCTCATAACACCATGTCCTCCTCGTAGAATTGCCCTCCGTCGAGTCGCCAAGAGCGGATGGCGTTGATACCGTTGCGCGCAACCGAAACGATGAGGTAAGACCAATCTTCCCAGGCCGCCGCCCGATCGGTTTCCGAGGGTTCCGCTGGGTGGTCGGGGTGAGAGTGCCAAACCCCGACGATCGCCAAACCGCGCGAGCGCGCATCGCGATCCGCCGCCAGCATCGCTTTCGGGTCCAGCTCGTAGCGATCGCCCGGCCGTTCCTGATTGAGATTTGCAGCCTCCACGCTATCGAGAACCTCAACGGCACCGGGGCTCTGCCTGCCAATGAGTAGACCGCAGGTCTCGTGCGGATATCCCGCCGTGACCGCCGCAGCGATGCGGTTCCTCATCGATTCAGGAAGCTTTATGATCGCCATCGGGACATAGTATACGCCACAAGCTATGAACGGCCCGGCTCGCAACCAGCAAAGACGATGATCCCGCGCACATCTCCCGAGAGCGAGCGAGAACTCCTCGAGCGCGCGGAGCGCTTGGCCGGCCGGACATTCGGCGAAATCGCATTGGACCTCAAAACGCGGTTGCCGAGCGATTTGAAGCGCGCAAAAGGATGGATCGGCGAGCTTATCGAACGCGCGCTCGGGGCTCCGGCATCCTCACTGCCGGAACCCGATTTTCCGCGGTTCGGCATTGAGCTTAAGACCATCCCGGTGGACCGCGCGGGCCGGCCGCGCGAGTCGACCTATGTCACCACCGTGCCGCTCGTCGATAACGTCGGCCTTACCTGGGACGAATCATTGGTGCGCAAGAAGCTGGCGCGGGTGCTTTGGGTGCCCGTGGAAGCGGCCGCGGCGATCGCGCTTGCCGATCGGCGCATCGGATCACCGCTGTTGTGGAGGCCGACCCATGATCAAGAGGCAATATTGCGCGCCGATTTCGACGAAATCATGGAAATGGTGTGCATGGGTCATCTCAGCCGGATCTCGGCCCGCTACGGGACTTATCTGCAGATCCGGCCAAAGGCTGCGCATGGCCGCGTCCGCACCCGGGGCATCGGGGAATCCGGTCGCGGGGTGCCAACCCTTCCGCGCGGATTCTATCTGCGCGCCTCGTTTACTGAAGAGATCCTGCGCACGCATTACGCGCTGCCTTGAGGAGCTTGCCGCGGCTTGTGCCGCGTCACCGTTAAGACCCAAGGAGAAAAACCAATAATTCACTAACTTATCGCACGCACACCGCTAATGCCGGCGGAGCATCCGTCATGACCGCGACAAAAACCCGAAGAATATGCTAGGGTATCAACCCCAGGGATATCCCGCATCAAGGCCGGCAGCGAGCGTGGTGCAACCTAAACCTGCATAAGGATTCAAACGAGGTGACCATGAACGACCCTGCACACATTGCCGACGGTATCCCCGATATTCAAAGCAGTGAGGACTGCCGGCGGATCGATATCGATCGTGTCGGGATTAAGGATATTCGCCACCCGGTCGTGGTAAGAGACCGTTCCGGGCGCGAGCAGCACACCGTCGCCACGTTCAATATGTACGTCGGCCTGCCCCATCGATTCAAAGGGACGCACATGTCGCGGTTCGTTGAAATCCTCAATTCCCAGGAATATGAGATCACCGTTCAATCATTCAAGCGCATGGTGGTGGAAATGACGGAACTGCTTGATGCGCGCGTCGGTCACATCGAAATGAAGTTTCCCTATTTCGTGACTAAGGTAGCGCCTATTTCAAAAGTAAGGAGCTTACTCGATTACGAAGTCAGCTTTGTCGGGCAGATTCAGGACGGACTTCCCAGCATCGAGGTGAAGGTGGTAGTTCCCATTACCACCCTATGTCCGTGTTCCAAGAATATATCGGATTACGGCGCGCACAATCAACGCTCGCATGTCACGTTATTGGCGAGGATACGCGATTTCGTTTGGATCGAGGAGTTCATCGATGTCGTCGAGGAGGTGGCATCGTGTGAGCTCTATGGGCTGCTCAAACGGCCGGACGAGAAATACGTCACCGAGAAGGCGTACGACAACCCGAAATTCGTGGAAGATATCGTCCGCGACGTGGCCCTCAAGATGAATAGCGACGAGCGCATCGCCGCTTACACGATAGAATCAGAGAACTTTGAGTCGATACACAATCACTCGGCCTACGCCATGGTCCAACGAGATAAGGACCGCGACGCCAAGCAGCCCGCCACTTCGAGCCTGCGGCTTGCGTGATCGTGCTCACCAACTAAGGAAGCTCTGCAAAAGTGTCGCGAGCAAGCCCAGATGCGCGAAGTCGCGGAGCGAGTCACGAGACATATCAGGTAGATAGGCGAGCGACGAACGAGCACACGACAAAGCGGATGGGCTGCGCAGTAACTTTTGCTGAGCTTCCCTAACGCTCCAGCACATAGGTCCCCGGCGCCGGGCACAGTGCCGGATAGGATTGGCTCCCGATCGGCGGGGCCGCAACCAAGGGGCCGCACTGTTTGCTGAGCCATTGAGCCCAGTCTTCCCACCAGGAACCAGGCGTCTTTTCGATACCGTTGCGCCAGGTTTCCGGATCGGCATGATCGCTTACCGCTCCGACCCAGTAACGCCGTTTCGGCGGCTCCACCGGCGGGTTAACGACGCCCATGATATGTCCGGAGGTCGCTAGCACATAACGCACCGGCGCCTGGACAAGCGCACAGATCTTGAACGTTTCTTTCCAAGGCGCGATGTGGTCTTGTTCGGTGCCGACCGCGTACAGGGGTTGCTTTATGGATCGCAGATCGATGGGCTTTCCGCCCAAGGTCAGCCCGCCGGGCTGCACGAGCTTGTTATTGAGGTAACATTCCCGAAGGTAATACGAGTGCATCGCCGCGGGCAGCCGCGTCGTATCCGTGTTCCAATACAGAACATCGAGCGGCGGCGGCCCTTCACCGTAGAGGTAATTGTGGACCAGGTAATGCCAAATCAGGCTATTGGATCTCAGCATCCGAAACGACCAAGCCATCGCGGCCCCATCGAGATAACCCCGGTCTGCCATCAGCTTCTCCAGAAACGCGATGCTGTTCTCATCAATGAACACGCCGATGTCGCCCGGGGCGGTGAAATCGACCAGTGCCGTAAGCAGCGTAAAATGTGCTATGGGGGGCGGCTGGTTGCGCTTCAACCCCGTGTTGAGCCAAGCCATCAATGCCGCGAGGATGGTGCCACCGATGCAATACCCGGCCGCATGCACCTGCGCGGCGCCCGTGACCTCCCTGGCCACGTCGACCGCTTGCAACGCGCCTTGCAGCATGTAGTCCTCGAAGCCGACGTTGCGGCTCTCCGAGCGCGGATTATTCCAACTGGTGATGAACACCGAGAATCCGCGCGACACCAAATAGCGGACCAGGCTCTTCTGCGCGCTCAAGTCTAGAATGTAATATTTATTGATCCACGGGGCGACGATGACCACTGGCAGGCTGTGAACGTTCTGGGTGGCCGGCGCGTATTGAATGACTTCCAACAAGTGGTTACGGAAAACGACCTGGCCGGGCGTCGTGGCGAGATTGAGACCGACCTTGAAGGTCTCATCGTCCACCATGCTCACGTCGCCCCGCAACGCATCGTTCACGGCATTTCTTAAACCATCAACCGTGCTCATACCAAAACTTGCGATCGACTTGTGAACCGCGTGCGGGTTGGTCCAAAAGTAGTTCGATGGCGAGGCGGCGTTGAGCATCTGCCGGACCCAGAATCCGGCTTTCTGTTTTATGCGCGGAGCAACATCGGGCGTATTCTCGATCGCGTCCTCAAGCCAACGAGTGTAGGCAAGGTAGGATTCTTTCATCAGATCGTAATAGGGGCGCTCGGTCCAGATAGGCTCGGCGAAGCGCTCGTCGTAAGCCACGGGACGGACCGTGTCCTCCACCTCCTGGCCGCATAATCGCAGGTAACCCAGCACCTGCAGGTTTGAGCACTGCTCGCCAAGTTTGAATAATTGCTTGGCCAGCTCACCCGGCTGCCGCAGCCATGCCTGCTGAACCTCTAAACACGAGGTCATGATGCCAAAGGGATCCAAGCCTTGACGAAGGCCGGTGCGGAACGCGTTATCTTCCATTCGAGAATCTCCCAGAGGTCTTCGAACCAGCGCATCGAGATCTGGCTGCCGCCGTGTTCAGTCCGCTCCCCCGGCACACGTTGCCGGGAGCATGAGGCACTGTGTCAAGCGCTTGGCGTTTTAGGTTCTCGTCGACCGTGTAGCGCGGTAAATACATAATACTAACCTCTTGAATATATCACCATTGTTTGGAATGGCATTTATTGTGCCTTTTTAGCGCAGCACAAGTCTGTTCGACTGTGCCTCCTCCTTTTGGTCTTCGAGGGCGCCTATGGCGCCCTCTTTTTTTTCGGGACGTCCCGCTTGGCCTCTTCCCACAGAGCATCCATCTCCGCAAGCGTGGCGTCGTTCACGGACTGGCCTTGCGCCTGTAACCGCTGTTCTATGTAGCGAAACCGGCGCTCGAATTTTTGATTGGCCGACCGCAACGCCGACTCAGGATCGACGCACGCGAACCGCGCCAAATTGACACACGCAAACAACAAATCACCGATTTCCTCGGCGATGTGCGTCGCGTCCCCACCGCCGAGCGCTGCGCGGACCTCGTTAAGCTCACCCATTACGGCGTCAAGAACGGCGCCGATCTCAGCCCAATCGAAGCCTACGGCGGCCGCGCGCCGCTGGAGCTTTACGGCCCGTAGGAGCGCCGGAAGCGCCGAGGCGATACCGTCGAGGATGCTGGTTGCGTTAGCGTCTTTAGCCGCGCGTTCCTTGGTTTTGTGCGCTTCCCACGCCGCGGACTGCTGATCGGTACCGATCACGACCGCGTTCGCGAACACATGCGGATGCCGGCGGATGAGCTTATCGATCAGGGTAGCGGCCACTTCATCCAAGCCGAACACTCCCTGCTCGCTTGCCAATTGTGAGTAAAACACCACCTGGAACAACAGGTCTCCCAGCTCTTCGCGCAAATCCTCGATCCGGCCGCCTTCGATCGCATCGATGACTTCGTAGGTTTCCTCGAGCGTGTGCGGTGCGAGTGACGCGAAGGTCTGCTCGCGATCCCAAGGACAACCGCGTTCGGGATCGCGGAGCCTGGCCATGATCTCGATAAGCGATTCTATATTTCCCATAAGCCCTCGCCGTGACTTGATCTCCTGTTCTTTTTCGCATACAAAGGAGCACTTATGCGTAAGGGCACTGTGAACGCGCGCACGATTGATATTCCGTACCTCGGACGCTGAGTTATGGCACCGCTCATTTTGCGATTGGATGTTACCGGGTCGCCGCTCCGATGGATACCGTGGCACGATGCGGTCTGTCTTTATAGCAAGAACAGAATCGCATGGACCGCGGGCGAACGGGTATTCACCTTTTTCGGTGGTACGTCCAGCCTAACCGGTCAGCGTTCGTCGATCACGGTCAATTCCATCATTGCCGTTAAGCGTGCGCGCGGGATCAAACACGGTCAGCGTGGCATCCCCCCCTTGAATAATCGCGAGCTGTTCTTACGCGATGGACACCTGTGCATGTATTGCGGCGAGGAGTATGCCGCATCGCAGCTCACCCGCGACCATGTCATCCCCCTATCGCGCGGGGGATACGATCGTTGGTCGAACGTCGTGGCCGCGTGCAAGGGGTGCAATACGCACAAGGGCAACCGCAGGCCCGAGGAAGCCGGAGTAGCCCTATTGGCCGTTCCCTACGTGCCCAATTGGGCCGAGTTCCTCGCGCTCTCGAATCGGCGTATCCTGGCGGATCAGATGCAGTTCCTAAAGACGCAATTCAATACCCAGCATCGCCTGTTAAGCCTGAGACACTGACTCTCTACGCGCAGCCACCCGCCGCCTAGCCCATGATGGTGGGTACCCATGAGTTCTCTATCGTCGGCGAAGATGAGGTCTGCGCGAGTCAGGCCTTGATTAGCTGGCAGTCCCCCCTCGCTCGCTGCTCGGGAAAAGAACCGGGGACACTGTGTATCCGGCGGCGTAACGTTTTGACCGCCAGGTGACTACTTCGGCCCGGAAGACAACCGCCGCAAGTCAGAGGATGCTGCAGGTTCGGGCACCGATCATTCCCGCGGTTGCCGAGCTTATCAGGATTCATCGCGGTACGATTTCATTAGGCCAAGGGGTCGTGTTTTATGGCCCGCCCGCGCGCGCCGCGCAGCGGATAGGCGATTTCCTGTCGGATCCTGAAAACCACAAATATGCGCCTGTCCAAGGAACGCCGCGTCTCATTGAATTGATCGTTCAAAAGCTGCATACCGAAAACGCCGTATTGTGTGATGAAAAACGCCGCATCGTCGTCACCGCGGGCGCCAACATGGGGTTTCTTCATGCCCTGATGGCCATCGCCGATCCGGGCGACGAAATCGTGCTGCCGTTGCCTTACTATTTTAATCAGGAAATGGCGATCAGAATGCTGAACTGCATACCGATCGCGGTTCCGACCGATGAGCGCTATCAACTGAAATCGGATCTCATTCGCCAGGCGATCACCCCAAAGACGCGCGCGATTGTGACGATTTCTCCTAACAACCCGAGTGGCGCCGTCTATCCTGCGGCGACACTGCGAGAGGTCAATTCCCTGTGTCGGGATCACGGGCTTTACCACCTCAGTGACGAGGCCTACGAAAACTTTACCTATGGTGAGGCCCGCCACCTCTCTCCAAGTTCGCTCCCTGGTTCCGAGGCGCATACGATCTCTCTGTATTCGCTCTCCAAGGCTTATGGGTTCGCGAGTTGGCGTATCGGTTACATGGTGCTCCCCGAACACCTCTATAACTCCGTGCTTAAAGCCCAGGATACGAATCTAATCTGTGCGCCGTTGATTTCCCAGTACGCCGCTATCGGCGCGCTCGAGGAGGGTTCACGGTATTGCAGTGAGAAGCTCGCCACCATCCGCGGGACGCGCGCCATCGTGCTCGATGCTTTAGGGCAGATCGATGAGATCTGCATCACGCCGCAAACCGAAGGTGCGCTCTACGTATTCATTAAATTACGCACGCACCTACACCCGATGCAAGTCGTGCAGAAGCTCATCATGCAGTACCGGGTAGCGGTCATACCCGGCACCACGTTCGGAATGGAATGCGGATGCTACCTGCGCGTGTCCTTTGGAGCACTTGACCCCGATACCGCCCGAGAAGGCGCCGCGCGTCTGGTGACAGGGATTCAGGCAATCGTCGGGGGTCACTAGGCATTAAGCGGTTGTCTCGACGTGCCCTTGGATTATCTCATGGATCCCGCGAATCGCATGTAACACTGTGGGCTATTGCGGTAGGAATCGAAGCTCCCGACCTCCGCATTTATGAGCATCAGGAGAGACGAGGCGCCACGGCGTTGATTTTGCTAGGCCTGTGCGAGGCGATTCGGCCCACCAGTGTTACGAAGCTAGATCAAGAGAATTGCGCATCGCGATAAAATAGTTCATTATGGATGAGGCATGAATCTAAGTATTCATGGGGGCCACCAATAAACGAAGAAGGAGAGCAATTATGCAAAGCACCTTGATAAACGCAGCACGCACTACCGTCCTAGCTGTTTCAGTGGGTCTTACAGCGGGATGTGCTACCACCGGGGATTTGGAGCGTGTAGAAGCCACCGCCAACAACGCCCTGAGCACTGCCCAAGCCGCCCAACAAACGGCCGGCGCCGCACAAGCGGCTGCCGATAACGCCGCCTCCGTTTCGACAGAAGCGAAGGCTGCCGCGGACGCGGCTCAATTGTGCTGCACCGAGACCTCTGACAAGATTGACCGCATGTTCCAAAGGTCAATGCAGAAGTAACGGCAGGCAATCACTGAATGTTGATACCCTGTAACGGCGCAGCCGTTACAGGGGTTTTTCGCGCTTTCCTGGCCAGGCGAGTCGCCTACATCTCTGAAATCGTGGCCGCGCTCGAGGTAAGATTTATCGGGACCGGGATTCCGTGGCGGTCCGAAGCCGCCTTTTCCAATTGATCCATATCGACCTGCTGACCGTTTGCGGCATTACTCACCCTGCCCACAAGGTGCGTGAAACCGTGTTCGGCGGCTTGGGCATCTTCATCGAGCGGCGGGTGGGTTTCAACGTATAACGCGCCATTAAGCCAGCCGAGCTTAAATGGCTGATTGACGATCCGTACCTTTGTTCCCACGCGGACTTCGGAGAACAAGCGCTCGATATCCCTCGGATAGAGGCGCATGCACCCATGAGTCACACGCATACCGATACCGTAGGGTTTATCGGTTCCATGGATAAGATAGCCTTCGCGCCCTAAACGCAATGCGTATTGCCCGAGGGGATTGTCCGGACCCGGCGGAACCACTTTC
Source organism: uncultured Gammaproteobacteria bacterium (assembly GCA_963764725.1). GTDB lineage: Bacteria > Pseudomonadota > Gammaproteobacteria > JACCXJ01 > JACCXJ01 > USCg-Taylor. The sequence continues at coordinate 299,616 of CAVXTM010000012.1, read as the reverse complement.
GGCAGCGGATCGCCGTCCGCCGCGTGCTCGCGCCGGATCGACTCCGGTGGATACCAGGCGGGATTGACGGTTTTCGCGACCACCTGGGTGAGCCCGAGCGGCGTTTTCCAATCCTGCCGCCCGACGCTGATCGGATAGGTCACCACGACGCGCGGCTCGCCTGCCTGTGGCCGCGGAAAAAAATAGAGGCGCATTTCGGGGACGTTGATAACAATCCCTTCCCGCGGGGCGTCCGGCAGTATGAATTGACTTGGGATGAGCACCTCGGTATCCGCGCCCGGGAGCCACGGGTCTACCTTCGGATTCGCGAGTTTCATCTCGTCGTAACCTTGATCGTAGGCGCGGGCGATATCGACGAGCGTATCCTGGTATTCGGTCGAGGTTACGCCCAGTGCCCCGACGACGTTATCCAACCCTTGTGGAAGCCGGTACGTGTCAGCTAACACCGGAGGGACGAACAAGCAATTCGCCGCCAACAGCAGGCCGGCCCATGACAAAATACTGGAAATTGCTGACCCTATGGTTGCATTTCATTAGCGTAGCCTCGCGTAGTCATTACGATCGCGAGATCTCATTCAAAACGGATGCCTAGATTTCAGCATTCCGATGGCTATAAGCACCCACCCGGCAATCAACGCCAGCCCGCCAATCGGGGCGAACTTGCCTGCCGGCGCATAGCCGACGATTGCCTTAATATACAGGCTCCCGCAAAATAACACGATCCCTAGGCATAGGACAGCCGCTCCACGCCGTCCCCAGGCAAACGCTCAAGCGCAGTTTGCGACGAGCCCGCTATTTTTCCGCCAGTCTCGGGATCAGCTCCGCGAGGTTACATGGCCGAGTGCGGTAGTCGAGCTGATTTTGAATGATCGCATCCCATGCGGTGGCGCAGGCGCCCGGGGAGCCCGGAAGGCAAAAAATCAGCGTGCGGTTCGAGACACCCGCAAGCGCGCGCGATTGAATAGTGGAGCTCCCAATCTCCTCGTAGGAGATAAGCCTGAAGAGTTCCCCGAAGCCGTCGAGCTCCCGGTCGAAGAGGGGTCTGACGGCCTCCGGCGTCCCGTCCCGTCCGGTGATCCCCGTACCACCTGTCGTGATGACGACCGGCACCCCGTCATCCGCACACCAACCCGCGATCAGCGTCCGGATCTTGTAAATGTCATCGGGCACGATGCGCTTCGCGTGCAGCCGGTGACCGGCCGTCTGCAGGCGTTCCACCAATAAGCGCCCCGATTTGTCGGTTTCCGGCGTGCGGGTATCGGAGACCGTCAAGATCGCGATGTCGAGCGCTAGAAAGCCCCGAGAATCGTCCCGTCTCATAGGTTCCGGCATGCTTGCCTCTGCTTGCGCGCTAGAGGCGCGTTTACCGTTATTATAGCTTGTTGCCCGCCGATAGACGCGACGCCAGTGCCAGAAGAACACCCAGAGATCCGGCTCGACAAATGGCTTTGGGCTGCCCGTTTGTTCAAAACCCGCGCCTTGGCCACCGAGGCGATCAAGGGCGGCAAGATCGAAGTCAATGGCCACAAGCCAAAACCGGCGCGATCAGTTCACATCCACGATGAGCTACGCATCCAACGCGGACCCTTTACCCATTACGTCATTCCGTCCTAGGCGTCTCGGCCCAGCGCGGACCGGCAACTGCAGCCGCCCGCTTATTCCGGGAGTCAGCGGAAAGCGTGATCCGCCGCGAAGCCTTAGCGCTTGAGTTACGGGCTCAAGCCCTGACCCAACCCCGGTTGCCGGGGCGCCCCAGCAAACGCGACCGGCGCCGCATCATTCGCTTCACTCGCAAGCCGGATCAATGATCGCCTCCCCCCAGCGTCCGTAGAAGAAAGTCTCGCCGAGCGGGCGCCGCATGCGGGGCGCGTGCTCGCGCTCTTTAAGTGCTTCGGGTATCGCTTCTTGCGGCAACTGGTAACCGATCGCGATCATCGCCATCGGCGTGAATCCAGCAGGGAGGCTGAAATTTTCTTGAGCCTTCCTCGGATCGAACCCGCCCATCTGGTTAACCATTAACCCCAGCGCCGTGGCTTGCAAGCACAGGTTCATCGTCGCCGCCCCGGTGTCATACTGCCCCCAGCGGTTCGGCTTTGAGTCACGCTGAAAGGCCTCGGCGGCCAGCGCCAGCATCAGCACCGGCGCCGCCTTGGCCCAGGCTTGATTACCGTCCGACAGCGTTGCAATAGCCCGGTCCCATAGATGGGGATCGGCAAACCGATCCCACACGATGTAGCGCCAAGGCTGCTCACCAAAACAAGACGGCGCCCAGCGCGCGGCCTCCAGCAAGGCAATGAGCTGGCTGCGAGGCACCGGCCGGGCGGGATCAAAGGCCCGGCCGCTCCAACGCCGCGCGATTAGATCGGCGATCGCGACTTCGGTGTGTGTGCGCTTATCAAACATGGTCGGCCTCCGTACAAAAAAAGATCCTCGCGCGGACGCTGCTCGACCCGCTCGATCCGTGTGTATTGGACTAGGTGAGGAGCGAGGTGCGAATCACGTGGGCGGCCTGCTCGGGTAGGAAATACGGGTAGACGGGCGCCGAATGCAGTGGGTTATTAATCTCATAGTCGAGTCCATACAGGCCGTACAAACGTTGTGCAAGGTCCAAAGGCATCTCCTTGCGCGACACCAGTTCCAAAAGCTTCGCATTTTCGATCTTCGTTTCGAGCCCCGCGCCATAGGCCGCGAGAAGTTCTTTGATCGTCTCGGGAATGCGTGCCGCCCGTTCCGGCCGTGTGAACACCTGGAGCAGCAAGCCTTCCGTGTAATGACCGGTCGCTTCCATGATGCCGATGCCTCGGTTCGAGAGTGCCTCGATCATCTCATCGAGCGTCACGGCGACGCGCCTGCCTGCCTCCAGGCGCGTCGCTCGCATCGCCAGATGGTGCGCGGTGTAACCGTATACATGGTTCCAGTGCTGAATGATCTGGGCCGGATGGCCGGCATCGGACTGATCGATGAACAGTCGCAGCACCTGGCCGTTATCCAGCATCTTATACAGGAGATAGGCGCTCCAGCCATCGGCAAATTGATAGAAGACCTCCTCGTCGACTTGTGAAGCAACATAGCCGTGCGCGCGCTGGAGGATCTCGGCGACGCGCGCGGCGGCGCGGGTTTCGGACGAGCCGCAGCGGATGGCGAGGTGATCGAAGTGCACGAACCAGCCGCGTTCCTCGGCCACTTCCAGCAAGGCCAGATCGGCTTTACTGTTGAGCAGCGACTCGACCACTTTCACCGCCACGTAAATATCGAAGTGGCGCACCCACTGCGCGATCCGCACCGCGTCGCTGTCCTGTAACGACCGCTTCGCCTCCTCAAACAGCGTTTGCATGAAGGCATCGGCGAAGGGATGCAAGCGCTCGCGCGCCTCCGCAAGATCGGTCTCGAACGGCAGCGCCTTGGCGGCCTCCCGGTAAGCGCTGAACAGTTGCTCTAGCGATCGCACTCCGGTGAAAAACGCGGCCGCGGTCGCTTTCGAGAGCGGAGCGCGGAAGGGCACGAGGTTGAGCGAGACGGCATCGCCGCTTTCGTTCACCGTGCGGACCCTTTCAGGGCGATCGAGGTCGGGCCGCAACCGTCCCTGACCGCGTAGCACCGTGCCCGCGAGCATAGAAGCGAACTCCCGGTGGGGGTTAGACAGGACAGTATCCAACGGATCCTCCGGCAGAAACCTTAGTATAAAGTGCGATAGCAATCAAGAACACCACCATCGAGAAACGGAGCATAGCCGCCAGCACGAAGCGGCGAGGTCGATCGCGTTTCGCGTAGCGGTAAACTATGATGGACATAGTTGCCTATTGAATAGAGGCCCCATGCGCTGGATCATCGTCACCGTTTTTGCCCTGATAGCCGTGGCGTGCGCCACCTCGCCTACCGGCCGCTCGCAGTTGCGGTTGGTGTCCGACGCGCAGATGGCGCAGATGGGCACCACCGCTTTCGCGGCGCTCCAACAGAAGACGCCGCAGGCCTCGGATGCGAAAGTCTCGCGCTACGTGGGTTGCGTGGCCGATGCCATTACGCGCGCGGTGGCACCTGGTCAGCGGTGGGAAGTCCTGGTATTCGAAAGCAAAGAGGTCAACGCCTTCGCGCTGCCGGGCGGCAAGATCGGCGTCTACACGGGTCTTCTTAAGGTGACCGAAAACCCGGATCAACTCGCGGCCGTGATCGGCCACGAGGTGGCACACGTCATCGCCGGCCACTCCGCCGCACGTGTGTCGAACGACCTTGCGGCACAGCTCGGCGCCTCCGTGCTCGGGAGCGCCACTGGTATCGACCCGCAATTGATCGGCGTCGGTGCCAATCTCTTGGTTCTCTTGCCGTACTCGCGCGGCGACGAGAGCGAGGCCGACGTCCTCGGCTTGCAGTACATGGCGCAGGCCGGCTTCGATCCGCGCGAAGCGCCGAAGCTCTGGGTCAACATGTCCAGGCAAGGCAGTGCCACACCACCGGAGATCCTGTCAACGCACCCTTCCAGCGATACCCGTATTCGCGACCTAGAGAGCCGCTTGCCGCAGGCAGTGCCCCTGTACGAGCAGGCGCGGGCCCGGGGCCGGGAGCCGAAGTGCGGGTGAGGCGGGTCGTTTGCGCAGATCACGCCAAGTTTGAAACAACAAATAGCGCTGTGTCACGTTTCGCCCGCAGGTTCAGAGCCCGACACCGTGCTCATTAAAAGGCCGGATATATGCGTGCAGTCTTTCCGTGAATCGGCTATCGGCGTTTCTCGCCTTGCAAACCGGCTGGGGTCCATCTATACGCGGGTTTACGGAAAAACTTATTCTTTCACCAACGTGAGATAGCCGATCCCTGCGGAGGCTCCGAATCCCTTGCTTGCCTCCAAGGCCAGGGGACTGAGGGCAACATTGGAATTTCCGCCACCCACCAGCACCTTGGCGCCTACACCGAGGCCAAATGCCGCCGAGGCGGTTCCCCCCGTGTAAGTGCCGACGAACGCACCGGGCGGCAATTTGGTGCCCTCAGCCACTCCCATCACCGTATAGGCAATGGTGTCTTCCTTCGTCCAGCTCAGGTCCAGGCCGAGGGCAATGCCAGCCTCGCCTTTGTACTTTTCTTGGAAACCAGCCGGGGTCTTATACACGCAGTTAAATCCCGCACTCGAGTGGATCAAGAGGTTTTTTTCCGAGCCTGGGATCTTTTTGCAGGTCAGGATCCCGAGTTCGGTGCCTGCTTCCGCCTGAGTGAGGGGCAGAAGCAACATGGCCGTGGCGGACACTAAAGAAAATATAGCGTTTTTCTTGAACATTTTTGTCTCTCCTGAATTATTGAAAATAGCGGTGACAAGCGTGCGCAGAGGCTTGCATCCCCAGCGTCGTTAATACTACCACAGGCATCCGTGCCGCAGCGACCGTCCGCGCTGGGCTCCCGATGGCGGGACCTGTCCATGACGCGTCTCTCCCGACGGCGACCGAAGGGCGCGATGCGCTTGCCGCCCCACGTCCCCTTGCTGGCTATCTCTGGGCCATGCTGCTAGCACGCCCCCAGGTCTTATCTTAACTCAAGGCTCCGCCGCAACTACTGCCGGCTCCCGCGGTACATCCATAACAATGGCCGGCCACCCGGATGGGATTCCCTTCGAGATCGATCTCAATTAGCTCATACAGGCGGTGGCGCCGTTTGTCCGCCACACGCAGCGGTAGGCCCAACATCTGATTGAAGTCGCAATCGTAGACATAGCCCTGCCAGTCCACGCTGATGAGCGACCGGCACATTACCGCCTCCAGATTCGCCTCCTGGTGCGCGTGACGCAGCAACTGCATATAAGGGTTGAACTGGCCCTTGGAGATGAGCAGGCTGCCAAAACGCTGGATCGGCATATTGGTGAGGGTATAGATCCGGTTGAAGACGATCCCGAATCGCTCGTCGAGATGCTTGCGGTAAGACTCCTCCAACATCGCTTGTGGGGGCGGCAGGCTGGGACCCTGCGGGTTATAGACCAGATTCAGTAGGAGATTGGTGTCGGGCACGCCATAGCCGAGGGCATTGAGCTTTAGCAAGGCGCGTATGCTGGCGTCGAATACCCCGGCACCGCGCTGCCGATCCACATTATCCGCAAGGTAACAAGGGAGCGAGGCGGTGATTTCGACACCCTGGGCCGCGAGAAAGTCGGCCAGATCCTCCTGTGCGGGTTGCTCCAGAATAGTCAGGTTACAACGATCGATGACCTGTACGCCTAGCCGGCGAGCAGTGCATACCAGGTCGCGGAAATGCGGATTTAACTCCGGCGCACCACCGGTGACATCCAGGGTCTTGATATTCGACACCTCTAAGAAAGCGATCACCTCATCGATGGTCTCGCGGCTCATTTCCTCGATACGATTCGGACCGGCGTTGACATGACAATGGACACATGTCTGGTTGCATCGATAGCCGAGGTTGACCTGTAGGGTATCGAGCCGCTTGCGGCGAATGGGAGGAAAATCCATTCTTTCAAGCAATTGCAACGTGGCATGCATGGAAGTGTTTCCCTGTCAGAACGATCTTGCCAAAAATAAGCTCAACGGGTACCTCTCACGGTACGTTAGTATCGCGCCTGCCCGATGCATTCGCCAGTAGGGCATAAGCCAAGATCGAAACGAGTCGCTTCATCAACATACTGAAAACGCCTCAACGGGACAAGCGTTGCGCGAGGCCGGTGAGCCGCCGGGCCGCCTTGACGGTATTTACGGCAATGGCGAGAGCCTGCGGTTGGCCGATGACCACAACCAAGCGCTTACCGCGCGTGACCGCGGTATACAAGAGATTGCGTTCGAGCATCGGGTAGTGCTGGGTAGCCAGGGGTACGACCACCGCCGGAAACTCCGAGCCTTGGCTCTTGTGGATCGAGCACGCATAGGCAAGAACGATCTCGTCGAGCTCCCCGAAGTCGTACTCAACCTCTCTACCATTGAAACCGGCGCTGAGCACGCCCTCGTCGAGATCGATATGGGTGATGCGTCCGATATCGCCATTGAAAACGTCCTTATCGTAGTTGTTCACCATTTGAATGATCTTATCCCCCGGCGTGAAGCGTGAGCCGAAGCGTTCGACGGCGGGCGCGCCTGTGGCATTGAGCCGGGCCTGGAGCGCGGCGTTCAACGCGCGGGTGCCGAGCGTGCCACGGTTCATGGGAGTAAGGACTTGGAGATCGCGAACCGGATCCAAGCCGAAGCGCTTGGGAATGCGTTCGGCCACCGACTCGATGAGCTTGTCGTGGATCGCCTCGGTCGATGACGCGGGGAGAAAATAGAAATCGCTCGGCTCGCCCGCGGGGGGGTATTCGGGCAACTGACCTTGGTGGATGCGGTGGGCGTTGACGATGATCCGCGATTGCGCGGCTTGACGGAAGATCTCGGTAAGCTCCACGGTCGCAACGCGCCGTGATGCGATGATATCGGCCAGCACAGCGCCGGGACCGACCGAAGGGAGTTGGTGGACGTCGCCGACCAAGAGCAGCGCGCATGCGTGAGGCGCCGCTTTCAGAAGCTGATGCATCAAGACCACATCCACCATCGAGACCTCATCCACCACCAGGAGGTCCGCATCGAGCCGGTGCTCGGCGTTGCGCTTGAAGCCGCGGAACTTCGGATCGAACTCCAGCAACCGATGGATCGTACGGGCGTCATAACCGGTGGATTCCGCCAGCCGCTGCGCCGCCCGGCCGGTCGGAGCGCAGAGCAGGAAGCGCGCGCTTTTGGCACGCAGCGCGAGCAACACGCTTTTGACCAGGGTCGTTTTGCCGCAACCGGGGCCGCCGGTGAGCACGGAGACTTTGCTATTCATTATGGTCGCGAACGCCGCGCGCTGGGACGCCGAGAAGGTGATGCGCGAGCGCTCTTCAACCCAGGGAAGGGCTTTCTCCGCATCGATGATCCCCCAGGCCGGCGGCCCGTGGAGCAAGCGCCGCAGATGAGCGGCAACGCCCGTTTCCGCATCATGCAACGCGCCCAGATAAACCGCGTCCACGGTGTCGATCGGTTCCGCAATGAGATTCCCTTCCCGGATCTCGTCATCCACCGCAGCTTCTATGACGGGTCGCGGGATCTCGAGCAGCGTGACCGCGGCATCCGCCAAGGTTTCGCGCGACATGGCGCAATGCCCCGCGCCCGCTTGTTCCTGAAGGACATGGCGGACACCGGCCTGAGCCCGCATTTGCGAGTCGGAGGGGATCCCGATCTTTTGCGCTAAGGTATCGGCGCTCTTGAAGCCGATGCCGTGGATGTCGAGTGCCAGTCGATAGGGATTCTCGCGCACGCGCTCGACGGCGGCCTCCCCGTAGGTCCTGTAAATCCGTACGGCGCGGCTGGTGCCGATCCCATAGGATCGCAAGAACACCATGATTTCGCGCACCGCCTTCTGCTCGGCCCACGCGCCGAGGATCCGCTCTTGCCGCTTGGGACCAATGCCGGGCAATTTCCTTAGCCGCTCGGGCTCGCACTCGAACACATCGAACACCCGCTCACCGAGCGCTTCGATGAGCACCTTGGCGAAGTGCGGGCCGATGCCCCGGATCATGCCCGAAGCGAGGTATTTCTCGATACCTTCGAGCGTGCTCGGAGGAACGATGCGCAACTCCGCGGCGCGAAACTGCCGGCCGTAGGTGGCGTCGTTGATCCAATGACCCGTGCTTTCGAGGAACTCCCCCGGATGGACCGCCGCGGCGCTGCCCACGACCGTCACCAGATCCCGCTGCCCCCGGACAGTCACGCGCAGAACGCAGAAGCCGCTCTCGGGGCTATGGAAGGTCACTCGCTCGATGGTCCCCGACAAGCGCTCGTGGTCCGCGGAATTGTCCTTGAGCATAACGGCGATGATACAGGGTGTTAGGTTGTGATTAAAAAGAGAGACCCACACCGTGCGGATGCTCACGATGACCCTAAACTTCGCGGATACCCCGGATCCTCGGGTGGCTACTCAGCTTCGGGAGCGCTGTCAAGGTGCTCCGGCCGGCATCGCGCGCAAGCGCAATAACGGAAGAAGCGCGGAAAATCGTGGCGTTGGCCGGCTAAAACAACCCGCTCAAGTCGATAGAAATGTCCGGCAGTGTGACGGGAACGACTATCCCTGGTCGCTCGATCGTTTGCGCCTCCCGATAGCCTGCCTCAGCAGGGTCGCGATATACGCACAAGCCGTGGTTCTCCAGGTCCACGATCCAGACCTCAGGGATACGGTGACGGGCATAGAGAGGCAGCTTGACCTCGCGGTCGTAGCGCAGTGTGGTGTCCGCGACCTCGACGAGGAGCAGCACATCCTCGGGGCGCGGGTGCGCCGTACGATAGAAATCCGTACGCGGTTTGAGGAGGGCGATGTCGGGTTGCGGTTCGGAATGGCGGTCCAACACGAGGGGATCTTGTGCTGAAACAATCGCATGCTCTCCAACAGCGACATTCAAAATTTTGATTAAATACTTAACTGTTCCAGCGTGCGAGCTCCCAATCGGCGCCATATCGACGATATCCCCTTCGATCAATTCCACCCGGTCATTCTCGGAAAAGACGCCCGTTTGCCCCATGCGGTGGTATTCGGCCACCGTGAGACGATGACGTTGATAAAGAGTTTGGGCGCCGGTGGTCACGGGTTTCTAGCTCCAACTAGAGCGATCAAGCGCAGCATAGCGCCGGTTCGCTAGCTTGCCAATGATTCGCTTATCAGTACCAGGGCCACGCCGGCTTCTTAGCGCGTCATTCAATGATAATCATTGCCAAGGGCTTGGTCTGGCTGATCACGCGGAAGATAATCGCAGTCTGGCATTTGGTGATCTGTTATCTCTCGCGGAAAACCGAGCCAGAGGGGCCCTGAGTTTTGCTGGAAATATCAATGATCTAACCCTAGAAGACGAGTCAAGCGCAGAAGGTGTTGAGATGGCGGGATTGCTAGAAGTTGCAGTAAGCTCGATTGAACTCCTGAATGACGTTCAGCTCACGGATGTATTGAAGCGGTTGCTTAACCTTGAGGCGCGTTCCGCAGGAATTGCACAGCGCGCCGTAGAGGTCTCACTGAACATCGACGTTTCCGATGGAGGTGAGGATGGCCGCATTGAATGGAAAGGGGGCCCTGATAGCACCAATTATTTACCGCATCGGCTCGTCCAGTTTCAGGTCAAGGCAACAAGAATGGGGCCGAGGGTATGCGCAAACGAGCTTGTTGATAATCGAGGGAAGCTGAAACCAATGGTTGAGGGTGCGCTTGCCGCTGGGGGGTCGTATGTGCTTTTCACCAACTGCCCACTCAACAAGCAACAGAAAAGTGCCAGAATTGCCGCGATACGCAAAAAGTCAAGCGATTTAAAAAAGCCGTACACTGAAACCGCCATCATCGACGTTTATGACGCTAACAGAATCCAAGATTGGGTAAACACGTACCTACCTGCCGTCGCCGCTGTTGCGAACTGGGTGAATCGTCCCCTTGTAGCAGGAATGCGAGCATGGCCGGAGTGGAGCAGGGGGCAAGAATACGCTCAGTTCGCCTTTGTTGCAGATGGGTCAAGAGTTGAAGCCATAGAGCAACTCAGGCGAGAGATGGCGTCGCCAAGAAGTGTGGCGCGCATTATCGGGCTCTCGGGACTTGGAAAAACGAGATTGGCTCTGGAGCTGTTCCGTCCAACAGATGAGCAAGACAGTCTCTCGCAGCAGGTTGTATATATAGATGCCTCCGATGGAGGGACGAGCCTCGTTAATCACGTTAGCGACTGGGTGCGTTCTAAGCGCGAGGGTATCGTCGTTGTCGATAATTGCGAGCTCGGGCTCCACAAGAGGTTAGCAGCCCAATTTCAGAGAACAGATAGCCAGCTCAGCCTTTTAACCTTGGACTATAACCCGGAACGGGACACCGCTACTCGCACCATTGATCTCAAACGGCTTGACGATCGCCATATCAAGCAAATGCTTGAGCCGAACTACAAGGACACCATCCCAGATCTCGACCGAATCGTGTCGTTCGCGCAAGGATTTCCACAGATGGCAGTGCTCCTAGCAGACGCGCGGCTCAATGAGCACCCGGAGATGGGCAGCCTTACTGACGATGACCTCCTGAAAAAGATGCTATGGGGTGCGGGACTACAGAATGAGGCGGCGCTCCAGGCAATTTGCGGTTGCGCGTTATTTGAGACATTTGGTTTGTCGGACGACGCTGGGGCGGAATGCGAGTTTATTGCTGAAAACGTTTCGACACTGGCTGTGAACGAGTTTCATAGGCACGTTATGGCCTTCAAACACCGTGGCATTATTGACATCCGGGGCCGCTACGGTCAGGTAATCCCAAAACCGCTAGCCGTAAGGCTAGCGGCCGACTGGTGGAGGCGAATCAGGCCAGAAAAGGCGGCCGATCTCATCGGCAAGCCCATGCCTGGACGTCTCTTACATAGCTTCTGTTCGCGCGTCAGCACCTTAGATTTCCTGCCAGACGTTAGGAAACTTACACAAGATGTCTGCGGAGTCCAAGGCCCTTTTGGCCGCGCGGAAGTGATCCTTTCTGACCGGGGTTCACTCCTCTTTCGCGCGTTTGTCGAAGTGAATCCCCAAGCCACTGCCGAAGCGTTACGGCGTGTGCTAGGTATCCTGAGTAAGGAGGACCTGCTCCGACTTGACGGCGACATTCGGCAAAACCTTGTCTGGTCGCTCGAAAAGCTGTGCTTTCGTCGAGAGACGTTTCCGGTTGCCGCCCGACTGCTATTGCGGCTGGCAGCAGCCGAAAATGAGCGGTGGTCTAACAACGCAACCGACCAGTTCGAGCAGCTCTTCAGCACTTATCTGTCCGGAACAGAAGCGCCTCCTGAAATGCGCTTAGATATTGCGGACGAAGCGCTTGGATCCAATGATCCAGATCAGCAGGCACTCGGTGTCAAGGCGTTAAGCCGAGCATTACGGACACACCATTTCAGCCGTACGGGTGGCGCCGAGCAACAAGGAAGTGGTATCCCACTGCAGGACTGGCGGCCAAAGACTTGGGGGGAAGCGTTCGAATATTGGGAGGCCGCGCTGGAGCGCTTAACTGCGCTCGTGCTCCGCGAAGGCGAACTCAAAGTAATTGCAAAGTCGGCGATTGCCTCAAGCATACGAGGACTCATGCTCTATGGAAGAGTCAATGCACTCGACCAAGCCTTGCATCGCATAGTGGAACACGATGGCCCACTCTGGGCGGAGGCTTTGGATAGCGTTCAAGTCTCACTTCACTACGACAGCAATCGGGTGCCGCCAGAAGGCCGGAAGAAGCTCGAAGAATGGATTCGACTTCTCCAGCCTAAGGTGTTACGTGAGCGCTTAAGACTCTTTGTCAGTACACCTCCTTATGAGCGCGAGAAGGATGAAAATGGACACTACGTAGATCTTGCTGCAGAAAAGGCAAAGCAACTCGCGCAAGAATGTGCTAGCACTGTTGATGAACTCGTCAAGAACCTAGATGTGCTGCTCGTTGGGGAACAGAGGCAGGGATATATTTTCGGACGCACTATTGTTGAGAGGGTTCCTGACCCAGCGGAATTAGCAAGAAATGCCATGAGAGTGCTGGAGGATGTGCAAGACGCAAACCCTATTGTGCTGGCAGGAATGTTGGAGGTATTGAGAGACCGAGACAGGAAAGCTTGGGATGAACTCGTTGACCATGCGGCCACCTCGAAGACCTTACGCCGGCATTACGCGAACTTAATTCGATTGAGCCACCCTGAGCTACGGCATTTAAAGGTTCTACTTAGGCTCATCAGAGATGCGAAGCTTGGAGTCGAGGTATGTCGCGCATTTACCTATAACCGTGTTATCGCCCATCTATCACCTGATGAGATTTCCGTCTGGGTTACGGATCTGCTTTGTTTTCAACCAGAAGGTCCTTGGGTCGCGCTAGATATCCTATCTATGTATTGCCATGATGACGAGGCGAAATGGAAGGCTAGTGTTGATACATTCAAATCTGTGCTAACGGAGATTCGCCTCTCGGGAGATTCTGGGCGTGGAATGATGGACTTTCACCATTGGGAGAGAGCGGTCACAAAAATTTTGGAAGACGAAGATGGAGAATTTGCTGAATTAATAATTAAGAAGATCCTAGCTACAGTCTCTGACAAGCTTCCATATGCTAATTTGGAGCACAACGTTAAGCCGGTGTTACGCGTTTTGCTGCGGTCGTACCCTAAACGGGCGTGGCCCCTATTTAGTGCAGCGATCTCGGCTGCCGACGCGTCTGGGCGTTTTCACCTGGAGCATATGCTTTCAGCAACTAACCGGCCTGAGCAGGAAATTAGTATCCTACAGGAACTCCCAGATGAGCTTCTCCTCGAATGGTGTCGGAGCAATTCCGAATTCGCTCCAACGTTCTTGGCTAGAGTTATTCCCGTCACGGTTAATGTTGACGGTCGTTGGGCCTTGCATCCCTTGGCAAGAGCGCTGGTTGACCAGTTCGGCGACAATGAGAAGGTACTTCAAGCACTGTCGGCCAATATGGGCACGTTCTCTTGGTCGGGGTCCTTAGTTCCTTACTACCGGCGGCAGGAAGAGGCACTGCTATCACTTGAGAACCACGCGAATCCTGCTGTTCGCGCGTGGGTGGCTCAAAGCTTGGCTTTTGTCACACGTCACATCCAACAGGAATCGCGAGCCGACGAAGAGCATGACTGGGGCATCTACTAAGTATTCTTTGTTCGCAAAAAGCATGAAGCGGCGCCACCCGCGCCGCTGCTATCTCATCCACGCTGAGGGCGAGTTCCAGGGCACACGCTGCGCGGCACGCACGAGCACGAGAGACACGACATTTAAGCTCCAGGAGAAAACGCCATGGGAATCACGCATGTCACGGTCAGCGTAGCCAATCTACGCAAAGATCAACCTTCTTACGAAGCCGACTTTCTGGTGGATACTGGCGCCATCGATTGTCTTGCGCCCGCTTCATCCTTGAAAGCGGCCGGCATCGAGATTGAGGGGCGGGATGTTTACGAGCTTGCCAACGGCGAAGTCGTGGAATATCCCTTCGGTTTTGTGCGCATCAGCTTCATGGGCAGTGAAACCGTAGCGCAGATTATCTTTGGTCCCGAGGATTGCGACCCGATTCTTGGCATTGTGGCTTTGGAGAATACCGGCATCGGCGTTGACCGAGTATCGCGCACGCGCAAGCGAATGGCGGCTAAACCCTTGAAGTGAAGACTTCATGGACGACCCCGAACGGCGCAAGCGTCAGGCAATGCTTGGCTGTGCGCCGGCGCACCGACTGCTGGATATAGAGCAAAAGGCCGATGACGGCAAAGTGATCGACATCGACAAAAAGACCGGCGTTACTGCGCCCCGCAAGTTCGAGGATTACACCGTAGCGGTTTATGCTGAGCGATCCCAAGAGGTGTCGAACTCTGGGTTTGGAATGCCAATCGGAGTACCTTAGCCAAGACGTAAACGAAGGAGTTTACTTATGTGGTCACAAACGATTACCCCCACGAGTCGCCAGCTCACGGTGGAAATTCCTGATGCCTGACGTACGCACGCGCCGGCCGCCGCTCGACCCCATGAATGCGCTGCTGTCGTTCCTCTACGCGGTCCTCCTCAACGATTGCCGCAGCGCCGTGGAGAGCGTAGGACTTGATCCGCAGCTCGGGTTTCTGCATGCCGTGCGGCCGGGACGCATGGCGCTTGCCTTGGATATCTTGGAGGAGTTCCGTTCGGTGATCGCCGATCGGCTGGCGTTGACATTGATCAACCGGGCCCAGATCCAGGCCAAGCATTTCGATAAGCGCCCGGGGGGCGCCGTCCTTCTGAACGACGAGGGCCGTAAGCTTGTCATCGGCGCTTACCAGAAACGCAAGCAGGAGACCCTCGCCCACCCCGTGCTCGGGCAGCAGGTGCCGATCGGTCTCTTGGCGCACGTGCAGGCACGTATGCTCGCGCGTTATCTACGGCGCGACGCGCCTGCCTACGTGCCTTATCTTCACCGTTGAGCGTGCCGTCGTGCTGATATTAGTGGCCTATGATGTGTCCACGGAAACGGCGGAAGGACGGCGGCGGCTGCGCCGTGTAGCCAGAGTATGTCAGGACTACGGGCAGCGCGTTCAGAAATCCGTTTTTGAATGCAAGGTAGATGCGACCAACTACGCGGTTATGGAACAGCGGCTTCTCGATGAAATTAGTTTAACGGAGGACAATCTCCGTTTTTATCGTCTCAATGAACCCTTGCAAGAACACGTCAAGGAGTTCGGGCACTTCAAAGCCGTGGATTTCGACGGGCCGCTGATGGTTTAGCGCGAACCTCAAGTGGCGGCTGTTTAGCTGGGAGATTCGCGGCGAGCGCAAGCGAGTGATTGGGAATGGTAAAATAGAACTTGTGTATCGGTCAGAGGCAAAGGATGTTCAGACTAGCCGACAGGTTCGCGCGCACTGTCGGAATTACGGTTCATACATCAGAGGTTGCGCGCGGGCAGTATCGCCCGCTCATTTGAGCGGGCGCGGATTGAAACCGAAGACGGGCTACTATTCTCCGTGGAGTACTTCGTATCGCCCGCTCATTGAAACTTGGAGGCGGCGGGTTACAGGCTGCGCCCTAACCCTCCCTACATCCGATGTGTTGCTCTTCGGCACACGTAAGCGGCGCCTTACCGCCGGGGAATATCGAGCGCGCGTGCTCGGCTCCGTGTTAGACTTTGTCCCGGAGAATGTCGATAGGCATGACGTAAAACGAGGAG
The DNA here is from genome assembly GCA_963764725.1 of uncultured Gammaproteobacteria bacterium. GTDB lineage: Bacteria > Pseudomonadota > Gammaproteobacteria > JACCXJ01 > JACCXJ01 > USCg-Taylor. The sequence continues at coordinate 283,970 of CAVXTM010000012.1, read as the reverse complement.
CGTGCCGTGGACCCATCGCGGTCTCTGCTAGTGGGCAAGTGCATCCAGCGGTGGCTCCCGCTGCCGCTGGTGCCGGTGCCCTACCACCGGCTGCGATTCGAGAGCATCAAGCGTGAATAACGCGCGCCGCGACGGGCTCCTTCCCGATGACGCGTACAACCGCGAGCTGACCGCGAACGTTCGGCCGAGCAACTGGATTAATCCACGGCCATCCGGGGTGTACAACCTGGCCGTCATCGGGGCGGGAACGGCCGGGCTCGTGACAGCGGTGGTGGCGGCGGGACTGGGTGCGAAGGTGGCGCTGGTCGAAAAAGCGCTAATGGGCGGTGATTGCCTTAATGCGGGTTGTGTGCCTTCCAAGGCCTTGATTCGCGCCGCACGCGCATGGTCCGGGCTGCGCAACGCGGAGGAGTTCGGATTGCGGATCGCGGGCGAGGTCGGCTACGACTTCACTGCCGCCATGGCGCGCATGCGGCGGCTGCGCGCACGCATCAGCAACAACGATTCCGTTGAACGTTACACCCGTCTCGGGGTCGATGTTTACTTGGGCGAAGGGCGTTTCACCGGAGGGGACCGGATCGCGGTTGAGGACCAGACGCTGATCTTCAGAAAAGCCGCGGTTTGCACGGGTACGCGCGCGATGGCGCCGCCGATCCCCGGTCTCAAGGAAGCCGGCTATCTCACCAACGAGACGGTCTTCGATCTGAGCGCGCTACCGCGTCGGTTAGCGGTCATCGGGGCCGGGCCGATCGGCTGCGAACTGGCGCAGACCTTCGCTCGCTTCGGGAGCGAGGTCTGGGTGCTAGAACGCGCCGAGCGTATCCTCGTGCGGGACGACCCGGATGCGGCCCGCGTCGTGCAGCAGCGGATGGAAAGCGAGGGCGTAACATTCGCATTGAACGCCGGCATAAGTCAGGTGAGCCGCGCCGAGCGCGGAAAGATTGTAGGCTATGAAACACAAGGCCGGCGGCAGGAACTGTGTGTCGATGAAGTCCTCGTGGGCGTAGGGCGAGCCCCGAACGTCGAAGGCCTGGGCTTGGAAGCGGCCGGGGTCGATTTCGATCCCGAGGCCGGCGTGCGGGTGGATGATCATTTGCGGACCACGAATCCTTCGATTTACGCCGCCGGTGACGTCTGCTCCGCGTACAAATTTACTCACATGGCCGATGCCCTGGCGCAAATCGTGATCCAAAACGCGCTCTTTCCTCATCCCTTTGGGCTGGGCTCCGCCACCACGCGCTCACTCCTCGTCCCCTGGTGCACCTACACCACGCCCGAGATTGCCCATGTGGGGATGGATGCGGCTGCCGCCGAGCAGGACATGGAAACCGAAACCTATACTTACGATCTGGCCGAGGTCGATCGCGCGATCCTCGATGGTGAAGAGGAGGGCTTTGCGCGGCTGCATATCAAGAAGGGAACGGATCGCATCCTCGGGGCGACCGTCGTCGCCGAGCATGCAGGCGAGATCATCAGTGAGATCACGGTACTGATGCGAGCGGGCCGGGGCCTGAAAACCTTGCTCGCGAGCATCCACCCGTATCCCACCCAGGCGGAGGCCGTAAAAAAAGCCGCTAACCTGTGGCGGAAAACCCGGCTGACCGCGACGATGAAACGTCTTCTGAAGAACTACTACGAATGGAGCCGATCAGGCGTGCGACGTGAGTCAATTTAGATTTCGCCATCACGGGGTATGCAACCCCGTGGGGCGACCAAAGGGGAGAGCTGCGCCTCTCCCCTTTGGAAACCCCATCGCTAAGGTCCCCGCGGCAAGACCCCGGGGGATATATTTATGAACAACGCTCTGATGGTTGCTTGCATCTCCTCGGCCGTTGCGCGCGGATCTTTTGCATCGCGGATCGGGCGCCCGACCACGATATGATCCGCGCCGTTAAGGAAGGCTTCGTTCACGTCCACCACGCGCTTTTGGTCGTCGCTCGGCCGGTTTTCCACCGGCCGGATCCCCGGCGTGACGACAAGCAGCCGCTCGCCGAGTTCGGCGCGTAGCTTGGGCGCCTCCAGACCCGATGAGATCACGCCATCGCAACCGATGGCCAAGGCGCGTTTTGCTCGCGATAAAACCAATCGTTCGACGTCGCATTGAAACCCCAGATCCTCAAGATCGCGCTGGTCCAGGCTCGTGAGCACCGTGACCGCGAGGATCTTGAGTTCGCCCTTCTCTCGCACTGCGGCCTCCAGCATAAGGTCATTGCCATGGACGGAGGCGAAGTGCACACCGCGATCTTTAAGGCGTCTCACCGCGCGGCCCACTGTCTCCGGGACATCGAAGAATTTGAGATCGGCGAAGACCTTTTTTTGCCGGCTAAAGAGCCATTCGATGAGATCGAAGTAAGATCCGGACATGCATAGCTCCAGACCGAGCTTGTAAAACACCACGGCGTCCCCCAGCGATTCCACCAACGCCTTGGCTTCGGATGCGCCCGGAACGTCGAGCGCGGCGATTAGGCGTTCCGCGGGCGGAATCGGTTTACGGGAGAGCCAGGGGTGTTGCGCGCGGCCAATCTTTGCGAGCCGCGCGTTGATCTCTAAGCGGTCCAGGGTGGCCATGGGCAGATTCACGAGCATGGCGATGCGATTTTCCAGCGTGTCAAAAGCCCTTCGGAAGGCTGCCATCCGATCGCCGTCGACCGCGGCCGGGTCCGGAAGGCTCCAGTGAACGCTCATGGGCTGGCCGGGCCAGATTGGGCAGGTCTCGGCGGCCGCGTTATCACAGACGGTCAGGACCAGGTCGAAGGACGGCGCGCCAGGACCGCTAAACTCGTCCCAGGACTTGCTGCGCAGTCTCGCGGTTGGAAAATTCAAACCCTGCAGCAGATCGAGGGCGAGCGGGTGGACGTAGCCCTTGGGATGACTGCCGGCGCTGAAGGCCCGGAACCGGCCGCGGCCGATCCGGTTTAAAATTGCCTCGGCGAGGATGCTGCGGGCGGAATTTCCGCTGCACAGGAACAAAATCTGATAGCATTTCTCGGTCATGATGCTTTGTACGTCAAGTCACGGCATGATCACAAATCATCGTTGGATAGAATGCGCGCAACGCGAGTCCCCGGGATTGAGTGTTGACCTCGCGTAGTCTAGCCTTAGTGACGGGACGACAGGGCAAATCTTTACAACTATAACAGGAGGCAAGTTATGAAGGCGCATATGTGTGGGCGGATAGCGGTTGTGGCGGTGTTCCTAGTGGTCAGTCATACTGCGGTTGCGCAGAGTGAGACGAGCGAGAAATGCATGCGCAAAATCGGCGAATACGATGTCAACTTCAACGCTTACCAAGCCGCGACCGGTAGTATTAGGTTCTGCGAGGATATTCCCCTCGCCGCACCAACCGTTCTGACGATCGATTATGTCGACGCAGAGTTACGCGCGATGCCAACCGAGGCCCGGCTGCTCGAGGTCGAGTCGTGGCCGGCGGCGCTCGACGGTTCCAGCGACGGCACGGCGCTGGTTCTACAACGTTTACCCTCAAAGGCCTATTCCTCGGGGATCGTCGAAATCGACCACACGTTTAAAGCACCGGGATACTTCGTGGAAGTCGTGAGCATCGAGGCACCGGGCGGCAAGAAGCACGTGTTGCGGTTTCCGTTTCAGGTGGCGGGTGGGGCTGCAAGCGACTGGTCCGGGCTAGGCATTTGGGCGACTATTAGCGCAGTCTTTGTGCTAATTGCCGGTGCGGCTTTTTGGTTTTTCAGGCGAAAGGGCGAAGAAGTTTAAGCCGGTGCAGGCCGTCGTCGAGGCAAATCCCCGCGCATACGCGGCGCCGTCGATTTATTCACAAGCTCTCACAGGCGATCCGGTGTCAAGCGGTATCCGTCGGCGTCAGGAGGGCATCGGCCTTGGCGGCGCAGATAAAATCGTTCTCCGAAAGGCCATCGATCGCGTGCGTCGTATAGCGAACCGCGCAGGTTCGGTAACCGATCTCCATCAGCGGATGGTGATCCTCCTCATGGGCGATCGCGGCGACGGCATTGGCGAAGGCCATCGTTTCGTGGTAATCCTTGAATCGATAGGTTTTCGAAATCGACTTGGCATCTTTAGCAAGATCCCATCCCGGCACATAGTTTATGAGATCCCGGGCCTCGGAGGCGGTCAAGGCTGGCAGACCGCCTTCGCAGGGTTTGCAGCGCCGTCGAGTAAGCTCGTTCATTGATAGCCTCCGCACTTAGGCCGGAGATGGCTGGACACCGGCGAGGACCTTGAGATGTTCGGCGATGCAGAGCGGCAGCGCCCGCAGGTTGTATCCGCCTTCGAGCAGCGCAATGAGCCGGCCCCCGGCATGTTGGTCAGCGGCTTCCAGCATGCGTTGACTCATCCAGCGGAAGCACTCCGTGGTGAGGCAAACCTCCGCGAGCGGGTCGTCGCGGTGCGCATCGAAGCCGGCCGAGATCAAGATAAATTCCGGTTTAAAGGCGTTGATCTTGGGCAGAATGTGTTCCCTGAACGCCGCGTGGTAGTCGCCATCGGTGGCGCCGGCCGCCATCGGACAGTTTAAAGTCATCCCGGCGCCCGCACCGCTCCCGGTCTCTGCCCAGGCTCCGGTGCCCGGATAGAACGGGTATTGATGCAGGCTCACGTAGAGCACAGAAGGATCCGAGTAAAAGCTGTGCTGGGTGCCGTTGCCGTGGTGCACATCCCAATCGAGAATCAACACCTTATCGATCCCGTAGCGCTTCTGGAGATAACGCGCCAGGATTGCAACGTTGTTGAAGAGACAGAACCCGAGCGCCATAGCGTGCTCGGCGTGGTGACCCGGCGGCCGGAGCATGGCGAAACCGTTATCAATCTCCCCGCCGAGGAGCCGATCGGCCATTTCAAGTCCCGCGCCCGCCGCGAGCAGAGCCGCATCGAAAGACCGCGACGAGATCGCAACATCGGGGGAATCCAAGTACCGCTCCCCGCCCGCGCAGGCTTCCCGTGCGCGTTCAATATAGCCGTGGTCGTGGATGGCTTCGATGCACGCGATGTCGGCCGGCCGCGCCGCGATGCGTTTGGTGCGTTCGAACCACGGCTGCGCGGCCAGATGCGCCAGGCTCACCTCGAGCCGCCGGCGGCACTCGGGATGTCCGTGACCGGTGTCGTGCTCAAGGTAGGCCGGTTCGTAGATGAATCCCGTGCTCATATGCAAGCAGTGTAGTCGCGCCTCGGCGCGGTTGCCAGCCGGTAAGCAAGCTTCCGTCACCTCCCGTTTAGCGAACGAAGGTTATTTTTTTGAACGCAGGCGGTTTCGGGCCTGCGCCTGCAACTTCTGGAAGAAATCGGTCTCGGTGAGATCCGCGACTTGGCGCGCCTTCTTGGTCTCATCGATCTCGATGCGGAGGGTCTCGATCTGTTGCTTGAAGCGTTGCTCACGGGCCGCGACTTCCTGCGCCATCCGTTGGAAGACGCGGGCGAGTTTCCCGAGCTCGTCTGGGCGCTTGCCCACCTCGGCTATCGTGTCGGCCATGAACTGACCCGACTCGACGGCGGCTGCGGCGGCGGTGACGCGGGACACGTCCTGGAGATAGAGCACTTCCTGATCACGCAGCCGTTTCTTCTCGAGACAGGCCCCGATGCGGGCACGCAGCAGTACCGGATTGAAGGGCTTGGGGAGGTAATCTTCCGCGCCGTGCTCGATGCAGCGCACGACGCTCTGGATCTCATTGATCGCCGAGATCATGATGACGGGGATGTCGCGCAGGCGCGGGTCGGCCTTAATCTGTTTCAGGGTCTCGTAGCCATCCATCTCCGGCATGAGCACATCGAGCAGCACCAGATCGACCAACTGGTCCCGGACCGCTAGCAACGCTCGCCGGCCATCCTCTGCCATGCTTACCCGATAACCTTGATGCCGCAAGCGCTTGGACAGCATGTCGCGGTTGGTCTCGTTGTCGTCCACGACCAGGAGGTGGCCGGATAAGGGCGCGCTTGCTTCACGCTCGGCTGTCACGGTAGTGCCGGAGTCTTCCTCACGAAGCTGGGTTGGATCGCCTGCCGGCTGTGGGGCCGTTACAGGAGAGCCGGTGGTTGGCGTTGGGGAATCGACGAGGGTGTTTAGGATCCCGAGTAGGGTCTTCGCCGCTGTGTGGATCTTTTGAAAGTCGCCGGAGAAGGGTTGTAACGCACTGTCTCGGGCCTCCTCCAACAGCAATTCACTGTAGCCGATGATGTGGTTGATGGGGGTGCGCAACTCATGGCGCAGATGAGAAGCAGCCTGTGGCTCCGGGATCGCAGCGCCAGCCTCTCGACCCGCCTTTGCCGCGCTCTCCGGCTCGGGCATGTCATTGACCGTCATGGGACCCCCCTGCGCCCTGGTTCAACAGAGCTTCAATTTTCCCGAGCAGCCTATCGAGCTCGATCGGTTTCGTGTCGTAGTCATCGGAGCCTGCCTCGATCGCCTGCTCGCGGTCCCCCGCCATCGCATGGGCAGTTAAGGCGATGATGGGGATCGCTTGGGTCTCGGGCGCTGCCTTCAGGCGCCGGGTGGCCTCCCAGCCGTCCATGACCGGCAGGCTCATGTCCATCAAGATCAGATCAGGGGGATCGGCCTGGGCCTTCGCCACGCCCTCGGCCCCATCGACCGCGATGAGCACCTCATAACCCCGGCGCAGCAAGCGGCGCCCGAGCATGTCTCGGTTCATCTCGCTGTCTTCCACCAATAAGATCTTCGCCATTGCATTTCTCCTATGCGACCTTGCCCAAGCACGCCGCGATCCGATCGCCAAGTTCTTGCAGCAGCTCTTCGCGCCCATACGCCCCTTTATGGATGAAGCATTGTACATAGCCATTGAGCCGCTGATGATCCTCCGCGGTGAGATCCTTGGCCGTGACGACCACGATCGGGATCGCGCGCCAGTCCTCATGCTGGCGCAGAGCCTCGAGAAAGTTGAAGCCATCCATCTCCGGCATCATGAGATCGAGCACGATGAGCTCGGGTCGGTTCTCGGCAATCCGATCAAGCGCCACGCGCCCGTTTTTGGCCTCCGCGACCACCCAGCCCTCTTGCTCCAGCATACGCCGCATCAGCGCCCGCAGATCCGCATGGTCCTCGACCACCAGCACCGGACAGGGTAGACGGGCGCAGCGGTACTTCTGTAGTAACTGGGCGAGATACGCCCGGTCGATCGGCTTGGTCACGAAGTCCGTCGCCCCCAAGGCAAAACCCATATTTTGCTCGTCGAGGATTGTCGCCATGATCACCGGGATGGAGGCCAGCTCGGGGTCCGCCTTCAATGCCGCCAATACCGCCCAACCATCCATTCCCGGCATCAAGACATCGAGCATGATCACCGCCGGCCGCAACTCCTTGGCGAGCCGTATTCCTTCCTCCCCACTCTGCGCCCCCACCATAGGAAGCCCCTGCTTGTCCAGAAAGCGGCGCATTAGTTCCTGCGCCACAGCGTCGTCATCGATGACCAATACGCTCGGCCGCCTCTTGGGGTGAGCCAAACCACCGGCCCACCCCCGTTCCGCCTGAGGCATCGGTGCGATTTTCGGCGCCACGCCATCGATCGGCAGTCGGACCGTGAAGGTGGACCCAACGCCCCGCGCGCTGTCGACCGTCACATCGCCCCCCATCATCTGGCAGAACCGGCGACTGATGAGGAGCCCAAGCCCCGTCCCACCATACTTCTGCGAGGTGGAAGCATCGGCTTGCGAGAAGGCCTGGAAGAGTCTCCCCATCTGCTCGGGCGTCATCCCGATGCCGGTATCCGTGACCAAAAACCGTATCCAATCGGCCCCATCGACCTGCTCGCGGTTGGCTCCGAGCGTCACGGTGCCGTGGGTGGTGAACTTACTGGCGTTGCTCAGTAGGTTGAACAAGACCTGGCGCAGTTTGGTCAGGTCCGCCCGCATGCTGCCGAGATCACCCTCGCAGCGAACTGCCAACACGTTGTCGTTCTTCTCGATGAGCGGCGTGATCATGCTCACGACCTCCTGCACTATGGTCGCGAGATCCACGTTCTCGAAGTGCAACTCCATCTTCCCGGCCTCGATCTTCGAGAGGTCCAAAATATCGTTGATCAGGGTCAAGAGGTGCTTGCCGGCACCCTGGATCTTGTTGAGATCGGGCACGAAATTATCCTGGCCGAGGTCTTGGGCCTCCTCCTGGAGCATCTCGCTGTAGCCGATGATGGCGTTGAGTGGAGTGCGCAGCTCATGGGACATGTTCGCCAAGAACGCGCTCTTGGTGCGATTGGCCTCCTCGGCCGCGCCACGCGCTTGCTCGGCTTCTACCGCGGCACGTTCCAGTTCCATCTCTTTCTGCTTTAGTTCGCTGATATCCGTATATACCGTTACGGTACCGAGGCCCTCGTTGCGGCGTTCATTGAACTGTATCCAGCGGCCGTCGGTCCACTGCTGCACTTGTGGCCCCTGCGGGTCACGATGTTGAGCCAATCGTTCTGCCACCCAATCATCTATCCGGCCTGTTGCCTCGCGAATCAAACCCGCCGTGGCGGCGCCACGGGTGATGTCGGCGAACGACATACCTTGCAGACTGCGCACCTCGCGCCTCGCCGGAAACATGCGTTGACGAAACGGGCTGTTACACACGACCAACCGGTCATCGGTATCGTACAGCGCGAAGCCATCGGACATGCTCTCGATGGCTTCGAGGAGTCGCGAGCGGCTCAGACGTTCCGAACGGGCGGCCTCCTCTAGGCGGCTGTCGACCAGGGTCATGAGGATTGCCAGTCCTGTGATAAAGACCGAAATCATCCCGGCCCACCAGCCCAACGATACCGGATCCAACACCGTGCCGACGGCATCAACCCCATTTCCGGGAAAAAAATACGTCGCCGCCATGCCGGTATAATGCATACCGGAAATGGCAAAACCCATGAGCAACGCCGCGCTGAGCTTAGGCCAGTTAAATAAGGACGCGGCGCCTTTGGTCCGCGCCAGAAGATTCGCATAGAGCGCGGCGATGGACAATACCACGCCGACTATGATGGAAAGGGTCAGGATGACCGGATCGAAAAGCATGATGGCTTTCATCCGCATCGCCGCCATGCCGATGACGTGCGTCCCGCCCATCCCGGCACCCATGAGCATAGCACTGAAAATCAGTGGTCCTTTGGCAAAAAATGGCCGACTGACAAACGACATGATGCCGCTGCCAAACAGGATGACGGGGGCCATGGACAAGACAGTGAACAGGGAATCATATTGGACCGGGATCGGGAGTTTAAAAGCGAGCATGCCGACGAAATGCATGGTCCAACCCCCGGCGGCCATCGTGCATACTCCACCGATGAGCCACCAGATCTTTGCACTCGTCCGTTCGGTGGCAACCATACGACCCGCAATGCTCAAAGCGGCATAGCCCGCCAGACAAGCGATTGCCACCGAGGCGATGACGAGAATCGGATCGTACGCACTGGGCAGGGCGCCCATGACATCTCTGCTGCTGTCGAGCAACCAGCGCATTACCGCGCCTCGAAACGGACGGCGAGCTTGGCGTTGGATAATTGTTCTTTGAACATCTTTCTCGCCCAAAGATAATTGAAGCGTACCACAGAAAAATCGAAGGCCGTACCTTCTTTCATGTGCGGGTTCAGGACCAGAAACTTGCAATTGGGCGCCTCGCGCGCCTTCAGCGCCTGGTATTCCCAAGCCTCATCTTGTAAGTGGTGCATGGCGTTTAACATGCGCTGAATAAACCCCACCGGTTTCTTGATGCGGCCCGAGTCGCTGAAATGGGTGCAGATCACCACCAGTTGGCTCTTGCGCCCCTCGCGATGGTGCTCTTCGATGATCGAAGCCAGGGGCGTCTTTTCGACCACGGCACCATCGAAATAACCGTACGCTCGACCGTTCCAGTCAAGGATCGGCAACACAATGCCCGGGATACATATCGATGCCGTGATGGCATTCAATAACAGCCCCTGGCGGAAGATGATCTTTTGAGCGTGCCCATCATCGGTGCAGGCGATCGCACGAAAGGGTATTTCACACTCTTCGAAGCGCTGGACCGGAAGCCCGCGTTCTATCGCCTGGCGAAAGCGGTGCCCGCGCACCAGACCGTCGGGTAATTGCTTGAAACGAAGCAAACGCGCCAGTCCCGCCCCCAGGACTTCCCAACGAGCAAAATCCACGGCACCCTTGCGATCGAGCTCGTCGACGAGCGACAGCATATGGTCGACGGATAGCCCGGTGCTCCAGCCTCCACCAACGATGGCACCCACCGAGACGCCCCAGATCTCCTTGATAAACGGTCGCAGCCCGAGCTCAGTCAGCAGACCCGCGAGGGCGAGGTTGCCGGCCAGACCAGGTGCACTTCCGGCACCAAAGCCGATCGCCAGATGGTTGTCCGGGTTGGATGCAATGCGCTTTAGAACACGGTAGTGTGAAGGATTGCAGGGCGCCTCGATCTCTTCGCGCTGCGCCATGAGCTGCGCGACATGGTCTTGATCGGTGGCCATTATCAGCGACCGGGGAATGACGCCTCGGTTGACATCGGGCGGCCGGGATTCATGTGTTCAGTATGCGCTGGGTAATGTCCTGGATGCTGAGGCTGATTGGGCGCCCGGGATAGCGATGGACGAACAGGCCTTCGCTCGCTAGCTCAGCAAAGTCTTCGCTCAAAGGGATCAACCCCAGGACCTCACAGCCAAAGACCTCTTGCAGGCGCGCCCGTAGCTCGGCCGGATCGAGTCGTGCGTACACCTTATTGGCAATGAGGTAAACCTTTGGGACCTCGAGCTTGGCCGCGATTTCGGTCAACACGGCCGTGCCGTAGTAGTCTTGCTGATCGGGCCGGATCAGGATGATCAGGACGTCCGAAAGCGTGGCGGCGAGCATGCTTTCCTTATTCAGCCCCGGGTGGGTGTCGATGAACAAGTAATCGAGGTCGAATGCGTCCAGCAATTCATCAAAGTTGTCGCTCAGCCGGTTGATATCGTAGCCTTCATCGAGGAGCTGTGTAATGGCCTGAGCATTCAACGATGCCGGTACCAACCAGCATTTCCCTGGGGTTTCGGGACTGCCACGCTCGGAGACGTCGTAAGCGACTTGGGCAATGGTGCACTTGCCCCGCAAGAAGTCGTATAAGGTCAGTTTGATCCGCTCTTGATCGAAGTTGAAGAGGATGTGGATCCCGGGCGATTGCAGATCCGTATCGAGCACCGCGACCCGTTTGCCCGCTGCCTGCGCACAAACGGCGATGTTAGCGGTCATGTTGGATTTCCCCGTCCCGCCGCGATAAGAGTGGATGGTGACGATTTTCCGTTCGCCCATTTTTTTCCCCTCCGCCCTCAGGCGCGTTTTCTTGTTAGGGCCGAACTAAGCATTTGAAGCGCAGAACGATGTTGGAACTACAGCAGTTGTTCATAGTTTCCGCCTTCGCGGTAGTGCCGGCAAGCGCTTTACGTTCCGCCGCCACGGGCAGTCGACTAAAGAGCGTGCCCGCCGTAAACGGCGGGTATTCAGAATTAAACGCTATACTTGAGCATAGGTACCATCGTCACCCTTAACGCACGCAGTTGGAGCACGAACAGGATCTTAGACAGCGGATCGTTGATGCCGCCCTTGCTTTAGCCGAGCCGCGCTCGTGGGAAGTGGTGCGCCTGCATGAGGTGGCCGAGGCCGCGGGGATCACGCTCGATGAGCTGCGCGTTTATTTCCGCGAAAAGGAGGATATCGTCGAGGCCTGGTTCGACCGTGCGGACGCCGCGATGCTGCACGCCGCCACGGCGCCCGGCTTTTTAAGCCTGACGACCCGGCAGCGTTTTCGGCAGGTCATTATGACCTGGCTCAACGCCTTGGCGCCGCACCGGCGCATAACCCGGCAGATGATCTCCGGCAAGTTCGAACCGGGCCACTTGCATATTCAAATCCCGGGGATCATGCGCGTGAGCCGCACCGTGCAGTGGTTCCGCGAGGCGGCGCATCGTGACGCCGCCTATGTGCAACGAGCGTTCGAGGAGGTGGCGACGACCGGCATTTACCTCACGACGTTCTGCTACTGGATGTGGGACGATTCACCGGGATCGGGCGCGACGGAGGCGTTTCTCGAGCGCTTGCTCGGCATCGCGGAACGCTTCGCCCACGCGACGGTGGGGCCAAGCGCGGCAGTGCCCGGTAGTGGCCTCGAACCGCCGAACTAGATCTCTTGGTTGGATACCTTCACCCATGGCCTGAGCGGTGCTCTGCTGGTCCAGGCCATCGGCGCGGCACGATTTGTCAGCGTGCCCGTGCGCCAACGGGTGTCGGCGGGTTTTATCGCGGCGGCGTTTCCCGACATCGATTATCTGGTTTTTTGGGCCGCTCCGCTGGTCTATCTCAATCTACACCAAGGGCTGACGCATTCTCTGGTGCTGATGCCCCTGTGGGCGGGTCTGGTGGCCGCGGCGTGCCCGTATCTGCTAGGCGGCGCGCACGGATGGCAAGCTTTTTATCCGCTATGCGTGCTCGGGATCAGCGCGCATATCGGGGGCGATTTGATTACGGCCTACGGCACGCAGATCTGGGCGCCGTTTTCGCAAAACCGAGTGACCCTGCCGATCACCTATGTCATCGATCCCGTTTTTTCCGGGATGCTCCTGATCGGGCTAGTGGTCTCTTTCAAATGGAACGCCCGGCGCGCGGCGATCTTGGCGTTAGGCGTGCTCGGGAGTTATCTCGGTTTGCAGTATTTCCTCCACACACAAGCGCTCGCCATCGGACACGCCTATGTCCGCGGCCGGGCGCTCGGCGAGGCCGGGGTTCACGCCATCGCGCAGCCGTTCTCGCCGTTCAACTGGAAAATCATCGTCTCACGAGAGCTCGATGTTTACGAAACCCATCTTCGGCTCGCCGGGCCGGACGGGCTCGCGTCCCCCGGCGCGTGGCTATTTCCATCCACGGCGGCCGCCTATGTAGCGCCTGATGCCGCGCGCTGGACGCGCTACCCGCGCTTCGGCGCCGATCCCCGCACGGCGCCGCTCGCGCGCGAGGTCTGGTTGCAGGACGGCTTCGCCGGTTTTCGCGAGTTCGCGCGTTTTCCCGCAGTGTACCGTGTTGACCGCGGCGGGGCGGCGTGCTGCGTATGGTTCACCGATCTGCGTTACACGCTGCCAGGGATGCTCCCTCCCTTCCGTTTCGGGATGTGCCGGCGGGCGGATGCCGGCCCCTGGCGTCTTTACCGCCTGCGGCTCTTTACCGAGGATGAGCGCCAAGCGTTGTGATTGTTACCGCGCAGCCCATCTGTTTTGTCGCGTACTCGGCGCGTTGCTCGCCTATCTACTTGATATGTCTCGCGACTCGCTCCGCGCATCTCGGCTTGCTCGCGACACTTCTGCAGAGCGTCCTTAGCGCCCGCCGCCGTACGTGGCCACCACATCCGGTCTCAGCTTGCCGAGGATCCCCAAGAGCTCATCCTTATCGGACGGCGCGACCTGTTTATTATCGAGACTCTTTGTCAGGTCTTCCATGAAGGCGTCGAATTCGGCATCGCCGATCTGGTGCGGGGCATGCCTGGCCTTCATCTCCCCGCCGGTATACTTGCAGGGGCCCCCGGTCTGCTCGCACAGGTATTCCACCATCTTGGTCTGGAAGCGGCGAAGATCGATGTTCGTGAAGTAAAGCCTGGTCCGCGGGTCCGCGCCTATATTAGACATGAGTCCGTTGACGATGGCCGTGAGCCCCTCTTGCCCGCCCAAGCGCTCGAACAGCGGCCGGGATGCGGCTGGCACGGGCGCGGAGGGCGCGACGGCAGGCTTCGGCGCTTCCGTCACGGCGGGTTTCTCTGACTCGCAGCCTGAAATTGCGAGTGTCAACGCGAAGGTAAAGACGGCAATTCTTAGCGGAGTTGTGTTATACATGTGTTGTCCTCCTCGTCATATCGTAGCGTAAATCGCGAGGCCACCTGAAAAGCGCCCGCGAAAACCGCGGAGTTATAGTTCTCTTCGACGCGGCTTTATCCACCCTCTGTCACACCCGGTGCTGACATAGCCTGCGCGCACCGTGCAGTTTATGATAGACGCTGCAACTAAAATACCCCTCAGGCCCACACGTGCCGATGTCTCGCGTCGTTATCACGCTTTTTAGGATGTCCAGGTACTCATCCCGGAGCGGCCGGCGATACTTTCGGGCGTCCACTGCGTGAAAATTCATATTCTCGGCGCGTGCGGCACCTTCATGGGCGGGATCGCCCGCATTGCGCGCGAGCTCGGGCACGAAGTCGCAGGCTCGGATCAGGGCGTTTACCCGCCAATGAGCACTCAGCTTGAGCAAAGCGGTGTCAAGCTAACGGACGGATATCGTGCCTCGAGCCTGGATCCCGCGCCCGATCTGGTGGTCGTCGGCAACGCACTCTCCCGCGGTAATGCTTGCATCGAATACCTGCTTAATGAAGGCTTGGCTTATCGATCGGGGCCGCAATGGCTAGCCGAGCAGGTGCTGCAGGATCGCTGGGTGCTCGCTGTGTCCGGCACCCACGGCAAAACCACGACCGCCAGCATGCTGACCTGGATCTTGGAGGACGCGGGTCATGCGCCGGGGTTTCTCATCGGTGGGGTCCCCTTGAATTTCAATGTGACCGCCCGGCTCGGCAGCGGCCGCTGCTTCGTGGTGGAGGCGGATGAATACGACACGGCGTTTTTTGATAAGCGGTCCAAGTTCATCCACTACCGTCCGCGCACCTTGGTGATCACCAATATCGAATTTGACCATGCAGATATCTTCCCCGATCTGGACGCAATCAAGCGCCAGTTTCACCACCTGATCCGCATCATACCCGGTCAAGGGTTGCTCATCCGGCCGGCCCCGGACACGGTGGTCGACGAGGTGCTGACAATGGGGTGCTGGACGCCCGTAGAGACCTTCGGAGGGGATGGGGTACCGCAATGGGGTTTTCGAGACGTGGCCGCGGATTTCAGCGCATTCGATGTCATGATCGAAGGCCATCCGTTCGGGCGGGTCATCTGGGGGCTGCTCGGACAGCATAATGCGCTCAACGCGCTCGCCGCTTTGGCCGCCGCGCGGCATGCGGGCGTGGCGCCCGATGTGGCTATCCGCGCCTTGTCGAGCTTTGCCGGTGTCAAACGCCGGCTGGAACAGCTTGCGGTCCTCCACGGTGTGTCGGTGTACGACGATTTCGCGCATCATCCCACGGAGATCCGCGCCACTGTTTCGGCCTTGCGCCAGCGCGTCGGATCGTCGCGGATCATTGCGGTGTTTGAGCCGCGTTCCAATTCCATGCGTCTGGGTGCCCATGCTGCGTCCCTCGCAGATGCGTTCAGCGAGGCGGATTTCGCGCTTTTTTATTGTCCACCCAACCTCGGCTGGGATCTAGCCGGGCAGACGCGTAGCCTCGGGAGTAAACGCATTCTTCTCCAGGATCTCGACGCCATCGTGGCCAGGATCCTTGCGCTTGCCCAACCGACCGATCAGGTGCTTATAATGAGCAATGGCGGCTTCGGCGGGCTTCACCAAAAGCTTTTGCAAGCCTTGGCGGGCGGCAACCACCCATAGTCACATAGTTTCGTCCGCGGGCATGGATCCCTCGCACGCCGTTCAAGGCGGCGCCGCGGGCTCTTCGATCACGCGGTTCTCGATAGCGCCGATGGCGTCGATCTCGATGCGTACGACATCGCCCGGCCGCAGGAACGAGGGCGGGTCGCGACGCATCCCCACGCCGCGCCCGGTGCCCGTGGATATGACATCGCCGGGCTCCAAGGTGAAAACCGTCGATAGCAGCTCGACCAAGCGGTAGCAGTTCCAGATCATGTCGCGCGTGTTGAACGCTTGCCGCGGTTCCCCGTTGACATAAGTGCGGACATCAAGCGCGTGAGGATCGCCGATCTCATCGGGGGTCACGATCCACGGACCGATGGGCCCATGCGTGTCGAACGACTTCCCGAGCGTCAGCGTCGGCGAGCGCGCTTGCCAATCGCGCACCGACACATCGTTCACGATCAGATAACCGGCAATCACTTCCGGCGCCCGGGCCGCGGGCACGTGCCGGCAACGGCACTTGATCACGAATCCTAGCTCGCCTTCGTAGTCCACTTGCTCCGAGACCCCGGGTTTATGGATTGGGTCGTAGGGGCCGTTCGCGCAGGTCGACTGTTTATTGAAAATGGTCGGAAACGCTGGCCGCGACCCGCCCTTTTCGGCGATGTGGTCAGCATAATTCAAGCCGATCGCCAGAAACTTGGGGGGCCGGAGCAGTGGCGCTTCGAGATGGATGTCCGCGAGCGCGATGCGTTCGCAATGACGCTCGATGCGGCTGGCGAGATCGCCCAATAACGCTTGCCCAGCCGCGAGCAACTCCGTCATCTCGCGCGGATAGCCGGGGATCGACCCGATTGCATAGACGTAGTTGCCGGAGGCGACGCCGATGCGCGTCTCCCCCATGTGGGTAAAGGTCACCAACTTCATAGGCGCACCAAGAGCGCATCCAGCGCGTGATCGAGGATCCACTTCGCCGTGGGATCACTTGCCATAACACCTCCTCGCTCTTTACCATGAACTCCCGATGTCTACCGCCCGCGACCCCTGTGTGGCCTTCCGCGCCCACCCGTATAACGCCGAATATTCGCGGGCTGGCACCGCGATCCGCCCCGCTTTTGTAGTTATCGTACCACCACACGCCGTCGGTTGTCCTAAGATGGGTTTGCACGCGCTCGCTCGAATACCTGCGCTCAAAAGGTCAGCGCTACTGGCTGTCTTGATCGTAGTATGCGCTGCTGCATCGCCGGTGGCGGTCGGCGCGGCGGAGCTTGAAGATCCACGCTATGCGCTTTGCAAGGCCGATCCGAAGATTCCGGACCGTCCTCCCCATAATCCGGCGGCATATAAATTGGGGTCGATTGAGGTGATGGCTGACCGGGTGGAGGTTCTGGAGGAGAATGTGTTGACATTCGTGGGCGGTGTCTCCTTGGTCCGCGAGCAACAAGCGGTGGTTGCGGATCTCCTCACTTACGAGCGCGGTCAGGCCGTCATTGAGGCCGAAGGTCGTCTGCTCCTGTGGGATCCGGCTTTGTTTTGGTCGGGGAAATACGGCCGCCTCGATCTCGCCAACGACCGCGCCCATCTTGAATATGGCCAGTATCGATTGCTGCAACGGCGCGGGCGCGGAGGCGCGCGCGTCGCCGACCTCGACACGCGGGAGAATGTCACAGAGCTTAAGGACGTCGATTACACCACCTGTGGCGGCAAGACACCGGACTGGCAGCTCGCGGCTAAGCGCATGAAACTGGATCATAACGAGGAATGGGGCGAGGCTGAGCACGTGGTGCTGCGGGTGCGGGAGACACCGGTATTCTATCTGCCGTATATCACCTTCCCGATCAGCGACAAGCGCAAAACGGGTTTCTTACCGCCGACGGTGGGAAGCACTTCGGAAAGCGGGTTCGACCTAACCACTCCCTACTATTGGAACATCGCGCCCCAACGCGATGCAACCTTCCAACCGCGGATACTTTCCAACCGCGGCGTGATGCTCGGGGGCCAATACCGTTACCTCCTGCAAAGCGGCGGGGGAGAGCTTGATGCCGAATATTTACCCTCGGACGCGGAGTTCGAGGACGAGAGCCGGTCGCTGGTTGCATTAACCCATGAGCAAGATTTTGCGCGCCGGCGCGGTCACGCCTTTCTGACCTACAACCGGGTGTCCGATTCGGAATACTTCGAAGACTTCGGAAGCAATCTTGCGCTCAGCAGCACGCGCTATCTTCCACAGCGCGCCGACATCAGTTACCACGGCGATTACTTCCATATACTCGGCCGTTTGCAGGGGTTTCAAACCGTCGATACTACCATTCCGGTCGAGAACCGGCCTTACGACCGGCTGCCGCAGATTCGCTTTTTCACCCGCCTGCCCGCGGGCGACCGGGAAATCAACCTCGAATTTTTCGGGGAAGCCACCTATTTTGACAAAGACGAAGGGATCATCGGCGGCCGTATCGACCTCAAACCGGTCATCAGCTACCCGGTGCACGGCGCGGGGGGATTTTTCGTGCCTCGAGTGAGCCTCGAGCATACCCAGTATTACCTCGGAAACAGCGCCGAGGCGGATAATCGCCCGAGCCGGACCCTGCCGATCGTGAGCCTGGACGGCGGGCTCGTATTCGAACGCGACCTCGATTTCGCGGGGCTGCCGGCCGTGCAAACCTTTGAACCGCGGATCTTCTATCTTTACGTCCCCGAGCAGGATCAGGATGATCTGCCTGTTTTTGATACCGGACAATACGACATTTCCTTTGGGCAACTGTTTCGCGAGAACCGGTTCAGCGGCCCCGACCGTCTCGGCGACGCAAACCAGACGGCGGTCGCGGTCACTTCCAGGATCATAAATCGCGATACCGGCTGGGAACATCTGCGCGCGAGCATGGGTCAGATCTTTTATTTCGAGGATCGCCGTGTCACCTTGCCCACCGAGGGGGCGGACACCGTTGCGTTTTCGAATTTCCTCGCGGAGCTCACGACCCGGCTGCCCAATGGTCTCAGTGCGCGGGGGGATCTGTTCTTCAACCCCAGCGACGCGACTGTCGAAACAGGTTCCATCGGGTTGCGCTATGACCCCGATCCGGACACCATCGTGAACGCCGATTATCGCATCAACCGCGATATACGCGGTCTCGGCGATACCCTCATCGAGCAGACCGATCTGGCGTTTCGTTGGCCGTTGGACCCGAATTGGAGCGTCATCGGTAAGTGGACCTATTCCTTGGATACCGAGGAGACCCTCGAGGTCGCCGCAGGGTTTGAGTACAACAGTTGCTGCTGGGGTGTCCGTACGGTGGCGCGGCGGTTCCTGAGCAGCGACACGGGGGAGTTCGACAACGCGTTTTTCGTTCAGATCGAGCTCAAGGGGCTGGCCGGCTTTGGGCGCAGCACCACCAGTTATCTAAAACGGAGCATTCCCGGGTACGAGAACGAATTTTAGCGCCGCGCGCCGGGGTTATTGAATAGTATTATAGACACCCATGTACAATACCACGAGCGAAAACTTAAACCCGCTCCTGCAACGCTTAAGACAGGGCTGCTTCGCCGCCCTTCTCCTGGCTTGCAGCAGTTGCGCGGCAGCCACCGCCGAACCGCTCGATGCGATCATCGCCGTGGTCAATGACGACGTTGTCATGGCGAGCGAGATCAACCGTATGTTCGAACGCGTGAAAGCAGAATTGCAACAACAACGCGGCGATCCGCCGCCCGACGCCGCCCTGCGCCGTCAGGTGCTGGAGCGTCTCATCGTCATGAAGATTCAGTTGCAGCTTGCCGCGCAAACCGGCTTAAAGGTGGACGACGATACCCTGAACCGTGCCGTGAGCAATATCGCTTCGGAAAACGGCATGCCGCTGGCGCGCTTTCGCGAAGCGGTGGAGCACGGCGGTTATGACTTTGCGCAATTTCGGGAGGACGTCCGAGATGAGATCATCATCAGCCGCTTGCGCCAGCGCGAGGTGTCGAACCTGGTAAATGTCTCGGACCGCGAAATAGACAACTATCTCGCTACACAAGTGCAACAAGATACGATCGAGATGGAATATCGTCTCGCGCATATTTTGGTTGCCACACCGAAGGCTGCGTCCGCGGAGGACGCGGAGAAGGCACGCAAACAGGCGGAGAAGCTCCTGCGGCGCGTGCGCGCGGGCGAAGATTTCCTGCGCATGGCAGCGGAGAATTCCGGCGACCCGCAGGCCTTCGATAGCGGCGACCTCGGTTGGCGCAAAGCCAGGGAAGTGCCTACGGCGTTTTCGGAAGCCGTCACCTCGCTGCGCGAGGGCGAAGTCAGCGACGTGATCGGCAGCCCCAGCGGCTACCATATCATCAAGCTCCTGGGGGTCCGGAGCGCCGGGGAAGATCTCACCGTCAAACAAACGCGCGCCCGGCACATACTGATCAAACCTAGCGAGCTGATGTCGAGCGACGATGTGCGGGAACGCCTCCATATGCTAAAGAAACGGATCGAAGCCGGAGACGATTTCGATGATCTAGCCCGATCGCATTCGGAAGACAAAGCGACGGCGGCCAAGGGCGGCGACTTGGGGTGGGTCAGTCCGGGCGATCTGGCGCCGAAGTTCGACGAAGTCATGGGCCTGCTAAGTTTGAACGAGATCAGCGATCCCTTCGAGACCGAGCTCGGGTGGCACATCGTTCAGGTCTTGAAACGCCGCGACCACGACAATACGCGCGAGGCGCTGCGAGGTAAGGCCCGCGATGCGATCCGGCGGCGGAAGATCGAAGAAACCGGCCAAGCCTGGTTACGCCGCCTGCGTGACGAGGCGTATGTCGAGTATCGTTTCCGCGAGTGAGAGCTGAAATCTACTGCGCGTCTCGCGACCAGGGCTTGCTCGCGACGATTTCTTCACAAGCCTTGAGCGATCGATAGTACGGCGATTTAGCTGTAATGATCGCGCGTCCTTGCCCCCGGATTGTCATCACCGCCGGCGAGCCCGCTGGGATCGGACCGGATTTAATTGTCCGCATCGCCCAACGCGAGCATCCGGGGGCGATCACCGTCATCGCCGATCCGGAATTGCTGACTGCACGCGCCGCGCAGCTCAACCTCCGGTTGCATATCGAGCCGTTCTCGCCCGAAGATCGCACGCTCGCACGGCGCGGCGTGATCAAGCTTATCCCGGTACGGCTCGCCCGCCCGGCGGTCAGCGGCCAATTGGATAAGTGCAACGCCCCCTCTGTGGTCGAGACCCTCGCGCAGGCTTGCCGCGGGTGCATGGACGGGACTTTCGACGCCATGGTGACGGCGCCCGTGCACAAGGGGATCCTCAACGATGCCGGGATCCCCTTCACCGGTCATACGGAGTATTTGGCCGCGGTGACCGGCGGCCATTTTCCGGTGATGATGTTGTGTACGCCGGAGCTGCGCGTCGCCCTCGCCACCACCCACGTGCCGCTTCGCGCTGTCAGCGATCTCATCACCGAGGATCGCATCGTACGCGTCTTACGGATCCTGGCTCGCGATCTCCGCGCCCGTTTCGGCGTGAGCCAGCCCCGGATCGCCGTTTGCGGCCTAAACCCCCATGCGGGGGAGGGCGGATACCTCGGCACGGAGGAGATCGATCATATCATTCCGGCGATCGAGACCGTGCGTGCGGAGGGCCTCCGCGTCGAGGGCCCCTTGCCCGCAGATACCGCTTTCGTCGCCGAACCGGTGAATCGCGCCGACGCGGTGCTTGCGATGTACCATGACCAAGGGCTCCCGGTCCTGAAGCACCAAGGCTTCGGCCGCGCCGTGAACGTAACGCTCGGCTTGCCCATCATTCGAACATCGGTCGATCACGGCACGGCGCTCATGCTCGCCGGGACCGGCCAGGCCGACCCGAGCAGCCTGCTGGCGGCCCTTGATGCCGCCTTTGAGATGGCGCGCTCGGCGCTCGCTGCACGATGATGGTCCCCTCTATACTTGCTGTCGCAACGCTTTTGCAGCGGCAACCATATTGATGAGCGCTGCCCTGGTCTCGGGCCACTTGCGGGTTTTCAAGCCGCAGTCGGGGTTGACCCAGAGGTTGCGGGCTGGCAGTACAGCCAGCGCTTTATGCAGGAGGGCAGTCATCTCCTGCTCGGTCGGAACGCGGGGCGAGTGGATGTCGTATACGCCTGGGCCGATCTCATTGGGATAACGGAAGCTTACGAAGGCGTCGAGCAACTCCATCTGCGACCTGGACGTTTCGATGGTGATGACGTCGGCATCCATCTCGGCGACGGACTCAATGATGTCGTTGAACTCCGAGTAGCACATATGGGTATGGATTTGAGTCTCGTCGACCACTCGGGAGGAGGCCAGTCGAAACGCTTCGACCGCCCAATTGAGATAGTCTTTCCAATCGGCCTGACGCAGAGGCAGTCCCTCACGGATGGCCGGTTCATCGATCTGGATGATACGGATCCCGGCTTTTTCGAGATCGCACACTTCATCGCGGATCGCCAAGGCGATTTGTTTCGCCGTGCTGGAACGCGGCTGATCATCGCGCACAAATGACCACTGCAGGATCGTGACCGGCCCCGTGAGCATTCCTTTGATGGGTTTCGCGGTCAACGACTGCGCGTATTTCGACCATTTCACCGTCATCGGCGCTTGGCGTTCCACATCACCGTAGATGATGGGCGGTTTGACGCAGCGCGAGCCGTAGCTCTGCACCCATCCGTTACTGGTGAACGCGAAGCCATCCAAGAGTTCACCGAAGTATTCCACCATGTCGTTGCGTTCGAACTCACCGTGCACCAGCACATCCAGACCCACGTCTTCCTGCCAGCGGATGGCCTTTTCGGTTTCCGTACGGATCACCGCCTCGTACTGTTCCGGCGTGAGTTCGGTTTTTTTGAGACGAAGCCGGAGCCTTCTCACTTCATCGGTTTGCGGGAAAGACCCGATGGTGGTCGTGGGAAATAAAGGCAGATTGAGGTCCGCGCATTGCTTTTCCTGACGCACGCCAAAGGGGCTTTGGCGTTTGAGGTCGTCGGGACAGACGGCGGCAAAGCGCTGTTGCACCGCCGGTCGGTGGATCAAAGCCGACTGGCGACGGCTCTCCATGTCGAGCATATTTTCCTTGAGCTTGTCGGCATATTGTCGGTGAGTTTCGGGCTGCGCCAGTCCCCTCAGCGTGACGATCTCATCAAGCTTTTGCCGGGCAAAAGCCAGCCAGCCCTTGATCTCGCTAGGCAACGCTGCCTCGTCGTGTTCAAGCACCAGGTCACAAGGCGCGTGCAGCAGTGAGCAGGAAGGCGCCAACGCCACGCGCTCACTCCCCAGTTTCTCTACGGCCTTGCTGACCAACTCCAAGGAGCGCTCGAGATCATTCTTCCACACGTTGCGGCCGTCCACGACCCCCAGCGAGAGGCCAAGCTGAGGCGGGATCAGGGACAGCACCTGGCCCAGTTGCGCGGGCGCGCGGACGAGATCCAAGTGCAAATAAGTTACGGGAAGACTCGCAGCTAACTCCGCGTTGTCCTCTAGTCCGGCAAAGTAAGTCGCGAGGATGAACTTGAGTTCGGGACAGGCCCGGGTGATTGCGGCATAGGCCGATTCATAGGCGCGCTTCGTTTCGTCCTGCAAGTCCAGCGCGAGGAAGGGTTCGTCGATTTGGACATATTGTGCGCCGAGACCTTGAAGTTCGCCCAGGACCTGCAAGTAAACCGGCATAAGCCGGTCGAGCAGGTCGAGCCGATTAAAGCCCGGTACTTTCTCCTTACCCAGGAGCAAGTAACTCACCGGCCCGACCATGACGGGCTTGGCGTTGATGCCGAGCGCTCTTGCCTCCTGAAACTCATCCAGAACCTTCCGTGAGGTCAAGCTAAAGGTCTGATCCTTCGTGAACTCGGGGACCAGGTAATGGTAATTGGTGTCGAACCACTTGGTCATCTCCATGGCAATGAGATCGAGACCGCCTTTCTGATAGCCCCGCGCCATGGCAAAGTACAAATCCAACTCAGAACTATCAGGCTTATCGAGCAGCGGCCGGTAGCGCGCGGGGATCGCGCCGACCATGAGCGAGAGATCCAGCACATGGTCGTAAAACGAGAAATCGTTGCAGGGGATCAGATCGATGCCAGCCTCATGCTGGCGCTGCCAGTTGTGCCGGCGGATGGCCCGGCCAGCGTCTAGGAGCTCTTTGAGGCCGATCTGGGAAGACCAGTAACTCTCGCAGGCTTTCTTGAGTTCTCTATGGCTGCCAATACGCGGATAGCCGAGGTTATGTGTGAGCATGTGCACCTTTCCTTTCCTAGGTTAACGCTACCGATAACTTCGCGATGTCACCGCGGAAAGAGGAAGGCAGACACACCTCGCCCGTACGGGCACAATGGGGTTCCACCTGACTGAGCCTCGGACCGCGGAAGCATCGCCGTTGCGGATAAGGTAGGTCTCCTGGCTTGTAACTCTTTTGCCGCCCTTCCCATTCCGTTGTTGGAACAGTGGGCATCTCCGGCAAAAGCTTATGCGTTACTTACAGTTGCGCGACAGCTCGTGATTTGCACACGATTCCCTGTTACTTCGCGTTACGCGAAAACCTTATCCCATGGATGAAAATCCAAGATTAAAAAGTGTAACCGTTTTACTGCGCTTGTGTAAAACCTTAGTGTCTTCCAATATGGGTATGAGTCCGAACGTGGGCATGGCAGCCATTGTGATCGACATGAACGAAACGCGACTTTGCTCGCTGGAGCAGCTCAAGTCACGCGGACTCCTCTCTACCGCTTAACGCAGCAAACGGCTACGACGGATTCAGTATCGTATAAACGCCTGTTGAACTAAACCGCATCACGGAGCCTCTTCTGGTTCTCGCTTCGTAGTGGCATCGTTCACACTGTGGAAAGGGCCACAAGGGCCTTTACCAGAGGAGATGCACTATTGACAATAGCTCAATCCCTAGACGATATTGTGCACGCTTCAGGTGTCCCTGAGAACGTTCGATCGAGGGGATGAAACGGGAAGCCGGTGCGCGCTCGAGTTTCGGCCCGAGCGCAATCCCGGCGCTGCCCCCGCAACGGTAAGCAAGTAAGGGAATCAGCATCACGTCACTGTGCATCAAGCATGGGAAGGCGCTGCTCCCGGGGTTTTTGAACCCGCTTGCGAGCCCGGAGACCGGCCTGAAGGTGTTGCAATGGCATTGCGGAGGGTGATGCCGCGGCGCCCGGGCCGTTATCGCTTTTCCCGCCCTGCCGCCTTTCTCCGCGGGCCTTGCGCTATGTAGCGTTATTGCGCGGGTGTGCGCGGAGGAGAAAACGATGGTATTACACCGAGTTGCGGCAGTCATTCTGCCGCTTTGTTGTGGTCCCCTTTACGCGTCGGACCAACCCACGGAGCTAGACCCGATCATCGTCACCGCCACGCGGCTCGAGACGCCGTTCGATCAGATCCCCGCTTCGGTGTCCGTGGTGGAAAGCGAGGACATCGAGCGCGGGCAGATCACGGACACGCTCGAGGCCCTGCGCGACATCCCGGGCGTCACCATCGTACAGACCGGGAGCCGCGGGAGCGCGACCTCGCTCTTCGTTCGAGGCGGCGAGTCGGACTTCAATCAAGTCTTGATCGACGGCGTCAAAGTGAACGAGCGCCGGCGGCGCCTTCGACTTCTCGGACCTCACGACCGATGGGCTGGACCGCATCGAGATGGTGCGCGGACCGCAGAGCGCGCTCTACGGATCGGACGCGGTCACCTCCGTGGTGCAGCTCTTCACCCGCCGCGGGGACGGGCCGCTCGCCGCGCGCCTGGGGTTCGCCGGCGGCAGCTTCGAGACCTTCGAGGAGCATGGCGGGATCTCGGGCGGCACCGAGCGCTACGGTTACGCTATCGATGTCGGTCGCATCGATACCGACGGTATCCTCGATATCAACAACCGCTACGGGAACACGACCGTCGCCTCGCGATTCGACGTGAGCCCGATCGAGACGCTGGACCTCACGACCACGGTTCGCTACATCGACTCGCGCTTCGAGACACCGAGCGAGTTCGCGGGCGATCGCTTTCCGCCGCTCGACCCGAACCAGTTCTCGGAACGGGAGCGGCTGGTCGTCGGGCCGCGCGCGGTGTGGGATCCCTTTCCCTGGTGGCGCCACGCGCTCCAGCTCGGGTACTACCATGAGGATTTCGCTTTCGACGACCCCTTGGATGCCGGCGTCGATTTCGGATCCTCCCAAACCGACACGACCCAGGAGCGCCTGTCGGCCGACTACAACTCGAGCTTCTTCCTGCCGTCCCTGGCCGGCATCACGCCCACCGTGACGCTCGGGGGCTATGGCGAGTCGGAGTCGTTCGAGCAGGACTCCCGCTTCGAGTTTCCGGGTTTCACGTCCTCGGACCGCGCTGACGAGACCCGCGACGCCGGGGCCTTCTATTCGCAGGTGATCCTCGATTGGCAAGAGCGGGTGACCTTGATCGCCGGCTTCCGGCTCGACCAGGCCTCGACCTACGGTACCGAGGTGAACCCGCGCGTCGGGCTTTCGTACCGCCTCCCGGGGACCGAGACTAAGCTCCGCACGAGCTACGGGACCGGCATAAAGAACCCGACCTTCTTTGAGAACTTCGGTAGAACGGAGATCGGGAGGGGTGACGAAGATCTCGGGCCCGAGCAATCGGAGAGCTGGGAGGTCGGCTTCGACCAGCCGCTGGCCTTCGGCGATTACCGGGCCGAGGTGTCCGCGACGTACTTCTCCTCGGATTTCGAGGACCTCATCAGCTTCATCCCGCAGATCGATCCCAACGCGATCGCCTTTTTCAACATCCAAGAGGCGGAGAGCCAGGGCGTCGAGGTCGGATTGCGGATCGAGACACCGATCGGCATCGGCTTCGGCGGCAGCTATACCTACCTCGATACCGAGGTGCTCGATGCCGGTCCATTGGGGGGTACCCTTTTCGTCGAGGGCGAGCCGCTCCTGCGCCGCCCCCGGCATTCCGGGGCCTTCACCGTGGACTACACCGCGGAGCGCTGGACCGCCAGCTTCAACCTCACCGTCAAGGGGGACTCGATCGACCTCGATTTCAACGCCGATCCAGGCGGTCGCCGCGTCAATCTGGACGGTTTCGCCAAGGCCGACATCGCGGTCGCCTACCGTTTGATCGAGAAGCAGTTCGGCATGGAATCGCTTTCGATTACGGCCAAGGGGCAGAACGTCTTCGACGACGACTACGAGGAGGTGTTCGGCTTCTCAACCGCGGGGGCGAACTTTCTAATCGGCTTTCGTGCCGAGCTCTGAGCATGAGAATCGGGTTCGACGCCTGCGAGTGGCGCCGTGATGACGCTTCCGCTTCGGGATCTGTCATAAAAGCGATGATGGAAGAGAAAGTGGGAGATGGGAGACTTGACCGCTTTCTGGATACACTATGATGCCAACAACGGGGATGATAAACTCCATCGCATGAGGAAATGCTCATGAGCGAAAAGACCGACCTCCACACCGCTTTCATCGCCCTCGCCCTGGCTCTCTGCATGGTCGCCACCCGTAGTCATCATTTCGCCACGGCGCTCCACCTGCCCGACGCCTCGTGGGCGGTGTTCTTCCTCGTCGGATTTTATCTGCGTCCGGTATGGATGTTTCCGGTGCTGATCACCTTAGCCGGTGTGACTGATTATGTCGCCATCGCCGGGTTCGGCGTCAGCGATTTCTGCGTGAGTCCCGCCTACGGCCTTTTGCTGCCTGCCTACGGCGCGCTCTGGCTCGCCGGCCGTTGGTACGCGGGCCGCCACCGTTTCGCACTTTCCACGTTGATCCCGTTGGCGGGCAGCGTGGTCATTGGCGCGGCGGTGTGCGAGATCATCTCGAGCGGCGGTTTCTATTTCTTCTCCGGACGGTTTGCGGAAACGAGCCTCGCCGAGCTCGGCTTGCGGCTGGCGAAGTATTTTCCGCCCTCTCTGGAGAGCCTGGCCTTGTGGATGGGGATCGCCATCGTAGCGCATTTCGTATTTACATTGGCCGGCAGCAACTTCATTCGTACACGCCACCAGAGGGCGGGCTGAGCGGTGGACGCCACACGCGAGAACCGCCACCGGGAACGCATGCGGCGCAAGAGGGGGTCATCGACGCTCGTATCGCCGAGGCCACCATGGATAAGGGCCTGCTTTTGGTCTTGACCGGAAGGTCTCCCTGCTCGACGGTTACCTCACGGTAGACCTGGGTCACGGCACTTTCACCTCTGCATCGGTGAGCACCAGGGCACGTTCGCCGAAGAGCTCCGGCTCCAGCGCCGCGTCGACCGCATCGAGTTTTTCGAGACGCGCGGCGGCAAGTGCTGCGGAGGCCGAAGTTGGGCGTTGCGCCTGTGGAAAAGGAATGAAAAAACCGTTTGACTCGCGTTGCATTATGAGCGCTGACCTATCCCGGGATTCGCGCACAGTTTAGTTAAGCACCCCGCATCCATTCTCTCTCAACTTGCTCGGGGTGCGATAGCCGAGCGACTGGTGAATGCGTTTGCGGTTGTAGAACAATTCGATGTAATCGAAGATTGCCGCTCTCGGTTCATCCCGTGTCTTGAAGTCGCAGTGGTGGATCAATTCATTCTTTAGGTTCGAGAAGAAGCTTTCCGCCACCGCATCGTCCTGCGGCGCCTTCCTGCCGTTCATGCTGGGTACGATACGGTGTGCCGCGGCTTTTTTTAAAATGTCGCGCTCCTCGCTGACGCGCTTCAATTCGCGGCAAAGACGCTCAACTTCGGAATATTCAGCCAACGGCTTGGCGGCCTCGAAACGCCCCAGCCTCTCCCTTGGACCGTAGCTGCGCCTGCCACTTGTGCAGCTGATGGCGGCGAATGCCCAATTCCAACGCAATCTGCGTGACGGGCTTTTGACCCGCTTCCAGCTGCTTCATTGCTATGTGGGGTAGCGTACCGACAGTCCTCGTCGGCTAACGTAATCTACACCCTGCATACGCAATCAGGAGTAGCTGTCATGATTATACAGATGCTCATTGTCGTGTTGACCGCCGTGATCGCCATGCATGTAAGTACGCGCAGAGTTCGGGCGGTGGCAAGTCGCTCGGATCTTCAACGCTCTGACTATGGCAGAGATACCTAGTCTCCATGGAAACCACCCGTATTCGGGTAATGAGGAGTGTCGTTATGTTGAATTATGCTGTTATTTTTATGGTTTTCGCACTGATAGCCGCGCTGCTTGGCTTTGGTGGTATCGCTGCGAGCCTGGCCGGGATGGCGCAGATCCTTTTTTGGGTCTTCCTCGCAATGCTTATTGTCAGCCTCGTGATGGGCTGGGGTCGGCGTCCGTTGTGGTAACGCGTAGGACGGCCCTGCGATTCGAGGAATCTAATCTCACCAAACACTGTAAGAGGAGAATGTTATGAACTGGAATCAAGTACAAGGTAACTGGAAGGAATTCACCGGCAAGGTCAAACAAACGTGGGCGTAAGCTCACGGATGATGAACTTGACCAAATTGCCGGTAAACGCGACGTGCTTCGTGGGTCAGATCCAGACGAAATATGGGATCGCGCAAGAGGCCGCTGAACAGCAGGTCAAGGATTTCGAGACCACCCACAAGTTCGATAAGACCCACTGTTAGTCATCGGTTTGCGTTAATTAAACTGACGTAGCACCGAGTAAATCCGTGCCGCTCGCCCAACGGGCGGCGCCTTAAACAGTCAATCACTACGCGCGGGCGTGACCGCGGCAAGGAGTTCTCTCATGACGACTATCGCGATTCAAGCGATACTTGCGCGGCCTGGGACTTATGGGTCGATAGCCTAACATGAAGGTGGTCGAGACTAATGTCAGCAGCGACATAAGACCGCTGCACAACAATATTGAAATGTTTAGCTAGGAGCAAAGCAAGGATGAACAAAACCACGTTGACAAAACGCATTGGCACCGGAATGTTAGTAGCTGCCTTGATGGCAGGCTGCGCGTCGAGCCCAACTCAATCAAGCACGGGGCGAGTACATTGATGATAGTGCCATCACGGCAAAGGTGAAAACGGCGATATATAACGATCCCACGCTCAAGGTCGGTCAGATCAGTGTTGAAAGTTACAAAAGAGTCGTGCAGCTGAGCGGTTTTGTCGATTCCCAGCAGGCGGTTGCCAAGGCCACGCAGATAGCGAGTTCAGTCAAAGGGGTCAAGGCGGTAGAGAACAGCCTGATCGTGAAATGACGTCGCGAACCGCTCAGGTAGCTTGGGCTGCATTTAAGGGTGTTCTTCCGTTTTCGAAGTCTTATTTAACAGGAGCGCGAACATGTCACTTTACACAATCTTACTTGTCATCCTGATCCTGATGCTTGTGGGTGTCCTGCCAACCTGGCCGCACAGTCAGGCATGGGGTTACGGACCTAGCGGCGCGCTAGGGACCGTGGTGGTTGTCTTACTGGTCCTGGTGCTATTGGGCAAACTTTAGTCGTAAGAGGATATTCAAAATGAACGTATTACTGAGAATCGTTGTGGCTAGTATCTCCTTAGGAGTCGTTCTGACCTTCGCTGGGTGCGAACAACAAGGGCCTGCGGAACAAGCCGGGCGACAAATCGATCAAGCAACTGAACAGGCGGGCGACAAAGCCAAAGAAGTAGGAACCGCGGTCGGCGATAAGATCGAGAAAGCCGGCGACTACTTAGATGACGTGGCTATTACCGCAAAGATAAAAGGCGACATCATGAGTGATCCGATGTTGGTATCGGAGATAAGCTAAGACGCCAAGGTATCGGAGATAAGCGTAAGGACGGTAAACGGCGTCGTGATACTGGAGGGCACCGTTGATGCCAAGCCAAGTATCGACCGGGCTGGGGAAATCGCCGGTCTCGTCAAAGGTGTGAAATCAGTACAAAACAACCTCATGGTTAAGGGTGCCGGTTAGTGCTAACGCATGATGGCGTAGGCACTTGGGAAGGAGGGCGGCTTTATCAGTTTCGCCTCCCGTATTGATTAGACCGCCTGAGGGAAAAGGCGATGGACAGGACAGCCTCTTTGAGGGACTTGTATTCATGGGCCGTCAGAAGGCCACCGCTTCCCTTAGCAGGCGTAGCTAGGGCAGCGTGTATTTGTGACCTGCGGGGAATTTCTGCATCAATTCTTCGGAGCATTTAGGATGTCTATAGACTATCGCAAGTGTCGTTCTCGTTTTTGGCGAGGAGCCTTGATTGGCACGCTAGCATTTGGAGGCTGTGCCTCGGACCGCTTAGGTGAGCAAGGCAAACAAACATCGCAAGAAAAGGGGACTCCCGCCGCCAAACCGAACCGCAAAGAGATCGGCGAGGCGTCTTGGTACGGGCCGGGATTTCACGGCAAAGAGACCGCCAATGGCGAGACCTTCAATCAAAATAAGATGACGGCCGCCCATCCGAATTTGCCGTTGGGGACCAAAGCCGAAGTAACAAACCTTGAGAATGGCAAGAAAGTAGAAGTAAGGATCAATGATCGTGGGCCGTATGCGGAGGATCGTGTCATCGATGTCTCCCGCGCAGCGGCTAAAAGGCTAGGCATGGAAGAGGAAGGTACCACCGAGGTCAAGATTGAGAGTAAACCCACCAAGCAGAAGGCTCCCGACCACAAGCCCAGCGATTAATAGGGGCGTAGTGTGTCCGTAGGACGCCAGAAGAGGTAGAGGAGGAAGGCCCCGAGGACAACGAAAAACAGGCATCGCCACCACTTTTTCAGCTGCCATCATTACGTATGCAGATATCGCCAGTGAATTTCGCTACCTATTCAGAGGTTCCTTAGGAATGCGCGACAAACACCCGATACTGGCGACTCGTGGGACCTGGATTGGGGTTCGGCCCGCCTCGAAGAAGCAATAGCCGTTGCCGCCCGCCGCCTTCGCACGGTACATTGCTTGATCCGCGTGCCGCAACAGGGCGGAATCGTCGTCGCCGTCTCTAGGGTATATCGCAACGCCGATGCTGACCGACAAGGGCAGCCGGCCACCGGGAAGAACCGTCCCGCCGCGGAAGGCAGCGAGGATTTTATCCAGCACCTTGCGGGCAGAGCCCCGGCACCCAACCTGGGTGGCAATCACCACAAACTCGTCACCACCCAGCCGTGCGACGGTGTCCTCCTCCCGTACACTGTTGCGCAGGCAGGTCGCGACCTCTTGGAGCAGCCGATCGCCCGCGGCGTGGCCCTGCCGATCATTGACCGGCTTAAATTGGTCGACATCGAGATACATCAGCGCGAATCCTTCGGCGTGGCGGACGGCATGGACGAGCGCCCGCTGCACGCGATCCTCGAACAGGGTGCGGTTGGGCAGGTCAGTCAGGTAATCGTGATGGGCCAGATGTTCGAGGCGTCGCATGGCCATTATGCGCGTGCTGACATCGTGGCCGGTGGCGACGAAATGGGTGATGCTCCCGAGCATGTCGACGAACGGCCGGATGTTGATTTCCGCGTGGAAGGTCTCGCCCTGTTTTCGGCGCTGGACGACCACGGCGGAAAACGTCTTAGCGGCCTGGAGCTGCACACCACGCCACGCCTGTAAGCCGGGGTCATCGGCATTGAGGAAGGCGGCGTGCCGGCCTACGGCCTCCGCGCGGCTGAAGCCTGTGAGCGCCTCGAAGGCCGGATTCACGTACTCGATGCGGCCTGTCGGGTCGGTGATATAGACTGCATCAGCGTTTTGCTCGACCGCGCGCTTCAGCCGGTCCATCTGCTCACGCTGCGCGGCCTGCACCGGCGGATACAGTCCAAGGACCTGGACATCACGACCCCGGACCCTCTTATAGCCCGCCATCTGCATACCCCTATTCGTATCCGCCTGGCCAATACCTCGGTGGTTGTCTGGCGGGCAGACACGTCAAGCCAGCATTGGACGAATTTAGTCGTTTTGCGAATCCAGATCGGTGCGCTATCGCACACACGCGCCGACAAACTGGCATAGATTTCAGTCAATGAGTCTGAACGGGCAGAGGGTCGAAGGCCAACACGCGGCGGCCTTGAAATTCGGCGATCCACGGGCCATGGCGTTATTCCAAGCGCTGCGTCTCTTCTGCTGGCTCCCCCAGGGCTTCCGCAATGCCACGCTGCGGGAGCTCATTGCGCCGGCGCTCAACCGCCTAGAGGAGGCCATCAAACAACACATTCAGCGGGTAAAGTTGACTCCTGCCGAAATTTGACCTGTTTGTAAACATGCCCTTGGCTCAAGGATTCTAGTGGCGCCAAACGTTGGAGGCGTATTCTGCGGTTCATGAGGCCGTCCCCGATTTTGTCGTCCCGCCGGCTTAAGGATTTTTTGGATCAAAAGCGAGTAGGCAGTCGTGTAGGCTTAATCCGTATCTGTGCGTTACCACACGGACCGCGTTCAGTTTTGCGTGTATTGTTTTGCTTGAGCGATGGGAAACATTATTCCACGCTTTGGTCATGGCTAAATTAGTTATCAGGAGACCCTCATGAACAAAGATCAAACGAAAGGCCGAATCGAAGAAGCGAAAGGTACAGTCAAGGAAGTCGCCGGCAAGATACTGGACGACAAGGGTATGGAGGTAGAAGGAAATGTCCAAAAGAACCTCGGCAAGGTCCAAGCGGGCTTTGGTGATATCAAGGAGGATATTAAGAAAGGCAGCTAAAAACGAGCACTGCTGAGCTGTGCAACCGAATCCAGACAGGCTAGCCTGCTGCACAGGCAGCAAGGAAGTTACTGGCGTCGAGGAGGTCCGAAACGATATCGCCCTTAAGCAAGGTCCTAAAGTTCTCGAGTAGGCGCGAGTCGCGAAGCGGCGTTCAATCAGGACGTGGATGATGGCGATGACAACGAACCCGAAATGCGGGTGCGAAACGAAGGTCACGCAGGGCTCGAAGTCCGGCGGAGGTGGTGAGGGGCCTCCTCGCTGTTGTTGCGGCACAGAGATGAAAAAGGCCTCATAGTAGAGGAGGAGATCATGATGACAGGCATTGGATACTTGAGACGCCTCGGGCAAGGGCTCCGCTCGATGAAGCATGCCACGCCGATGAAGTTACAGGAAGGGAAGATGGGTTACATCCTGTTGTGGCTCCTGGGTGTGCCCATCCCGATCCTGCTCGTCATCTTCCTCCTGCGCGGCTGCGACTGACCGACGGGGCAGGCGTGGCGCTCCTCTTCGGTATGCGTAGTGACTTACGGACGGGCTCGAAAGGAGAAGCTGTATGGAAGATCAACACCCAGAATTGCCGATCCCGCCGGAGGTGCGGCGACGACTCGATACGTGGAGGCCTCTGTGGCGGGTATTTCTTTGGCTGCATTATGCTCTTGGCGTAGTGGGCGTCTTATCGAGTGCGCTCGCTGCGGCCTTACCTGTTTCTTGGTTGGTGACTCTGTTCGCTGTGGTATCCGCCTGCTGTTTTGCGGTGATCGGTTTCGTATCTCCCGAACGGCGCTATCTGGGTTTGATTCGTGCGTGGCGTACCCTAGACTTCGCTGCAACGCAATATAAAAATGGCTTATTGTCCCTTGAAGAACTTTTGGCGTGGCTCAAGCGATGTGAAGAGGTGGCCACTGAGCCTTCTATGCACGAGCTTCCGTTGGAACAATTGGGCCTCCTCCATCTGAAAGCAGCCGAACGAGCGAAGAAATCACCTATTCAGCCTTCCGAATAATAACTTGGACTAACAGGTCCTTTGGGGACGGCGCTATGGAGAAAACCGTGAAAAAAATCGGAACAATTCGTGGCACGTTTAATATCCGCCCGCGAGGGCTTGTTGGTTCAATGGCGAGAGGCTATATTTAATGGCGATTCTGAAGCCGTGCCGCTCGCCAGAACTAGCGGCACCTTCATTTCAACACTACGGTAACGCACGCGCATGCACGTGACCATTAAGGAGGCCTTCCCCATGAATGTACCTATCATCAATGTACCTATCGAGCCCGTCCTTGCGTTGGTGATAGGCATATTAATCTTGCTTGTGCCAAGGCTATTAAATTATCTCGTGGCCGTGTATTTGATTGCCGTCGGTATTCTGGGGCTAATGCATCGATAGCCTAACGTGAAGAGGTCGAGAGTAACGTCTACGGCCACCTTGGGAACGGCTACGAAGCCGAGGAAGGCGAGTCAAGTTGATGCAATACAACCTTATCTTAGGAGCTAAGCAATGATCAATAGAAGCCCTTCGATAACACGCTTTGTCATGGGACTGTTATTGGTTGCCTTGATGGCAGGTTGTGCGGGCAGTGCAACCCAAGAAAGCACGGGTGAGTACATTGACGACAGTGGCATCACTGCCTCGGTGAAAGGGGCGATATACAATGATCCAATGCTCAAGGTCGGTCAGATCAGTGTTGAAACCCACAAAGGAGTCGTGCAGTTGAGCGGCTTCGTCGATTCCAGGCAGGCTGCCACCAGGGCCGTGGAATTAGCCAGATCTGCCAAGGGAGTCAAATCTGTTAAGGACAGCCTAGTCGTGAAATGAACTGGCTAAAAGCCAATGTACGTTGTAATGTACTTTAGCCCCTT
Organism: uncultured Gammaproteobacteria bacterium; assembly: GCA_963764725.1. Taxonomy (GTDB): domain Bacteria; phylum Pseudomonadota; class Gammaproteobacteria; order JACCXJ01; family JACCXJ01; genus USCg-Taylor. Next base: position 249,178 of record CAVXTM010000012.1, on the reverse strand, counting down.
TTTTTAACCTTATTTAACGGGAGCACGAACATGTCACTTGGTACAATTTTACTCGTTATCCTGATTCTGATGCTTGTGGGAGTATTGCCAACCTGGCCACATAGCCGGGCATGGGGTTATGGACCCAGCGGCGGACTCGGGCTGGTGCTCCTCATCTTACTGATCCTGGTGTTAATGGGCAAAATCTAGTCGCGAAAGGAGATTGAATCAGCGTGCCTGCCAAACGAGGCGGTGGCAGGGGCGGCGCAATCGATGAAGAACGAAAATATCGGTCCGATTCTTGTCATTCGAAAACGAACAGACTAAAAAATTAGTCGGCATCGTGACCGATCGCGATCTGGCTTTAAAAGTGGTTGCCGATGGGCGTGATCCCAAAGAGAAATAGTCAAATGTTGTGTACGGGCTTGGGCTCAGGCGGCTAATTTCTCTTGGTCTTCCCGTACTCCATCCTTGAAAGATACTCCTTGAATCACATCGGCCAGGCGCTCCGTGCCACGGAGCTTGAGCCACCGCTGTTCGGCAGTTTTCACCAGCTTGGATACCATGGCCAGGATGCTGTCACGGGACACACAGCCCTGAGTTTTATCGGTGCGCAGCCGCACCGTGGCGAAGGTGGATTCGATCGGGTTGGTGGTCCGGATATGAATCCAGTGCTCCGCTGGGAAATCATAGAACGCCAACAGCGACTCACGGTCCTTCTCCAGGCATTCCGAGACCTTTGGGTACTTGGGACGATAGACCGTCAGGAAGTGATCGAACGCATGTTCGGCATCCTGCCGCGTCGCCGCCATCCAGATCTCATGCAGCGCTGATTTCGCCTTGGGCTGTTGGTGCTTCGGCAGCTTGTTCAGCACGTTGGCCGTCTTATGCACCAGCAACGTTGGCCTACCGTGGTGCCGAAGACCTGGGGCAGCGCTTCCAAAAACCCAAGGCGCCATCGCTGAATGGTCAAAGAAATTTCACAATCCAGCCCGAAGTAAGCGATCGGCCTAACGCAATTGGACAAGGGGCAATAAAAAAGGCATTCGAAGGTGTGGTACCGGTTGGTAGCCCGGGTAGTTGCCTACCTCGGGCTACCAACCGTAAGGACAGGCAGTGGATAAGACCTTGCGGCGTCGGTGACAGCCGCTCGGTGGAAACGGCGGGGCGAGCGACGTGCCTTCCTGCAATTCGGCTCGCTGCTCAATGCGCTCGCGGTCGCAGGCGTGTCGCTGCTGGCGGCATGCGCCATTGGGTTTGTGTTCATGGACCTGGCTGCAAAGCCGGTTCGCACGCGTGAACGCCGCAGTGTTGTTCATTGCTTTACTGTTTTTTGGGTGTTAGTGGGGAGTGTGGAGTCTGCTGCTCGGTGCGCCGCTGGTCGCCATCGCCAAAGTGATCTGCTATCGCGTCGAATCGCTCAAACCGGTCGGCGCGGCTTGAACGCTGACAACCGAGGCAATGTCGGCAAATTTGCCCTATGCGCGCCAGCGCACTGAGAAGATCCTGGGAGAAGGTGACAATTGCCGTAATGATGGAGTGTCCTCGCGGGCGCTTGTTGCGTAGCCGCACTCTCTAAGCAGAATCCCCCTGCTTGGTGTTCTTGATTGCGGGCATCTCTATCAGGCTGCCGGAGTTGCGACCGGTTCCGATCATCAATCAACTGTTTCATAACTGAAGTTTGAGAAAGAGGAATTCCAATGAAAATGATGCATGGATTTGCAGTCAGTGCGGTTGCCGTGGCAGTGCTGCTCGGCTTGGGTGGTTGTAGCGGGATGTCAACGCGGGACAAGGACACCGCGATGGGCGCCGGAGCTGGTGGCGTCGCGGGTGCCGTCCTTACGGGCGGCAGCGCGCTCGGAACCGTCGGCGGCGCGGCGGTCGGCGGCCTGATAGGCAACCAGATCGGCAAAGATAAAAAATAGCCTGGCAGTAACACGCGGGAACGCCTTGCCCCACCCTGGCGCGGCCAACGCTACGACCATCACTGCGGCAGCGGGAGTGATAACCCCCGTGGCAACGGAGATTTCCAGCGTGGTGGAGTTTACCTGCGTCGCCAGGGAGAAATAAAATGAAGAAAGGACCCATTGTAGGACCCGGTATCACGCTACTGTTACTGTTTGCCTATCCCATCGTGGGTGTGGCGGAGCTTTTCAAGGTGCCGGTTGTTATCCCAATCGCGGAGGAAATCGCGTGTGTGGTCTCAGGTATACGTGTGGAAGCCCCCGAGCTCACTCTAATGTGCTCCAAGTATGACGCCAAGGGCCAGCGCATGGTGCTGGATACGCCGTTGAAAGAATTCCCCTTTAAGCCGGCATACATGCGGCAGATGGTTACAGTGAAGTTCATCGACGGGCGCTTGATGTATGCCAGGGAGCTTCCGTAAACATGACGCTATCCGTTCCTGCGACGAGACATGGAAGGCTGAAGGCGAAGTTGGGGAGCCCGCGATAGGCGCGCGTCGACGGACGAAGCATGAGACGCATCGCGCCGTAAAGTCATTGTGGGAGCTGTGTCGCACCGCGCAGTGGTGCGACGCTGCGGACGCAGGACGAATCGCGGCGGCTCTGTCAAATTGGCAGGCATTCGTGTACCATGATCGCAGACTCTGGTGCCAGAAGTTTGGTCCGGCGTACGCGAGCGGTGGCCTGAGGATTGCACTCGAGGAGTAAACCAGATCCTCCGCTCCTGAAGCGCGTCTGGCGAGATCTTCAATCGACTGGGTACTTGGCATGTCGAAACCGCAGAACCGTCTGCTCGCAACCCTCCCCGAGGAAGTACATGAACGCCTCTATCCTCATTTGGAAGAGGTCTCCCTATTGCTCGGTCAGGTGATATACGAATCTGGAGAGCGGCTCGACCATATCTATTTTCCGACGACTTCCATCGTTTCCTTGCTCTACACCATGGAGGACGGGACGTCTGCCGAGATCGGTGTCGTCGGCAACGACGGTGTCGTGGGTATTGCCTTGTTCATGGGGGGCGAGACCACGCCCAACCGGGCCGTGGTCCAAAGTGCAGGATACAGCCTCCGAATGAAGCCAAAAGTGCTTCAGGAAGAATTCAGGCGCGGCGGGCCGTTGCAGTTGGTGCTACTGCGCTACACTCAAGCGCTCATTACCCAGATGTCGCAGACGGCGGTCTGTAACCGGTTGCACACCGTCGATCAGCAACTGTGCCGCTGGCTGCTCTTGAGTCACGACCGGCTCGATTCGAACGAACTAACGATGACGCAAGAACTCATCGCCAACATGCTGGGGGTGCGCCGCGAGGGTGTCACGGTGGCGGCTGGACATCTCCAAGCGGCCGGCCTAATTCACTACAATCGCGGTAAGATCACGATAAGTGATCGGGCAGGCCTCGAGGCACGCGCCTGCGAGTGCTATCAAGTGGTCAGAAATGAGTTTGAGCGACTGTTAGGGTAACGGTCGTTCTCGCTTCGCCGGTGCTTTATGGGCACCATCGTGCGCACACACGCGCTCTCTGGTGGTCTAAATATTCGGCGCTCGTCCTTATCCTCTTTGGACCATCGAATAACCGCGCAACCCGCCTGCGAATATCTTTAAGCCCTCTATGCCGGTGGCTTCGGCTCTTCGACACCATTCGTGCAGAGTGTCCAGTTGTGTCTCTCGGCTGAGTCGTGCGTTGGACCACATACCGACAGCTTCACTCTGAGACCGTGTGGTTAACAGGGACGTTATCCACAAGTCCACGGGGTATTTGCCATCGCGAGGTCTGAAAATGACCCACAGATTCTGCTGAAGAGCCAAAATGAGAAACCGTGGCCGGAGTTGAATTCGCGGCTAACGCACTGCTTAAGGCCAGACGCGCACCCTCGTCGGCACGCACATAGGCTCGCATAATCTGTGGCTTAACTTCCCTGAGCAATTTGCGTGTGGCTGCATCCGCACGTTTCGACTCCAGGCGCAGGGCCGGCAGCACGACTCTGCGGCCATAGAGTGCCATCACATGAAAGCGGTTTTGGACCACGGCTCGCAGGGTTTCCCGATTAGCCACAAGTTTGCCCCACTCGATTGCTGGCTTGGGCGCCTGCCTCTTGACCCGCGCCAGCTTGCACATCGCGAGGAGACGTATATAAAGCCAACCGATATCTAATTCCCACCACTGGGTCGACAGCCGGGCGGACCAAGGATAGGCGTGGTGATTATTATGGAATTCCTCTCCGCCAATCAATAGGCCGATAGGGGCGATATTGGTAGAGGCATCCGGTGTTTCATAGCTACGGTAGCCCCAAGTGTGGCCTAGGCCGTTGATCACGCCGGCTGCCCAGAAGGGTATCCAAAGCATTTGTATCGCCCACAGCGAGAGGCCGAGTGGGCCGAACAGTATGATCTCTATCGGAAGCAGAAGGCCAAGACCGAGATGATGAAACCGGCTGTAGAGATGGCGCTCAACCCAGTCCTCCGGGGTGCCCTTGCCATACTTCTCGATCGTTTGTCTATCGTCCTTTTCTTTGCCGTAAAGCTCCGCGCCTTCCAGCAACACTTTGCGAAGGCCAAATACCTGGGGACTATGAGGATCGCCCTCGATGTCGCATTTCGCGTGATGCTTGCGATGCACCGCCACCCATTCCTTCGTGATCATGCCGGTGGTGAGCCAGAGCCAAAAGCGAAAAAAGTGGCTGGCGAGGGGATGCAGGTCCAGGGCTTTGTGGGCCTGGTGACGATGCAGATAGATGGTAACGCTTGCAATGGTAATGTGGGTCAGGATCAATCCCACGCCAACAATCCCCCACATAGAGAAATTCAGTGTTCCGCTAAACATAGTAGTACTCTTTGCGTGGTCTGCAGTTGAGCAATGACTTTCCCGCCTGCACAAGGCCCATGCATAACGCCGGAACCGGACAACACGAGCCTGGCCCAATAAAATTCCAACACAAAACCGCTCCGTTTGCAGAAACAGGTTATACCCGTCACCGGGCGCCTCTGGGCATAGCCGAGCCGGTACGCGGGGAAGGGCTTTTAGCTTCCATAAGGTTGACGCTTTCTCAACGCAGAATAGTGCTTGCTGAATTCCACGTCTGTGCGCTTCAGCACATAGGGTGGGGGCGGCTAACTTGGCGCGCCTCCGGCCGAGGTCCGTGATTGGCGGTAGTCAACGTTTCATCGTTATGTTCGGACCGGTCTGTATCTACAGGATTGGGCAGGTGCCGGGCTGCCACGAACCGAAGGCGGTTACGGCGAACCGGACGAATAATCCGCGTGCGCACAGCGTACCCTAAGCTAGCTGGGGCATGCGCTGGCGGCGCAGAAGGCGATCGCGAACTCCGCTCTGCGCGAGCTTCATCCGAGCAGCGCCAGCATTTCATGCAGCCGGGTGAATTTTTCGCGCGGTTTTCCCTTGGGTTTACCGCGCTCCACTTCGGCGGCGTCTAGCTTCAGCCAACCGTCGTAGTTGACCGCGCGCAAACCGCGCTCCTCGATGAGCGCTCGGATACCATGCGTCCCGCTTTTTGCGCCCGGTGTCGCGAGTGCGTCTAGATCCGCAAGCAGCGAACCGACGGTCTCCACGCTGCAAGCGCGATTGGTCCCGATGATCCCGGTCGGACCGCGCTTAATCCATCCCGCGCAATAAAGACCGGAAACGACACTGCCGTCACTATCGAGCACGCGCCCGGCGCGGTTGGTGATCACGCCGTTGCGCTCGTCGAAGGGCACCTCGGAAACGGCCACCCCTTTATAGCCGATGCTGCGGAACAAGATCCCGCACTCGAGCGTGCTGATCTCCCCCGTGCTCCGTGCCGACTGCTGAAACGGCGCCCCTTGTAGCCGATTGCGTTCCAGCACCACGCGTTCAAGCCGCCCCGCGCCTTCGAGCCGCACGGGACTGCGCAGGAACTGGAAAATACAGCGGCGGTGCTTACCCGGCGTGCGCCGGGCGAAATCACGGAAGATCTCGACATTCTTAGCGCTGACCATGTTGTTCTTGTCGACGAGCTCGGCCTCGCTTTCCGGATTCAGCGTTAACTCCAGCGCGTCGACGAAGGGATCGCAATCGCCAAGCTCACCGAACTCGCGCAATTCGCGACTGGTGAATTTCGCTTGCGCCGGTCCGCGGCGTCCGATTGCATGGATTTCCCGCACTTTGCTCTCGGCCAGCGTATCAAGCGCGTGCTCCGAGATATCGGTATGTTTTAACTCGTCCGCCGTTTTGGCCAGGATGCGGCAAACATCCGCGGCCACGTTACCCTGGCCGATGATGACCGCGACCTCGTGCGATAGATCAAACACCCGGTCGCGATAATCGGGATGACCGTTGTACCAGCCGACGAATTCGGTGGCAGTATGGCTGCCGCCGAGATCCTCGCCCGGGATCCCCAGCCGCCGGTCCGTTTCCGCCCCGCAGGTGAATAGGATCGCGTGATAGTTCTGGCGCAGCTCGCCGAGCGTGATGTCCTTGCCCACGTTGATATTGCCGAAAAATGAAAACTCGGGCGAGCGCGCGATCTTGTCGTAGACGAGGATGGCTTGTTTGAGCTTGGGGTGATCGGGCGCGACGCCGCTGCGTACGAGCCCGAAGGGCGAGGCGAGCCGCTCGAACATGTCCACGCGCACGGCGCGCCCGGACTTGATCAGGGCTTCGGCGGCGTAGAAGCCGCTCGGGCCGCTGCCGACGACGGCAACCTGCAATGGGTTTTCAGGAGTTCCTACGGTATTCATCTACAGTCTCTGCGCACGCGCAATATACTTCTATCAATATCCTAACTCCGCTCGGCGCGCCTCGGCCGTGGGCAGCGGATCTTGTTTGCTTTCGATCACGGGTAAGTTCGGGGCGCGTTCGGCGTTGATCTCTGTCCAGTGTTTCAGGTTGTCGGGAATGTCTTCTCCCTCATGGATGGCATGTACCGGACACTCGGGTACGCAGGCGCTACAGTCGATGCAGACCTCGGGGTCGATATACAGCATGTCATCGTCCCCATGGAAGCAGTTCACCGGGCAGACCGTGACGCAATCGGTGAAGCGGCACCGGAGGCAATTTTCGGTTACGATCGTGGTCATGTGGATCTCCTCGCGACGCAGTGAAAGTGGTTTATTGTTTCGGCTTGGAGTACTTGCTCAGGCGCGCATCGCCGATCTACGCGGCCTCGCCGCTGAGCAGCAACACCTCGCCGCGGTTCATCTCGAGGGCATCCCCGCTCCAGCGTTGGTAATGGCCATTGAGATAAGCCGGCGTGACCGGCAAGCCCAGCCGTGACAAATGCAATAGGTACAGGCGCAGGAACTGCGGCTGATAGCTGCACGCATAGCTGAAGGTCGGCAGCATCTGCGCGGGCCGCATCGAGACGATGGAACCGCGTTTCATCCCCGCCCCCGTGCGGTTGCCGAGATCGCCGATCACGATGATGGTTCCCGCGAGCATGTCGACCCCGGTAAAGTCGCCGGAGTCTCCGCCGATCGCGATCAGACCTTTGCGCATGGCGTGACCGATCTCGTTGCCGGCATTGCCGTGGATGATGATTTCCCCGCCGCGAATGCCGGCCGGACTTCCCCGATAGGCGCTGCCGATCATGTGCCCGGCATTGCCCTTGATGACGATCCGGCCTCCGGACATCTCGGGCGCGACCCAATCGCCGGCGTCGCCTTCGACAAGGATCTCCCCGCCCGAAATCCCGGCGCCGAGATGCATCCCGATGCGACCATGTATCACGATCCGGCCTTCGCTCATCCCCGCGCCGACCAGCTTGACGCGCGCAAGATCACCTTCCACGCGGATTTCACCGCTATAGCTACCCTCGACGCGAAAAAACTCGCCCAGCTCGATGCGTTCGTTCCCGTATTGCAGCGGAAGCTTCGTGATCTCACCGATACTCAAACCGTTGAGCTTCGCTGGCGTGATGACCTCGGCTTCTAGTGGGACTTCCGGTTCGTGCTTGAGCACGAGCTTGAGGCTCATCGTAGCGAGTCGTTCAGGTCGCTTGAAGAAGGTCGTACAGACCGATCCGGTACTGGCCGAGGTCCCCGCCGTAGTTTCCGGCAGAGATCCGCAAGGCGCCGTTCCCGGAAGCCGCGTTGATGCCAACGCGCATAGCGTCTTGGACCCCCCGCAGTTCGAGCCCATCGATCACGATTTCCAACACGCAAGCGGCCTCGGCCGGGACTTCGGTTGCCGCGGAAAACGCCCGCAAGGTTGGACAGTAAGCATCGTTGGTGGAGGCCGGCAAGCCCTTGTACCGCGATCCGACCTTGCTGCCACTGCGCACGACACCATTCGGAAACGGCAGAATCACGCCGGGAACGGCACGCATCGCGCTGGCCGCGGCCTCGGCGGTTTCCAAAGTCCGGGTTTGATCCAGGCCGTGGATTAGAAGATTCCCGCCGCCCACCGCCGGCTGGATATTGAAGCGGTCTTCGACCACGAATTCGCCATCCATCACCGGAATGCGCCAATAGCGACGCCCGTCCAGGGACTTGCCGATCTGATAGCCGTCGCCGAAGTAGCGGAGCTTGCCGCCGACGCTCACGCTCTCGCCCGAGGCGAGACCGTTGAAACACGAAGTGCTCGGGCAGGTCATCACGCACTGGCCGATCCGCTCGAGGAGCCGTTTGCCGGCCCCCTCCAAACTGGTCGAAAACAGCAACACGCTGATCCCGGGGCGTGCGTCGGGCGTTTCCTCGGCGGCCAGCTCCCGCTCGATCCCGGCCTCGCATTTACAGCCGATCACCGATGTCGCGAATCCGGTCATCGAGCGTGCGGCGGCGAGGGCCCACGCGGGGCTGGCCGCGGTGATGATCACCCGTGCGCCCCACATGGCAAAAGCCTCCGCGAAGGTATCGATGACCTCGGTGGATTGAATATGCATGCAGAAGGATTTAATTCTAATTCTTATCGTTCGAGGACCGTCGGTATCACCTGATGGTGGTGCAGATACCGGTCCGTGACCGCGTAGTTCTCAAAAACAATACTATAGTTATCCTCGAAGAATGGTTTAATGCTGTTTTCGATCGCGGCATCGTACGCGGGCGCCGTATGCAGGACACGCCCCTCGTGGTCGCAGCGGAATTCGTGGTCTTCGATGACCGCGACGCCGTCCTTGATCACGTAGCGCGGCGTGCTGAACATGCGCTCCTTGTCGTCGTGCTCGTCGTAAATGGTGATGTCGGCGTCTGCCCCGACGCCGAGGTGCCCCTTGTCTTTCAGCCCAAGCGCGCGCGCGGGACCGGCTCGGGTGATGATCGCGATCTCCTCCAGGGTATACTCCCGGTCGAGCTTGTCGGCCAGCACGGTATTGCGAATCGCCTTTTGATTCACTTTCCGGATCTCTTGGTTGCGAAAATCGCGATCCATGAGCAGCCGGATCAAACGCGGGTACATCATGAAGGAGCCGCCATTGGGATGGTCGGTCGATAAAACAATCCGCCACGGATCCTCGGATAACAGGAACAGCTCCAGTCCGATCGCCCACTGCAGCGCGTGCATGTAGGCTTTTTCGTGATAGGTGAAGGGTACGATCCCGCACCCGCTCTCACACTCGGTATCGGCGTTTATCCATTTGTTGCCGCTGATTCCGCGCAACAAGTAGCCGAGGGGCGCGTCGGCGGTCATCGCCGTGGCCTTCCCGAACATGACCTGGCCGACATCGGCGGTAATATTCGGATGTTTGTTGATGTAATCGGCAATCTCGGGACCTTTCGAGGTCGGGTTTTTCCCGGGTTCCCCGCCGTAGCTATGGAACTGTACGTGCGCGATGTGCACCCGCCGTCCCTCGGCGGCCCGCATGGTCTCGAGGGTAGTCGTATAGTTGCCGCTGCGGCCCAGGTTGTTGCAATGAATATGCGGAGGGTGGGGAAGACCGAGATCGTCGACGGTCTCGATAAACGCCTTGATCACGCCGAGCGGCGTGAGATCGAAGTTGTCGATTTTCTCGTTTACGCTGGTAATGTTCGCGTTGCGGTGTCCCTTCCAAAGCTCATCGCTCCCCGGGTTGACCAACTTAACCGCATACGCCTTGGTCGCATTGACCCACCAGGCCACCGCTTGGCGAAAGTCCTCGCGCCGCCCGGCTTTAAGCAAATCGTACAAGAAAACGTTGTTCCCGAGGAGCACATAGAACCCCTTGTCGATGACGGGGATGTCGTGAAATTCCTCCAGTACGTGACGGGCGCCGATGGGGGTGACCGCGGCCTCCATCGCCGTGGTGTACCCGAGCGCCGCGTAACGGTAGCCGGTGGCAAAAGTAGAAGGCACCACGCCCCCGGTGCCCGAGCGGGTGAACGCCGTGCCGGGATGCACGTCGAGTCGGTGGTCCTCGGGCTGAAGCTTGCGCGCGAGATTGACCTTGGGTCCGGCGATATGACAATGGATGTCGATGCCCCCCGGCATGATCACCATGCCTTGCGCGTCCATGCGTTTCGCGGCCGCGGGGACGTCTGCGACGATCTTTCCCGCGTTGATGCAGATATCCCGGATCGCGCCGTTCACTCCGTTGGCCGGATCGTAGATCCGGCCATTCGATATGCGTAGCATCGGTGCTTGGTTGCCTAAGCCACCTTTGCGTAGAACCGCGCGCGTTTCTCAGTCAGCAACTCGCGCACCCGGTTCTTGATCGCGGTGAGCACCTCTTCGTCGCTCGGATAAGGCGACTCAAAGGCCGGGCGCAAGGTAAGCGGCACATCGTCCATGCGATATACCGTCCCCGAGGTATTGATGCCATAGGTCGAAGTGGTGAAGGCGACCTTGGCCAACTGGGTGGTATCGGTCGGTTTGGTGTCCAAGGCGATCACCGGGATGCGCTTCATGTGCTCGATGGCCGGGCGCGGAAAATTGGACGCCGGATCGCTCGCGATGATCATGGCCGCATCCGCGTCGCCGCGGGTGAGCAGATCGACGGTCGTGTACTCGCCGGGATTGAAGCGCGGGTAACCGCGGCTGAAGTTGACCCCGAACGGATAGCCGGTTTGCCAGGAGACGACGTTGTCGGCCCCGGTGACATTGCCGTGGCCGCGTACGGGCTTGGCCACGAAATGGGTAAATTCATTCAGGTCCGTAGCGAGCGCCAGCACGGCGCCGGAGTTGAAATGGCGCCCGCGGGTCATCGTCAGCCCCATGCCGAAGAACAAGACCCCGTAGCGGCAACTCTTCATCCGCTGTACTAGATTCTCCATGGTCGCCAGGGGCACGCCCGTGCGCTCGGCCAGGTTCGGATCGACCTTGCGGCCTTTGACAAACGCACGCAGGGCCCACAAAAGCTCGAAGTCATGTCCTGGCTTGATTTGGATGAAGAGGTCCGCCACCGGCGCACTCGGTGTGCGCCGCACATCGACCAAGACCACGTAGCGGTCTTTCCTGCCATTGGGGATATACCGTCCCTTGGGGGTGACCGCGTAGCGGGTGAAGTGGCGCGGATGCGATTCCGCGGGGTTACCGCCCCAGTAGACGACCAAATCCGCGCGGTTCTTGATTTCACCCAGTGTCGCCGTGCTTTCGCCGACGCCTTGGAACGCGATGCCGGAGGGACCGTGGCAGACCGAGGTGGTGGTGTCGATATTGCCGTGCATGAGATCGCAGATCGCCACCGCTTGGCGCTGGGCCTCGCAGGTGGTGTCGCTCAAGCCGTAGATGATCGGCAGCCGCGCCGCGACGAGGATGTGCGCGGCGGCCTCGACCGCCTCCTCGGTGGTGGTGGCTTTGCCGTCGATTAAGGCGAACGGACGGTCTTCGATAGTATGCTCCGCGAACCAGGCGCGTCCAAGCGTGCACGCGTTCTTAGCCTTGGTGATGCGCTTCGCATCCACATCGACTGTCAGGTCCATGTCGTCGCACACGCAACCGCAAAAGGTGCAGGTGGCATGCTCCACTGTCCGAATATTGTCACTCATATTTTTACCTCGGAAATCCTATGCTGTGTGATCGTTTAATCGGCGCCGGAATTCGCCGGAATAAAATGGCCGGCTCGATCAAGCGACGGGGCCTTCGACAAGTTCCACACTGACCTCGAAATTCTTGGACAAAGGCATACCGCTCCCCGCGGTATCGCCGCCCATGAGCTGAGAGCTCGGCGGGCCATAGGGGATAAACAACATGCCCGCGGGAAGGTCGGTGGGTTTGCGTCCCTTGCAGCGCACGACGGTCTCGCCGATGTCCGTGGCTAAGCGCACGGCGTCACCCTCTTTTATGCCGAGCCGCGCCATGTCATCGGTGTTCATTTCCACCGTGGAGGTCACGTCCCGGTACTCTTTCTTGAGCTTGCCCGCGTTTAATGACGTGCCCTGTTTGTTGGTCCGCCCCGGGACCAGGATCATCATTTCGGCCATGGTCAATAGTTAATTACTGCGCCTCGAAGGGTCGTCTCTCGGGCGCTGGGATGGCCTTCGCAAGGACTACATTTCGTGATGGCACTTCTAACATTTCCCTGCTAACCCGTCAACGTTCTGCCGCGCCGATAAGGCGAGTCTGTGTTAGGTATCGGAGTCTTGGGTATTATATCATTAACCCATCGAATGAATTTCCCGCGCTATGCCTGACCCTTCCGCAACGCCGCTACCGGAGCAAGCGCTCGGCGCTCAGTACGATGGCCTGACCGTCACCGTCACCGCGCCGGCGCGCTTACACTTGGGCTTTATCGACATGAGCGGCGATCTCGGACGGCGGTTCGGGGGGCTCGGGTTGACCTTGAGCGGTATCCAGACACGCCTGAGCGTCACGCGCTCGCCGGGCGTCCATGCTAACGGTCCATCGAGCGGGCGCGCGGAGCAGTGCGCGCGGATGCTGCTGCGGACCTTGGGCTTGAAGAGCGGGGTGTCGATTGCTATCGAGGAGGCGATCCCGGAGCACGTGGGTCTCGGTTCGGGAACCCAATTGGCGTTGGCGATCTGCGCTGCGTTCGTACGCCTGTTCGATCTCGATAGCGATCTTTGTCAGCTTGCGAAGCTCGCGGAGCGGGGAGTGCGCTCGGGGATCGGCCTGGCTGCGTTCGAGAGCGGCGGATTTTTGGTCGACGGCGGTCGCGGACGTGCGACGGTGGTGCCGCCGGTGCTGTGTCAGGTCGCGTTTCCGCCGCCATGGCGAATCCTGCTCATTTCCGACCAAGCCCGGACAGGGTTGAACGGCAGCGAGGAGGCCGCGGCGTTTAAACAGATGCCGCCAATGGCCACGCAGGTATCGGCGCATCTTTGCCGAGTGCTTTTGATGCAGGTCCTACCGGCCTTGGCCGAGCATGACTTCGAGGCCTTCGGCGCCGGAATCACCGCGATTCAAGAGGCAGTCGGTGACTATTTCGCCCCCTACCAGGGCGGCCGTTATAGCAGTCCGCGAGTTGCGGAGGTGTTGCGCTGGTTGCAGGACGAGGGCCTGCGAGGGGTGGGACAAAGTTCCTGGGGCCCGACCGGATTTGCGCTCGTCGACAGCGCTTCTCGCGCGCACGGCCTATGGCAACGGGCGACCCAGCAGTGGGGAGCACCCTTAGGCTTCTCGGTCTGCGGCGGGCGCAATAGCGGCGCCGAGATCGGCGTGCGTAGAAAGGCCGCGTAATTTCAAGACCGAAGTAGCGCAGGCCGCGACCATAAGCCCGCAGCGGAATTCATTAAAAATAAACGGACGGTAAAATGAAAGACCCCTATTTATTACACATGTTCAACCCGACGAAGAACGTGAGCCCGTTCGACGTCAATATGGCCTATGAGGCAGAGTTCAACGGTGTGATCCCCTATACCAACGTTGCCCTGGAGGATATCTACGCGTTGACCCAAGACACGATATTTTCTCGCAGCCCCACCGGCGTGAAGCGGACCGGTATCTTTCTCGGGGGCCGCGACTTCGGGCTCGCGATCGATATGTTGGAGGAGGCGAAAAAGGCCATGGTGCCTCCTTTCGAGGTTTCTGTATTCGCCGATCCGAGCGGGGCGATCACTACGGCCGCGGCGCTCATGGCCTGCGTGGAAACGGCGCTTAAGAAGAAAGGCCGCGCGCAGGGATTGTCCGGCGCCAACGTCTATGTCTTCGGCGGGACGGGACCCGTCGGTGTATGCGCGGGAATATTGGGATCGAACAGCGGCGCCAATATGTTTCTCGCGAGCCAGCGGGGTGCCGACGCCGCCGTGAAGGCGGCGGCGCCCTACAACGAACGTTACGGTGTCAAACTTCAGGGCGCCGACAGCAGCAATGACGCGTCCATACGCGCGTTCCTACCGCGGGCCCATGTGGTCGTCGGCGCCGCCAAGGCCGGATTTCAAGTGCTGTCGCGCGATCAACTCGGGACCGCGTCTGAGCTTCTGGTGGCAGCCGACGTGAACGCGGTGCCCCCGGCCGGGATCGAGGGCGTCGGCGTTAATGACAAGGGTAAGGTGCTTGAATCGACTCCGGCCAAGGCCCTCGGCATCGGCGCCTTGGCGATCGGCAATGTCAAATACCAGGTTCATTATCGCCTGTTTCAACTCATGATTCAGGCGGAGAAACCCGTGTATCTGGATCACATCAAGGCCTTTGAAATAGCCCGGGAGATCGCCGCTGGCTGAGTCCGCCTACCTCATCATCGGCCAATCGGGCCGCGCTCTCGCTCAGTCCGCGCAGCGGAGCCGTGCTGCGGTGCACGTGGTCGATCTCTTCGCCGATCGCGATACGCATGCGTTCGCGCGGAGCGCAGCGCGCGTTCGTCCGGGACCCCAAGGTTTCGATCGCGAGACCTTATGCACCGCGGTCGAAAAGGTGGGCGCACGCGATCGCATCGCAGGCGTGGTCGCCGGCAGCGGTTTCGAACAGGACCCAGCGTTGTTGGACGCTCTGCCAGCGAGCGCGGAGTTACTCGGTAACGCGGCGGAGATTGTCCGTTCTGTCAAAGAACCTGCAAGTTTTTTTGCCGCTTTGTCGCGGTTGGGGATCCCGCATCCAGACACACGCTCGAGCCTCCCCGGCGACTCGCGCGGGTGGTTACGGAAGCGCATCGGCGGCTCAGGCGGCATGCACGTCCGGCCTTTAGGAGCGGACCGCCAATGTCCGCCGGGGTATTTTTTACAGCGCGCCGTCGCCGGGCGGGTACAGTCGGTGGTCTTCGCGGCGAACGGGCGCGGAGCGACGATCGTCGGCTATAACGCGATCTGGCAGGAGCCTGGCACGTTCACGCATCGCGGCGCAATCGCGGATCGAAGTTTACCCGCGCGAGTGCGTAAGGATCTGGC
This sequence comes from uncultured Gammaproteobacteria bacterium, assembly GCA_963764725.1. Classification (GTDB taxonomy): domain Bacteria; phylum Pseudomonadota; class Gammaproteobacteria; order JACCXJ01; family JACCXJ01; genus USCg-Taylor. The sequence goes on along the minus strand of CAVXTM010000012.1, from coordinate 234,068 downwards.
GCAGGTCGTCCCGGAGCTTACCTCGGCGTTTGGTTTGCGCGGTCTTTGCGGCGCGGATTTCATTGTCGATGATGACGAGCGCTGGACTCTCCTCGAGATCAACCCGCGTCCGACCGCGAGCTTTGAATTGCACGAGAGGGATGGCGGATTATTCACAGTCCACGTCGACGCCTGCCGCGGGCGATTGCCGGCCCGGGCCGGCCCGCAAGAAAACAAGATCGCCGCGGTGCGGGTTCTCTACGCGCCGCATGCGCTGCAGATCCGGCATCCATGGCCCCGCTGGAGCCGTGATCGGCCGGCAGCGGGTTCGCGCGTGCGCGCGGGCGAGCCAATCTGTACGGTGCACGCAGCGGGGTGTGAACCGGGTGCTGTGACTCGGTTCCTGGATACCCGATGTCAAAAGTTGCTGGCGGTGCTTACAGCGGGCTAGAAACCGGGCGATGGCGTGAAATTAATCAATTTTACTTCGCGGGCGGAGTATGATCCCCGCCCTTGACCAAAGGGGGAGTTGCACTACTCCCCTTTGGAAACCCCAATGGTAAAGTGCCCGCCGTAAACGGCGGGGTATTCAGAATAAAGATGAATAACCAACCCAGTGTGAATGCTTTAGCGCAGCCTTTGGTGCAAGCTCTGATCGCCGATGCCGTGGCGCTGAGATTGGCGGTGGATTCCTTAACGAACGGGACTGTCGTTGTGGACGCCGGAATCGCGGTTTTGGGCGGGATCGAGGCCGGGCGGCGCATCGCCGAGATCTGTCTGGGCGGCCTCGGGCGGGTTAGTATTCGCGCCGGGGGGGACTTTCCGCATTCGCCGTGGCAGCTTGATGTGTATACCTCGAACGCGGTGCTGGCCTGCTTGGCGAGCCAATACGCGGGGTGGAGCCTCGAATACGGGGAGGGCAAGGGTGCCTTTAAAGCGTTGGGATCCGGTCCGGCCCGGGCCATCGGCAGCCACGAGCCCCTGTTTCAAGAGCTCGGGTATCGAGACGCTTTCGACCAGGCCTGTTTGGTCTTGGAGGTCAAGGAACGGCCTCCGGTCGAAATCGCAGAGAAAGTCGCGAACTTCTGCGCCATCAAACCTCAGGACCTGACCCTTATCCTCACGCCGACCACGAGCCTATGCGGGGCGGTGCAAGTTGTGGCGCGCTCCCTCGAGGTGTCGTTGCATCGGGTGCACACGCTTGGCTTCCCGCTGTCCACGATCGTCGATGGCATGGCGACGGCGCCGGTCTGTCCACCCTCTAAAGACCTAATCACTGCGATGGGCCGCACCAACGATGCCATCCTGTATGGAGGTTACGTAACGCTTTATGTCGACTGTAGCGATGGCGACGCGCAGGATCTGGCGCACAAGCTGCCGAGCAGTTCCTCGCGTGACTACGGGAAACCTTTTGCCGCGATATTTAAGGATTACAATTATAATTTCTACGCGATCGATCCGGGGCTGTTCAGCCCGGCGCGGATCACGATAAGCTCGGTCCGGACCGGAAAGACCTACCACGGCGGCAAATTCAACGAAGCCTTGCTCGATCAGTCATTTTCCTAGTTCCCAGCCTATGCCCTGCGTGGCTATTGTCACGGATGATCCCGGTTGGCACGGCGCGGTATTGAAACGCGCCCTCAAAGCGCGGGGTTTCGAGTGCCTCACCGTGTCCTTGACGGCATGCCGATTCGATCTCAACCGTCCGAAGCCGGTCGTCATCCCCGGATTCGAACGTGAGCCGCCCGCGGGGGTGTTCATACGCGGTGTCCCCGGAGGCACCTTGGAACAGGTCATCCTGCGGCTTGATTTGCTCCATGCCTTGCGGGAGCTCGGAGTCGTGGTTTACAACGATGGACGCGCAATTGAGCGTACGGTCGACAAAGCGATGACCAGTTTTTTGCTCAACCGAGCCGGGATCCCGACGCCGGACACCTGGGTGCTCGAAGCCGAGTCGGAAGCGCGCGCGTTGGTCGAACGCGAGCTGGCGAGAAATACGCCGCTGGTGATGAAACCCTTGTTCGGCTCCCAAGGGGTCGGTGTCACCTTGGTCGATCGCGCCGAGGCCTTACCGGATCCGGAAGCCTTCGGCCAGGTGTATTACCTCCAGCGATATATCGACAGCCGCGACGGCGCGTGGCGCGATTGGCGGGTGTTGGTGATCGATGGCCACGCCGTGGCGGTGATGCAGCGCCGCAGCGCGCACTGGATCACCAATCGGGCGCGCGGGGGCCGTTGCTTTGCCGTCCCTCTCGATGCGCCGCTGGCCATGCTGGCCGAGGAGGCTGCGCGGGCGGTGGTCATCGATTACGCCGGCGTCGATTTGATGCAGGACCGAGACGGGCGTTTCTTGGTCACCGAGGTCAATAGCGTTCCGGCCTGGCAGGGCCTGCAAGGCGTCACGAGCTTCGATATCGCCGAGCGGCTCGTGGACCATTTTCTGGCGCTGCATGGACGCGGTCCGGCCCCGCCATGGGGTGCGTTCATCATGATCCGGATCGCCGCGCCCGCGGTCGCCGAGGCTTGGCTCTGGAGCTGCCGGCTGGATCTCGAGGCGTTGAAGCCGGGAAACGTCAGCGTGCAGGCGCCCGGGCACGGAATGAGCGCCGCCGATTTTATTCGTAGCGCCGAAGCGGCGGCGCCGCTGCTCTGCGCGCAGGATTTTAGCGTTGGCGAACGCATCCTGCGTAGCATTGAAGCAACGCAGCGGGCCGTCGGATGTAACACCAATCTCGGCATAGTGCTGCTATGCGCGCCGCTGGTGCATTCTGTCCTCATGGAATCGCCGCAAGGGCGGCTGCGGCCGCGGCTCAAAGCAGTACTGCGCTCGCTGACACACGGTGACACAAGTCGGGTCTTTGCTGCAATCGCGCTGGCCGCGCCCGCGGGGCTTGGCCGGCGTGAGCATTTCGATGTGCGCAGCGATCCCACTGTTAGCTTGCGCGCAGCGATGGCCGAAGCTCAGGCCTGGGATAGGATCGCCTTCCAATACGCTAACGATTTTATTGAGATTTTTAACATCGGCGTGCCCTGTATCGAGCGCTACATCAAGCCGGGGTGCAACGATGCGATGGCGCTGCGGTGGGCGACCGTGGCCTGTTACTTACACTTTCTGGCGGCGTTTCGGGACAGCCATATCGAGCGCAAATACGGACCAGAACGGGCCGAAGGAGTGCGTCGAATTGCAAAAGAAGTGGAATCCCAGTTCAAGGCGTGCGAAAATTTAATCAATGCAATGCCTTTGTTGCAGGAATTCGATAATAATTTAAAACGGGAGGGGCTCAATCCCGGGACCAGCGCCGATCTGACCGTGGCGAGCCTGCTGGCGTTCCATTTAGAATACCTCCTGGCGGGGCTCAATCGCGATCAGGCTGTTGCGGCTGCAGTAGCTCGGTAATGGGGTGAGATCCTTTTCCGTAATAAATAAGGTGGCAAGCGATGTCTATCTTCAGAACACTTGTCGGACAAACTTCAACTGGAGAAGTAATAGGAGCTAAAACTATGGCAGTCGTTGACAGAGTATTAGTCGGGGAATCCTTAGTCGGGGATGGCAACGAGATCGCGCACGTCGATCTTATCATGGGACCGCGGGGAAGCGCCGCCGAGGCCGCGTTCTGCAATGCCTTGACCAACCAGAAGGACGGGTGCAGCACCTTGCTGGCGGTCGTATCGCCAAACTTGCCGTGTAAACCCAACACCATCCTTTTTAACAAGGTCACCATCAAGGGCGCTAAGCAGGCCGTGCAGATGTTCGGTCCGGCGCAACGCGCGGTCGCCATGGCCGTCGTTGATTCGGTCCAAAGCGGCATTATCCCCGCCAGCGAGGCGGAGGATATTTTTATCTGCGTGGGCGTGTTCATTCACTGGGAAGCCGAGGACAACAAGAAAATCCAGGATTTCAACTACCAGGCGACCAAGGAATCCATCGAACGTGCGGTCAAGCGTTTGCCGAAGGCGATGGACGTCGTCGCCAAGAAGAATACGGCACATCCCTTTGCTGACCACGTGTAACGGGTAGTCGTGGTCTCCCCGACACGACGTTGATTGTGTGACATGCCCCGGTAGTCAATACCGGGGCATGTTTTTTCCGAGATGCCGCGCATCTTCGTGTGCGAGTATATTACCGGCGGCGGGCTCGCGGGCGAGGCGCTTCCGGTCGCGCTCGCCGCGGCGGGCGATGCAATGTTACGGGCACTCCTCGACGATCTCCGCGCGATCCCCACGGTCAAGACAGCGACCACACGTGACGCACGTCTCGCATCTTTGGATCCCGGCATCGAGACGCGGGTCATTTTGCCTCAGCGATCGGTTTGGGAGCGCTGGGAGCAATGTATCGAGGCTGCCGATGCCGTATGGCCGATCGCACCCGAGACGGGGGGTGTTTTAGAACGTTTGAACCGCTGCGTGCTCGATAAAAACCGGATCTTGATCGGGTGCCATCCCCGAGCGGTCCAGGTTACGGCTAGCAAGTTTCGCACGGCGCGCGCGCTTAAGAGGCATCATGTCCCGGTGGCGGACACCATGTACCTGAACACGGAATTACCCTCAAGCGATGGCGGTTGGGTAATCAAACCGGACGATGGCGCTGGGTGTGAAGAAACCTATTATTTCCGGCGCGCGGAGGACGTCATCAGTTCCGGAAAGTGGGCCCATGGCTTAGTTGTTCAGCCGTATATACCCGGGATCCCGGCCAGTCTGAGCGTGCTGTGCTATGATGGATCGCATAGCTTACTCGCATGCAACGCGCAGCGAATACAGATAACCGACCACCGGCTCGTATATTCTGGCGTGGCGGTGAATGCGCTAGCGCATCGCCGGCATGAGTTCGAGGAATTAGTAAGCCGAATTCTGGAAGCGATGCCGGGGCTGCGGGGCTATATAGGGATCGATCTAGTGATCACGGAGTCGGGTCCCATGGTGATGGAGATCAATCCGCGCCTTACAGAGGCGTACGTGGGTTTGCGGCAGTCTCTGGGGTTTAATCCCGCCGCACCGGTAGTGGATGCCTGTATGCGGATCCCCGGTGCTGTAAGCGCGTATTCGTCCCGTGGCGCAATATAAATTTTACTTCGCGGGCGGAGTATGAAGCCCGCCCTTGATCAAAGAGGAGAGTTGCACTACTTCCCTTTGGAAACCCCAATGCTAAAGTGTCGCGCCGTAAACGGCGGGGTATTCAGAATCACGTGCAGGACACGATGGCAGTAAACGCGTACATGGGGTGGGACTTTGGCGGAGCTCACCTCAAGGTGGCTAAGGTGGGAAACAGTGGACGCCTCCTCGGGGTCAGACAAATTCCATGCCCCCTATGGCAGGGCTTGGATGTGTTCGATCAGGCGCTAGCGTCGGTGGTCAACGAGATCCACGGGGACGCACATGCGGTGACCATGACCGGCGAGCTCGCAGACATCTTCCCTGATCGCTGCGAGGGTGTGCGGTGCTTGTTGGAAAGGTCGATGGCGGTCCTCGGCGATGTCCCATTGAGCGTGTACGCGGGGAAGGCCGGTTTCGTCGCCGCGGCGGACTCTGCGCGCTATTGTTACGAGATCGCATCGGCCAATTGGCATGCAAGCGGGCACCTCGCGGCAAGGCATTGTGATTGTGGGATCTTGGTGGATATCGGCAGCACGACCACCGATATCGTCGAGTTCAGCCGGGGCAACGTTTGTTTTCGCGGTTACACAGATGCTGAAAGGCTCGGCAGCGAGGAGCTTGTGTACACCGGGGTCATTCGAACTCCGGTTTTTGCTGTGGTGTCGCGGGCGCCGTTCCGGGGCGAATGGCAGTCCGTCACCGCGGAGCGTTTCGCGACCATGGCCGATGTCTACACGCTTACCGGAGATCTGCACGCAGCCGCACTGGGGGTTCTAGTACCGCGTGAGACCGCCGACGGCGGGGGTAGCGACATCGAGGCGTGTGCGCGGCGCCTGGCGCGGATGCTAGGGCGCGATGCCGATGCAGGTGAACCGGACAAATGGCGTGGGCTGGCACGTTATATTGCCGGGGTGCAGCGGGATCGGATCCAGCAGGCCCTGGAGCGCATGTTTTCCAGACGGCCCGCGGCGCAGGCCCTGCCCTTGGTCGGCGCCGGGGTCGGTCGATTTATTGTCCGTGATCTCGCGCGCCAATTGAACCATCCATACATCGATTTCTCCGACTTGCTGCCCGAGGCCGGCGCCTACGCAGAGGGAGCGGCCCTATGCGCACCGGCCGTTGCCGTCGCGTATCTCATCCAGGATCACCCATGGGTGCGAGCATAGAGGAGCTTAATTATACGCAGGATACCGGGGCGGTGTTTGCTGCCTTCGCCGACCGGCCGTGGTCGATCTTTCTCGATAGCGGCGCTTACGGCGGTGAGCGCGCCCGGTACGATATTTTTTCGGCTGAACCCTCGGTGACCCTGACGACTCGGGGTCTTCAGACTGAAATCAAGACTCCGCGCGCGCTGGCGATCTCAGAAGAGTGTCCCTTCGAGTTGGTCAAGCGATCGCTGGGAGATCCGCATCCTGCGCCGATGGGTCTCCCGTTCGCCGGCGGGGCCATGGGCTATTTCGGCTATGACCTGGCGCGCCGGCTAGAACGCCTGCCGGTCATGGCGACATCCGATTTGGATGTGGCCGATATGGCCGTCGGTATCTATGACTGGGCGGTGGTGGTCGATCATGTCGAGCGGCGAAGCTTTTTGGTCGCCTCGGATCACGGTTCCCGCGCTGTGTTGCTCGAGATTCGAGCGGCATTGGGGCGCTCGGCGAGCGATACCGTCAGACGGTCGTTTAGGGTTGTCTCGTCGGTGCACTTCAATATGACCCGGCACGAGTACGGCCGCGGCTTTCAGCGTATCAAGCGCTACCTCCGCGACGGGGATTGTTATCAAGTCAATTTTTCTCAGCGCTTTTCCGCCTGCGTAGAGGGCGATCCCTGGCTTGCCTATCGTGCGCTCCAGTACCTCAATCCCGCGCCGTTTTCGGCCTACCTGCGCCTGCCCGATCTGGTGGTGCTAAGCTCGTCGCCCGAGCGGTTTCTGCACGTGCGCGACGGCGTAATCGAGACGCGGCCCGTCAAGGGCACGCGCCCGCGGTCGGCGAGCAAGCTTCGCGACCAAGCGCTGGCGGAGGAGCTCCGCATGAGCGCGAAGGATCGCGCCGAGAATCTAATGATCGTCGATCTGTTGCGTAACGATTTGGGCAAGAACTCGGTGCTAGGATCTGTCAAGGCGCCGGCGTTGTTCGAGGTGGAAAGCTTCGCCACCGTGCACCATCTCGTCAGCACCGTGACCGGGCGCTTAGAGACCGGACGGCATGCGCTCGATTTACTCGCCGGCTGCTTTCCAGGCGGATCGATCACCGGAGCGCCCAAACTACGCGCGATGGAGATCATCGAGGAGCTGGAGCCGCATCGCCGCAACGTTTACTGCGGCGCCGTCGGGTACATCGGCTTTGACGGCCGCATGGACACCAACATCGCCATCAGAACACTGGCGATCAAAGATGACTGGATCTACGGCTGGGCAGGCGGGGGCATCGTCAACGATTCCGAGGCGAGCGCCGAATACCAGGAATCCTTGGACAAAGCCGAGGCCATGCTCAAGCTGCTGAGCGCCGCGCCCGCAACCCATGTGGGTGGTTAAGTTAGGCGGCAGCCTAGCATGGGCGAGCGAGCTACCGCGGTGGCTCAGCGCGCTAGTCGAAGAGGCCGGGGGGAGGGCGATCATCGTGCCGGGTGGCGGGCCGTTTGCCGACCAGGTGCGCCATGCCCAATCCGAGTGGAAGTTTTCGGATGAGGCCGGGCACGCAATGGCGGTGCTTGCGATGGAACAGTTCGGTCTGATGATGACCGGGATCGAACCCCGTCTTGCGCCAGTGCGAGATCGGGCGCAAATCACGAATGCGCTCGCCTCGGGGCGCGTCGCAGTGTGGCTGCCGCGGGATATGATGCGGGGGCAAGATGGAATTCCGCACTGCTGGGGCGTGACCTCCGATAGTCTTGCCGCTTGGTTGGCCCATACGCTCGCCGCTCGGCATCTGCTGTTGGTTAAATCGGTACCGGCGCTGCCAGGAGATAGGGAGGTGTCGGAGTTGGTGCGCGAGGGAATCGTGGACGCGGCATTGCCTGGGCTTCTGAGGGATGCGTCGTACACGACGTGGTGGGTCGATCGCTCGCACTACGCGGATATTGGCGCCATCATGGAGGAACGGTATCCGCCCGGAAGCCGCGTCGTTTACGCGCTTTGACGGCGCCAGCGCAGGCGCATCCGAGGGCGCGCGCGGGTTAATATATTTATATTTTCGCGCCCGATCGAGATTAACGTACGGGAAGAGGGGTTCACCGGCATACCGATTGCTGTGCATAAAATCTCATGACCACGCTATTTCCGATCATACTTGCTGGGGGCGGCGGGACGCGCCTTTGGCCGCTGTCCCGCGAGCAGTACCCGAAGCAGTTTTTGAAGCTCGGGAGGGCGGCGACTTTATTGCAGCAGACACTGCGGCGGCTGGATGGTCTGGCTTCGATGCCGGACAGCGCCTCCTATTCTCTGACATTGCCGCCGCCGATCGTCGTATGTAACGAGGACCACCGGTTTCTCGTGACCGAACAGGCCCGTCAGGTGGAGGTAGAGCCAAGCAGCATCATGCTTGAGCCGGTGGGCCGCAACACGGCGCCCGCGCTCACCTGCGCCGCACTGGTGTGCCAAGCGCGCAGCCCCGAGTGTGTCGTCCTTATGATGCCGGCCGATCACGTCATTCAAAACCCCGCGGCGTTTTGCCGGGCTGTACTCAGAGGCATCAGCTTGGCCCAGGATGACTATTTAGTTACCTTCGGGGTAGCGCCCACCAAACCCGAAGCCGGGTACGGATATATCGAACGCGGTGCGGAGATCGATAGGGGTCGCGATGCAATCGCTCCGCACAAAGCCTTTCATGTAAAGGCCTTTGCCGAAAAGCCCGACGCGGAGCGCGCGCAATTTTACGTCAGCGCCGGGAATTATCTCTGGAACAGCGGGATCTTCATGATGAAGACGTCGCAGTGGCTTCAAGCCATCGGGCATTACCGGCCGGATATTTTGGCCGCGTGCGAGCGCGCCTGTGGCGAGGCGCAACTCGACGGCGGGTTTTACCGTATGCAACGCCAAGAGTTCGAAGCCTGCCCCAGCGATTCGATCGATTACGCGGTGATGGAGAAGGTTTCCAGCGACTTTTTTTTCCGTACCGCAATGGTGCCACTCGATGCAGGGTGGTCGGATGTCGGGGCCTGGTCGAGTCTGTGGGACATTGCCGAGCGTGATAGCGACGGTAATGCTGTTTTTGGCGATGTCTGCGCGCTCGATGCGCGGAACAACTTGTTGCTGTCGGAATCGCGTCTCCTCGCCGTGCTCGGGTGTGATGATCTGGTCGTCGTGGAGACCGCGGATGCCGTGCTCGTGCTCCCCAAAGACAAGGCCCAGGGGGTGAAGCAGGTGATCGCGTGGATGCAGGAACACGCCCGGGAAGAGCGCGTGAATCACCGCCGCGTCTACCGTCCTTGGGGAAGCTATGAGAGCATTGACCAGGGAGAGCGGTTTCAGGTCAAGCGCATCGTCGTTCAGCCTGGCGCGAAGCTGTCGCTGCAGATGCACCATCACCGGGCGGAGCACTGGATCGTCGTCAAAGGCACGGCGCGCGTGACGCGCGGGGAGGAGGAATTCCTGCTGACGGAGAATCAATCGACCTATATTCCCCTCGGCGTCCAACACAGACTGGAAAACCCTGGGACGATCCCGCTCGAGATCATTGAGGTGCAATCGGGCGCGTACCTGGGAGAAGACGATATCGTGCGCTTCGCGGACGCATACCATCGCGTGTAGCGGTCAGTGCTGCGCTATTCTTATAAAATTATGGAGGCAACACCATGAGTAGACTGGTGAAAAAAGCAGTCTTCCCCGTGGCCGGTCTAGGGACACGTTTCCTCCCGGCGACGAAAGCCAACCCGAAAGAGATGCTGCCCATCGTGGACAAACCGCTCATTCAATATGCCGTCGAAGAAGCGGTAGCGGCGGGCGTGACGGAGCTCGTATTCATTACCGGCCGCAATAAACGCGCGATAGAGGATCATTTCGACAAGGCTTATGAGCTGGAAGCCGAGCTAAAGAAACACAATAAGACCAAGATGCTGGACCTCGCCACCAACATTCTCCCGCCGGGTGTGTCCTGTATCTATATTCGCCAACCCGAAGCTTTAGGGCTCGGTCACGCCGTCCTTTGCGCGAGACCCGTGATTGGCAAAGAACCGTTTGCCGTCGTGCTCGCCGATGACCTGATTGACGCTAATCATGCCGGCTGCCTTTCACAGATGGTCGATCTGTATTCGCGCTATAACTGCGGGGTGCTCGCCGTCGAACCCGTACCGCAAGAGGAGACTGGCCGATACGGCATTGTGGTCTCTCAAGCCATTGAACCACGGGTCGGCAAGGTACACAGCATCGTCGAGAAACCCCGGCCCGAGGACGCCCCCTCGAACCTCGCTGTGGTCGGCCGTTACATTCTTACGCCCGACATCATGTCGGTCCTCGAACACACGGCAGAGGACGCTCGCGGCGAGATTCAACTCACCGACGCTATCGCGAAGCTTCTCGCCAAGAAAACCGTCCTGTCGTTAGAGTTCGAAGGGAAACGCTACGATTGCGGATCAAAGCTCGGTTTTCTACAAGCGACGGTAGGATACGCGCTGAAACACCCAGAGGAGGAGTCGGACTTCAGGAAATACCTGGACTCGCTGTACGGCTCGATGCGCGCTCCCGAACGTGTCTCGGAAGCAATTGCGATGGCACATAATCCAACTAGAAAATTGCGCGACGGAGGTTAATGAAATAGAATTCGCGGCGCTGAAAACAGCGCGCCCGCCTGCGGGCCGCGTTTGTAGCAACTCTCCTTGCCTCACCGCGACGCGCCGAGAGCGTCAGCCGGGAGGTGATAACCCGTGAGGAGCGACTAATGCGACACTACGAGATTGTATTTCTTGTTCACCCCGATCAGAGTGAGCAAGTCCCCGCTATGATCAACCGCTACCGTTCAATGATCGAAACGCGGGGTGGCGCTATCCATCGGCTCGAGGATTGGGGCCGCAGGCAATTAGCTTACCTCATCGAAAAGGTTCACAAGGCGCATTACGTATTGATGAATGTGGAGTGCGACGGGGAGACCTTAAGCGAGCTGAACAACGCTTTCCGATTCAATGACGCGGTCATCCGCAATCTGGTAATGCGCCGGGATGAAGCGGTGACCGAGCCTTCGCTCTTGGCAAGACGCGCGGAGGACGAAGAGCCGGTCGAGGGCTCAAGACCCACACCGGAACCGAGCGTGGTTGAAAGTCCGGATCGCGCGGATTCGAATGCAGGAGAGGAAATAGCAGATGTTGTCCAGATGAGGTGAAGGTATGTCACGATTTTTTCGTCGTAAGCGGTTTTGCCGGTTCACGGCCGAAGGCGTCAAGGAGATCGATTACAAGGATCTAAACACGCTCAAGGCTTATCTTACAGAGACCGGCAAGATCATGCCGAGCCGCATCTCGGGCACGAAGGCGCGTTATCAACGCCAACTGGCAACGGCCATCAAGCGGGCGAGGTTCCTCGCGCTGCTTCCCTATTGTGACTCTCATTAAAAGCGCCACGCCCGGCCGCCGCCTGCTCGGTCCGGCGTGATGGCGTGAAGGTCCTCGCCGAATATGTGATGCGCGGGCGCTTGCAGGCCGCGGGGGTCGCGGGTCTATGCGGTGTTTTGAGCTGGCTCATGCCCCCGGTTTCCTACCTGAGCGGCGCTGCCGTCGGTCTGGTCGCGCTCCGGCACGGTGCGCGCGAGGGAACGTTTGTCATTGCCGGCGCCGCCTTTCTGAGCGGCGCGGTGGCGTTCGGCGGTTTTCGTAACCTCCTGCCGGTGGTTTCGCTCCTCGTGGCGCTGTGGCTGCCGGTATGGCTCGGTGCCCTGGTGTTGCGCGTCTCGCGCGAGCAGGGCGTGATGCTTTCAGCCGTCGGCGTGATGGCGGGGCTTTTCGTCGTTGCGATGCGCGTTACGCTGAGCGACGTCGATGCCTGGTGGGAGGATATACTGAAGCGCGTGTTTCGGCAGGCCGAGTCCGATCGCGATGTTCTCGTCCCGGAGGAAATGCTCGTGGAGCTTGCCGCGGTGATGAATCCGCTTATCGCCGCAGCCATAGAATTCAGCATCGTCGTTACACTGCTCCTAGCACGCTGGTGGCAGGCGGCGCTCTATAACCCGGGAGGCTTCCGCACGGAGTTCGAGGTGCTGCGCTTGCCCGGGGTGCTGGCGTTTCCGACTGTTGCGATGATAATCTACTTGGTATTCGAAATCGTGCGCCGGGCGCGTCCCTATGGCATGATCGTGGATCTGGTGGTCGTGGCCTGTGTGCTTTATTGCTTTCAGGGGCTCGCAGTCGTGCACCACCAGCATCGGGCCCGGGGATATTCCAAAGCTTGGCTCGTGATTCTCTATGTCGTGCTGTTTATCACCCCGCACTACACCGTGTTCGGTCTTGCCGCTTGCGGCCTGCTGGACCGGGCGGTCAATTTCAGAGGACTACCGCCGCCAAGTTTTCGCGGGGGCGCTGCGGCTTGAGATCTTGTGAGTCAATATATTTCGCCTGTGGAGCATTTACCCCGCAGGGGACCAAAGAGGAGACTTGCACTGCTCCCCTTTGGAAACCCCAATGCTAGAGTGCCCTCCGCAAGCGGCGGGGTATTACCGAATAAATCGTCGCGAGCAGCCGGAGCGCCAGGAGCCACGGAGCGAACTAAGAGACATATCACACGATAGGCGAGCATGGTATTGCGTGGTGTCTCGGCGCATCCGGCGATCAAAAAGCGTTTAGCGAAAGCAATGAGGTGAGGTAATGGAAGTCATTCTAATCGAGAGAGTGCACCGGCTCGGTGATCTCGGCGACCGCGTGAAGGTGAGACCAGGGTATGCACGTAACTTTCTAATTCCAAGCAGGAAAGCAGTGCCGGCAACGGCCGCCAGCTTAGCCAGGTTTGAAACCGCCCGCGGCGAGTTGATTAAGTCCCAGGAGCTCGCGCTAGCGGAGGCGCGGTCGCTGGCTAAGGCCCTGGAAAACTTGTCCGTTACTGTTCGAGCCCGTGCCGGATCCGAGGGGAAGCTGTTTGGGTCGGTCGGTACGCTGGACATCGCGACAGCGGTGACGGCAGCGGGGGTGGCAATGGAAAAGAAACAGATCAGGCTACCGCAAGGGCCTCTGCGCGAAATTGGCGTGCACGAAATCCGAGTGCATCTGCACCCGGACGTGGATGTGGCCATCAAAGTCGTCATCGCGGCGGAGGATGAAGGAACCTCCTAAGCGCTTAAACACGGATAAGCGCATGTCAGCCACACTGTGGCGGCGAGCCCCTCGCCCTGCAGCGCTACGCCTTGGAGCGGCCGGTCTACGAGCGCGGGCCGGCTAGCGTGGAGTATCGCGCTTCCAATCCCCGGGACGCTGTTCGAGAAGGTCTTAAGGTCCCGCCGCACTCCGTGGAGGCCGAACAGTCCGTATTGGGCGGTTTGTTGCTCGACAACGAAAGCTGGACCCAGGTCGTCGAGCGCCTCACCGAGCATGACTTTTATCGTTTAGAGCACCGGCTGATCTTCCGCGCGATCGAGCGGCTTGCGGCGGAGAGCAGGCCTTACGATGTGATCACGCTGTCCGAATGGCTCGCGACCGCGGCGGAGCTCGAAAAGGCCGGTGGACTCGCTTATCTTGTCGCACTGGTCGAGAATACGCCCAGCGCCGCCAATATCGCCGCCTATGCGGACATTGTCCGGGAACGCGCAGTGCTGCGGCAACTCATCCATGCCGGCACGGAGATCGCTCACGGCGCCTTCAATACCGAAGGACGCAGCTCCGAGGAGTTGCTCGATGCCGCGGAACGCGTGGTCTTCGAGATCGCCGACCACCAACAGCGCGGCCGCCGCGGCTACCTGAAGGTTCAGGAGCTATTGGCCCATGCCTTGGACCGCATCGACACGTTGTTTCGCAAGGGCAGCGCGATCACGGGCATTGCAACCGGCTTTACTGATTTCGATGAGCTTACGGCGGGACTCCAGCCCTCGGATTTAGTCATCATCGCCGGGCGGCCATCGATGGGCAAGACCGCTTTTGCCATCAACATCGCGGAACACGCGGCGATCAAGGATGACCTGCCGGTCGCGATTTTTTCCATGGAGATGTCGGGCGAGCAACTGGCGATGCGCATGATCGCCTCGCTCGGGCGCATCGACCAGAGAAAGGTGCGGACGGGGAAGCTGAGCGATGATGATTGGCCCCGCGTCACCTCGACGGTGGCGATCTTGGACAAAGCCAAGATGTTTATCGACGACACGCCGGCCCTGTCGCCAGGCGAGCTTTGCGGCAAGTGCCGGCGCATTGCCCGCGAACATGGGCTCGGCCTTGTGATCGTCGATTATCTGCAGCTCATGCAGGTCCCGGGAATCAAGGAAAACCGGGCGACCGAGATCTCGGAAATATCGCGTACGCTCAAGGCCCTCGCAAAAGAGCTGCGTGTTCCGGTCGTCGCTTTGTCGCAGTTGAATCGCGGTTTGGAGCAGCGGCCGGATAAGCGCCCGCGCATGGCGGATCTGCGCGAATCCGGCGCCATCGAACAAGACGCCGATCTCATCGTGTTCATTTACCGCGACGAGGTCTACAACGAGAACAGCGCCGACAAAGGGAAAGCCGAGATCATCGTGGCGAAACAACGCAACGGTCCCATCGGCATGGTGCCTATGACCTTCTTGGGGGAATACACGCGCTTCGAGAGCTTTACCGCAGAGAGCTACGGGCGGCCGGCGAGGGATTATGGATGAGCCGTCCCGCCCGCGTCGACTATGACGTAGAGGCCGCCAAGGCCAACCTCGAGCGCGTACGCGCTCTGGCGCCGCGGCAAAAGATCATGGCCATCATCAAGGCCGATGCCTATGGGCACGCGGGCTAAATTCGCGTATCAATGCCACGGTTGCGGCGCGCTCGCGCCCAAGTGGTCGGGTCAGTGCGGCGATTGCGGCGCCTGGAATACGCTGGTCGAAATAGCCTATTCAGAGCGGTCGGGCGCGGCGGAAAACCGTCCCGGAGCCGCAGAGCCCGCCCGCGCCTGCATGCTCGAGGCGATTTCTTCCGCCAATGAAGCGGGGATCCCAAGCGGTGTGGGAGAGGTGGACCGGGTCTTGGGCGGGGGCATCGTGGCGGGCGCCGTGGTATTGATCGGAGGTGACCCGGGCATCGGGAAATCCACCTTGTTGCTGCAGATGCTGGCCGCGGCGACTGGCGGGGGCAAGTGTTCCGGCCTGTATGTGAGCGGCGAGGAGTCGGCTCAGCAAGTCGCTCTGCGCAGCCGCCGGCTTGGGATCGAAACCGCGCGCATCAAGCTCCTAACCGAAACCCGCCTGGAGTCGATCCTCGGCGTGGCCGCGCAAGAAGCGCCGAGGGTCATGATTATCGACTCGATTCAGACCGTTTTTACGGAAGCCTTGGCCTCGGCGCCGGGAAGCGTCGGTCAAGTGCGCGAAAGCGCTGCCCAACTCATCCGCTACGCGAAGAATTCCGGCGCCTCCGTGTTCCTGGTCGGGCACGTGACCAAGGAAGGCATGATCGCCGGGCCGCGCGTGCTCGAGCACATGGTCGATACGGTGCTCTATTTCGAGGGCGATGACAGCAGCCGCTTCCGGATCTTGCGCTCGACCAAGAATCGCTATGGGCCAGTCCACGAGCTGGGTATTTTCGCCATGACCGAGGGTGGTCTGCGGCCGGTGACCAATCCCTCGGCGATCTTTCTGCAACGGCATGCCCAAGGCGCCGCCGGGAGCGTGGTGATGGTATGCCGCCAGGGGAGCCGTCCGTTATTGATCGAGGTGCAGGCTCTGGTCGATCAGTCGTTCCTCGCGAATCCGCGCCGGGTCGCGGTCGGTTTAGACCCCAACCGCCTCGCTATGCTGCTCGCCGTTTTACACCGACACGGCGGGATCGTGACCCATGACCAAGATATTTTCGTCAATGTGGTCGGCGGGATACGAGTCACCGAGACCGGCGCCGATCTGGCGGTCATCCTGGCGGTGCTGTCGAGTCTGCGGGGCCGTCCGCTTCCGGCGGATATGGTGGTTTTCGGCGAGGTGGGCTTGTCCGGCGAGCTGCGGCCGGTTCCGAACGGTAGCGAGCGGCTACGCGAAGCGGCAAAACACGGCTTCCGGCGCGCGCTGGTCCCGAAGGCAAATGCCCCGCGGGGCGAAATGGTCGGCCTCGAGATCACCGCGCCCGAGCGGTTGGAAGCGGCCCTAGCGTCGATTTAATCGTGTGCCGTTATTTCGCGTCAGCTAATCGGCTCCCCGCGGGTGGCGTCACGCGCGCCGTCTTGACCGAATGATCGTTGGTTTGCATGATTTCAATCGTATAGCCCCCGATCCGTAAGGCCGTCCCCGCTTCAGGGATGCTTTCCAATGCCTCTAGAATCAAGCCGTTGAGCGTTTTTGGTCCGGTAGTCGGCAAGCGCCAGCGCAGCTTGCGGTTGAGCTCGCGGACATTGGCCCCACCCTCGATGAGATAGCCGCCCGCCACATCGGCTAATACCCCGCGTCCTAACTGTTGTGGATCGGTGGTAAATTTTCCGACGATCTCTTCCAGAATATCCTCGAGCGTCAGCAGACCCTGGACATCACCGTACTCATCGACGATGACCCCGAGCCGTTGCCGCTGGCGCTGGAAATTCGCAAGCTGCGTATGGAGCGGTGTGCCGAACGGGACGTAGTACGCCGGTAACAGGAGCTTCTCCAAGACCTCCTTATCGGCGCTCTGGTCAGGGCCGATGATGCGCGGGATCTGGCGCGCGTGGACTAATCCCAGCACGTTGTCGATGGTTCCACGGTAAACCGGCGTGCGAGTGTGCCGGCAGTTCCTGAGATGCTCGGTCACGATCGCGGCGTCCTCCTCCAAGTCAATCGCCACGATCTCGTTGCGCGGCACCATGACATCTTGCACCGAGATCTTCTCGAGATCGAGGATCCCGACCAACATCTGTTGATGGCGTTTCGGGATCAAGGCGCCCGCTTCCACAACGACGGTGCGCAGTTCCTCACGGCTCAGCGGCATGGCCGTGCCCTCGTCAAGCCGGACTCCCATGAGCCGCAACAGCCCGTTGGCGAACAGGTTCACGATCCAGACGACCGGGTACAACAGCCGCAGAAGCGGTGCCAGGATCGTACTGGCCGGGAAGGCCACCTTTTCCGGGTACAAGACCGCTAGGGTCTTCGGAGCGACCTCAGAGAAGATCAGCATGACCAGGGTCAGGAGGGCCGCGGCGAGCGCGATCCCCGCTCGCCCCATGAGGCTGAGCGCGATGACCGTCGCCAGGGATGAGGCGAGGTTATTGACGAAATTGTTACCGAGCAGGATGAGCCCGATCAAGCGGTCGGGCCGCTCCAGAAGCGCGCTGACGCGCGCGGCGCCGCGATGGTGTTGATCCGCGAGGTGCCGTAACCGATAGCGGTTGACGGTCATCAACGCGGTCTCGGACCCCGAGAAAAAGGCCGACAATAGAATGAGAACGATCAGACCGGCAAACAATGCGCCGATCGGGACATCAGGCAACGAATGAGCGCCTCGCGATTTCCATCCGTTATTATTCTTTATTCAAGCAGCAATACCGTGTCAAGCGAAGCAGTGATCTTGGTTAGCACCGCTTTCTTTATCCGGCCGGCTGCGGTCAAATAGGTCACCCGACTACGATGACGGGGGAAACAAAGCTCCCTGATGGAGGTTGCCGGCTCCATGAGTTTCGATGTAGGCGCTCAAATTGACGAAATGATGAGGCCGGGCGGCCGGTATGCGCCAGCAAGCGAGCTTCGACCGCCGATCAAGGCGCCGGAGCGGATCACGCTGCCCGATTCGGAGCTGCTGCTGTGGCGCGAATTGTTTACCGGCTCGGAGAGCGCGGGCTATTCTCAGAGCTTATCGGACGGCGTGGACTGGCGGCAGGATCGCATCACGCTCTTCGGCCGCACGCTTAACTCACCACGCCTGACGGCCTGGTACGGTGATGCGGGCGTGACCTACGGGTACTCGGGCCTAAGCTTGATCGCGGGGGGCTGGTTCCCGGCGCTCTTGAGCATTCGGGAGCGGGTAGGGCAGGCCGCGGGGACGATCTTCAATAGCGTGTTGCTGAACCTCTATCGCAATGAGGCGGATTCCATGGGCTGGCATAGCGACGACGAGCCGAGTTTAGGCCCGGTCATTGGCTCGGTGAGCTTCGGGGCCACCCGGACCTTCCAGCTACAGCACAAGCGCTGCAAGACCTACCGTTCGGTTATCGATCTGACCGACGGCAGCCTCCTCCTCATGTCCGGGTCGACGCAACACCACTGGCGCCACCGCGTGCCCAAATCGAACGTGCCTTGCGGCCCGAGGATTAATCTCACGTTCAGAACGATCAAGTAACATTCTTTCCGCGAGTCATCACTATGGCCGAAACCATGTATCCGCAGCGCGAATCCCCGTTCGTTTTCCCGTGTTCGTTCCCGATCAAGGCCATGGGACATGCGGCGGAGGACTTCGACGTGCTGGTCGTCGGGATCGTGCGCAAGCACGTGCGCAGTCTCAGCGAAACGGCGGTAACGACGCGCCGGAGCCGCGGCGGTCGCTATCTGGCCGTGACCGTAACGGTCGAGGCCGAGAGCCAGGCCCAGCTCGACGCCATCTACCACGAGTTGAGCCGTCACAGGCGCGTGGTTCTGGTGCTGTAGCGATGCGGCCTCTCATCCGGGATCTCGGATTAACGGAATACACCGCCACATGGGAGGCGATGCGCCGATTCACGGACCGGCGCACCGAGGCGACGGTGGATGAGATCTGGCTGCTTGAACATTCGCCGGTGTTCACGCTCGGATTAGGCGGCAAAGAGGAGCATCTTCTGGATCCGGGCGCAATCCCCGTGGTCCGTTGTGATCGCGGCGGCCAGGTGACCCACCATGGGCCTGGGCAATTGGTCGTTTATGTGCTTGCCGATTTGCGGCGCATGGGTTGGGGAGTCAAGCGCTTCGTCAACGCGCTGGAGCAAGCGGTGATCGACCTGTGCGAGACTTGGCGGATCCTCGCGCGGAGACGTTCCGGTGCGCCTGGGGTCTACCTCGACGGCGCGAAGGTGGCGGCGGTGGGTTTGCGGGTGCGGCGGGGTTGTACGTTCCATGGGCTCGCGCTCAACGTGAACATGGACCTCAGCCCGTTTCGTAGAATTAACCCCTGCGGTTACGCAGGGTTGCCAGTGACCCAGCTTTACGACCAGGGCGTCGCGGAAAGCATGAGCGTGGTCAAGAAACCCCTGGTTGCGAGCCTCCTCGATAATCTCGGTTATGACGATCAATTTGATTTCGCCCTACGGGGTATGATCCCCGTAGGGCGACCAAAGAGGAGAGCTGCGCTTCTTCCCTTTGGAAACCCCATGGCTAAGGATCCCGCGACAGACCGCGGGGAATAAATTTAATGCGTTCACCGGGACGCGAGGCCCGTTAATCGATGTCACTCGACGAGACCCACCCATCACTCACCGGCCGGCGTAAGATCGCGCCTGCTACAACAAGCCCGCCCTTGGCTCGCAAGCCGCCTTGGATCCGCGCCCGGTTCCCGGTGGCGCCCTCGGTTTTGCGGTTGAAGGAACTGCTCAGGGAACGGCGTCTCCACACCGTGTGCGAAGAAGCCGCCTGCCCGAATCTCGGCGAGTGTTTCGCGCACGGAACCGCCACCTTCATGATCCTCGGAGACATCTGTACCCGGCGCTGTCCGTTTTGCGATGTCGCCCACGGGCGGCCGGACGCGGTCGATCCCCTCGAGCCGCAACGCCTGGCGGAGGCGGTGGCGGTTATGGGGCTTTCCTATGTGGTCATCACCTCGGTCGATCGCGACGATTTGGAAGATCGCGGCGCCGGCCATTTCGCCGCGTGCATCGCGGCGCTGCGCCAACGCCTTCCCGGGATCACCATAGAAATCTTGGTGCCCGATTTCCGCAGGCGCATGGACCTGGCATTGGAGCGGCTTTATGCGGCGCTCCCAGATGTCTTCAATCATAATCTTGAGACCGTTCCGCGCTTGTACCGCAAGGTTCGCCCCGGCGCCGACTATGCGGGCTCGCTGCATCTCCTCCAGCGCTTCAAGCAGGCACACCCCTTGATCCCGACGAAATCCGGCCTAATGCTAGGCTTGGGAGAAACACTGGACGAAGTGAAGCAGACCCTGCAAGACTTGCGCGCGCATGCGTGCGACATGCTGACGCTCGGTCAATACCTGCAACCGAGCCGCTATCACTTGCCCGTCGAGCGGTTCGTCACGCCGGAGGAGTTTCGCGCGCTCGGCGATCATGCTAAAGCGCTCGGATTTAGCCGGGTCGCGAGCGGGCCGATGGTGCGTTCGTCTTACCACGCCGACAGGCAAGCACGGGGCGATGCCGTCGGGATTGCCTGGTAGCAATTAAGCGGAACGCTACAAGGATTTGGGAAATTCTATGATGGGTGGCATTTGGGACCTGCCTTGGTGGGGTTACATTGCTTATACGCTTCTCCTCACACATATCACCATCGCCGCCGTCACCATTTACCTACATCGCCATCAGGCTCACAGAGCCATCGATTTGCATCCTATCGTCTCCCATTTCTTTCGTTTTTGGTTGTGGCTAACGACAGCGATGGTTACAAGACAGTGGGTCGCGGTCCATCGCAAACATCATGCGCGGGTCGAAACGGCCGAGGATCCGCACAGCCCAGTGGTATTCGGCATCAGGAAGGTGCTTTTAGAGGGAGCCGAGCTTTATCGGGCCGAAGCCAGGGATCCTGCGATCGCGGAGAAATACGGGCATGGCACACCCGACGATTGGTTGGAACGGAATATTTATAGCACGCGTTTCGAGTACGGTACCCCCGTCATGCTCGTGATCGACCTCATCTTATTCGGCCCACTTGGGCTCTCCATCTGGGCGATCCAAATGGCTTGGATCCCCTTCTTCGCCGCGGGTGTGGTCAACGGGCTCGGCCATTATTGGGGATATAGGAATTACGAGCTTGCCGACGCCTCCACCAATTTTATGCCCTGGGGGATCTTGATCGGGGGCGAGGAGTTGCATAATAACCACCACGCGTTTCCGAGCTCCGCGAAGTTTTCATCGAAATGGTGGGAGCTCGATCTAGGCTGGATGCATATACGAGCTCTCTGCGCGCTCGGTCTCGCTCGTGTTAAAAAGATTGCGCCGAAGCCGATGCGGAATTCTTCCTGAGCTTAGCGCGGCTTTATCGACCGATCTCGCTCCTAATCGGTAGCGTGGAGCGCAGTGAATTGAATCTGTTAATGGAAGGAGGGCCTATGGCGTGACATGGCAAGAGCGACGCGGTCTTTCGTACGACGTGCGATCCGGCCGGGCCGACGGGAAATCCCGTCGGCCCGGCCGGATGACTTGCTGTACCCGCGATCGTCCGTCAGCGGGTTCGCCATCCCGGCGCTCGCTGCGCTGCTGCTCGTAAGGCGCCGGGAATCGAACCTTTAGGCCCGCTTGAAGCGGGCCGCTTCGTCGGACCCGCCCGTAGCGTCGCCGGCGCTGTAGGAGTGCGCGCCGACACCGGCAAGCTTGCCGCCATCGACGACCAGGTACTCGTTGCGGATGGGTCGGCCTTCGAACCAGCACTCCAGGATCTCGCGCACGCCGGCCGCGTAGCGCGCTTGCGCCGAGAGGCTGGTGCCAGAGATGTGCGGGGTCATGCCGTGGTGGGGCATGGTGCGCCATGGGTGGTCCTTGGGAGGCGGCTGCGGAAACCACACGTCCCCAGCGTAACCGGCCAGCCGACCGCTCTCGAGCGCGCGGGCGATCGCATCGCGATCGCAGATCTTACCGCGCGCGGTGTTGACGATATAGGCGCCGCGCTTCATTTTGCCGATCAGCGCTTCGTTGAAGAGATGTTCGGTCTCCGGGTGCAGCGGGCAGTTGATGGTGACCACATCGCAGACCCGCACCATCGACTCCGTGTTGGCATGGAAGGTGAGGCCTAGTTCCCGTTCGATGTCCGGTGAGAGACGATGTCGATCGGTGTAGTGGAGCTTGACATCGAAGGGTTTGAGCCTGCGCAGCACGGCGAGGCCGATGCGCCCGGCCGCCACGGTCCCGACCGCCATGCCTTCGAGATCATACGAACGCGCGACGCAGTCGGCGATGTTCCAGCCCTTGTCGATCACCCACTGATATGAGGGGATGTAGTTGCGCACGAGCGAGAGGATCATCATCACCACGTGCTCAGAGACGCTGATGCTGTTGCAATAGGTGACCTCGGCCACCGTGATCCCGCGTTCGATCGCCGCCTGCAGATCGGTATGGTCCGAACCGATGCCGGCGGTGACGATGAGCTTGAGCTTCGGTGACTTGGCGATGCGCGCCGCGGTCATGTAGGCCGGCCAGAAGGGCTGCGAGATGACGATGTCCGCATCGGGCAACTCCCGTTCCAGGACCGAGTCGGGACCGTCCTTGTCCGAGGTGACGACGAGCTTGTGACCGTTCCCTTCCAGGAACTTGCGCAGGCCGAGAGCACCCGAGACGCTGCCTAGCAGTTGACCAGGCTGGAAATCGATGCCCTTGGGAGTGGGCAGGCTCTGCCCGTCAGGGTAGCGCTCGAGCTTGGGGACATCATCGCGGGCGTAGGATTTCGGGTAACCGGTAACGGGATCGTCATAAAGCACGCAAACAACCTTGGCCATGATGGACCTCCTATAGTTCTTAGAATCGTGAAAGAATTAAGGGCATAAGCCCTGTGCTTGTCCCGGGGCTATCGGTGTGCGAGATCCTCAGGCGTGGACGGCCGGTCGGTCTAATCGTTTGTTTGGATGGGTCAATTTGCGGGGCTTATCAGCGTATCGAAGCGGCTCTGGAGTTCGAGGCCCGCAAACACCTCCCAGACGGCGGCAATGAGCGGTGGTGGCGGCTCACGGCCGAGCGCGATAAGCCCAATGGGCCGCGACAACTCCGGGGACAAGGGGATGGCGGTGACCTCTTCGCGCAGGTCGAGGAGGAACAGGATGCTGTGGGGCACGATAGTGTGCAGCCCGGCGCAGCGGACGTGGGAATAGAGCGCAAAGGCAGAGTCGGTCTCGACCGCAACATTCGGTGCGGTCCCCGCCTGCCGGAAGGCCGCGTCGATGATGCGGCGGTTCTGCATATTGGGGGTGAGCAGGCAAAGAGGCAGCTCGGCAGCCTCGGACCAAGTCATTGCTGCCCGCCCGCGAAACGCCCCACGGTTCGGTGCCAGCAACAGGTAGCGCTCCCGGTACAA
Source organism: uncultured Gammaproteobacteria bacterium (assembly GCA_963764725.1). Lineage (GTDB taxonomy): Bacteria > Pseudomonadota > Gammaproteobacteria > JACCXJ01 > JACCXJ01 > USCg-Taylor. Next base: position 210,771 of record CAVXTM010000012.1, on the reverse strand, counting down.
GGCAAGAACGCGGAAACCGCCCAGCCGTTGGTCTTCGAGGTAGGTGAGACCGAGGTCCAACTCGAAAACGTCGAGCTTGCGGATGATCTCTTCGGCGGAGAGCGAGAAGACCGCCTGGTGGATGCCGGGATAAGCCGCCCGGCTCTGCGAGGTGAGCAATGGGACGACCGGCATCGTGGTGGGGATGGTGCCGATGCGCAAGGTTCCGGTGATCTCACCGCGCGAGCGCGTCGCCTCCTGCCGCAGCCCCTCCCAGTCGGCCAGGACGCGCTGTGCCCAGCCGAGGAGCCGTTCGCCTTCCGGGGTGAGGCCCTGGAAGCGCTGATCACGACGAACGATGGCGATGCCTAGCTCTTCCTCGAGGTGCTGAATGGCCGCCGACAGGGCCGGCTGCGAGACGTGGCACAGCTCTGCGGCGCGCGCGAAGTGGCGCGTCCTGGCCAGCGCCACGAGGTATTGGAGTTGGCGGATGAACATGGCTCTATGCGATGCCCTGGGCTTGTTTTAGGCCTGAGTCCCCGGGGGTTCCTGAAGTCTACACCCTGGCAACCGTCGCCGGGATAGTCAGCCGCGTGACGCGTGATATTTTGGAAAGGAAGGGGCCGAAATAAAGGGGGCCGGTAGCAGATGCATCGGCCTTTCGCCGCCGGGACCCAAAAATCCGGTGGACGGCCGAGGTTGTCCAGCCCGGCATGGGTCACTTGTCGGATGGCGCAAACCCTGGGGAGGCCGCACTCTGCTAGGGCCGAGGTGGTAGCGGACGCGCATCCTGAGGCGCGTTCCGTGCTCCTCGGGCTACTGACATATGAATAACTCAGTGAGGTAAGCCCCCGGCTTTGCCAGGCTTTGCCGGGGGACTCACCGTGGTTTGACCTGTACTACGGTCGGTGTGAATCTCCGATCTCCGCCAAGAGAAGAGGGATTCACAGATGAAAGAATATCAGAGTTTTCTCGAGATGGACTGCAAATATCACGTAGTGTTTATACCGAAGCGAAGGAAGAAGCGGATATTCGGGGTGCTGCGTCGACAGTTGGGGGAGATATTCCACGAGCTAGCGAGGCACAAGGAATCGAAGATCGTCGAAGGGCACCTGATGGGGGATCACGTGCATGTGTGTCTGAGTATTCCGCCGAAGTATGCGGTGGCGAATGTGGTCGGATACATCAAGGGGAAGAGTGCTATTCAGATAGCCAGAACGTTTGGTGGCCGACAGCGCAATTTCGCCGGTGAGAACTTTTGGGCACGCGGTTACTTCGTCTCCACGGTGGGTTTGGAGGAAAACATGGTCCGAGCCTACATACGCAACCAAGAGGAAGAAGACGAGCGCTACGAGCAGATGAAGCTTGGAATGTAGACCCGCCGCCTTGGGCGGCTCATGCTGTTATGGCGCCTTTGAGGCGCTCACCCAATAAGCCCCCGGCTTTGCCGGGGGTGATTCAACTGGAGGTGTAAGATGATTTCGACACGAAATGACTGGAGAGAGGGGCGTGCGGTGCTCCTGGCTGTAGCCTGCGCCCTCATTGGACTCTGCCCCGGAGGGGCGCTGGCGGCGGGCGCGGGCCCGAACATCTGCGGGCAGACGACGGGGCAGCTCTTGAAGGCATGCCAGCTTGAGGCTGGCGACGACTACCGAGTCGGAACCGCAATTTGCTTGAACCTGAGTGACCGCCAGGCCTTGGAGACCTGCATGCGCGCCACGCGAGAGGCTCGTTCGGAGGCCTTGGAAGAGTGCAGAGATATTCGAGAGACCCGCGACGAGGTCTGTGCAGAGCTCGGTCCCGGCCCGTACGACCCGGTCATCGCTCCGGTGAACTTTGTCTCTAAAATCACCAATCCCTACGCACCGTTCACGCCGGGAATGTGGTGGGAATATGAGAAGCAGACCGAAAATGGGCTGGAGCGGATCCGCGTCAAAGTGCTCAAGAAGCGGCGGAAGATCCTGGGCGTCACCGTGACCACCCTTCGAGACACTGTCACGCTGGACGGCGAGGTGATCGAAGACACCATCGATTGGGTGGCTCAGGACAAGGCTGGGAACGTCTGGTATTTCGGCGAGATCTCCAAGAGCTTTGAGGATGGTCTGCTCGCGAGCCTCGATGGCTCTTGGGAGGCAGGCAAGGACGGCGCTAAGCCGGGCTTCTGGGTCAAGGCGAAACCGCGGAAGGGCGAGTTCTACCGGCAAGAGTATGCGCTCAACAACGAGGCTGAGGACGTGGTCGAGGTATTGCGCCTGAAGGCCCAGGAAATCGTCCCTTTCGCGAACGGGCGTCCGGTTCTCAAAACCCGGGACTTCGTTCCGATCGAACCCGGAGCCGTGGAGTTCAAATTCTACGTTCCGGGCATCGGGTTCGTGCTCGAGGTGGATCCGGAGACGGGCGAGAGGCTCGAGTTGGTCGGTTGCTCCCTATGCTGACCGTGAGTCACTGAAGTGCCGGACCGGGCGGTTGCGAGCCGCCCGGTCCGGCTCCGTTAGCATCGCAGACCCGTGCAAGCTTAGAATTAAGATCAGCAACCGCCGCTCAGCCGGGGCGGAGGTGAACAGCAATGCAGATATTACGAAGAGCGTGGAACCCGATCTGGGCCGTGGCCGGCATCATCGCGGGCCTGATGACCATCGAGATCATAGAGGAGCCCGACATGACGCCGGGCCAGATCCTCATGGAGCTTGCCGAGCCCGTCCTCATCGTGCTGGCCGTGGCGGGAGTGGTGCACCTGCTCGGACGCATGCAACGTCAGCACCTGGAACAGCTCTCGCTGATGCGGGATCTCGATGTGGCGCGCGCCGAGGGGGCGCAGTGGCAGGCCGACATGCGCGAGCTGCTGAAGGGCCTCGGTTCGGCCATCGACTCTCAGTTCGATCGCTGGCAGTTGACGGCCGCCGAACGGGAGATAGCGCTCCTGTCTCAGTCACAAGGAGATTGTGCTCGCGCATGACACCAGCGAGCGGACGATTCGCCAGCAGGCGCAAGCAATCTATGGGAAGGCGAATCTCAGTGGGCGAGCGGCGCTTTCCGCCTTCTTTATCGAGGACCTCCTGCTACCGCGCGAACAGAGCGGGTAGGGCATCCCATTGATTGACGATCATCGGGAGCCCTGGGTCGAGGAGACAATCAACTGTGCTCGCTGGCCCGTGATGGCGTCAGATCGTCAGTACCCGCTGCCGTCGTTGCATAGACGCGCCGATGCCGACCGCGGAGAGGACGGATCGAGATGACGATATCCAGTTCCGACGCCTTCGTTTTCTTTGGCGCCACTGGCGACCTGGCCCACAAGAAGATCTTTCCCGCGCTGCAGGCGATGATCCGGCGCGGCGAGTTGGACATGCCGGTCATTGGCATGGGCCGCTCCGGCTGGACGCTGGACAAGCTACGCGAGCGCGCGCGCGACAGCCTGGAGCAAAACGGCGGCGTCGACGCGGATGCGTTCGCCAGGCTGTCGGCGCAACTGAAGTACGTCGACGGCGACTACCGGGATCCCGCAACCTACGAGCGCCTGAAGCAGGCTCTGGGCGGCGCCGCGCGCCCGCTGAATTACCTCGCGATTCCGCCCAGCATGTTCGGCACCGTGGTGCAGGGGCTCGCGAACGCTGGCGGTGCCAAAGATGCCCGGGTCATCGTCGAAAAGCCGTTCGGTCGCGACCTCGCCTCCGCGCAGGCGCTCAACCGCACGCTGCACGAGGTCTTCCAGGAATCGGCGGTGTTCCGGATCGATCACTATCTGGGCAAGGAGGCGGTACAGAACCTGTTGTACTTCCGCTTCGCCAACGCCTTCCTCGATCCGATCTGGAACCGCCACTACGTCTACAACGTGCAGATCACGATGGCCGAGAGCTTCGGCGTGCAGGGCCGCGGCGCGTTCTACGACGAAGTCGGCACGATCCGCGACGTGGTGCAGAACCACCTGCTGCAGGTGATCGCGCTGCTGGCGATGGATGCGCCGGTCGGGCGCGATCCCGAGTCCATGCGCGCCGAGAAGCTGCGGCTGTTCCGCGCGATGCGGCCGCTGGATCCGGTCCAGGTGGTGCGCGGCCAGTTCTGCGGCTATCGCGACGAGGTGGGCGTGACCGCGGATTCGCGGATCGAGACCTTCGTAGCGCTGTGCCTGCACATCGACACCTGGCGCTGGGCTGGCGTGCCGTTTTACATCCGCGCCGGCAAATGCCTGCCGATCACCGCCACCGAAGTCATGGTGAATCTGAAATGCCCGCCGCTGCCGATTTTCGACGAGATCAGCCTGGCGACCTCGAACTATTTCCGCTTCCGGCTCAGCCCCGAGGTGGTGATCTCGACTGGTGCGCGGGTCAAGCTGCCCGGCGAGGCAATGCGCGGCGAGCCGGTGGAGCTGATCGCCCGCCGTCAGCCGCGCAGCGACAACTTGCCGTACGAGCGCCTGCTGCGCGATGCGCTGCGCGGTGATCCCTCGCTATTCACGCGCGACGACAGCGTGGAAGCGGCGTGGCGAGTAATCGACCCGGTGCTCGGCAATGCCGAGCCTGTGCACGAGTACGAGCCCGGCACCTGGGGACCGGCCGTCGCGGCGCGCATCGTGAGCGGCGACGAGGGTTGGCACGATCCGAAGCCCGAGGAGACCGCGCCGTGCTAGGAGTTCTCGATGACCGGCCTGACCTCGAACCCGACGATCTTCGACAATGAGGATTCCGAGCACCGCCGAAAAGCCAGGCCCAGGGACGAGTACCCGAGCGCCAGCGAAAGCGCGGCACAGGGATGTTGCCGGCCTCGCGCGCCTAGATGCAACGCGAGATGCCGAGCGCAGTAGAAATTTTCACAAGCCCTGACAGGAGGAGCCATGTCCGACACACTCGATCAGCTATGCATCAACACCATCCGTTTCCTGTCGGTGGACGCCGTGCAGAAGGCCAACAGCGGCCACCCGGGCATGCCGCTCGGCGCCGCGCCGATGGCCTATGTGCTGTGGACGCGGTTGCTGAAGCACAATCCGCGCAATCCGCGCTGGTTCGATCGCGACCGCTTCGTGCTCTCGGCCGGACACGGCTCGATGCTGCTCTACAGCCTGCTGCACCTCACCGGCTACGACCTTTCGCTCGACGAGATCAAGCGCTTCCGCCAGTGGGGCAGCAAGACGCCGGGCCATCCCGAGCGCGGACATACGCCGGGCGTGGAGATCACCACCGGGCCGCTCGGGCAGGGCTTCGCCAACGCGGTCGGCATGGCGATCGCCGAAGCGCAGCTGGCGGCGCGCTACAACCGTCCCGGCATTCGAGGTGATCGACCACGCGACCTACGTGATCGTCAGCGACGGCGACCTGATGGAGGGCGTCGCCTCCGAGGCGGCCTCGCTCGCCGGCCATCTGCGGCTCGGCAAGCTGATCTGCCTGTACGACGACAACCGCGTCACGCTCGCCGCCGGCACCGACATCACCTTCTCGGAGGATCGCGCGCGCCGCTTCGAAGCCTACGGCTGGCACACGGTGTCGGTCGCGGACGGCAACGACCTCGCCGCGATCGACGCCGCGCTGCGGGCCGCGCGCGCGGAAACGGCGCGGCCGTCGCTGATCCTGGTGCGCACCCACATCGGCTACGGCTCGCCCAACAAGCAGGACAGCTTCGAGGCGCACGGCTCGCCGCTGGGCGTCGACGAGGTGCGGCTGACCAAGCAGAACCTCGGCTGGCCGACCGAGCCGCCGTTCCTGATTCCGGAACCGGCGCTGGCGCATTTCCGCGAAGCGCTGGCGCGCGGCGCGCGCGACGAGAGCGGCGTGGAACGATCGCATGGCGGCCTACGCGCAGGCCTTCCCCGATCTGGCGCAGGAGCTGCAGCGAAGCCTGCGCGGCGAGTTGCCGCCCGGCTGGGACGCGGACATTCCGGTCTTTCCCGCCGACGCCAAGGGCATGGCCACGCGCGTCGCCTCGGGCAAGGTGATGAATGCGATCGCGCCGCGGCTGCCGGCGCTGATCGGCGGCTCGGCGGACCTCGATCCGTCGACGCTACACCGCGCTGAAGGGCCTCGGCGATTTCAATCCGCCGGCCGGCCAGGACGACGATACGCAGGGCTCCGCACGGCGGCGGCTGGAGCTACGCCGGGCGCAACCTGCACTTCGGCGTGCGCGAGCACGCGATGGGCGCGATCGTCAACGGCCTGGCCGCGCACGGCGGCTTCATTCCGTACGGCGCGACCTTCCTGATCTTCTCCGACTACATGCGCCCGCCGATCCGGCTGGCGGCGCTGATGGGGCTGCACGTCGTGCACGTGTTCACGCACGACAGCATCGCGCTCGGCGAGGACGGCCCGACGCACCAGCCGGTCGAGCAGCTGGCCGAGTCTGCGCGCGATCCCGAACCTGACCGTGATCCGCCCCGGCGACGCCAACGAAACCGCGGTCGCCTGGCGGGTCGCGCTGGAGACGCGCGATCGTCCGGTGGTGCTGGTGCTGACGCGGCAGAACGTGCCGACGCTCGATCGCAGCCGCTACGCGCCGGCCGACGGCTTGCGTCGCGGCGCCTATGTCCTGCTCGATGCGCCCGACGGCAAGCCCGAGCTGATCCTGATCGCCAGCGGCTCCGAGGTCGGCCTGATCGTCGCGGCGGCCGAACGCCTGCAAGGCGCAGGGCGTTGCGGTGCGCTGCGTGTCGATGCCGAGCTGGGAGCTGTTCGATGCGCAGCCGCAAGCTGAGCGCGACGCGGTGCTGCCGCCGTCGGTGAGCGCGCGCCTGGCGGTCGAAGCGGGCGTGGCGCAGGGCTGGCATCGCTACGTCGGCGCTGCGGGCGACGTGCTCGGCGTCGATCGCTTCGGCGCGTCGGCGCCAGCGCGAGGTGGTGCTGCGCGAATACGGCTTCACCGTCGAGGCAGTCTGCCGGCGCGCGCTGGCGCTGAGGCGCTGAAAGATTGCCACTGCTCGTTGCGCGCGTCCGCGGCAGGTCCGTAGGCAGCGCCTCAAGGCAATTGTGCACACCGCCCGAAACCCGCCACCGCTTGTGACGGAAGCAGATCACTGAGAGTCGCAATTCGTTAAGGGTTGTTAGATGTCTGCCCGTGCAGCGAGCGCATGATGCGTGGCAAAGCACTAACCGGGCAGCCGTCTAACAAGCCTTAACGCTGCCGGACGTCGTTTAGAGCTGAAAGCGACACTCACTTTCGCATGTGAAACTGCGCAGTCGATGGATAAGCTTATGAATCAAGACCAATGGCTTCGCTTCATCCCAAACACGAATGAGGAGAAACCTTGAAGGGAAACGTGAACAACAACAACCGCTGATTGCGATCACACGGTGACCACAATCTTTCCGATTTGTTGGTTCGACTCCAAGAACCGGTGCGCATCAACGATCTGATCAAAAGTAAATGTCTTCGCGATGACCGGCTTGAGCTTGCCCAACGCCAGACCGCTGACCACAAATTCCTTGCCGCGCTCGAGGCTGGCCGGGTCGCCGGTGATCTCGAACAGGACATAGCCACGAACGGTAAGCGATTTGCCGAGCAGATCGATTACCGGCAGAACAGTTGGTTCCGGGCTGAGAGCACCATATTGAAACAAAATGCCTAGCCGAGACATTGCCGCCATCAGCTTGGCGACATTGGGGCCGCCGACGGGGTCGAATACCACTCAGCACCTTGGCCCTCGGTCAGTTTGTCGACTTCTGCGACGACATCCTGCTCCTGGGTGGCGATTACATGAGCTGCTCCCAGTTTTGTGAGCGCGGTGCGCTTGTCGTGTTTGCGGGTTAGCGCGATGGGCGTTGCGCCGACCATACTAGCGATTTGAATCGCCGCGATGCCAACACTGCTCGAGGCCGCCGGAATGAGCACTGTGTCGCCTGCACCCAGTCTGGCGATTTCGATCAGGCGCCATAGGCCGTCAGGTATTGCATCCAGATCGCGGCCGCTTCGGTCCAAGATAAGGAAGGGGGATGCTTTGCGACTGCCGCGGCCGGTACAGTGCCCGTCGCCGTAGACACCGTATTGATTTTGCGAGAATGCCGGCACCGTGCTCACGGCATCGCCGGGCTTTAAGCCCTAACACCCGGTCCGACCGCTTCGACGGTTCCCGCGGCTTCGTAACCCAGCCGTGCGGGGAAGGTAGGTTGCTCAAGATACTGGCCTAATCGGAACATCGACTCGGCGCGGTTCAAGCCCAACGCTTTGACTGCAATCCGAACCTCGCCGGCGCCCGGCGGCGGCACGTCGATGGTTTCGATTTGCAAACTTCGGGGCCGCCGGTTTGATGGAAACGCACTACGCGTGGCATAAGAATCTTCTCTGTTTTGGATAACCCACTGTACCTCGCCGTGCATGGCGACTGCAGGATGCGCTCGCGCTGAGGGGGTTGTCAAACCATGGAGTTGGCCGAGGCGTTGGAGAAAGGCGGATTCTCTACCGACTGACAAGAAGCGCGCCGGCAAAGGCGCCGACTATGTCATAAAACAGGTCGTGAAGTTCGAGATCGATGCCGTACCTCCCGACTTCATAGAGTTCGTGCAGACCACCGATGCCCGCAGTTAGAAGCGTTACCATGACCACGGTAGAACGCGGCAGGCCCTTGGCGAAGCAGGCTCCGAGAATAGCATAGGCAGCAATATGTGCAATCGAGTGCAGGCCGGTGCCGTTCAGCGTTCCGCTTATCTGTCCGGCCACAAAAAAAATGCCGATGCTCACGGCCACTGCGATAGTCAGGTAAAAGTTGTTGTTGATTTTGATCATTGGATTCGTTGACGAAACGGGTCCCTCGTACTTCAGATGTGTAGTCTGATTCGATCTGCTGCCAGGCACGGGGTTTAGCCCACCGCCCCGTCGCCTGAGCCGGCCATCCCCTTTGGCCTTCACTCGTCCTCTGTGCAATTCAAGCTATACGTGCCGAGGATTTCCTTGATCGCCTTGGTGACCTTGATCCCGAGGTCTTCGCGCCAGTCGCCCTCTGATTGACCGTATAAGATCATACGCCGGGTGCTGAGGTCGATCGGAATATCTGCGGCATTCCGGGAGATGATCAGCACAGGTTTTGCCAATGTGTGGGCGATACCGAGTTCGTATAGAACGTTCGGGTTCCTACCCGTGATGTCGGCGATTACGAAGTCTGCGCCGTTTATGCTATGCCAGATATCAACGAGGATGTCGGTGGGGGTAAACACGTCGTCTCCGCGCACGGGCTGGACGGACGTGGCTTTGCACGCACCGGACAAAGTGCGGTGGACATCGTTCGACCACTCAAGGCTGAAGGGCATGACGATGAAACAGCGAACTCTGCCTTGTGCGCCCGGAAGTTTTGGCGCGGGATAAAGACGCTCGGGTCCCAAAAACAGAACGTCTTGCCTCAGCCGACCAGCAGAGTCGCAGAGCGAGTTCAAGTACACGCCAAGGCCGGTGGATTGTAGTGTAGTCCGAATGCGAGTATCCGCTTCTCGCCAATCCTCGGTCTGAAGCCGCTTCTGATGCAGTCTCGTCGTGTAGGTTTTCAGGTACTGTACCGCTTCATCGAAGCGATCCGTGAGCCACACCAGGGCCACCACCAGCGCCACCACAAACAGGACAGAGAAAAACGACTTCCAAACCGGGTGCACCGGGACGAGTCCAACGGCCACCGATAGGAGCACACCCCCGAGCGAAAGAAGGATGAGAACCCCCGATAACCCGGACCGCTGCCTTGCAGCCACCTCCTCCAGTGAGGATCGTGTCGTCGACTGAGGCGGGACAGCCTCCGTCGCACCGGGAAGAACGAGCAGAGCGGACAGCAGCAGAAATTGCCCCAGCATCCAAACCGGCTCGATGGCGCTGGGAACATCCGCCTCGCTATATGCCATATCGCTCGCCACTAGCAGCGCCGTTGCAAAGAGCATCCAGGTCAACACGGCCCGCTCACCGAGCAGAATACAGGCCAAGCCGATGACCAGTGCGGCGAACTCGAGGCCGGAGGTGGCGGCGTCGAGCCGCCCCGCGATCGTATCCAGCGAAGACCTATATTGCGGATAGTAGAAGTTCGCGAGGATGACGGCCAAACCGAAGATCAGGACGGCAAAGACCACGCCGGTGAGCACCGATGGAGGCCGCCGTTGCCACTGCTTGAGAGCCAGATAGCCCCAGGCGCAGACCCAGACGAACACAAACAGCGCATAGCTGATTGCCGAGTAATTCGGCGCGCCTTGTCCGGGAAAGCGAAGAAAAGGGCGAGTGTCGTCGGGGTCATAGGTGAACCACGATGCCGTGAGCATCGCGAGGCCGATCCCTATCATGATGAGGAAAACTGGATACGGCTTGGGGGCTTGCCGAGATGCGTTGAAAGCCGCAATGGCTGCGACGGTCGCCACCAGGGTCTCGTCCCAGTTGTAGCGCGCCGGCCCAAAGGCTTCGTGCCCCAGCACCAGCCAGCTAACGAACCAAAGAAGGTAGACCGCGGCAATGGCGCCCATTTGCAAGGATGCCGAGCCCGTCATCGATTGGTTCCTACCGTTAAGTTTGAGTTCACCTCCTGCGCGAACGCTTATCTTGAGTTTCGCGCGCTCTAGCTCCGTCAGAGCGGATGGGTAGCTGTGATGAACCCGAGTATCGACCGGGGTGATCCGGCGACTCTCGCCGACAGCGAGCCGATCGAACCTTAGCTTCGCGCCTTCAGCGAAGGGAGGATCCGATTCAACGATGCCCTCAACGTCGTTGATCGCGTCTGGTGAATTGCTGGAAACCCGCAGCTCGCGAACTATCGGGACATCGTTCTGAAGCGAGGCGTATCCGATCGTGCCGTCCGCGACAACCTCAAGCCGAACAGGACGAGAAGCCGCGTCGGCTGCACTGGTGATTGGTTCTTCGGTCACGGTGTCGTGCCCCCCGGCGGCTTCGGTGCGTTTGAGTCCCGCTTGTTGGAACAGGGAGCACAATACGGTACATAAACGGCAGGCAGGCAGGACATAACCATGAATGTCTCTACGGTAACCGACCTACCGATAATTCCATTTGTTACAATACTATAGCCTGAACAAATATCGTAACTGCTGTTGTTGAAAGCACGTAGATAACTGCTATTAACGCTCTCATTTTCTAACCTTCCTTTGGTAAGTTAATTGGGTCTCTATGGGTGGTAACTCCACCACAGGGGCGCGCTTGACCGTTCGCGCTTCCTTACTGCAAGGGGCATACCTAATGTCGAGTGAGGGTATACACCGAGTTCGAGGGTGACAGCGAGAAACGACCCACCAAGGCCATTACCGTCCGGTCCGGATTGATCACCGTACAGCCCGATGCAGTCCGGGCTGCTGACTGACAGCTTCGATGCCGGGCGCGTCGCTACGCTTGCGCCTGATGACTGGCGGCGGCGCGCTGACGAATTCCAGGAACCTAACCTCGGTAGAAATCTTGCACTGAGGGACGCGCTGCGTCCTATTGCCAAACGTCACGGCTGGTTCACCGAGATGTGCAGCCTATCCGGCAGGTGACGTGAGTAGCGCAGACTCAACCAGTACATCGGCGCCGCCCGCGGGCTGGATCGCACCCGTTGGCAACCGCTCGCCTGCGCGCCAGCGCGTCACTGCATCGCGCTTGGCTGCGCCTTCGACCAGGAACAGCACCTCGCGCGTGAGGCTCAAGCGCGCCGCGCTGAGCGATACGCGCTGCGGCGGCGGCTTGGGTGCGTCGAACACGGCCAGTGCGTCCGCGGCATCTGCGTTGGAACCCCAGTCGTGGTTCGGAAACAGACTGGCGGTGTGGCCGTCCTCGCCGAGGCCGAGCAGGACCAGGTCGAAATTACCGGCGCCGCGCAGCGTTTCCGCGTAGGCGAGTGCCGCCGCAGCCGCGCCGAGCTCGGCGGGAATCGCGTGCACCTGGTCTGGCGGAATCGGCACGCGATTGAGCCAGGCATCGGCCGCCATCCGGCTGTTGCGCTCGGCGTCGTCCGCCGGCAGGCAGCGCTCGTCGCCGAAGTACACCTGCCAGCGCGACCAGTCGGTGGCCGCGGCGCGCAGCATCCGGTAGATGCCGCGCGGCGTGTTGCCGCCGGCGAGCACGATCAGGAACCGGTCGCGCCGTTCGATCGCGTGCGCGGCGGCGTCGAGGATGCGCCGGTACGCGATCTGCCGCAGCGCCGCGGCGTCGGCGACGCCGATCCAGCGCACGCTGCGGGGGGCGGCAGCGTCCTGCGCGTCCGTAGCGCTCATTCCTTCTTGATCGCGTGCCCGCCGAACCGGTTGCGCATGGCCGCCAGCAGCTTGTCGGAGTACGAGTCCGCGTCGCGCGAGCGCAGGCGCTCGAGCAGCGACAGCGTGATGACCGGCGCGGGTACATCCAGGTCGATCGCCTCGGCCACGGTCCAGCGCCCTTCGCCGGAATCGTCGACGTAAGGAGCGATCCCGGTCATCGCCGGATTCTTCTCCAACACCGCCGCCGTGAGGTCCAGGAGCCACGAGCGCACCACGCTGCCGTGGCGCCAGATCTCGGCGATCTGATGCAAGTCGAGGCCGAACTCGCGCTTGTGCTGCAGGATCGAAAAGCCTTCGGCGTAGGCCTGCATCAGACCGTATTCGATGCCGTTGTGGACCATCTTGGTGAAGTGGCCGGAGCCCACGGGGCCGACGCGGCCCCAGCCTTGATCCTTGGCGGGTGCTAATGTTTCGAAGATCGGCGTCAGCCGTTCGACAGCCGCTTCGTCGCCGCCGATCATCATGCTGAAGCCCTCGGCCAGACCCCACACGCCGCCGCTGGTACCGCAGTCGATGTAGTGGATGTTTTTGTCGGCGAATGTCTTGGCCCGGCGCAGCGTGTCCTTGTAATTGGAATTGCCGCCGTCGATGACCGTGTCGCCTGTGGCCAGCAGAGGCAGAAGATTCGTGAGGGTGGCTTCGGTGATTTCGCCGGCGGGCACCATCAGCCATAGCGTGCGTGGGGCTGGCAGTGTCGCTACCAGCGTGGCAAGCGAATCCGCGGATTCGGCGCCCTTGTTCTTAAGGTCCTTGCGTGCTTCGGGTTTCGGATCGAAGCCCGACCAGTTGATGTCCGCCGCGTATCAGACGCTGCGCCATGTTGGCGCCCATGCGCCCCAAACCGATCATGCCGAGTTTCATATCATCTCCTTGTTGGCGGTTACTACTTCAACCAGCGCTGCAGCGATTGGATCGTCGGCGTCAGACGCGTGCGGTTGTAGGCGTCCGCCGCTTTCTTAATCGCTTCGGACCTGGGTCGGATAAGCGTGGGTGACGCGGGCAAGCGGACGCAGACCGATCCCTACGACCATTGATGAATCGCCGCCGGAAGTCCAACAGTTCGGGGTTCTCGCCCTCATCGAGGCTGAGCATTTCTGGCTCGAGCGCCATGCAGCATTTAGAACCCACCCCACGAGGTTAGGTCGTAAAGCTGCAAAGGACAGCCAACACCAGGTATCATCGGCAGCATGCACACGGCCGGTTCGCTAGAAAACGGAGCGTTCATCGGGGACCATCGAGCGGGCGACCTTAAGTAGTCTCGAGAGTGGCTTCTGCGTCCTGCGCGTGACCGTCCGGAGGCAGCGGGAGGCTATAAAAATATACGCCATTTTCGTCAAGCAGAAGGGTACGGATGGCCCAGTGAGTTGTCAAACACGCTGGCCCTCGGTCCAAGGCTCGGGCGTTTTCGGGCAATTAATCGTCCTGCGCCCTGAGGATGGAAAGCCAGGCACAGGACGTTGCCTGCTGGGCCCCCGGAGGATGGAATGGCTGTGGCGGGTGGGTGGGACGGTTTGCTCTTGCCGGCCGTGGTCGGAGCGTGTGTCTGTCCGCCGCGAGGTACTGCGAGCTTGTTATAAGTTGCGCCGAATGCGGAATAAGTAACAATGAAAAAGCTAATTGTTTTCGACCTGGATGGTACGCTTGCCGAAAGCAAAGCGTCTCTTGATGCCGAAATGTCAGCACTTCTGCGTGACCTTCTCAGCATCGTCAGAGTGGCCGTCATTTCCGGAGGCGATTGGCCACAGTTCGAAAAACAACTGCTCTCCAATCTTCCCCATGACCAACGCCTAAAGAATCTATCTCTCCTCCCTACATGTGGAACAAAGTTCTTCCGCTATGAAGGAGCTTGGGAAAAGATCTATTCAGAAGACTTCACCGAGAACGAAAAGGAGACCATCATCAGTTCACTGAACAAGGCGCTTGAATTGTCGGGTTTCAAGTCAGGAAAGCACTGGGGAGAAGTGATTGAAGACCGGGGCAGTCAGATTACATTCTCGGCATTAGGTCAGCAGGCCCCCATTGAAGAAAAGAAAAAATGGGACCCGGATTTCGCCAAGCGTAAGAAAATCAAAGCAATCCTTGAAACCATTATTCCTGACTTTTTCGTCCGACTGGGTGGCACGACATCTGTTGATGTCACAAAGCCTGGCATCGACAAAGCCTACGGTATCAGAAAACTCCGAGACATCCTTGGCATTACAATTAACGAGATGATTTTTATAGGGGATGCGTTGTTCCCCGGTGGCAACGACTATCCGGCCAAGGAAGCAGGCGTTGTTTCTATCCAAGTCAGAGATCCCAATGAGACTAAGCGGGTTAGCGAGGCAATCATCGCTTGTTTGGATTGTATTCAGCAACCATGATCTTTGTGAGGTGAGTCGGTGCCTGGATTTCAGTTGCAGCGCCTTGGGCTGGTGGGCGAACGGAGCGGGTGAAGCGCGACAGCTGCTAGTCGGATGAGCGCTGAGCTTGAAAGGACCTCCTGTTGCGTCGTCGGTGGCGGTCCGGCGGGGGCGGTGCTATCGCTGCTCTTGGCCCGTAACGGCGTGCCGGTCACGTTGCTCGAGGGGCATAAGGATTTCGACCGCGAGTTCCGTGGCGACACCTTGCACCCCTCGGTCATGGAGATCATGGATGAGATCGGGCTTGCGGACGCCTTACTCGATCTTCCCCACACCAAGCTCCACGACCTCACCCTGCGGACTAAGCAGGCCGCATTCAAGATGGTGGATTTTACCCGGCTAAAAACGCGCTTTCCCTATATCACGCTCATGCCGCAGGCGAAGTTCCTCGAATTTGTCACCGGACAGGCGCGGCGCTATCCCCATTTTAGACTCCTCATGGGCGCCCACGTGCGGGAGCTGATCATGGAGGAGGGGGTCAGCCGCGGTGTCCGGTACTGGGACGAGACAGGCGTTGAACGCGAGCTGCGGGCGCTCTTGACGGTCGCCGCCGACGGGCGATTCTCGCGCCTTCGCAAGCTCGCCGGACTCGAGCCGGTGCGAAGCTCCCCGCCGATGGACGTACTCTGGTTCCGGTTACCCAGGTCTCCCGGCGATACACAAGGCTTCGGAGGCCGTATCGGTCAAGGCCACATGCTAGCTATACTGCCGCGGGAAGATCACTTCCAATTAGGGTACCTGATTTTAAAAGGCAGCTACCAAGCATTGCGTGAAGAAGGTATCGAGAAATTCCACGCCTCGCTGGTAGCGCTTGCGCCCGAGTTTGCCGACCGGGTGTCTTTGCTAAAGAACTGGGGCGACCTTTCTATACTACCGGTAGAATCGAGTTGCCTCAGGAAATGGTATCTGCCGGGCTTGCTCTTAATCGGTGATGCGGCCCACGTCATGTCGCCGGTCGGTGGGGTGGGGATCAACTATGCCATACAGGACGCGGTGGTCGCGGCCAATGCCTTGAGCGAAGCACTGCGCAGTGGCCGGGTCATGGAGGCCGATCTCGCGCGGGTGCAACGTGAGCGCTATTGGCTGACTCGCTTCATCCAGCGCTTTCAGGCCTTCATTCAAGAGCGCGTCATCCGGACCGCCCTCGACCCCAATGCCTCATTTGCGCCCCCGGCGCTCTTTCGTTTGCCGTTGCTGCGCCGGTTGCCCGCCCGCATCGTCGGCTTCGGTCTGCGCAAGGTCCACGTGGAGTAAGCGAAGCTTTGGCAACAATATCGGAATCTCTAAAAGATGACCGGCACCCGATTCGATCTCGAAGTACAACCCGTACTCCCTACGGTTCTTGCCAGGCTGGAAAAATTGGCCAATGATCTAGTCTATAGCTGGAGCCGCGCTCTGAAACCGCTGTCGCGCTTTGACGAGCGCATTCCAATTCCCCTGCTATTGGGAGCGGAGGACGCTCCCACTATAATCGCCACGGTTCGAGAAAGTGGTTAATCAATCCAAGCTTATGCCGGAGCTCAGCCAGCGAGGAGGGGATACCGCCATGCCGTCTGAGGATTTTCGGATGTATCTGGTCATTAGATACATCGCGTACCTCGGCCTTGGCGTGCATGTCGTCTGCGTTCCGTTATTTTTTTTCTTGGGTGTTCCGGTTCTGGCGGTATTTAATATTTTCAGCAGCGTAGCGTGGTTCGCCGGGTACCTCGCGAATCAACAGGGGAATCATGCCTTGGCCATCACGCTACTTACGACCGAAGTCGTCGCACATACCATCGTCGCCGTGTATTGCGTAGGCTGGCATGCCGGATTTCAGAACTATCTCATGGCCGCGATTCCATTCACGATGTTTAACAGCGCGCTGAAGACGAAACTCATCGTTCTGGAGAGCATCGGGATTGGCGCGCTTTATTGCGCGCTGTACGCCTTATCGATCCGGGCGCCGAACACGACGCTTGCGCCGGCGCTACTCGAGACCCTTTATTACGCCAATGCCGTTGTCACCTTTGCGGCCCTGGCCATGACGGCCTACTTCTTCCGCCAAGCCTCGGCAAGAGCCGAGCAGCGGATCAAGGAACTTGCCGACACCGATCCCCTGACTCAGCTTCCGAACCGGCGCAAGCTCTGGGAATTGCTCGAAACCGAGCGCCTGCGGTGCGAGCGGAGCGGCCGGCCCTTTTTTCTCGTCCTGGCGGACATAGACCAGTTCAAGACGATCAACGATAGCCACGGTCACGACTGCGGTGATGCCGTGCTGCGCCGTGTCGCAGGCGTGATGCGAAGGACCGTGCGCAAAGTCGATATCGTAGGGCGTTGGGGAGGCGAGGAGTTTCTTATCGTGCTGCCGGAAATTTCCCTGGAGCACGCCATCGAGGTGGTGGAGCGATTGCGAATGGGCATCGAAGCGGCATACCTTGACTTCGCCGGTACGAGGCATTCCGTGACCGTTACCTTTGGAATGACCCGCTACGACCAAGATAGGCCGTTGGACCTATGCGTCAAACAAGCGGACGATGCGCTTTATCGAGGAAAACAGCAAGGGCGAAATACCGTGATCGTGGCGGAGCCCGCGTAGCTCGGGAATTGCGGGGCGCCTCGATGCCGCAAATTCGTTCCGTCTCCGGCGAGACCGCGTGTCACCGGCCCCGGATGTCTCTGTATTCATGATTCGTGCGCGATCCCAAGGACTGATAGGTCTGGTCGAGTGGACGCGCGGTCACTCATGGTGGCCGAACCGTGTGTGACCTTGCGATCTATTTAGCGCGTCCCCGAGGTCCGCCTCTACCGTCCTAGCTCTAACTGGCATAGGGCCTCACACCGTGTTATCATTGACCCGGGTCGAAGGATGTCCACGGGGATTTGGTGGCTTTCCCTGTGGAAAGCACCCGAAGGTATTGCCACATCTTACGTGAAATACGCCCGATTGCGTGCCCCTGATCCGCCCTGCAATGGGCGGCTGTACCGTACCGCCGAGGATCATTAATCAATGTATCCGCTTTTTTGTGCGGATATGGAGCCAATTAGCAATGCCTACGAGAATCTATGTTGAGTAACACAATGACGGAAATGACGGAAACAACCGCTGCATTCACTCCCAGCAGTGAGTTTCGGCAAACCTGCGGCTTTTGTGGCTGTGTCTTCCGGGTCGAGGTTGAAAGAGCACGGTCTCACAAGGACGTCCAGGAGTATCGCTGCCCGGAATGTCACGACCATGTATGTCTAGCTAAAACGTCGACTCCACCTCGAGTAACTTTGATCTCAAACCGGACCGACGGCCGCGAAGTAATCCCGTCCGCTTTGCCGGGCCTGACCCTGACGTATCCCTAGATTTGCCGGCGCTCGGCACTCGCCCGAATTCCGAGATCGCAAGCTACGGTAGAGGGCAGGTAAGATCCTGCTTGCTACTCTTTCCTAACTCTTCGTCCTGATCGAGTTGTATGCCTCGCTCCAACACCAACGCTATTCTTGACTATTTGTTCCATAACGGCTAAGCTTACTTTATAAACCCTTTGTTGCGCTCGAGTAGCTTTTCTTGTGGTTCATTCTAGAACGAACAGTCAGGTATTGTTGAAAGGTCTGCTTCTCGCCTCGGGCCTCGCGCTGATGGGGTGTACGGAGCGTGGGACGATCGACCTTGGTGTGTACGCATATCCTCAGGGCAGCACGGCTGTCGTTTGCAAGCCCCACTCGAGGATCGGTCCCGCGGGGGTCATTGACAGCGAAAGTACCCCAAAGGGTATTCGTTTCAACGTAAGAACTCCCGAGAACTATCAACCAAACGTCGCCCATCCCTTACTCGTCGTTTTTGCTCCAGCGGGTCTCTCCGCCGCGGCTAGCGAACGCATTACGGGGTTAACAACAATCGCCACGGGTCAAGGATTTCTGATCGCCTATGCAGATCACGTCCGAAACTCTATTTCCGCGATCGAGGATTTGAGTGCAATTCCGAGTGTCGCCGCGAAAAAATGGTGCATCGATACGACACGCGTCTACTTAACCGGGCACTCGGATGGTGGAACCGTTGCGTTGGCTATGGCGATACTCGATAGAACGAAACATATTCCCGCGGCGATCGCAGCGAGTGCCGTGGGCTTCACCAAGGCAGACCTCGCCGGTTTCGAGTGCCCAAGACCGCTCCCGGTAATGATTATGCACAGCGCCAACGATGGGCTATTTCCAGGGTACGGGAGGGACGCGGCGAGTTGGTGGGCCGCATGTAATCAGTGCGAGCTAAGTGCTCGCAAGCGACTGAACAGTGGTTGCGAAACCTACCCGAAGTGTGCTCATGGCGTGGCCACCCGATACTGCGAGGGAACCCAGCCTCATGCGCGTTGGCCAGACTTGAATCCGTCGATTATTGACTTCTTCACCGACGCGGGCCGGCCGCGACATGATGCCACCCGAGAACCGGCCGTACAATGAGAACTGTGCCGCGCGGTCTCCTCCATCTCGGTGTCGCGGCCATTCTCCTATGGTTGCTGTGGCCCGAGCGTTTCACGGTGAACATGCCTAGCGCAATCGGTAGATGGTTTCGGAGCGCGCCAACGACCGACTCGCTTCGAAATCGAATTCGCTTGCCGGATGGCTTTTCTATTGCTCTTTACGCGAGCGGACTGACCGATGCGCGCATGCTGCGGTTTACCGGGGCCGGTGATCTACTCGTGAGCCTACCACGCTCAGGACGCATCGTCCTACTTGAGCGCGACAGCGATGCGGACGGGCGGCCGGATGGCCGTCAAGATCTGCTCACGGGGCTCAATCGACCTCATGGTCTAGACCTCCATGAAGGCTGGCTATACGTCGCCGAGACGAGCGCGCTGGGGCGCGTCCGCATTGACGAGAAGGCCCGCAAGGTGAGCGGCAGTTTCGAGCGCCTGGCGGGGCTTCCCGTCGGCGGCCAACACTGGACACGCAGCGTGCGCGTGGGTCCGGATGGGTGGGTATACGTGTCGGTGGGATCGAGCTGCAATGCCTGTAGGGAAGAAGATCCCCGGCGCGCAGCCTTGCTGCGCTTTCGACCCGATGGTACGGCGGAGCAGATCTATGCCACCGGCCTTCGTAATACCGTGGGCTTTGATTGGCGTCCGGTACAAAATGAACTGTACGGCGCCGACAACGGGCGCGATTTCCTGGGCGATGACTTTCCTCCCTGTGAGCTTAATCGCATCGAGCACGGCAAGTCCTACGGATGGCCTTATGCCAACGGCGATAAGGCGCCCGATCCCAGCCTCGGCGCAGGAAACGAAGATGAGGTGCGCGAGAGCGTGCCTCCCGTCCACAACTTCGACGCCCACACCGCGCCCTTAGGCTTATCGTTCATTCACGGCAACGGTCTGCCGTCAGGCTACCAGGGAGCGGCGCTGGCCGCCCTTCATGGATCCTGGAATCGTACCGAGAAAGCCGGGTACGAGGTGGTGTCGCTGCATTTTGATGCTACAGGGAAGATCACCGAGCGCAAATTTGCTACAGGCTTCGAGCAAGATGAAGAGGTCATCGGTCGTCCCGTGGATGTCGCCGAGGGGCCCGACGGGGCTATCTACATCTCCGACGATTACGGCGGGAACATCTACCGCGTGAGCTATCGCAAGACTCTCTAACCGTAGTGGAGGCATTATGAATATCGCAACGCTGCGTTTATCTGGTGTGTTAATAACGATCTTGGGTCAGTCCTTCGCGTACGCACACGGGGGCGCGGCCATCGAGGTGGATAAATGCGTAGCCCGGATCGGCAAGTTCACGATGCATTTCACCGCCTATCAAGCCGGCAGTGGTACCGAATACTGCTGGGACTTGCCCGCGCCGGGCAAGAGCATCTTGGTATTCGATTTGCTCGATACCGCAATGCGTACCAAGCCCACGGAGGTTAGGGTCGTCGAGACGGCAGAGGAGGGCGGCTCTGCTTCGATCGTCCGAACGGTAGCGCATCTCGATCCCAAGGCCTATCCGACCGGCTACTGAACGGCACCTTCGAGGAGGGAAAGCGCTATGCAGCGGTGGTGACCCTACGCGATGCAAGACCGTTAGTGTCAAGGCTGCCGATTCAGGTCCGTGAATCGGCAGGGATTCAACTCACGTTCATCGCCGGCGCTATGTTCCTGATCGCCGTGGTTCTCGGAGCACTGCAATGGCGCCTAACCTGCCGATAGGCCGCCGGGGCATCAGACGCGACTCACCGATATACATTTTGAATGCCGGGGAACTGGCTTACCCCTTGCTAATGCCGTCGAGACCTACGATCGCCTCAAGCACGCGACGTGAAGCTTTCGCGAGTCATCTATAACATACCCGTGTTATTCGGAAAACTGGGAGACTTCCTGTCATTGCAAAGCCGTCTGCAGGCCGAATCCGCCGAGTCGTTGAGACGCCTTAAACGGATACTCGAAACAGACGTCATTAAGGGTTGCCAGGAACCCTTAATCGGCGGTACTGGATGAGACGCCTGACAGCAGCGACCGGACTAGCGCGACGGCCGCTACAACGGCCCATGTACCCTCTAAAACTACAAACGGCATGAAGTCGATCAGGTACGAAGAGTAGCAAGCTAACGAGGCACCAACGAGGTTGAGAACTATGTACGGGTAGCCCTCCACACGCAGAAGACGAAACACGTTCAAGAGAAAGGCGAGCAGCAGCAGGGCTACGCCGAGGGACCCGATGAGTGTCGCTAGTCCTGAATACTGCATGCAACACACTACATCGTTGGCATGTTGGGAAACTTCGGTAGGTTTCGGTTCATAAAATCCCAGGGTTGCGCACTGGCCGTGAAAATGTCCATTGTGGGTTGAAACCAACTTGGGTCATCAAGGCTCCCCGCCATGATGCCTATGAGGTCGGGCATCCGCGGTATCTCACATCGCCGGTGATTGTGCCTGCGCTATATGGCACGAAAACCAGGGGGCAAACGTACCTCCAGATTGCCCGTTGGCAATCGCGGCAATGACAATTCCCAGCGAAAACCGGCTCAGCCGACCACTCATAGCGAATGGTGCCGCATGCACAGCCACCAGTAAAGTGTATAGTCATGAGAAGAATCCTCCTAGATCATTCTTGACTATTTGGTCTAGAATGTCTAGGCTTACATTATCGGCAACCAAGGTACCAACGTAGAGCGCGTGGCGAGACCGAGAGAGTTCGATGTAGAGGATGTGTTGGACAAGGCCGTGGAGACATTTTGGTCCAAAGGGTACGAAGCGACCTCGATCCAAGACCTGGTGGAGAGTATGGGGATCCATCGCGGTAGCCTGTACGCTACCTTCGGGGACAAGCAGACGCCTGTTTCTCAGGGTCCTGGACCGCTATCGCAAGGTGGTGGTGAGGAAACTGCTCGATATTCTTGATACTAACGCCTCGGGCAAAGCGGCTATCCGTCAGTTCTTTGCAACCGTCATTGAGCATGTGATGACCGGCGGGCCGTTGCGCGGCTGCCTGGTTACCAACTCGGCCGTAGAGCGGGGACTGAGTGATCCTGACACGGCCAAGAAGGTGAGCCTGTGCGTAAAGCAACTCGAGGACGGTTTCTATAAGACCTTACTGCGCGATCAGAGTGCGGGCGAGCTCGATAACCACCGCGATCTGCGCGCGCTAGCGCGCTATTTGACCTGCAACCTGCAAGGTCTCTTGGTTATTGGAAAGATCCGAAGCGATCGTTCGGCCCTCGAAGAGGTGGTCGAGGTGACGCTGCGGGCTTTGAAATGATTTTTTCTTGATTGTAGAACGAACAGTCTATAATTGGGCTGGGCAGGACTCTGGACGCGCTTATAGCGAGGAGTGAAGTCAATTTGATTTCGCCACCACGGGGGTATGCAACCCCGTGGGGCGACCAAAGTGGAGAGCTGCGCCTCTCCCCTTTGGAAACCCCATCGCTAAGGGTCCCCGCGGCAAGACCGCGGGGAATAAATTTGAAGTTGAAACAGGGATCCGCGAATTTATCTCAACCGATACAACGATAGGAGGGTGTTATGGCTGGCGTTAAGTTGATAGTGATGTATCCGCGTCCTCGGGATATCGACGCATTCGAAAAGCTTTATCAAGAGGAACACGTACCGATGGCGGTGGAGAAGCTCTCCGGTAAAACGAGGTTTGTAGCGACCAAAGTCGTGGCAACCCCGGACGGGACACCACCTCCATTCTACCGGATCGCCGAGGTTCATTTCCCGTCCCTAGAGGCCCTGCAAGCGTGTGCGCAGTCCGAGGGCGGAAAAGAAACCGTTGCCCATGCGGTCGAAATCTCCAGTGGCGGCACGCCTGTATTTTTGATAGCTGAGGAGCAGGCATTCACATTTGGCAGCAAATCGCTTTGGGACCGACTCCGCGCATGTATGGCGCCACAAGAACATTCCATGGCTCCTAGTGCGGTGTCCCACAAATAACGTACAGGAATCGATAGCGGTGGATCGGCGTTTTAGGTACTGTCTTTCTGGCCAGGTAATGGCCGGAATCCAGGTCTAGGGAGGGCATTGCTGCACTGGGTCCCGGCCAGTCCATGGCCGGGATGACAGCTGATTTGCGCACATTCCCTGTGGGACTTAGCTGTTATGAAAAGGAGGGTGCTGTGGTTGATATTAAGCTAATTGTGATGTATCCGTGCCCACATGATATTAGGGCGTTCGAGAAGCTTTACGAGGACGAGGACATGTCGATGTCCGATGGACTCTCCTCCGAATACGCCATGAGCTTCGAGGCATTTGAGAAGCTTTATCACGAAGAGCATGTGCCGATGATTGTGAAAAAACTTGTCGGCAAGACACGGTTTGTAGCGACTAAGGTTGTAGCAACACCGGATGGGACACCGCCACCGTTTTATCGGATCGCCGAGATCCATTTCCCGTCCCTGGAGGCCTTGCAAACCTGTGCGAAATCCGCGGGCGGCAAAGAAACCCTTGCCCATGCCGGCGAAATCTCGAGTGGTGGCGCGCCGACTGTCCTGCTCGCGGAGGAACAAACGTTCTTTTTTGGTAGCAGTCCCGTTTGGGACCGACTAAGAGCGTTCATTTCGCGCCATTAGAGGACTCGGTGCCGGCTAAGCCGCGTGATTACAAGCGTTAACCGGTCACGCATGATGCAACCTTGATGTTACTTAAAGAGTGAACATGAAACGAAATGAGGAGGTGAACGATGGCTACGGTAGAAACGATGAGATCCTTGCATGTGGTCCCTGGATATCCGTCCCTCTCCGATGAAGCGCGCGGGGTATTGAAATTTCTCTGGAGAAAATCACATGTGAAGGATGACTGGACCAAGGGAGGTGAAATCTCGGATGCCTGGGACAGATGGAGCATCTTCCCCTGGTACATGTATCCTCGCTATGACCTCGAATGGTCGACGCGGGTCACCGCAAAGATCGCCCAGGAGATACCCGCCTGGCGAGAGGGCTGCACGGAGATCATCGACCTGATGGTCCAGCGGATGACCCAGTACGCGGCGTGGTTCGATCTCGTAGAGCAGAAGGGCCTGGACCCCAACCGCGCCCAGTACCCCTTTGATTACTACGATAAGAACATGCCACCCGGATGGGCGGGCGTATACAACGCGCCCGGCTACTACGGAAACGGGCTCGCGACCAAGGTGCCCCCGAAAGAAGTAAGGCGCACCTCCCCCTACACCCAGCCACACGCGCCCCCTGTCGGTCGCAAATACAATCCGGATCCTATCTACGGCAACGGCGGGTCCTATATGATGGGCAAGGGATACCTGGTCAACATGATTGGCCTCTATGAAGTTGTCTGTGGCAGTGCCAAGTACGATGAACCGATCGAGCTGGTGTACGACGACAAAATAAAATTCAAGTATACGCAAAAGCAGATGGCAAAAGTGCTCTACGACCAATTTACGGCGCCAGTGGACGAAGGCGGGACCGATCTCACCCCTGGGATCGACTGTGAGGTAGGGAAGGTCTTTCCGTGGTGCGTCAGCGTCGGTGGCCTCGGTATGAAGATACTCGACAAAATCCATAACACCAATTACCAAACTGGCTATTATCGGTGGCTGGACTGGGCCAAGCAGAACCTCGTCGGCGGAGCCAAGGGATCCGATGGGCCTTATGAGTGGGCCTCCATATACTACGATCGTGACATACCCTATAACATGAATGGGCCTAAGCATCAGATCCCGGGCAACTGGTTCTGCTGCGCTTACCAGTATTGGCCCGACGATCAGAATCTCGCCCGGCGCTTGTATGCCGGGGCAAAGAAGAAGTTTATGGTCAAAGAGCCCGATGGATCTGCCCACATCAACTTCCCGCCGGAGCTAGGCGGTGGAGAGGATTTGGTCGGTTTTGGCGCCGCAGCGGCATGCGCTTGGGAGTTCGGCGACTTGGATACCCATGCCCAACTGATGACCTGGGCGACTACGCGCTATCAGCCCACCGCGAAGGAGGGCGAATTCTACTATCAATTCGGCCTCGATGAACCTTGGCCTCGGGGTTGGCCCAACGACTGGCTGCTAATGACGGTTGCCGGGGGACAGGGTAGCTGGTATCGCCTGTACAATGAGCCCAACCTGAAGAAATTCCACCAGCCTACCGTTTCTAGTATCGACTATCCGACGGTCAGTGTCGGGCAAGCCTACTACGATGAAAGCTTGGGCGCTTTGATGGTAGCCCTATTACCCGGAGACCATAAGAAAACAGGCGGTAAAACGACCTTCAAGGTCACCAATCTAGAGGGCAAGGAACGTAAGGTTCTACAAGACGGCGCGTCTTTTAAAGAATGGAAGGCCATCGGCGAGGGTGAAATAGAGGTCACAACGACCGTCGATCGTCATACCTTCGTGATCCGATAACAGAGCGCGTTTCGCTAAGCGGAAATGGACGCCAGTCCGTTAAGCACGTCGAGTGCGTGTGGCCGAGTCGGCTGCCCGCCCGACGGGTGGAAGGTCCGAGCCGTCGAAGCTAAGCGCCCTACGCGGGTGTTGTTGGTCTCGACCTATGCGCTAGGCCATCAGCCTTTCGGCCTAGCCGAGCCAGCTGCAATGCTGCGGCAACGGGGTGCTCTAGTGAAGACACTGGACCTCGCGGTGGAGTGTCTCGATGACGAGGTATTTCGCGGAGCCGACCTCATCGCCTTTTACGTTCCGATGCACACGGCCACCCGTCTGGCGGCGCGGATGATCCCTGAGGTGCGAGGCTTGAACCCGAGCGCGCATATCGCCGCCTATGGGCTCTATGCGCCGATGAACGAGGTCTACTTGCGACACCTAGGCGTCCAGACCGTATTGGGCGGTGAGTTCGAAGAAGGACTCACCGCCCTGGCGCAACGCATCGAGCGCGGTGTGGAAGCAATGCCGGGCGAGCAGCCGGAGCCGCGGATCTCGCTCGCCCGGCAGGATTTCGTCATCCCCGATCGCGGAGGCCTTCCCGACCTCGATCGGTATGCCTATTTGCGGTTGCCGAACGGAGATAGGCGGACAGCCGGCTATGTGGAGGCGAGCCGCGGTTGCAAACACCGGTGCCGGCACTGTCCGGTGGTGCCAGTCTACAATGGCCGGTTTCGCATCATCCCTCGCGAAATCGTCCTTGAGGACGTTCGCCAGCAAGCTGCAGCGGGCGCACGGCACATCACTTTCGGGGACCCGGACTTCTTTAATGGTCCTACGCATGCGCTCCGGATCGTCAGGGCGGTGCACGAGGAGCTTCCTCGAGCTGACCTACGATGTGACGATTAAGGTGGAGCATCTCTTGGCACATAGAAAGCTGCTGCCAGTGTTAAAAGAGACGGGCTGCCTATTCGTGACCACGGCGGTGGAATCGGTGGACGACCAGATCTTGGCGATTCTAGAGAAGGGCCATACGCGGGAGGATTTCTTCCGGGTAGTGCGGCTCGTCAACGAGGTAGGCTTATCGCTGGCCCCAACCTTCGTGGCGTTCACGCCCTGGATCACTCTGGCCGGCTACCTGGAACTCTTAAATGTGATTGCCCAACTTGACCTGATCCGATCGGTCGCACCGGTACAATTGACGATTCGCTTGCTGATCCCGCCGGGCTCGCGGCTGCTTGAGCTTCCGGAGGTGTGTGCCCTAGTGGGCTCCCTTGATGAAGCGGCGCTTGTCTATCCGTGGTCGAACCCAGACCCTGAGGTCAACACGCTCCAAACGCAAGTTAGGGCGCTTGTGCAGCAAGGCGCCACGAAGCCGAATGATCAGATCTTCAGCGAAATATGGAAACTCGCTCATGAACGTGCCGGTCGTCCGGTCCCATCCCTGCCTGCAATGGGTGCGCGATTCGCTCCGGCTCAGCTTAGCGAGCCATGGTATTGTTGTGCGGAACCGACCGAGGAGCAGTTCGCCGCTCGTTAATCGCCGCATGGCATAAACGCGGCTACCATGACTGGAAGTCCGTGCTAGCGGTAGGTTGTCGTAACCAGCTTTGAAGCCGCGATCCTGGATCCAGGACCCGCGTGTTTGACAGTTAACAGGTCCAGTCATAATCTTCCCTTTTGAAGAATAGGGTCCTTTTAATATTCTCATCCCGCACGGCAATTCGGTCGTCGTCGCGTATTTACTGAGCTTTCGGGAAATCAACAGGGACACGATCGAGATCTTCAACGGGGCCTTGTCGATCGATCTTAGCGGGCAGGTAGCCGCCGTCGCCGGTCGACAGCACTCAGGTGCAGGCGGGCACGAGTTCTTCGTGGGACCTCATTCGCCTAGGAATGGAGGGAGGCATGACCACACGCATCGAACGTATTGAGTTCCCCGGATCGCGCGGGGCTATCCTGGCGGCGCGGCTCGATGTTCCCGCCGGCGAGCCGGCCGCTTACGCGCTATTTGCGCACTGCTTCACTTGCTCCAAGGACTCACTCGCGGCGAGCCGCATCAGCGCGGCACTGGCCGAGCGCGGCATAGCGGTGCTGCGCTTCGACTTTACCGGCCTTGGTGGGAGCGGAGGCGATTTCGCCAGCACTGACTTCTCCTCCAACGTGGAGGACTTGCTTGCTGCAGCGGACTTCCTGCGCGCCACCCGCCGTGCGCCTAGGCTCGTCATCGGCCACAGCCTCGGCGGTGCGGCGGTGCTCGCGGCCGCGGGGCGGATCCATGAAGCTACGGCTGTCGCCACCATCAACGCTCCGGCCGACCCAACGCACGTATGTCATCTCTTCGGGGACGCGGTGACGGCAATCGAGCGTGATGGCCAGGCAGAGGTAAAGCTCGCCGGCCGCAGCTTTCGCATCCGTCGCGAGTTTCTCGACGACATCGCCCACCAGCGTCTCGACGAGGCCATCGCGTCGATGCGCAAGCCGCTACTGATCTTTCACGGCCCCAAGGATGAAATCGTCGGCATCGACAACGCTGCGCAAATCTTCGCCAAGGCACGTCATCCGAAGAGCTTCGTCTCGCTGGACACCGCCGATCACCTGCTGACCCGGCGTGAGGACGCCGCCTACGTTGCCGGCGTGCTGGCGGCGTGGGCGACGCGCTACGTCGGTAACGCCGAGCTAGCGGCAGAAACGGCGGCTGAAATCCCGCCGGGTATGGTGATCGTCGAGGAGACCGGCGCGGGCCAGTTCGCCGAACGGGTGCGGGTCGGCCGTCACGTGCTGACCGCTGACGAACCGCTCGCGGCCGGCGGCACCGACACCGGGCCCGGCCCCTACGACTACTTGCTCGCTGGGCTGGGCGCCTGCACGGCCATGACCTTGCGCATGTACGCCGACCGTAAGCAATGGCCTCTCGACCGAATCTCGGTACGCCTGGCGCACAACAAGATCTATGCTACCGACTGTGAGGAATGCGAGACCCGCGAGGGAATGATTGATCGGATCGATCGGAGCATTGAAGTCACGGGAGCGTTGGCCGAGGAGCAGCGATCGAAGCTGATCGAGATCGCCGGGAAGTGTCCTGTTCACAGGACGCTTACCTCGGAGATCGATATCCGGACACGCCTGATCGAGTAGATGGAGCACCAAAAAATGGGCTCCCTGCCGATTACGCTCGGCATTAATCGAAAAATGGCATGGAACTTAACGAAGCCGTGCATGATCGATCCAGATCGTAATCTTTCGGGAAACGAAGGAGAACTTTATGACAACGCGATTCGCTGCGATCATCATCGGTACCGGGCAGTCCGGGCCGGCCCTCGCCGCTCGTCTTTCCGCGACGGGAATGAGGGTGGCGATCATTGAGCGCAAACTGTTCGGCGGCACCTGCGTGAACACGGGTTGTATTCCCACAAAGACCCTAGTGGCCAGCGCGTATGCCGCTCATCTGGTGCGCCGTGCCGCCGAATACGGCGTCACCGTGGGCGGCCCGATCAGCGTCGACATGAAGCGCGTGAAAGCGCGCAAGGACGAGATCTCCGGGCGTTACAACCAAAATGTCGAAAAGTGGATGCGCGGCTTGGAAAACGGTACCGTGTACCAGGGTCATGCGCGCTTCGAAAGTCCTCATACGGTCAGAGTCAACGGTGATCTGCTGGAGAGCGACAAGATCTTTATCAACGTGGGCGGACGAGCGTTAGTCCCGCCCATGCCCGGGCTGGATCAGGTACCCTATCTCACCAACTCCAGCATGATGGAGGTGGACTATTTACCTGAGCACCTGGTCATCATCGGCGGAAGCTACATCGGGCTCGAGTTTGGGCAGATGTTCCGGCGCTTCGGGGCAGAGGTCACCATCGTCGAAAAGGGGCCGCGCCTGATCCAGCGCGAAGACAAGGATGTGTCCCATGCCGTGCAGGAGATCCTGGAAAACGAAGGTGTGAATCTCCGCCTCAACGCCGAGTGCATGACTGCACGGAACCGTGGCGATCGCATTGCAATTGGATTGGACTGCGCGAGCGGAGATCGCGAGGTCGAGGGATCTCACTTGCTGCTGGCGGTGGGGCGGAGACCTAACACCGACGATCTGGGCCTCGACAAGGCTTGTGTGGAAACCGACGCGCGCGGCTACGTCAAGGTGGACGATCAACTCCGCACGAATGTGCACGGCATCTGGGCGTTGGGCGACTGCAACGGCCGCGGCGCATTCACTCACACGTCATACAATGATTTTGAAATCGTCGCCGCGAATATGCTCGACAATGACCCGCGCAAGGTGTCCGACCGCATTGCGACCTATGGGCTCTTCATCGACCCGCCGCTCGGCCGGGCGGGCATGACGGAGGCCGAGGTGAGGCAGTCCGGCCGCAATGCCCTGGTCGCAACCCGCCCCATGACGCGGGTCGGTCGCGCGGTGGAAAAAGGCGAGGCTCAAGGCTTCATGAAAGCCATCGTGGATGCGGAGACTAAGGAAATCCTCGGTGCGGCCATACTCGGCGTGACGGGTGACGAGGTGATTCACTCGCTGTTGGACGTGATGTATGCAAAGGCGCCGTATACTGTGATAACTCGCGCTGTGCATATACACCCTACGGTTTCCGAGTTGGTACCCACCATGCTCGGTGAGCTGCGGGAACTCGCCTGAGGCAACTGTGATCGGGATCTGCGCGGGCTTTTCCGGTCGTTGCGGTGGGTGCTTGCAGACCTGCTGCTGATAAGGTTGGATGAGCTCCAACCAGCGTTTTATTCGACTGATGAGGACATCACAATGAAAGCTATTTGGAAAGGGACGGTGCTAGCGGAGAGCGACCGTGTAGAGACAGTGGAAGGTAATACCTATTTTCCGCCTGATTCGATCAAACCGGAATATTTACGCCCGACCGATGCCCATACCGTGTGCCCGTGGAAAGGGGTGGCGAGTTATTACGACGTGGTGGTCAATGGCGCGGTGAACAAGGAAGCGGCGTGGTACTACCCGGAGCCGAAACAAGCGGCGGCGAAAATCACGGGTTACGTGGCGTTCTGGAAGGGCGTAGAAGTAACGTCTTGAGGCATATTTGCCGGGAGGACCCCTATGCCGCATGAACTGGATCTGTTGGAGCTTGCGGCCGCCTGGCGTAGCGAAGGGCGGCAAGTCGCGCTGGCAACAGTAGTGGCAACCTGGGGTCAATTTCTTTCCTCGGAGTTCAAATGTGAGGTTCATATCCCGCATCCCTTATGCTCATGATGCATAAAGAGGCGATAACTATGCTGACACGAGGGGCCGTTGAGAAAACCCATTGGATCTCTTATTCTTGGTTGCACGGGAGGATGAAGGCCTGCCCTTCGCCATCGTTTCACTGAGCCGCGATACAGTGGTTGTCTATTTCGCCATGGACGGCTATAAGGTTTTTTGACTCAGGTTCAGCAGTTTCAGATGATGGTCGGTAAAGCGATGCCGGCCAACCACAGGACGTGAGATTGCGGTGTCGGGTTTTTCCATCAACACCCGATTGCAGGCAGAACAACTACACGTGCACGAGGCCTAGAACGCAGCTCCTGAGATGGAACCCAATTTTGTGATACCCATTGAACTCAGCTCGACGCAGCAAAAACTCATGAAGGCTGTGCGCGACCTGGCGCGCCTTAACTTCGCACCTCGCGCGCGCGTCTACGATCACGAAGCCGTTTTTCCGGCGGAGGATTTCACCGATCTTTTTCGCGCAGGATTGCTCGCCCCGGTGGTGCCGTCTGAATACGGCGGCCTGGGACTTGGCCCTTACCGTGGAGATGTCTTTACGCTCTGGCTGATGACCAAAGAAATCGCGAAAGCCGATCTTTCGCTGGCGCGCTGC
This sequence comes from uncultured Gammaproteobacteria bacterium, assembly GCA_963764725.1. Taxonomy (GTDB): domain Bacteria; phylum Pseudomonadota; class Gammaproteobacteria; order JACCXJ01; family JACCXJ01; genus USCg-Taylor. The sequence goes on along the minus strand of CAVXTM010000012.1, from coordinate 179,625 downwards.
TGGGAAGGTCATGCCAATTCGCTGGTCTTGATTGACGGCATGGGGACGCATGAACAAAAGGAACGCTGGTTCAATGGTGTCGTGCGCCGGGGCGAAATATGGGTTGCCTGGTGCGGCGAACCACAGGCACGAGCGTCTTCAGAAAGGTTGCAATTTGGAACTACGACAACCAAGGTTGAGGGCGGCTACGTTGTTGATGGAAGCAAGGCATTTGCCACCAGCGCGGGTGGCGCGCACTGGGCCATCCTGCTAGTGAGCACGGCCGGTCCGGGGGGGGCAAGACATAGCACCGGCGCGGTTGCGTCTCAACTTTTGCTCGCGTGCGATCTTTCCGATCCGTCGGTGAGCATTGATCTCTCCTGGTGGGATCCCATCGGCATGCGGGCAACTGCAAGCCATGTGGTACGGTTCAATCGTACGTTTGTCCCGGACGGTAACCTGATCGGGCGCCCCGGCCAGTATCTTCTCGATGGCTGGCAAACCTGCTTCATTCCCCATTATGCCGCAACCTTTCTAGGAGCAGCAGAAGCAGCCTACGAGTTTGCTATCGAATACGTAACTTCCCAGTCCAAAGGGGCAGATCCATACATCCAGCAGCACATCGCCCAGAGCGCAATCAACGTAGAAGCAGGATATTTGTGGCTTTACCACGTAGCGCGCATGTGGGAAACAGGACGGCACGCCGAGGCGCAGATGGCAGGTAGCCGTGTCCGACATACCATGGAACATCTGGCGGAAGAGGCGGTGAAACGGTGCATCAGGGCATGCGGCGCGCGCAGCTTGAACCGCCCCAGTCCGCTGGAACGGATTTACCGGGACCTTTCGTTCTATGTCCGTCATGACAATGACGATCACCTTCTAGCGACGATTGGAAAATCCTTGCTGGGCCAGCAACATGATCCATCGTTTCATAAACCGTGACCCTGAAGGTAACGTGCCGCTGCGGCTTGGTCATCTGGAATTTCTTGTGGGGAGATTATGATCAGTACAAAGCGTGAGCGAACCGTGGCAATCCTCTGTGCCGTGTTGCTTGTCTGGCCTTTCGTTTCGGCCTCCGCCAGTCCTCAGGACCGCACGGTTTCCGTCCTTTATGCGGGTTCGCTGGCGGCAGTCATGGAAAACGGTGTCGGCCCGGCCTTTGTCAAGGCCACTGGCTACGGCTACCAGGGTGAGGCGCAAGGATCTTTGGGCGCGGCGCAGATGATCCGCGGTCGGCTGAGAACGCCCGATGTTTTCATCAGCGCAGATCCAGCGGTGAATGAAAGCGTGCTGATGGGCCCGAAAAATGGGAGCATGGTAAAGTGGTTTATGGTTCTAGCATCTTCGCAGCTCGTGGTCGGCTACAACCCGCGCAGCAAATTCGCGGCAAAATTTGAGGCAGCAGAAGCCAACCGGATCCCGTGGTATGAGGTCCTGGAGACGCCGGGTGTACGCTTTGGCCGGGGAGATCCAAGCATCGACCCCAAGGGGTACAGGACGCTTTTCATGTTTGGTCTGGCCGGTCAGCACTACCGTCGCCCGGAGCTAGCCGGTTTATTGGGCGATCCCCGCAACCCGGCCCAGGTGTTCCCTGAGATCGTACTGATGGTCCAAGTGGAATCCGGCCAGTTTGATGCCGGAGTTTTTTACAAGCATGAGGTTGTGCCGCGTAAGTTGCCTTACATCAGTCTCCCGCCCGAGATCAGCCTAGGTGATTCCCGCTTTGCCGCCCGTTATGCACGACAAACCTACACCACTTCGTCCGGTGTGCAGGTCAGCGGCGCGCCCATCCTTTTCACCATAACAATTCCAGAGACGGTACGTCACCGCGAGGCTGCCCTGGAGTTCGTGCGTTTCCTGCTTTCCGCGGACGATTTACTCAAGCAGTTCGGATTCGGGAACGTGGACCATCAGGTCGGCGGAGACACAATGCAGGTTCCGGCGGGGCTGCGCGAATTCGTCTCAGGGACATTCAAACCATGAGCCGACACCTGAACCCGACGTTTATAGCCTTCGGACTGCTAGGCAGCCTGCTCCTGCTCGATCTCGTGCTGCCGATCATGAACCTGCTGCTGCATGCCGACTGGTCAGTCTGGATGAGCGCGTTGACACAACCGGACGCCCGCCAAGCATTGAAGATTTCTGTAACCGCCTCTGTCATCTCCACGCTCATTATGACCTTCTTGGGCGTGCCACTCGGCTACCTGCTGGCTCGGGCCAACTTGCCTTTCAGGAGGCTTTGGATCAGCCTGGTGTTTCTGCCAATGGTCGTGCCGGGCCTGGCTGGCGGAATTCTGCTGTTGCAGATGTTCGGCCCGTACGGAATGATCGGCCAGCCGCTGGATGCCAGGAACATCGAGTTGACCAACAATATCGCAGGCATTGTTTTGGCCCAGCTTTTTGTAGCCTCGCCGTTCGTCGTGATCTCCGCGCTCGCGGGATTCGCCAGCGTGGACCCCAAACTGGAGCAGGCAGCAGCCACCTTGGGCGATTCGCGCTGGCAAATTTTCCGGCGGATCTCTCTGCCGTTGGCTTGGCCCGGGATTGCAGCGGGGATTACGCTCGCGTGGATCCGGGCGCTAGGCGAATTCGGGGCCACACTCATTATGGCTTACAACCCACACTCGCTGCCGGTGTACATGTGGGTGAAGTTCGAATCGGATGGCCTCGCCGGGGCCATGCCCGTAGCCTTCTGGCTGGTACTGGCGGCCGGGGCGGTGGTGGCGGTTTCCATGTTTCTCAGTCGCCTTACAGGTCATGCGTACGTTGTGACACCTCTCGGGGTAAGACCGCACGAAGGTTAGCATGAGTTCCGTAGCAGAGTCCCAGCAACGAACGGGAGCAAGCGGTGCACTCGACGTCCGCGTGCGCAAGTGCTATGCGACATGCAACGATTCCGGTTTCCAGCTTGAAACGGAATTCAAGGTCTTGCCGGGGATCACCATCCTTCTCGGCCCGTCGGGGGCAGGAAAGTCGACGCTTCTGCGCTGCATCGCCGGCTTGTCCGATCCGGAGCAGGGCCGCATCGCCATCGGGGAGCGGGTGCTCTTCGACGCGGGACAGCGAATAAGCGTCGGGCCGGCGCAACGCGGAGTCGGCTTTGTGTTCCAAAACCTTGCGCTCTTTCCTCACTTAAACGTACGCGAGAATGTCGCCTACGGCCTCCGCCGCCTGGATGCACTAGAGCGCGAACGGCGAATGGCCAATATCCTGGAATCGTTTCAGATTGCGCACCTTCGCAAGCGGCTGCCGCGCGAGATTTCTGGAGGCGAACAACAGCGGGTTGCACTGGCGCGTTCTCTGGTCCCAGAACCCTGTGTGTTGCTCCTGGATGAGCCGCTGTCCTCATTGGACGTTCGCACCAAGACCGGGATCATCGATGACATGCGCAGATGGAACGAAGCACGGCGGATCCCCATACTCTACGTCACCCATGATCATGAGGAAGTCTTTGCCCTGGGAGAGCGCGTGGTTGCCCTCGACCAGGGGCGGATTGTGGCGGAAGGGCCACCTCTTGACGTGGTGTCCGCACCGCGCCACGAAACCATGGCACAGTTTGCCGGCTTCGAAAACCTTTTTAACGCGACGGTGGTTGGGGTCCAAGAGCAGAAAGGCACTATGACCTGCCGTATAGCCGGCAGCTCTATCGAGCTTGAGGCTCCGCCGACAAGGGTTGCGCCAGGGGCAGAAGTCCGCCTCGGCATACGGGCCGGCGATATCCTGCTCGCGTCCGCGCGCCCCGAGATGGTCGGCGTCGGCAACGTGATTAGTGGGCGGGTGAAGCGACTCGATCGCAGCGGCCCAAAGATTGAAGCTCGAGTGGACTGCGGCGCTGAGTTCCGGGTCCATCTACCCCCCGGCTCCATGTCATCAGCCGGGCTTCAAGCTTCCGCTGAGGTGTGGATGGTTATCCGAACTCATTCTTGTCATTTGGTTCACACAAGACATCCCAATGCCTTGCAGCGTCTGTTTGTCTTCGTCTGCCGCGGGAATACCAGCCGCTCGCCAATGGCGCAGGCGATCTGCAACGCCGAGATCGCCCGGCTGCTGAAGGTGCCGCCCGAAGCACTGGGCGTCAGCGGAGTAAAGGCCTTGAGCGCTGGCTTGTCGGCAGAGCCCGGCGCGCCGATGACCACTGGAGCGAAGCGAGCGCTGGGACAGTTAGGGGTGCCCGCCTTCGAACATCGTTCGCAAAACCTAAGCACCGAACTTGCCGCTAAAGCTGAAACCATCTTTTGCATGACGAAACAACAGCAGCAGATGGCAATCAAGAGGTTCCCTTGGGCCGCAGCGAAGGTGTGCTGCCTGCAGCCGGACGCGGATCTCGAAGAGCCAACCGGGGTTGATCCGGAAGCCTTTCTTAGCCTGGCCCGGAAAATCCAGAGCCTCGTTCGGCAGCGTATGAACGCTCTCGTAGGAGTGGTTGAAGGTTCGTTCTAAGGAAGCTCTGCAAAAGTTACTGCGCAGCCCATCTGCTTTGTCGCGTGCTCGCTCGTCGCAGTGCGGTTTGACGCAGTACAAGAGAAGTCGGCCTATCCCAGTGCCATTTTTTTTGACGTAAGCTGGCCCGAGCATGACATGGCACGCACCACCAAAAGTCAGGCATCCATCATCGGTCCAGCTATTGTTGCTGGCCTCATCCTCCCCGGTTCATTTGGCGATTTTGTCTTTGCGGGTGGGGTAGCACAAGATCTTTTGACAGCTCAGGAGAAGTCCGGCAAACAGATCTATGTACACGGCACCAGTCCCGGTGGACGCAAGATTCTGGCTTATTTGGGCGAATCATCATTAGAAGTGCCGGGCGGGACGATGCCCTGCGCGAACTGCCATGGACTCGATGGACGAGGTAAGCCCGAGGGTGGCGTCGTTCCCTCAAATCTTACCTGGGAAGCGCTAACAAAGCCGTATGGAGTTACTCGTCCAGGGGGACGCACGCATCCACCTTATACCGACCGCACGCTTGGACTGGCAATTACGCGCGGTGTTGATCCGGCAGGCAACAAACTGCTCAATGTCATGCCCCACTACCAACTCTCACAAGAGGACCTGGGAGATCTCGTTGCATATCTGAAGCGACTTGGCAAAGACCGCGATCCTGGACTGACCGAGAACAGCATCACGATCGGAACTACTATTCCGGCTAGAGCCGACTTGGCCGGCATCGGCCAGGCCATCAAAGCGGTGACGACGGCTTTCTTTGAAGAATTGAATAGCCGGGGCGGAATCTACAATCGCAAAATCGAATTGAAAATCAACGAGACCGCCGATACGCCCATAACAACCAGCGCGATCGTCAAGCGTTTCATTCAGAACGAACAGGTCTTCGCAATGACGAGCGCTTTTACCGCGGGTGCTGATAAGGAACTCGCCGCGCTTATGGACAATTTGGAAGTGCCGTTGGTGGGTCCACTCACTCTCTATCCGCAGGGCGGCTTTCCTTTGAATCGTCACGTCTTCTATATTCTGTCAGGAGTGGACGGACAAGCTCGCGCGCTTGTCAACTTCGCTTGTCAGAGAATGCCCGATAAGCGAGCTGGCGTGCTCATTGTCTATTCTGACGACGAAATGGCTAAGGGTGTGCTCGAAGCCATCACGGATCAATGTCAAAAGAGCGGCTGTGGTCCACCCGAAACTTACGGCTATCCGCACGCGGATGCTGATGTCCCAGGCTTCGTCGCAAAGTTGAAACAGACCAACAAGAGTGTCATTTTCTTCTTAGGTACGGGCAGAGAAGCCATAGCACTAATGCAAGAGGCTAATGAGCTGCGTTGGTTGCCTACTTTTTACTTGCCTGGAGTAGTTGCGGGAAATGAAATTCTTGGTGCTCCTCCAAGCTTCGCCCAGAAAATATTCTTCTCCGTTCCTTCATCGCCCGACGACCAAACTGCCGATGGAATCGAAGAATTTCGCGACCTCGCGACAAAACACAAGCTGCCTGCGCATCATTTGGCCGTGCAACGTTCAGCGTATGGTGCCGCGAGGATATTGATTGAGGGTTTGAAACGGGCTGGTAAAGACTTGAGCCGGGAAAAGCTGATACAGGCTCTTGAAGGACTTTATGAGTATCCCACGGGGGTGACGCCAGCAGTCACTTATGGGATCAATCGTCGCATCGGGGCGATGGGTGCATACGTGGTTACCATAGACCTGGAAACGAAACAGTTCCTGCCCGCGAGCGGTTGGATCGACAGCGATTGAGGTGGGCTACGAACGGCTCCAGACGATCGCGCAGACGAAATCAATTATACTTCGCGGGCGGGGTATGCACCCCGCCCTTGACCAAAGGGAAGAGTTACACTACTCCCCTTTGGAAACCCCAATGCTAAGGTACCCGCCGTAAACGGCGGGGTATTCAGAATCAATGCCGATCAAAGTACCGGTGATGCTGTTTGCATTGATGTCGGCGTCAGGTAGCACGGCGGGACCAGTGACGGCGAATACAGGTTCTATCTCATCACTGCGGATCCCGGATACCGCAGTCTACGATCAGAATGGCAAGCGGCTTAGTTTTTATACCGATTTGATCAAAGGCAAGACGGTTGCCATCAACTTTATTTTTACCACTTGCACTACCATCTGCCCTCCTTTGACCGCAATGTTTCGTAAGCTCCAGCAGGACCTGGGGGAACGCATCGGACTCGAGGTACGGTTGATTTCTGTCAGCGTCGATCCTACTACCGACACTCCCGAAAGGCTGCGTGACTTTGCCGCAAAGTTTAAGGCTGGACCGGGATGGACATTTGTGACCGGCAACAAAGCCGAGATTGAATCGTTACTGCAAGCGCTCGGAGCCGCGGTCGGCGACAAGAACGACCATACGCCTATGATCCTTATCGGTAATGATATGACCGGCTATTGGACCAGAGCTTACGGCCTCACACCACCGGCTACACTGGTAAAAGTGATCACGGATGCTGCGAACCGCGAATAATCCGTCACGGATGCTAGGCTAGGCAGTGAGTTCGCGTTGCGGTGGCTCTCCTCGGCCCGTGGAATGGCTTTAAGGCTCAGTCGCTTTCGCTCTGGACGCCGTCGCCCTTTGCCGCGTTCAGAGTTAAGTGTGGTATGTGGTTGAATTGGACTCCCAGCGACGGGCACTGGAAGTAGACATAATACACGCCTGCTTGCGGCGGCGAAAAGCTCATTTCGTAAACACCATCGCCGAGCGGCTTGGCCCATTCGCGTTGCTGCCAGATGCCCGGCGCGAGAAATACCAGTACACCCATATCCTTCAGATCCGCCTTCGGTTGGTTGGAATTTGAGTCGCTTGCCTTGAAACGTAAGTTATAGCGTGCACCAACACGAAGGCTCGTATCTTCCAAGAGCGGCTCAATCTTGATTGCGACCGCTTTTTGCCTCGGCGAGCCGGGATTCTCCGCGACGGTGAGGTCGAAACAGGTGAACAGGCGAGGGGAATCCAGGAGCAATGCCACGTCGTAGCGGCCCGGTCCGGTGAGCCGGACAGTGGTGGTATAAACTCCGGGCGGAGTCTCGCGCAAACTATTATCCAAGACGAGCACTGCTTTGGGATGGCGCCGGTAATTCTGAAAACTACCCATCGGTGCGGCCATGCCTTCAGTGTAAAAATAAATCATTTTGTCGGCAGGATTTGCGACCAGCACCGCACCCTCCTCCGGGGCCGGAACGATTGCATCGGCGAGCGACGTGGAGGGCGATTCTTGCGGCCTTCTCTGGCCAGCAGGAAAACGAGAAACTGCCACTTTTTGAGCTTCCTTGCCGAGGTCCGTGATCTTGATCATGGTGACGAACTCGCTGTCAGCGGCGCGTACATAGGCAAATTGTCTGGTAAAGGTAATCTGATCGGGGGCGAGCCCAACAGGGACAGCATGGACCAGACGGTTCGTAGCCAAGTCGAAGATGTAAACCGTGTTGACCGTTCGATTGACCACGAAGCCAAAGCGGCCATCCGGCAGGATGCGTATAGCGCGGAGTCCGGGTTGAGCTTTCATGCGCGCCAAGATCTCGAAACGCAACCCGTCAACCGCGACTATCGTTCCATCACCTTCGTTAGCCACATAAACCGCCTTGCTGAGAGGCGAAAAAGCCAATGCAGCAGGCAACGAGCCGACCTTAATGTCCGTGACCCCGGCGAGCTTGCGCACGTCTATTACTGACAGCGTTCCGCTTTGCTTATTAGATATGAAGGCCCAGCGATCATCGCCAGTGAAGGCAATTTCATGATGTCCCATCCCTGTATCGAGTTGAGCCGCAACTTTCAATATTACCGTATCGATCACAGTGACCCCGCTGTCTTTGTCTTCAGGGCCATCGTTTCCCACCCACAGGTATTTCCCATCGTTCTGCAACGCGATGCGCGTCGGGTTTACGCCCGCATCAATGTTCGCGATCAGTTTCCAGGTGAGGGCATCGATCACGGCGACTTGATTAACGAGCGGCATGGAGACATAGAGCCTTTTTTCGTCGGCGCTCATGACCCAATCTTCTCCAGCGCCGGACAAGGGGACCAGGGTATAGAGTTTGGTCCCCCCGAAACCCGAGAGTGGATCTATGATTGAAATGTTGGGTTCGTGATTCAAGGCCAGAATGAAGTAGGCATTGAGGTCGATGTCCGGGCGCTTATTGAAGCTGGGTTGCAGAAACGATTGAACTTTCTCGCGGCACGCCCTTGGATCCGAAGCTCTTTCGGCCTCGCGCTGATCGATCCACGCCGCAGGACGAAGGTTGCTGAGGGCTCTACCCGCGTTAGTGTCGGTGATTTTGAACCGTATCGTCGCCTCTGTGCCTTCCAATAGTTCAGACACTCTTCCTTTTCTTGCTGCGACGGGTTCAATCGTGAATTCGATCGCTACGCCCTCTCTCAAATATTTTTGTGGTTGGCGGGGTTGCGCATAAACCTGTGTAACGTTTAAAGCCACCTGCGACACAAGCATTATGAGCAGCTGGATGTATAGGGTCGCGAGACGAGATTTTGTCTCGCGGATTTGACTACGTGCGCAGGATTTGTTCCTCATAAGTCCCCATCATGAAACCAGCCGCCTAGAACACTGCCAACACCTTTACTCTGCAGCGACCAAATCTCCTCGGCGTGAGCGTCGTACCCGTCGATTCTACTGTTAAGAGGCCGAGGTTGGACAGTACTCCCGCTTTAACTCATTATTCATACATCGAAACAAACTGGCCGAATGGTTAGCTTCTGAGAAAAAATATTTGCTTGACTTAAAAAGGTCGAAGAACTACGCTTGAATTATCAATATACGAACCAAGAAGATACGCTTTAACCGTCAAGGTATACAGGACGTTTACCGGTTTTCTCACTGGACTGTTTTCAGACTTTAGTCTACTAACGAGAGCTGTTAACCCTCGTTAGCTTCGCTTTGGTTCGGGGAAGGGGGTTGGTCGAATGATCTTGAGCACTCGTAGCCGTCAGCTCGGCGAATCGAGGAAGATAGGCTTGGCCGTAAGAGCAGCCTCGGCACGCTTCGTCGGCTACCTGATTCTGTTTCTTTCATTCCTATTATGCATCGCTAGGCCGGCAGGTGCTCAGGCCACACCCTCTATGCCTGCCTGTAAGCGGACGATTAAAGCCGCCGTTGTGGCATTACCCCAACCGATCATGCTGAATCGCTTAGGAGCGGCAATTCCTGATGGGCTGATTTTTGCGCTCAAGCGCGACACGGTGACGGTAGGGAATCAAGTTCAGCTTCGGCCAGGTAAGAGACCGCGTCCCCTCATCTTGCGTGCGAATGTAGGAGACTGCCTCAAGATTGTTTTCATAAATTCGATACCGACAAGCAACTTCGGAACTACTACACTGCCGGCAGCGAAGACAGGCACAACGGAGGTGTCTTTACACGTTCAGGGTATGGAATGGGTCGTAGGAACCCAGGACGATGGCTCGTTCGTCGGGAAAAATAACTCCAGCCTCGCAAGCGCCGCTCCTGTTCCCCCGAATATGCCCTCGCAGACACAGACCTACACTCTTTTCGCGAGGGAAGAGGGTACGTTTCTGCTGTACACGATGGGTGATACGAGCACCCTTGGAGACCAAATGGCGCGAGGACTCTTTGGGGCCTTAAACGTCCAACCTGCAAAAGCAGAATGGTATCGCAGTCAGGTAACGGCCGATGCTTTAGCACGCGCTACCTACAACGCCAAGAGCCTGCCGGCGAATGCGAGTATCAGCGCTGGCGCTTGCACTGCCGCAGTTCCATGCACCTTAAAGTTCACTGGCCCCAATGCCAGACAGATCAAAGTCATCAAGAAAGCAGACGGGTCGCTGAATACGACGGATAACTATCCACTCATCAATTATGACGCCACCGATGCTAACGGCACTCCCATCCTTAAGATGCTCGATGCCAAGAATAATATTGTACACAGTGATCTAACTGCGATGATCACGGGCCCGAACGCCGGCAGATTCCCTGGCGCCAATGGTGACCCGAACAAGCCCGATCCACCGTGCAACGCAAAGAACAATGGAACAGCACCCCGGGGTGGAAAAATCGATCCCCTGTTTTGCCAGAACCCAGCTTCGCCGGATCGCAAACAGCCCTATCGCGAGATCACGGTTATCTATCACGGCGGACTGAGTCCGATTGCGTCGCAGGCCTTTCCAATCTTGTCCAATCCAGCCTCAAATGCGACGCAAGCGGAAAAGGACACGGCGGCCATGACTCAAGCCGGCCAGGATGCCTTCGCCATCAATTACGGTACTGGCGGCATTGGAGCAGAAATTTACGCTAACCGGATTGGCGTGGGCCCAATGGGGGATTGCGTAGATTGTAAGTTTGAAGAGTTCTTCCTTAGCGCGTGGTCGGTGGGCGATCCTGCGATGCTGGTCGATAGGCCGGCAAACTCCAACAATCTTTCAACCCAACCCTTCAACCCGGCAACCAACACGAACTTCGTTCCCCCATGCAACACCACCTCGACTTTTGAAGGCACAACTCCGCCAACATCGCCGCATCCGACCTGTGCGAATGCAAGGACGCCAACATCAGGTTTCCCTTATACGCTTGCTCCGCTTCCTAAGGCCACGAAAGCGTTTTTCCCGGACGACCCATCCAACGTCTATCACAGCTACATCAACGATCACGTCAAATTCAGGATTCTTCACGGGGGAAGGGACGTGACGCATGTCCATCATCAGCATGCACACCAGTGGCTTCAGTCACCCAACAGCGATCAAGGAAGCTACCTGGATAGTCAGATGATTAGCCCTGGCGCCAGCTACACGTTGGAGATGACCTATAACGGCAGCGGCAATCGGAACAAGGTGGTGGGAGACTCGATATTCCACTGCCACTTCTACCCGCACTTCGCCGCGGGCATGTGGGCGATGTGGCGGACCCATGACGTGTTTGAAGCCGGCTCGCAACTCAACAAGGATGGAATTCCTGTGAGCGGCACGCGTGCGCTGCCTGACGGTGAGATCAAGGCCGGGACGCCCAACCCCGCGATCGTGCCGTTGCCGACCCTTCCCATGGCTCCGTTGCCGTCACCGGTCTTCATCGATCAGGGACAGATCGTTTATGGAACTCCCGCAACGCCCGATAAGACCGGGCAGAATGTAACGGTCAACCCGGGATTTCCTTTTTTCATTCCTGGCAGGGCAGGCGCCCGCGCACCGCATCCGCCGTTTGATTTCGCGCCGGACGGAGCCGGTGGCTTCATGGACGGCGGCTTGCCGCGCCACATCGTTACTGGAGGCTCGATCAAGTTTGAGAGTCATGACTTATTCGACTGGAGTAAGGACCTGGAGACGATCAACGCCACCCAGCTTGATGAAGCAGGAACCCCTGTGGAGAAGGTGGCCATCAGTTTCTTCAGCAAGCGGTGTTACCCGACATCGTTCCCGGACGGAACACCAGGCTCGTGCCCGTCGCCGCCAGCCATTCAACAAAAACCGCCCACCGGCTTCATTGTGAACGGCCTACCTTTAGGTCCGCAGATGGGCGCTCCTTTCGCAGATCCGGCGGTCGATGACGATGGCAACGCAATTGGGAAGAAGCGCGTCTACAAGGCTGCGGCCATTCAAATGGATGTGGTCCTCAACAAAAAGCGCTGGCACTTTCCGCAACAACGCATCCTCACCTTGTGGGATGACGTTGCTCCAACTATCGCCACCACCCGCAACCCGGAACCGTTATTCTTCCGTGGTAATTCGGGAGACATAATCGAGTACTGGCATACGAACCTGGTCCCCAACTACTATCAGGTTGATGATTTCCAGGTGCGCACACCCACCGACATTCTGGGTCAGCACATCCATCTAGTGAAGTTTGACGTGACGTCTTCTGACGGGGCGGGTAACGGCTTCAACTATGAAGATGGCACGTTTGCCACGGAAGAAGTGCAGGAGATAATACACGCTATTAACAAGCCCGGTGGATCCTGGACGCCTTGTCCCGGATGCGCGGCCGGTCCACCGGCTCTTAAACCGCCTCCGGCTCAAATCTGCTCCGGACCTCAGCCTCCGGCACAGTGTGCGTCGCAATGGGAGGGTGCGCAGACCACTGTCCAGCGTTGGTACCTCGATCCTCTGGTGGACAATTCAGGCGTCGACCGCACATTGCGAACGGTTTTTACTCACGATCACTTTGGACCATCCACCCATCAACAGGTAGGTCTTTATGCCGGACTCGTGGTCGAGCCAACGGGTTCAACATGGACATCCAACGATGGCGCGACGCCATTCGGCTCGCGGTCGGATGGCGGGCCAACGAGTTGGGAAGCTAGAATAATTACGAGTAACACCCAGGATGAGTTATCGTGAATTTGTTTTGGAGTTTCAGGATCTGCAACTCGCATACGCCTGGGCCACAATAGGGGGCACGAATCCCCCGAAGACACAACCGAGCGCTGACCCGAAGATAGGGTGGATAGACCCGGCGTACGCCATTAACGCTCCGTCGGGCAGCCCGACTAAGGCACGACCGGAGCTGATTACCACTGGCAATTTTGTTTCGCCTGGCACCCAGTCAGTTAACTATCGCAACGAGCCAATCGCGTGGCGGGTGGGGCCGGCTAATGACATGTCGTACGCCTACGACTCGGCCTTGAAGCAAGCGAGCAACGCGCCTCCGAACGGTGATCCGGCTACTCCTTTGATGCGCGCCTATCAGAACGATAACGTGCAGGTTCGTGTACTGGTCGGGGCACATTTGTTTGCCCACCAGTTCAATCTCGAAGGCCCGACCTGGTTCTCGGAACCGTCGTGGAAGAATTCCGGCTATCGCAGCGCTCAGGCGATGGGACTCTCCGAGCATTTCGAGTTGCTCTTTCGCGTACCGTCTTCCTCAGCGCCGAACAACGGTCGCAAATGCCCGGATGGCATGTCGCAGGCAAATTGCGTCGATTACTTGTACAGTCCGAGCTTAGACGATAGCGGTATTGCAAATGGTATGTGGGGTCTTTTCCGCTCCTATGACCCTACCGAAGTCGCGAATAAATTGCAGCCACTTCCGAACAATCCCATCGGGCCGGCCGCGAATGTGACCTATGCGACCTGTCCGGCGATCTTACTTCCGCCGGCCGTGAAACGAGTCTTTAACGTTACCGCGGTGACCGCGCAGAAGGCCCTGGCGAATATCACTCCGGTGCCGGGCTCTAATCCTCCGCGGGGGCAAATTGTGTTTAATAGCCGCGGGCAGACGCTTCGCAGTGAGAATGGGGTCATGTATGTTCGCACAGAAGATTTGGATGCTCAAGGCAGATTAAAGCCAGGTGTGCCCGTCGAACCGCTTATCCTGCGCGCTAACGCCGGGGACTGCATTGAGGTCAATTTAACGAACGCGCTCGAGTCATCAGCGCAAGTGTTTCAGCAGAACTTCTTCATGGCGTCGCCGTTCAATGGCGTTAACCCTGTCAATCAAAAGCCGGTCTTCAAAGCGACGATGTCTGGCGTCGTTGGCCTACATCCCCAACTCCTTAGCTACGATGCCGCTCGGAGCAGTGGCATGAACGTAGGTTGGAATAGGCAGGGCCAGCCGGACCAGGTAGTGGGATTCGGTAAGACTATCAAGTATCAATGGTACGCAGGTAAGATCGATAGAGACGCTGGCGGAAAGTTGGTCTATACGCCGGTCGAATTCGGTTCGCTCAATCTCTTCCCGTCTGATCCTATGTATCAACATATCAACGGTCTCTTCGGGGCGATGATTATCGAACCGCAGGGTTCGAGCTGGCAGTGTGGCGACACAGGAAGCCTGGCGGACTGTGACCCATCCGGCGGACCACCGCCCAAAACTCGCGCCTCAGCAACGATCACATTGCCCAATAAGACGACCTTTCGTGAGTTTGCGTTGATGATCAGTGATACCATGATAATCTCAGAGGGGAACAGCGGCGCGGTTAATTATCGAACGGAGCCAATGGCCTTCCGCTATGCAGGTAACGCAACTACAGATTTCTCGTGCATGTTGTCAAACCAACTCATACAGCAGGCGCAGAAGGACCCCCAAACCCCGATCTTCACGGCTGAGGTTGGGGACAAGGCTAGATTTCGCCTAATGCATCCGTTTGGAACGGGCACGTCTCAAGTCTTCTCGCTGCATGGTCATGTTTGGCAGCGAAATCCCTATAAGAACGATTCCAGGGAAATGGGTGATAACAATCTCTCGCAGTGGGTAGGCTCGCGCGACAATCATGGCTCGACAGATCATTTTGATATCGTGGTGGATAAGGCTGGTGGCGAAGGCGGCCGCGCAGGCGACTACTTATATACAGTCTTCGTTCCCATTCAAGCGCGACAAGGGGCTTGGGGCATCTTCCGCGTTGGGCATAACAATGCACCATCCCAGTCTAATGCCGCTTGTAGCCCGATAGCGCCACTGCAGCGGCTTATCAGGCCAGTCGTCCCCAAGAAGGATGATCTGGATCGCTTCATCAGGCAGCCGGTTAACAAGAATCTGAGGACCTAATTACCTCGGTGCTAGCCCGAGATGGTATAACCGCTTTGGGGTCTTGCGACCAATGGTCTTGAATGCATCTGATTGTCCTTACTATTATGCAGTGCTGGTAAGCAGAGCCGGACGACGTGGCACGGCAGACCACTAGCACAAAGATTCAGTCTTCAGCGAGGAGGAAAGTATGGCGGACAAGAAAATCATACCAGGTCGGGCAGGCGTTCCTGGCATAACTCCGGTTCCAACGGGCAAGCCGCCCGTTCCCGGCAGGCCTCCGGCTCCGACTGGCAAGCCACCGGCTCCCGGTAGGCCTCCTCCGGCTCCAACTGGCAAGCCGCCTGCTCCTGGCAGACCGCCTGCTCCAGGCAAGCCGCCTGCCCCTGGTAAACCTCCCTCTCCTGGCAGGCCGCCTGCTCCTGGTAAACCTCCAGCTCCAGGTAGGCCTCCCGCCCCTGGTAAACCTCCAGGTGGCCCTAAGCCTTACTACTATGGTGATTACGGGTCAGATGAAGTAGTCTCGCTCATACTCAAGAAGTACTGTGCTGTAGAGTTACTTAACGCTCTGATCATCGCCCTTGGAATCGTACCGCCTCCCGGAAAAGGGAAAGGTAAGGGCGGCGGAGGCGGTTATCCGTACGGTGGCAAGCCGCCCGCTCCCGGCAGGCCTCCGGCTCCAACCGGCAAGCCGCCGGCTCCCGGCAGACCTCCGGCTCCGCCTCCTGGCGGCAAGCCGCCGGCTCCCGGCAGGCCTCCGGCTCCGCAACTCCTGGCGGCAAGCCGCCGGCTCCTGGCAGACCTCCGGCTCCGCCTCCTGGTGGCAAGCCTCTCGGCGGTAGCAAAAAAAGTTTTTTTAGTAAACGCTAGAGTGTGATACGGAAGAGTGCGGTAAGAAAGCACCTCTTACCGCACTCCTACGACCACCAAACCACCCAGTCTTACGGCTGCGTATTCCCATCTATAAGATAACTATGCTTGTCTCCGGCAGCCTTGAAATCCGAGATGATGAAAGATCTTGGAAGGCCGTCGGGCATTTCAGGGCAGGACCGCCTAATCAGTCTTCTCACGACTCAGTTTGACCACGTCTCTCAGGCGTATGGTTTACTTGATGAATTCCTTTGGCATAAGACCTACAGCAAATGCCTTTGTCTGAAACTCCTTACGGTTGCACAACAGAGAACCGGGACCGCCTGGAATATCAGGCGGCTAGCTGTACTGATGCTCGAGCATCAGATATTGAAGATTCATCCAGACAATTTGGATGATTTCGATTTTCTACTCACCAGGCTGAATCTTAAGGAGGCGCCGGGCCTCGACGCAAGGATGGTGAGCTCGGTGCTGAAGGAGGGATACTCTACAACCGATCTTCGCCAGTTCATTCCCGAGTTTCGACGCAGACTCCAAAGACTGAATCGCGTTCACGCAAAGATCAGAGGGCGGAGAACCTCGGGCACGGGATTACGCGACTTCATAGACCTGTCCAGTCGCGATTGCAAGTTGTCTCTTGCACGCTATTTGTTCACAGCTGAAGAGGTCGTCGACGAAATCCTTAGCCAGTTACTCGTTACGGATGGAGCGAAAGACCTGGACACTTCACAACCTTTATTCGTGGAGGCTGAGGGAGAACGGGCCATAAGCCGCTTGCCCGATTTTGAGGCGTGTATCCTCAAAAAACTCTGTGCGTCGTCACGTATCTACTGGGTGTCTGAGGTTACCAGCTCTGAAATCAACTCCCTCGTGGAGTATCCTCTAACAACGGTTGTCCTCACTATTAAGCCGCCCGGAAGCGATATCGAATTCGAAATTAAGAGGGCCGGTAGGAAAGGCCCACTCGGTCTGAATGTTGTTTACGCACGCGATGGATATGAGGTGGCGCCGTCTCATCGGCTGGACGGCGGGAGCATGCAATGGCTCCTGCGGCATGAAGCCAAAGCCGCTGCCAAGCTCAGCCTTATTTATCGCCTCGTGCATGCTACAGAAGCGCCGATAGCCAACTACATCTCCAGATCGACCATATACTCGATTCCGGCAGGCGGCGCACAGGTGCAGACACTTACCTATTTTACGGAACCATGCGTTTTTGAAGAAGGATTTCGCGAGATGCGACAAGCGATGGCCGACGGTGTTGCCGCGTTTAAAGCCGAAGGCTATGCGAAACTGCCTGACCTACCCGGCGACTTAGGACTTACCGCGCAATTCATAGCAGTTGTTTCTCCCGCGCAAGCAATTCTCACCGGTACGAGCTCTTTTCGACTGGATAAGCTTGCTGCGTACCTTTCAGGTGAAGGGCCCCGACTGTACTTCGAAGAGGGCTTAGGCATTGATTACTCGAGGCACGATGCGCGGAGGTTAGCAGATGCAATTGTAGAGGAGGTCCTGGGTGTCTACCAACCGCCAGATGTCAGGTATCGAAGCCATAAGCAGTATCTGACGGCGGCGTTTTGCTTACCGCAAAACCGCGCCAGAGCCGATGGGATCTATCTATCTCTATTGCAGGAAATCGGAAGGCTCTGGGGAACATTATTGGCCGTCAGAGGTCACTCTCGGGGTGAGTCATTTGTCGCCAGAAATGTCGGCTTAAAGAGTTTTTGGGACGCTGGCCAGTGGAAAACAAAAATCATCTTCATGGATCATGACGCTGTCGTAATTCCTGGCCCTCAGGACCGAGAGTTTTACGCCCATGATGCACTCCATGGCATGACATTAGACGAAACTTATATCTGGGGCAGATCGGGCTTTACCCTCGGCACAGTTGGACACCTACAGGGTATTTATCGTACCAGCGAAAAGGTTTGTCAGCAGGGGCAAAAGCTGGCAAGAATAGCCTTGAAAAAAGCTTACAAAAAGACTCAGCGCAAATTGTCGAGCGATCCAAAGCTGCGAGCGTTATTTGACCAGATATTCGTACAGCGACTCCTTGACTGGGATATGCTTGTCAGAGGCTATCTTAGGATAAAACCCAACACCGCAGCGAGCTCAGAGTGGAAGGACAAGAAAAGAGACATGCTGGCTGAAAGGGCCTACGAGGGGCATGAGTTTGATGCGTATATGGAAGCAATAGAAAACAATAAAGCGTTCCTTGAGAGACACTCGTTTCTTTTTGATGTCGCCAGCGAAAAGATAGCCAGTCCAAAGCAAGGTTGAACGGGTACTCTCACACATGAACCTGCACCTTGTCAGGAATCAATGAATATCGTCACCTACTCCCTCTCCGCTAGCGGTCCCCCGCAGCAAACGAACTACCACGAGCAGCTGCTTTATAGCGTGAGAAGCCTGCGTAACTACAACAAGAACGTATCCATTCATGTGTTCCTTTACGGTGAACATCCTTCCGGCTCCATTGCTGACCTCGAAGAGCATGCGGTCAGCATCCATCATAGGGGTGCGTACGTCGATGCCATCAGACAAATCCGTCCTCGAGCCTTTCGATCCCTTGCCCACTATCCCGTGCTCCACAAGTGGCTTAACTTTTCGGAGCTTGAGGCGCTGGCCCCTTCACAGATCCTTCAGACCGACTGCGACACGTTTTTCTTTGGCGACGTTGGCCTGCTGTTTGAGCGTTACTCGGAACGTCAATTCTATGCTCGAGAAGAACCGGCATCGAAAGCGAGTCACTACGGTTATAACCCGTCCTACGTGGACGAGGACGCGCTCTTCACGCTCGCGCGACGAGAAGGCGCAGGCGAGGTCAATCCCTACAATATTGGGGTGTGCGTGCTTAATCATGGGCTCTGGACCGAGATCGCGAAAAGAAGCGACAAGTTTCTGTCCTATATATTCCGCTTTACAGCCTGTATGGCTCGCAACCCGCAGACCCGCGAGAAGTTGTGGCCGGGCCTGGTAGAGCTTCTTGAGCAGGATCTGGCGGAGGAACCAGAAGTATCGGAGCTGTCATTTCCGTCAAGCAACCTCTGGATCCTCGAGCAGGTGGCGCTTTGGTTAACCTTAGGCCAAATCCCCGGACTGACTCACGGATTCCTCTCGCGCGAACACGTCATCCAGGGCGGTGAACAACCCGGACCCCCAGCGACGGAGGTCGTCCATCACTACTTCGGTATCGACAAAATCGCCTTTCTGTCGGAGATCAGCAAGAACTTCGGAGATTGATCGTGAGGTTTGCGAACGCTTTTCGCTTCGCAATTCCGCCTCGCTCTGCGCTTCTGGCTTTAGCGTGTTTTGCAAGCTCGATCTTGGCTCAAACGCAAAGCGTGATTGGGAGATTGAAATACTCGAAGCTGTGTTGCCTGCAATGACAGAAGAGGCGCCGTTAAACCTCCTTCGTCGCATCCCCCCAGAATCTGAATCGCCTCACGACTAAAAAAGCGACAATAACCCTGGCGCTCATTGCTTAGCGAAGTGGTTTTCGTGATGTCGATCCCTCGCGTGGTCTTCGTGTTACGAAGGCGGAGAGAGTCTTCGTTGGTCAGGTCGATAATCTTACTAAACCCGGTGACGCAATCGTACCGTTCGCACATCCTCAGATTAGCTCGGATATCCAGAGTTTCTAAATAGATGTCGTTGTCTGAGAGGATGACAAACTTCCTGCTCGGATTAGAGCCGCTAATCCCCGTAATAAAGCACCGTTCTCTATCAAAGAGACCCTCATCTCGCAAAAAAACATATGTGCAGTTTGTGGGCAAGTTCGCGGGGTTAACAGTGGGTTGAGCGCCTTGCTCGACAATCACCATCGCAATGTATGGTGAAAAAAACTTGTCATAATAATGCACCAGATACATCAGGTTCTCGGTAGCGCGTCCGACCTGAGTGTGATCGCCGTGTGCGAAGACGATTGTCGTGTCACTCAAAAGGCGATCCACTTTAGGCCCAAATAACACTAGCGATTCCCGTAGATACCAGTGGTGCACCAGGCGTTGCTGGGCATCAGAGTGATCAGTTTCTACCCAAGCTAAATGCGGCATGAAGCAGTAGCATTTGAATTGTTGTTGCAGAACAAGACTGTTGTTGTCCAACTCCTGTTCGGTTTTGCGATTCAATTCGATGAAATCGTCAAACATCGTGTCCCTCAGGACATAAGCATAGGTCGAATACGCCTGTGTGATACGCGCAATATTATCAGAGACCTTGATGGGCTCATCCTTATGCAGGGCACCGAAAAACAACATGTCCCAATCGGGCGGCAGTTGGTCAATATAGATGCTAAACTTCTTCTCTAGATGATCATCAAAAACAACGTCATCTTCAAAGATAAGGACGCTGGGCACGCCGAGTCGCCGCGCCTCGCGAACGACCTGCAAATGGCTGAGCAAGCATCCATAGGCGCCTGGCGTGTGGACCCAGTTCGCCGGGAGCTTCATCTTGTCTCCGTCCAACGCGGAAAACCGCCGCACTGAGTGGATTCCATGCTGAGCGAATTTGTGCTGCATGCTTTGCCAGCGCTGCGGCCTCCTATCGAGGTTAATGCAAAGCCTATATGGAAATGTTTCGTTGACTGTTCCGGTGGGTCGGTTTGATATGGCTTGTGGTCATATTTTTCCAATCCCATGAAGCTTCACAAGGATTGTTTGCTTACAAAGTGGTTGGCGGAAATATTGCCGGTAGTCAGAATTGTATTGCGCTTGCGGCTACGCCTCAACGGTTGAGGGGTACTTCGTTGATATTTCCGTTGACGATTGACCAACCATTTTCTTACACTGGATCCACCCAACGATCTAGGCGGAAAAAGAACATGGCCAAAGGCGACGGTCTCATTCTTACTAACCAGCAGTTGGCGGACTACGAGGAATTGGGATTTCTTCACTCGATCCCGATCCTATCGCAGGACGAAGTTGGCTACTACCGCGCCGAAGTTGAAAAGACGTGCCAAGCGATTGGTGGTCGGGTGACGCGGCTTAACGCGCTCCATCTTTTTTTTCGCTGGGCTTGGGAGCTGAGTACGCACTCGCGCTTGTTGGACTGTCTCGAACAACTCCTCGGCCCCAACATCGTGCTCAAATCAACGAGGGTGTTTTACAAGTACGGGAGAAGTGCCTCTTACGTCGGGTGGCATCAGGATGGCATCACCGAAAGACTGGAAGACGGTCGCGCGCCGGCCATCTGGCTTGGGTTGACAGCCGCCACTGTAGAAAATGGTTGTCTGCGAGTTGTACCCCGATCTCATCGGCATGGCCTCTTGCAACATGACTCGAGCCCCGATTTGGAGCCCCTCCCCGGCAGCACATCAGCTCCGGTAGAGAGTTGGTTCCGGAAGCACGGGGACGAGCTGTCCGGTAGGATCACGAGAGTTCCACCAGACTCTGATTCAGGGTTTGATCTCGTTATGCCACCAGGGGAGATGAGCATTCATCACCCAGCGCTTCTTCACGGTTCAAACTCGAATTTATCAACTGAATGTCGAATCGGATTATCCGCCAGTTACTCCATTCCCGAGCTCTACAACGGCCGCAGAGCGGTTGTTTGGGTGCGCGGAGATGGCCCCAGAGATCACCACCACTTTGAGGTCATTGATAAACCGCCTATGGTAACCTTTGAGGAAGCAGTCGCCGCGTACTGCGCGAGCGACCGCCAGATATTATTTGCCGCTGTCTGACAATCAGGACAATTTGACGCAGGCATTCCGGTTTCCGGGAACGCGGTTATTTCTCGACTTGGCGAAGGACTTCAATGTGACCACCCCGCTCCTATCTGTTGTGATCCCGACTTGGAATCGGGCTCGGCTGGTATGCGAGGCAGTTGAAAGCGCCTTAAGCCAACGAATTGGGCAAGTTGAGGTCATTGTCGTTGATGACGGCTCTACTGACGACACTGCGAACATGCTCACGCGGAATTTTGGCTCCCGCATCTATTTGCTTCGCCTGCCAAGCCGCCGAGGCGTAGGCGCCGCGCGGAACGCCGGTGTACGTTTGGCGAGCGGGGAGCTGCTGGCTTTTCTCGACTCCGATGACCTCTGGCTACCCGGGAAGCTGGATGCGGAACTCCGCGTGTTGGGCCTGTTCCCGGATGCGGAGGCAGTGGTGTCGGATAGCCTGTGCTTTGTTGAGGGACAAGCTGACGATCGCAGTCGTTTCGCGCGAACCGGTCTGCTTGCAGCCGCCCAGGGACAAGTGCGCTGGGTGAGTGAATGCCAGTGGTTATGGACCAACAGTATGAATGCCGTGCAGATGTCTTCGATAATCCTGCGTCGCAAAGCGTTAGCCCACATAGAAGGAACTTTGTTTGCCGAGGATCTCCTTTCGTGCGAGGATTGGGAATTCCAGATGCGTGTCTACTATCTGTGCCGAGTCGTCGTATTGCCGGAAGTCTGGACCTGGGCTCGGTGTTTAGACGACGGTGCGCGACTCGGCCGCTGGGTTCCGGGGAAGCCTTTCACCCGGGAACAGGAAGCTGGCTTGCTACGTGACCGACTCAAGGTTATGGAGCGGTCGCATTGGCTCACCGGACTTAACGCCGATTTAGCCGCCGAGCTCGAGCGCTTTCGTGACGACAACGCTCGTCAACTCGCTCAACTAGCAAAGTTTGAACAGTAACGCTATTACGCAGTCGCGCACGATGAGGTTGAATCATGGAAGAGATTCATTTATAGCTGGGCAACGGGCGCTTTGTTCTCAATTGGGCCATTTGCCAACCGGGCGCGCCGATCCATCCTCTGGTCAACGGTGAAACGCAGCATTGCTGCATTATCAGGGGACAATGTATCTGTGTGTCGAGATATTTAGAACTCGCTCTGAATCTTTTCACGACCAGGAGCAGATCGCAGCGTCAAAAAACTGTGCCCTAGACTGGCCGCAAGCAGTGTAACAAGTGGAAGAGTTTTCAAGGCGCCAAATACCTCAAGGGAGTAGATACGAGCCGTTTCCGGACACGGCAAGGATCGACATTTCGTCCGTGCTGGCACGCGAACTACTAGAGGAGGCCGAGCGCCTCCCTTTTTACGATAACAAAGAATTCTACTCACCTGCTTTGCAGAACCTTTTACTTGATCGTTTTCGTGAAACTTGTCCCGATGGTTTTGAGTGGCTTGTCAGCCTGGTCAGGGAGCGAATCGCGCAGTGGCCCTACTGCGTGTTACTACGGGGTCTTCGTTTCGACCAAGGGAACAGGTTGTTCGTTGCCATCAACCGAGCCTTTGGGGAATTGGTGGCTCTGCCGTACCAAGCGCCACGGGCCCAACTCGTTCACTACATTCAGCCCGCAACCGATATACGTTCGTTGCGAGGAGGCCGTGAAGCTGAGAGATTGCATACGGATGCCGTGGATTGGGAAACACCGATCGAATTCATCTCTATGGTGTGCGTCCGCGCGGACCAGCGAGGCGCTGGTCGGTCACGAGTTCTTGACGTTGACGCGGTTCGCGAGGAAGTGAAAAACCGCCTGGGAACCGAGACCCTTGAACTGCTGGAGACCGAGCCGGTACCGTGGCTGTTGGCCGCCTGTTGGGGAGGCGGAGTGAAATGGCGGACCGTGCTGACCGAATCCACCATTTGTTGGCGCCGATACACAATTGACCTAGCGCTGGATTTCACCGGTGCTAAGCTTTCTGACGAAATGCTAACTTCACTGGACGCCTTTGAAGAAGTCATCGCTGCTTCCACCCGCACGATCGACTTCTTGATGCGGGAAGGCGAGTTATTGTTTTCGGACAACATGCGGACGATTCATGCTCGCACTCCGATTGCAGCAGGCGACGCTTCCGATCGCTTGATGATTCGCAGTTGGATCAGAACTTCTTGAACGGGGCAGCGAATGCAATTCGCCCAAATTTGTGATCGTGTAAATGTCGATGCGGCTGGGCCGATCGATATTCGGGCGTTCCCTGGGACCTGGATTAATTCAAATCCCGATACGAATGGCATCGCCCGGATCGTGATGTCCGAATCCCTTGGCAATCTATCGCTGCAGACATACGCCATTGGCCCAGACCGTTTGATCGACTGGGGAACGGCTGACCGCCAACGTCTTTGCATCGACGCCATCGTCGCGCGTAGCTGCAGGTTTTACCTGCGTCTACGACTTCGGCTTCGTGGAAACACGGCTCCAAGGGATGATCATGAAGGGGCTGCTGGTACTCGCCCAATTGCACAGCTTCAAGGATAAGAGCCGCCGCGCGGACTATTTTGTGCGTGAGTACTTTGCCCTGGCCCACGAGCAATACAATGGAATTCACACCACATAATGCTGTGAGCGAAACTTATCCCTTCACAGGCCTATCGTATCAACTATGCTATTGTAATAATAATCCCGGTATGCTTCAGGAATTTCATAATCTTTTTCACCTCTGACTTCGCTGACATACCTGCCTTTTATTGGGATTTTCGTTTGTGCTTTGCTGAGCATCCACATATATTCCACATCAATATGCCCGACGTCTATTGCCCAATATCCGCTTTTTGCCAGGTCATAACTTAAAATGGTGGCCGTTGGCCCTAATGAAATGAGTATCAGTTTATCTTTTCCGTGTTTTTTGGAAGCCTCCAAAATTTCATGATATTTTTCGAATGCATTTTCAGCCGGGCAAACCATCCGGCTCAGGCCGGCTGCATTTTCAAACAAATCATTGCCTACACCCATTCTTGACAATTCGCCCTCTATAATCAATATTTCTCTCTTGTCCCATATCTTCGTTAGCTTTTCCAGGACTTGCAGGGATAACCTTTTATCTTTTAAACCCATATAAAAGCGGGAAATTCCTGCATTTCCATACACTTTTTTCGGGTCTAAATATTCGGAGATCAAATTGCCATACAAATTGATAAACCCAATCCAGAAATACTTTGAGTTCAGGTTTTCTTTTTTTACAGAACATAACGGCCCGGGAAGCCCGATGATAAGATTGTCCAAATCGGAGCTGAGAACTTCCTTAAGCCTTTTGGACAATTCTGGGCTTTCCGACTGGAAGACAATTTTTCCTTTATTGAGCATCATTTTCAATTCGCCATCACCATAGCGGCTGATGCTTTTCTTATGCATCAATATATCGTCAATAGTTTCATTAAGGCTCTTAATCTTCACTTTGTGAAAATGGCTCCTTTGAGATAACGTACTGAAATACAAATAATAATATTTTAGTATCTGTTTCATAAATCATTATCCTATCGAGAATGCTTTGACGCCATGATAATGGGAGGTGGGATTTACACGCTTCTTAACGGAAGCTCTGATCGAACTGATTGAGAGTTCAATCGTGACCGAGACCTTTGAGTTCAAACAGAGCGGTGATTTGGACCCCGCGCTCTCGGATCCGGCGACCAGAAGATTGAGCGCCGACAAGCTCATTGGTCGATGGGTGAATACAGACCCAGACACGCGAGGCATAGCGGCAATTGTTATCGAACGGAACGACGGACACTTCAACGTCGGCG
This sequence comes from uncultured Gammaproteobacteria bacterium, assembly GCA_963764725.1. Lineage (GTDB taxonomy): Bacteria > Pseudomonadota > Gammaproteobacteria > JACCXJ01 > JACCXJ01 > USCg-Taylor. The sequence goes on along the minus strand of CAVXTM010000012.1, from coordinate 154,442 downwards.
TCCAGGGGGTGGGAGCCGACGGTCCGATTGATTGGCCGAGGAGCCGGGCGACGGCGCTGGCGAATCTGGAGGAAGAAGCAGGACAGCGGGCGGTAGCTCTGGCTGCTGATTTCGACTTGGGCTTCATGAGAGCGGAGACTTATTTTCGTGTCAACAAGGGTGTGCTGGTGATCGTGCTGTTCGTTACGTTCCAGGACGACAGCGGGAGATCAAACTACCTTAATCGCGAGTTCTTTTACCGTCGGGATTGAGCCTTGACTGGGTTCACCAGATTTTCTTGAAGCATTCATAGGGGGTTGGACTCATTCAGTGCGCCTTCCTCAAGGCAATCGCCAGAAGTTTACTGAAACCGCTTCCTAGTACGCGCTGAAACAACCCGGCTTGAGGATAACCGTGGCTTTCGTCTCAACGAAAACGGGGCAGTTTACTTATTTCTCCCTACAAGTGGGCGAATCGGTGTGGCGAGGGAAGAAGGTACTGGATTTCGGAGGGAACATCGGCAACCTCTTAAGAGATCCGAATTCAACCATCGAGCAAGAGCATTACTGGTGCATCGATGTCGACAGGGACACATTGGAGCGGGGTCGGGCATTCTACCCGAAGTCGCACTGGGTTTTTTACAATCGCTACTGCTTCTTCTTCAACCCGCACGGAGTTCCAAATCTAACACTTCCTGCTCTGGACCAGACATTTAATTATATCGTTGCTTATTCCGTCTTTACGAATACAACACAGACCGACATGCTTCAGTTGGTCAACCAATTAGAAGGTCTCTTAGCTAACAATGGTGCGTTAGCCTTTACATTCATAGATCCACATTATTTTTCTTGGCCGGGGCAGTATCACGGAAATAACTTTGAGTGGCGATTGGAGCGAGAAAAGCAATTGGCAAGAGAAAGAGGCACTACCTTAAATATTGACATGCCGAACCTGATTCGAAGAGCACAACATGCCGATTGGCTCATGCTCGTGAATGGGGACGATTTGTATATCGAAACTGAGGATATTCAACCTTATGAACCGGAACGACAGAAAACATGTCATGCCTTTTACACCGAAAAATATATGAAGATATTGTTTCCACATGCTACTGTTCTGCCTCCTGTCAACAACGAGATGCAACATTGTTGTGTCATTAGAAAGTTATGAGCTAGGAAACGGAGATTATCTGACGTCGGAAAGGGGATAGCGCCATTGGATTTCGTTCATCTCAAACCGGAGCAGCGACAATCCTTTGCCGAAGACGGCTTTTTAGTAGTGCGTGATGCTCTATCGGCAGTAACGGTAGACCGTCTCGTCGAGGCGAGCGACCGTCTGGCGGAACCGTTGCTTAAAAAACCCGAAATGACCGGACGGCCGGAGTATAACCATCTGGACTTACGACCAGGCTTACTCAGAGAAAAAGCACTCTTCGCTCTGGTCGCCAATAGTTCTACCGTCCCGCTCGTCGTCCAGTTGCTCAGCCCCAATATTCACCTGCATTCGCACACACTCATCTATAAGAGACCGGAATGCCCGAATGCGCCAACCTTTAGACGCGGATGGCATCGAGATATTCGGATTCCGCGTGACCTGGGCCATGAATCTCTGCCGCTGGTAGGTATCAAGATCTGCTACTGTCTGACGGATTTTCACCAGCCCAACAGCGGCATGACGTTATTGGCGCGTGGTACTCATCTCAGAACCAAGCCACTGGCTCTTCCGAAGGGCCAGGTCGACCCAGCGGACGTGGAGGTATGCGATCTCACATTGAATGCTGGTGATGCCTTCCTCTTCGAGAACCGTATCTTTCATACCGCTACTCCCAATCGGAGCAATCGCATATCAAAGGTGCTGATGTACGGCTATTCGTACCGCTGGATGAAGACCGAGGTCTACCTCGAAGTACCGGATAAGCGGCATCTGGCGAAGACTGATCCGATTACGCGTCAATTGCTGGGCGAATATCGGGACGTTGACACCCAAGCCTGGGCATTACAACGCTGGGCCAAACGTCATGGTGTCCTTCCGGAACCAGTACCGTGGACCGTCGAGGTTTGAAGGGGGTGAATGATGTCACTTGCCGACGAAGCGCTGTTTGTTCCCGGTGCGGGATCTCTCTTCGTGGAGGGGCGGTCGTTCGCGTGGAACCTTGTCTCCACCCGGTCTACGCAATTCTCCTACTTCGACCAACGGCTTGAACGCCCGAGATGGAAGGGTCGAAAACTTCTGGACTTTGGCGGCAATGTCGGCACGTTTTTGGTAGGTGCAGGTAACCACGTTGACCACAATGACTATTGGTGCATAGATCTGAACCTGGATGTAGTCGAGCAAGGGCGCCGCACTTACCCGCGGGCTCATTTCGTACACTATAACCGCTATAGCTCACAGTACAATCCGAACGGGGTTTGCCATCTGCCCGTCCCGGACTGTGGGGTGAAGTTCGACATCATCCTGGCTTTCTCCGTATTTACTCACACCGACCGGAGCGAGATGCTTGAGCTGGTCGAGTCGCTGCGAAGCATGCTGGCTCCCGAGGGTGTTCTGGCGTTTACCTTTTCCGATCCGCATTATGACAGGTCCCTGTCCGATCCCACACTACCTTCAGGCTCTGCTGTGCGACTTCACTTGAAGTCTTGTGGCACCGATGAAATCCTCGAGCGGGTGCAATGGTGTATTCTCATCGACGACGATCTCTACGTGGAACCCGGGGACGAGCTTTGCCATCAGACCCGTGTTGGCAAACCTCTCGAATCCTACTGCTCGTTCTTTACTGTCGACTACATGGCGTCGCTCTTCCCGGATGCAACAGTGCATCCACCCGTCAGCCCTGAATGGCAACACTGCTGTATTCTAAGAAATACCAAGTAGTGTTCCGAGTGCGACCTCAGGATAAACTATGAATCTGAGATTCCACTGGATGCTTCCTAAGGGTGGAGAGGTAGCCGTTGACGCGCCCCAGACACCTCAGGAGGCCACCCGTTATCGAATCGAATCGACTAGCAGCACCTCGCTGGCACCTCGGCCGGACATGGATGGGTGGGTACACTTCGCCCGCCACGCGGAGGAAGCAGGAATCGAGTCGGTCCTGATCTCGTTCAGCCGCTACGAGCCAGACCCCATTCTCGTGAGCTGCGCGCTCGGCGGAGCCACGAAGAAGCTCAAGTACATTATCGCCTACCGCTCTGGTCTGATGCAGCCAACGACTTTCGTCCAGCAGATCAACACCCTCTCCGCACTGATCCATGGGCGCGTTGCCTTGAACATCGTCGCGGGCAGCTCAACATTAGAGCAACGTGGCTACGGTGACTTTCTCGCGCACGATGACAGGTACGCGCGGGCCGAGGAGTTTTTAGCGGTCTGTCATTCCTTCTGGCGCAGTGATGGTGAGGTTGACTTCGACGGCAAACACTATCGAGTCGAGCATGGAAAGCTCCACACGCCTTTTCTCGCCCCGGATAGAAACGCTCCCGAAATCTATATCTCCGGTCACTCCGAGGCGTCTGAGCAATTGGCTTACTCACAGGGTACGTGCTGGTTGCGCGTGATTGACTCTCCCGAAAAGCTTCAACCCCTGGTGGCGCGTGTTCGAGAACGTGGGATCGCGGTCTGTCTGAGGCTGGGCCTGATATGCAGGCCGACGCGGGAGGAAGCAGTCAGCGTCGCCGAGTCTCTGCTGCCGAAGGACAAACAGGAAAGCACCACGCGCCTCAAAGACGATTCCCAAATGTACAGGGAAGGTGTCGGCGTGACGAGCGACGCGCACTGGCTGAACCATTCCCTGTGGGCCGGGTTGGTGCCGCACTACGGCCCCGTCTGGACGACCCTTTTGGGGACGCCGAAGGAGCTTGCCGAGGCCTTTCTCGCATACAAGCAGGTCGGCGTCAGCGAGTTCATCATTTCGGGCTGGCCCGAGGTCGATGAGGTGGATATTTTCGGCCAGGAGGTTCTCCCGCTCGTCAGAGAGGCCGAGCGTCGAGCGTAAGACGAATTCTGCATAGACTTTTCCGCAGGATACACGCATTGTTCAATCTCTGGCGTGACTTGAAGAGAGAAGCTGGATAGAAATGGACATGAATCTTAGTTTCCACTGGATGCTTCCGAAGGCTGCAGTCCTTCGACAAACAACTCAACAAACCGGCCTGGGATGATGATTCTCTGCCAAGTCTCAACGACGCGTGATGCAACTCGTCATTAGACTCGACAATCTTCGCTCGCAAACACCAAAGATAAAGAGGGAGTAACCGTGACATCAAAAGCACCCAGAGCCTTCAACCGGGAAATGTACCACGACCACCCGGAGAACGTGTTCTACGGCACCGATGACGGGTATCAGGATGGATCATTCGGTGAGTTTTCGGAGTTCCGCGCGCACTACGAGAGTGTGGCCCCAGAGAGGCGTGAGAATATTCATATGATTAGTGTTGTGGGCGGTCTGTACGGTCTCAACCTCATTCCGCTCTGGCGGCCCAAGCGGATGACGATCTTCGACATCAATCCCACCGCAATCACGTATTTTCGCATTGTTCACCGCGTGTTTACGACAAGTCGGGACGTCGAGCACTTTCTCGGCCGGCTCACAGCCGGGGACTACGATGCCGAGACCGAGGAAGAAAAATTCGTGCGAGAGAACATCCGTCTTAAGCAAAAGGGATGTCTGCCCCGCTCACGCGGTTCTACCAAACGTCCCTACGAGCAAAGCTGGCAGTATGCTTTTGAGAACTTCGACTTGACCAAACAACTCTTGTCCGAAGTTCCTCTTGACATCCGTACGGAACCCATGGAGAGCGAGAGCTTCAGCCAGTGGATACGCGACCAGAACAACCTCTGGATATATGCATCGAACATCACGCAATTCCACTATTTCGACTTGGAGTTCGCGGATCCCACCAACGTGGTCTTGCTGCAAATCATCCATCCCGAGCAGCCGCAACTCCTCGATCTGGCACCGCTCGGTGGGGGGCCTGTAAAGGTCAAATTCGAAATCCCGCTCAGAGCTGAGCGGACGGATAAATAGGACGCCTAGGTTCGCTTACTCCCTTCAGCGAAGGAGCACCTCAGATGGTCAACAAGATTCGCATCGCCACGAACGCAGCCGCCCCCGCCACCGGCACCTACTCGCAAGCCATTCGCACAGGTGATCTAGTATTCGTGACTGCCCAGACAGGCCGAAACGCCGAAACCGGCAAGCTGGAGGAGGGCCTTGAGGCTCAAACCAGGCAGATGCTGTCGAATATCGAAGCGATTCTGAATGCGGCAGGATGCTCTCCTGCGGATATCGTCAAGTCCACGCTGCTGCTCGCGGACATCAAGGATTTCAAAGCCGTAGATGTGATCTACGCCGCTTGGCTTCCCGGTCTCGGTGTCACAGCGTTACCGGCGCGCACGGCGTTCGCAGCGGCGTCGCTTCCGGCGGGAGCGCTGGTCATGCTCGAAGTTGTCGCCGCCTATCCGGCTGACTGAAGCAAACACTAATGCGCCTTGTCTCTCCTTCCAGATGAGCATCACGACCGTCATTGCCCGTGCCAACTGATCGATGAGACTTGTGCCATTCTTTCAGACGCTGCATTCCTCATCTATCTGTCTTGCCCGGTCACTAGTCTTATGCCTCTCCCAGACCAGCTCTTGTCCTCTTCTCCTAATCTCATCCAATTCTTCGTGATTCCTTTTGTCCAGAATATACTGAACTCTTTCTTCCAGATTCTCTTTTGACACAGGAAGGTAATGCCTGTTCTCGATAAACCCGAGTTTCTTCAACGGCCCACTCACCGCATCATCGGCAAACAAAAGTGCTCCCGTCGCCGGGATTTCAAAGTATTTGGCCACCACATATTTGTATATCAGGCTGTCGGTAAAACCCGTCCGGTGCCTGTTTATCTTTTCGGCATAGCCGCGGCCTATATCCTCATTTTTTTCGTAGTCGTAGCCGCAGTAATATCCCGGATGGCAATGGTAGGCTATAGAGTAGGAGCTGTGTTCCTGTAAAATCTTCATTTCCCTGCGCAGAGGGTAATGAACAGTCATGGCGCCACTAAGAAAAATCGAGTTTTCAGGATGTTGATTATAGCGAAGCAGAAAATCCGGAGAGGCTGAGTGCGGGACCCATACTACTTTCTTCACGCCGCGGAATTCGGGGTAAAACTCACTCCAAATATACCCATAGGTAGACAGAATCGTCTCACATAAGGCGAAGCTTATTAACTTTCTTTGTCTCAACTGATCATTAAAACAGTGTAGATCATCGGCCAGAATGACTTTATGACAATCCAGGCGATAAATTTCTATCGCACGTGCAGACAGCAACTCGTAGCCCTCCCAGAATAAGATGCTTGCCGGTAGTTCCCCGAACTCGTCGATGAGCTTGTCCCTTATGTTCCCCGCACCCTTCCACAATTTACACATTTCGATGTGCCGCCACCCATGAGTTGAGATAAGATCTCTCATGATGAAGTAGAACTCGCGGCTGACATATGTCCTCAAGCTCTCTAAGCTAGATACGATGAGCTTCACCGGAGCATCTCATTTTCTGATCTCAGATTGAAATCTATTCCCCGCGCCGCGGGAACCTTAGCGATGGGGTTTCCAAAGGGGAGAGGCGCAGCTCTCGCCTTTGGTCGCCCCACGGGGTTGCATACCCCGTGGCGAAAGCTATATTGACTTGATCGGGGCACCTAATGTTGGTCATGCATCCTCTCATATAGCGGGCCGAAGGAATCACCATTTACCCGAAAGTCATAAAATTTGTAAATGCCCGGGAATGACCAAAAAGACAATCGCTTTTCTGTGGCTGAGTTATTGACTTAAAATGACTGTGAGAGATAAAAACAGTTCCCATATGCTTCGATCCTTAAGCTGGAACGGATCCCCACGTCTATGACGCGACGGTTTGCAAACAGAGCCTCTGAACCGCGAAATTCCGAGAGGGGAGGAAATAAGCCGCTGGAGGTGTTTGTTAAGAGAGACTTCCTCACGCAGAGGGAATTGCGGGGATTAACGAAGTATGTGTTGACGCACGAAACGGGTTTCACGCCGAGCACTGTAATACCAGACGGTGTGCCGGAAGCATCAACCGACACTTCCTATCGAAAGTCCCGCGTCTTGTATGATCTCGGACAATACGGGACGCTAATTCAAGATCGCATACGTGAGATTCTTCCTGACGTCCTTAGAGTTTTCAGGCGAGAACCATTCCCCATATCGCATATAGATACTCAGATCACTGCAAGCAATCACGGTGATTTTTTTAAGGTGCACCGTGACAACAGTGCTGTGGAACCGTTAGATATTCCTCTGCGGGAACTTTCATATGTTCACTATTTCTATTCTGAACCCAAGGCTTTTAGCGGGGGCCAACTCAGAATCCATAATTCGGAGGATAGCGAAGTGGAGAATTCCGCAAAGAGACGTATTAGGACAATTATGCCGAGACAGAACACCCTCCTGTTCTTTCCCAGTTCATACGACCACGAGGTTATGCCGGTACGGTGTCCCACACGCAAATTTGTGAATAGTCGTTTCACTGTCAATGGGTGGCTTATTAGAGCAGCAACTGCAAGCAGCGAAGATAATCCCCCTGACAACGAAGAGACTTCCCCTGGCATGGAGTGGCTGATAGACGCAGTAAAAGCGCTAGGTATGCCGCGGCCGCGACCGTTTCAAAAGATGTACCTCACACTCGAAGAGGCAGCCGAGTATTCGGGTTTATCGCCAGAGTACCTGGAACGACTTGTACAGGAGCAAAAAGTAAGAGTCGTTGACGATGGCTGCTGGAAGATTCGTCGCACAGATCTGGAAAGTCTTTAAATCTTGAATGTCACCCATCGGGAACGATAAGACTCTTGGGGATGAGATGAATAACACACGTTCCGATTCGCAAGCCTACGCGGATCAAAGTAAAAATAATCCAGTGGTAAACGCGATCGGATGTGATCAGATCTTTGAACGAGACGGATATGTAATATTCAAACAGTGGATACCTCGACTTATGTGCGCCTACATATCCGAGAACGTAAAAGTGTTGGAAGCGAGCTCGTCTCTTCATTACGATGATGGACAGGTCAAAAAGGCCTTCTCCGCCGCTGGGTGTGCTATCACAGAGACTTTGCTGGATATCATGACCCCAGTTTTATCGAGAACGATCAATTGCGAGTTGTACCCAACCTACTCTTATTTGCGCATCTATGTTAAAGGCGCGGTGCTTGCCAAGCACGTGGACAGGCCCTCGTGTGAGGTTAGCGTAACTTTGCCTATCAGTTACGATTGCCCAGGTATTTGGCCGATCTGTATCGAGACCGGCAACAATGTAACCAGAGTCGAGCTTGAACAAGGTGACGCTCTTATCTACAAAGGAATTGAGATGCCCCATTGGAGAGAGGTTTTCGAGGGTGAGCGCCAGGTCCAGGTGTTTCTACACTATGTCAAAAAGAAGGGTGATTATAGCGAGTTTAAGTTCGATAAGAGACCTCATTTGGGCCACCAAACAGTTGGGCAAGGTTGTTAATGGGTGTGTAGCTTCATCGACCTCCCGGACAAAAAGCTAGCGAGAGACTTCGATCTACTACGGCGTGTCTGCAGATGGAGCGAAGCGAATGAGCAAAGGCGAACATCGACGATTTACGGCGGAGTAGAGGCTTATGAAAAAGGACGTATCATACTTCGTAAAGGACCTCTAAATAGTATGAATTGTGGGGGAACTAAAGGCCCTGCGCGAGCGTCCATAACGGCAGCTTCAACAAAAACGTTAGCTCATGAACAGACGAAACTTTATGCGCACCCTCGCCGCTGTCGGCGCTACGTTGGGATTGGGCATAGCTTCCGTGCAGGCCGCTGCCGCCGAGTCCCCACCTAAAGTCAGCAAGCTAATGAAATCCAAAGACGAGTGGAAAAAACTCCTCAGCCGCGAGGAATACCAGGTGCTGTTCGAGGAAGACACAGAGCGACCCGGCACCAGCCTGCTCAACGGCGAGAAGCGTCCGGGCCTGTTCCTTTGCGCCGCCTGTTACCTGCCGCTGTTCGACGCCAGGCACAAGTTCGAGAGCGGCACCGGCTGGCCCAGCTTCTTCGATATACTGCCGGGCCGCGTCGCCACGCGGATCGATTACAAGCTGATCTGGCCGCGCACCGAGTACCACTGCGCCCGCTGTGAGGGCCACCAGGGTCATGTGTTCGACGACGGCCCCGCGCCTACCGGTCTGCGCTATTGCAACAACGGTGTGGCGCTGCGCTTCGTGGCGGCAGGCGAGCCGTTGCCTGAGCTCCGCACCTGAGAGTTTTGTGAAAGAACCGTCGCGAGCGAGGGGAGGTCGAGTTCCGCCGGAGCGCAGGAACCGGAGTGTATGTTGAATTACATGAGGATTCCGAGCACCGCTGGAACGCGAGATCCCGAGCGCAGTAGGTTTTTTCACAAACTCTGATATGAACCCGCCAATCAAGCGTGCCGCCGCTGCGGTCGTGGTGGCGATGTGTGCCGGCTTCTCCGGCGCCGGTTCGGCAGCCACGGCCACGGCCACGTTTGCCGGCGGTTGCTTCTGGTGCACCGAATCGGACTTCGAGAAAGTGCCCGGGGTGATCGCGGCCGTTTCCGGCTACATAGGTGGTAGCAAACCCGACCCCACATACGAGGAAGTCTCCTCCGGCGCCACCGGTCATGCCGAAGCCGTGGAGATCGTTTTCGATCCCGCCAGAGTCAGTTACCAGAGGCTGCTTTACGTGTACTGGCGTAGCGTCGATCCTACGGTCAAGGACCGCCAGTTCTGTGACGAAGGACCACAGTACCGTACCGCGATCTTCACGCATGACGAGACACAGAAGAAATTGGCCGATGCGAGCAAGGCAGAGATCGAAAAGTCCGGAAGAATAAAGAACCCGATCCAGACCCAGATCGTCACCGCCGGGATCTTTTATCCGGCCGAGGACTATCACCAGGACTATTACAAGAAGAATCCCCTGCGCTACCGCTACTATCGCTACGCTTGCGGGCGAGAGGCGCGGCTGCAAGAGATCTGGGGAAACGAAGCCGGCGCGCATTGATGGTGAGCAAGAGCATTCTACGCACGTTGTTTACCGGGAGGGTTTCTTGACCCCATGCAGATCGGTTCCATCCGCCTTAAGAGCAATCTGATCGTTGCGCCCATGGCGGGCGTGACCGATCGGCCTTTCCGTCAGCTCTGCAAACTGATGGGTGCCGGTATGGCGGTCTCGGAGATGGTCGCGTCTAATTCCCTGTTATGGGGATCGGAGAAAACCATCCGCCGCGGTAACCATGAAGGCGAGGTCGAGCCCAAGGTGATCCAGATCGCCGGCGCCGATCCGGGCATGCTTGCCGAAGCCGCGCGGTACAACGTCGACAGCGGCGCTCAGATCATCGATATCAACATGGGATGCCCGGCCAAGAAAATCTGCAATGTCTACGCCGGTTCTGCACTACTGCAGAACGAAGCGCTGGTGGCGCGCATTCTCGATGCCGTTGTCAAAGCGGTGAGTGTTCCCGTCACCTTGAAGATCCGTACCGGCTGGAACAAGGACAATAAGAATGCGCTCACTGTCGCCAGGATTGCTGAGCAATCGGGCATTCGGTCACTCGCAATCCATGGTCGCACGCGCACCTGCATGTACATGGGCGAGGCCGAGTACGACACCATCAGGGCGGTTAAGCAATCGGTGAAAATTCCCGTGATCGCCAACGGCGACATCGCCACGCCGCAGAAAACGAAACACGTTCTCGAATACACCGGCGCCGATGCGGTGATGATCGGCCGCGCGGCGCAGGGCCGTCCATGGATTTTCCGCGAGATCGAGCACTATCTTAAGACCGGCACAGAGCTGCCGCCGCCGCAGGTTGAGGAAATCCATCGCGTACTGCTCGGCCACCTCGATGATCTGTATTCGTTTTACGGAACCTTCACCGGCGTGCGTGTGGCGCGCAAGCACATCTCCTGGTACACCAAGGGTTTGGCCGGCTGCGCCGCCTTCCGCGCTCGCATGAACACACTGGAAACGGTCGAAGCACAGCTTGAAACCGTAGGTCACTTTTTCGACGAATTAAGTGCACGATGCGGACAATTGCAGTACTCGAAAGACGATTTGGCGAGCTCGCCGCTTCTATAAGCATTCTGCGGTTACGTGTCCGCTGTCCCGCGGATTGCTGCCCTATCCATAGCGCGGCCCGGATTCAGCCGGGCCATCACCTGCCTCCTTGCAGGACATGATAGCGTGTAGAATGACGATCGTGACGTACAGTTGCGCGTTCTGCGGCGAGGACAACGACGTTTTGGTGGACCCGAGCGGGGGACGCTGCCAGACCTTCACTGAGGACTGCGCGGTCTGCTGCCGGCCTAACCTCATTGCGCTCGCCTTCGGGGATGACGGCACCGTGCGCCTCGACGCGGCTCAAGAGTATGAGGCGTGAGCACCGAGGCACGCCAGCTATCTTCGGCGAACTTGGGCGGTTGTTTATGCAGTAGCAAACAGCACGGCGATGTCGTACATTCGCACGGCTGAATTCGCGCGACGAAAGCTACCCTATGCAGCGTAGATTCATAGCTTGGTGCTTCCTGCTGGCGGTGACGCTTGGCCTCACCGGTTGCGGATACAACGATTTCCAGCGGCTCGACGAGCAGGTCAAGGCTTCGTGGTCCGAAGTGCTCAATCAATACCAGCGACGCGCCGACCTGATCCCCAACATCGTCAACACGGTGAAGGGCGAAGCCAGCTTCGAACAGGAAACGCTCACCAAGGTGGTCGAGGCGCGCGCGAAGGCAACCGCCATCCAGGCCGCACCCGAGCTTATCAACAACCCTGAAGCCTTCGGCAAGTTCCAGAGGGCGCAAGGCGAATTGAGCGGCGCGTTGAGCCGGCTGCTCGCCGTCGCCGAGGCATACCCGAACTTGAAAGCCAACCAGGGATTCCAGGACCTGCGCGTGCAGCTTGAAGGCACCGAGAACCGCATCACCGTTGCGCGCAATCGCTACATCAAGACGGTGGCCGAATACAACGTGCTCGCGCGCAGCTTCCCGAGCAATCTCACCGCGATGCTGTTCAACTACGACGTCAAGCCGAGCTTCACCGTGCTGGATGAGGCCGCGATCTCGACGCCACCCAAGGTGAGCTTCGACAGGCCCGCATCGAAGTGATGCGCTTTTGCGGGCGCGCGTGCTGGCTGGCGCTCGCCGCGCTGCTAGCGACGCCGCTGCGCGCGCAGGAGCAGCCAGTGCCGCAACTCACCGCGCGCGTCATCGACCAGACCGGCACCTTGAGCGAGGCGCAGCGCAGCGCGTTCGAAGACAAGCTCGCGACCTTCGAGCGCGAGGTCGGCTCGCAGCTCGTGATCGTGATCGTCGCGAGCACGAAGCCCGAAGACATCACCGACTACACGCAGCGCCTCGGCGACGCGTGGAAGATCGGCCGCCGCGACGTCGGCGACGGCCTTTTGATCGTCGTCGCGAAGGACGATCGGCGCGTGCGCATCGCGCCGACCAAGACGCTCGAAGGCGCGATCCCGGACATCGTCGCCAAGCAGGTCATCGACAGCGCGATCAGGCCGGCGTTCCGCGCCGGCGACTTTGCCGGCGGCCTGAACCAGGCGGTCGACCAGCTCTTCGCGCGCATCCGCGGCGAAGCCCTGACTGCACCCGCGCAACACAATCAAGCGAAGGCGCGGCCCGGCTTGCAGCTCGACGAGATGGTGATCTTCTTCTTCGTCGCGGTACCGATTCTTGGCGCGGTGCTGACCGGCATGCTGGGTCGCAAGCTCGGCGCGGTCGCCACCGGCGGCGCCGCGTCGGCTTTTGGCTGGTGGTTCAGCGAGAGTCTGCTGCTGGCCGGCTTGGTGGGACTGATCGCGCTGTTGCTGGTCGGCGTGTTCGGTTTCGGCGCCGGGCGCGGCCTGTCACGCGGGGGCGGCGGACCGATCATCTGGGGCCGTGGTGACGGAGGCGGCGGCTTCGGGGGCGGCGGCTACCCGTCGGGTGGCGGTGGCGACTTCGGCGGCGGCGGCGCGTCGGGCGACTGGTGAAAGCACGGGAACGCACATGACCCGCTGGTTGCGGCTGTTGAAGCATCGTTTCCTCGATCAGAGCGACGCGCGCCGCGCGTTGGGCAAGGGCGCGCTCGAACGTTTGCATGCCCGCGTGAGAGACAGTGAATGCGGCCACAGCGGCGAGATCCGCTTGTGCATCGAGGCAGGCCTGCCGCTGTCGTACCTGTGGCGCAACGCCACCGCGCGCGAGCGTGCGGTGGCGATGTTCGGCAAGTTGAGGGTGTGGGACACCGAACACAACAACGGCGTGCTGATCTACCTGCTCCTCGCCGAGCATGCGATCGAGATCGTGGCCGACCGCGGGTTCGCGCACCGCGTGCCGAAAGGCCATTGGCAAAGGCTCGTGGCCGACATGTCCTGGGCCTTCAAGGCCAGGCGTTTCGAGGCCGGGCTCAACGAGGCGATCGGCACAGTGCAAGCCTTGCTCGTTCAGCACTTCCCGCTCCCCGAAGGCGCGGATAACCACAACGAGCTGCCCGACGAACCGGTCGTTAGTTGACGCCGCCGCACCCGCCGGAAACACGCGCAGAACCTTCGGGTATGGCTGGCTTCGCCGCGCTCATTTCGCCAGTTAAGTCGCTTTCGGGAGCACGACTTTGTCGATCTCCACCGTCGCCGGCTTGTCGAAGCGCTTCCCCGAAGGCGCGTCGCAGACCACCAGCGCCTGGTTCTTCTTCCACAGCGTGAGCGCTTCCGGGCGATCGTGTTTACGCTCGGCATCCTTAAGTTCCACCCGGACCCACAAGCCGAGCTCGCCGCCTTCCTGCCAGACAAAACGTTGCCGCCCGTCCATACCGTTGCGGGCCTCTTTCCAGCGGTAGATTGTCACCGGCCAATCAATCGGCATCGTTGGCCCGGCGAGCACCAGCAAATCGTTGCCGCGGAAACAAAGATCGCGAACAGAGAGTCCATCCAGATCGAGGAAATGCCGCCGGAAAGGCTCACCATGTGCCCCGATCCGCTGGAGCCGCAGACGGCCGACGCCATCAGCGCCCGCAAATTCTTCGGTAACCTTCAGCTCCAGCAGCATGGCCATCCCGCGCAATACCGGGCCGCGCAAACCCACAATCAGCCGCTTCTCCTTAGCGTCCCATGCGAGCCCCTCGATGTCCACGCCATTGTCTTTCCCCGGCAGTTCACGTCCCGCCATGAGAAACTGCTTGAGAATCGGATCGGCGTGCAATGCATCGAGTAGCTCGCTGGTGCGCTCCGTGCCTGGCAGGCGTGCACCGAAATGATCCGGCGCATAGGCTCCCCGCTGGACGACCGTGGACCGCTCCTTTGCGTCCACCTTCAATGGAAGACGCCCCAGCAGAAAACGGTTCCCGTCGGTTGAAATCACCGAGAGCCGCGCAACGTTCTCCGCGTCATCGATCGGGCTGCCCTTCTTGGTGGCAAACTTCGCCGCTGTTCGCTTCAGGCTGTGCGAACCGACCATCCAAAGATAGCCGCCCTGTGCATCCCAGTCCATTCCTTCGAGATCCACCTCGGGCAGCCCACCCTTCTCGTCCACTGTTTTGCCGGGCAGATCCAGCTCCTGCACGAGATCGATCTCGTCGACTCTGCGAAACGGCGGCTTGCTCCTGTCGCCTTTGTCACGGCGCAAACACATCGCTTTGGTGCCTTCGTCGCTCCCGACCCACAAGTCATCGCCTACACGAATCACGGCGGAGAGGGATTGGGCGAGGTCGGCGGCGTCCTTCGGAAACTCAAGTTTCATGGGTCGGGGAAAGACAAGGCATTCTGGCCAGGCTAAGCCGCTTTCGAAGCCGCTTGGCCACCTGCCTTCCGCAAATATTGTTCGGCATATCCATTCACTCATTGGTTATGTGCCGGGCGAGCAGTGTATCTTGAACCGGTGGCTTTGTTTACCCACATCATCCGTTTTCTCCTTGATGCCGTGAGCTTTGCGGCGTTGGCTCTACAGACGATACCGCTGATCGTAGGTCTTGAAACCTGTAAGCGGTCCATCCCACGCCCTTCCTACGGCCATCACCTTGAACCGTTCTCCCATCGCCGCAGGCAGGGTGAGATGTTTCGCCTCCTGGGTATGTTCCAAGTATCTCTTCGGGTCGGCTGCTTGCAGCGACGTAAGCGCTTCTTCGAGACCGCTATCGATCAGGAAATGGGCCTGGGTAGCGTAGCCCAAGACCGCGAGCCCGCAAGTTTCCGCGGATTCAGCTAGGGCCGTGAAATCGACAAAGCTACTGATATCCTGGAGTCCGGTGAGGATCAGCGGATCAGCGTGGACCCGATGGCGGTGGTGGCAGATCAGCGTGCCCTCGCGTCGTTCGGGCAGGTAGTACTCGCGGCGCGTATAACCATAATCGATGCAGAGGCATATTCCGCGGGTTAGAAATTCCGTTACTGTCTCTAACCACGGCGGTAAGGCAAGATTGATCTCGGAGACATAGCCCTCCGGAAGCGGGGAGCCCAATGCGCTTTGGATCGCCTCGATCTGTGCTCGGAGGCGCGGTTCGGCGGAGACCTCCTCGGCCCATGTGAAGCTATCGCCCTGCCACCCCACGTGTTGTTCGTAAGCATTCCCGCCGACGATGCGAAAGCGGTGCACGGGCAGCGCGTCGAGCACCTCGTTAGCGATCATGATCCCGCGCCAAGGCTCGCTGGGCGGCCGCTCTAGCCATGCGACCCTTGAGGCCAAATGCGGCACGGCGCTTTCTATCCACTCCTGTTGGCGCGCGCGCAAATCCGCGCTGACCTCAAGAATAAAGTAAGCTTCCGGCAAGCTACCCCGGCGTTCGAGCTCGGTCAGGATCTCGACGGCGAGCCGGCCCGTGCCCGCGCCGATCTCGCAGATGGCGCCGCCGCCGAGCCGCGCGAGGACCTCGCGGCACGGCCGCGCGAGGCAACGCCCGAACAGTGGGGAGATCTCCGGGGCGGTGACGAAATCACCGCTCGAACCGAGTTTCACGCTACCCGCGCTGTAGTACCCGAGACCGGGGGCGTAGAGCGCGAGCTCCATGTAGCGCGCGAAGCTCATGCTCCCACCGGATACGGCCAATTCCTCGCGTATCGCCTCGATCAGCCGCGCGCTGTAGGCCGCGGCCTCGAGACTAGGCGGAAGTGATCCGGGGCCGGAAACGTTGTGGATCGGGAGCACGTCGCTACGCACTCAGATCGGCGCATGAGGTTTTGTTCACTGACACCCAGCCGCTTGCGACGGGCACTTTAGCATTGGGATTTCCAAAGAGGAGTAGTGCAACTCTTCCCTTTGGTCGCCTGCCGGGTACATACCCCGCAGGCGATATATATTGACTCAAGCTATTCGTGGTGACGCTGAAAATCTGGCAATTCGCCATCCAGGAACCAGCGCTTCGGGGCCGCGTCATACCACCATTTCTGGACATCGCGAAGCGTGGCGACCTGGCCTACATCCTGGTAATAATAACGAAACAGGACCGTCACGATGGCCTTGGTCTCAGTTGCGTTCATGGTCTGATTGACGATCTCGTAGGAGGCGACCCGAATAGCTTGAAGGGGTTCCGTGTTGATCGGCGGGTAGGGGCCGGTAGGAGAAACACGATACAACGCCGCCGCGTCGTAATCGCCCCAGCGCAGCGCGTTTTCGTAGGTGGCGATACTCAACTCCAGGTTTTCCAAGCGCTCGTGGGTTTCCATCCCCGCGCACGCGGCCGCCAGCAAGACGGCGATGAGCGCTGCCGCATGACGCCCCGCGAAGGTTCTTGCCAACGCTTGTATTCTATTCGCTAATATTCCGCCGTTTACGGCGGGCACTTTAGCATTGGGGTTTCCGAAGGGGAGTAGTGCAACTCTCCCCTTTGGTCGCCTGCTGGGTACGTGCCCCGCAGGCGAAATATTTTGACTTTGCATAACGCTGCCCTCGGTAATGAAATCGCCCCGACATAGGATGTTCACACGCGCGGCTCCGAAGCGCTTGCAGACGGTCCCAAGATGTCTTCATGGGGAACCGGCACAAGCGCTTGTCCACTCTTATCAAACTGCGCCCAAAGCTCCCGGATCCGTCGGCCCTCGAGCGGGTGCATGACCTCGCCGGCGATGTCAGCCAAGGGCCGCAACACGAAGGCATAACGGGTGATGTCCTTACGCGGCAGGTCCAAGCCATTGTTTCGAACCACGAGATCGTCATAAAGCAAGATGTCGAGGTCGAGCGGCCGGGGCGCATAGCGCGGCGTACCGGGTGTGCGGCCATGCTGAGACTCGATCGCGGCTAGGCGCGTCCGCAGTCCGTGCGGATCTAAATCGGTACTGAGGCCCACGACAAGATTATAGAAATGATCTCCGGGAAAGCCGATGGCGGCGCTCTCGTAGACGGGCGACAGCATCAATTCCCCGAACTGGCTGCGCAGAGATGCGATAGCGCTGCGAATGTTGTCCCGGCGCTCCACATTGCTGCCTATGCTTACATAGACCCGTGCCACGCTTCCTCCCGGCGGCCGCGTTCGATGATGACGCCGACGTCGCGCACACCGCGCACGGCACCCTGCTTGTTCAGCCGTAAGCGGAGCCAGGGAATATCGAACTCCTTGATGATGAGCTCGGCGACGGCCTCGGCAAGT
Source organism: uncultured Gammaproteobacteria bacterium (assembly GCA_963764725.1). GTDB lineage: Bacteria > Pseudomonadota > Gammaproteobacteria > JACCXJ01 > JACCXJ01 > USCg-Taylor. The sequence continues at coordinate 136,868 of CAVXTM010000012.1, read as the reverse complement.
GACTCAACCAACTGGTAGCGGCTCTCTGTGACGAAGGCCATCACCCGTTTGGCGACATCCTTGTAATTCAGCGTGTCGGCCACCGAATCCGTGAGCGCGGCTTTGCGGATATCGGTGCCGAGCTCGAGGTCGAAGATGACTACTTGCTTGAGTTGCCGCTCCCAGGCATAGACCCCGATCACGGCTTCGATGCGCAGATCGGTTATATAAATGATATCCATACGCAGTTCAACGGTATGCGCCTGGCCACGGCCATCTGTGCGGTTTTCACATTACTTTTTCGGTCCGATGATAGAACACTAAACCCGATGCTTGTTTGACGTGTCAAGGCCAAGCGACTCCAATAGCGCTATGCTGCTCGAGATCGCCCTGATTTGCTGCAGTTATCTTTTGGGATCGATTTCCTCGGCCATCGTCGTCTGCCGGGTGGGCGGATTCCCCGATCCGCGGGCGCAGGGCTCGGGTAACCCAGGCGCGACCAACGTCTTGAGGCTTGCCGGCAAGCCGGCGGCGGTCATTACCTTGGCAGGGGATCTACTCAAGGGTTTGCTGCCGCTGGTCATTGGGCGCGTGCTGGGCGTGTCCGGTCCGGGTCTCGCCTTGATGGGCCTCGCGGCGTTTGTGGGCCATCTCTACCCGGTATTCTTTGGCTTCCACGGAGGCAAGGGGGTCGCGACCTTCATCGGCGTGCTCTATGGCTTCGCTTGGCCGGCCGGGATCGGCTTCATGCTGGTATGGTTGGCCTTAGCGGGCCTATTTCGCTATTCGTCGCTCGCCGCCTTGGGGGCCGCCGCGTGCTCGCCGCTCATGGTTTTTTTGCTTGACCGCATCTGGATTCATGCCGCGGTCGTCGTGTTGATGGTGGCGCTGATCTTCTGGCGGCACCGTGGAAACCTGCGCAAGTTGCTCGCGGGGACCGAAGCGAAAATCGGTGCCAAAGAGGTGGCTGCACGGGCGGAATAGCGCGGATCTAAACGGGAGGCAGCTCGGCCAGCGGCCAGCGCGGCCGTACCGGGAACTCTAGGCCGTCGCGGTGGCCGGCGCGAAGGCGCACCCATCCCGCATAGGCAATCATCGCGCCGTTGTCGGTGCAGAACTCGGGCCGCGGGTAGTAGACCTGGATCCCGTCGCCGCTAAGCTCGCGCAAGCGAGTGCGTAAAGCGCGGTTGGCGCTCACGCCGCCCGCTGCCACAAGCCGCCGGTAGCCGGTCGCTTCGAGCGCACGCCGGCACTTGATCACCAAGGTGTCAACCACCGCATCGGTGAAAGCGCGCGCGATATCCGCACGCGTTTTTTGGTCGTCGCGTGTTGTCCGCAGGGTTTGGAGCGTAAACGTCTTCAAACCGCTGAAACTAAAGTTCAGGCCGGGCCGGTTTGTCATGGGACGTGGAAACACGAATCGGCCGGCTTCGCCCTGCTCGGCAAGACGCTCGAGTGCGGGACCGCCTGGGTAACCGAGGCCGAGCAACTTCGCCGTTTTGTCGAAGGCCTCGCCCGCGGCATCGTCCACGGACTCGCCGAGGATCCGATAACTCCCGACCCGCGCCACGTCCACGAGCTGGGTGTGCCCGCCGGAGACGAGAAGCGCGAGCAAGGGCGGTACGGGCGGGGCGGGCTCCAACATCGGAGCGAGCAGATGGCCTTCCATATGATGGACCCCTAAGCATGGGATCCCGAGCGACCAGGCCAGGCTGCGCGCCACGGCGGCCCCGGCAAGAAGCGCGCCGATGAGGCCCGGCCCCGCGGTATAGCTGGCACCCCCAAGATCCCGCGCCTCACAGTCCGCCTTCCAGAGTGCCGACCGGATGAGCGGGGTAATGTGGCGAACATGATCGCGCGAGGCCAGCTCAGGCACCACGCCCCCGTAGTAGGCATGCAGGGGAGCCTGGGTGCGCAACACATGCGCCAATAGCCCGCGCTCTGAATCGTAGATCGCGATCCCGGTCTCGTCACACGAGGTTTCTATTCCTAGCACGCGCATGGACGGCTTTTTAACGACGGTACGGACTTTGCCCAGGGAGCAGAGTCGATTACACTATACCGTTTTTGTAATAAACTAAATCTTCACAAGGATCCGATTCTCAATGCCGTCAGTAAGAGTGAGAGACAATGAACCCTTCGACATCGCCTTGCGGCGCTTCAAGCGCGCCTGCGAAAAGGCGGGTGTCCTGGCCGAGGTGCACCGGCGCGAATTTTACGAGAAACCGACCCAGGTGCGGAAGCGTAAGGCAGCCGCGGCCGTCAAGCGCTGGCAAAAGAAACTCGCCCGTACCCAAGCCCGCCTCACACCCTCCGCATTCGGGCAGCGGGGCAAGCCCGTCGTCCGGCGTTTCCATCGAGGCTCCTACGCGGATGCCGCTCACGCTTAAGGAGCGCGTCCAGGGCCGCCGCGGACATGGCACAGGTTAGCCAGGCGCTTAAGCACCGCCTGGGCGGCTGAATCCGAGCGGCCCGATCCGGTACCGCGACAGACTGGCATTGTGGCTTGCCGCGTCTATACTCGAAAGAGTAAGGCTTAGGCATGACCCGCCGCATTTCACAGCCGGTCATCGATGAACTGTTGTCCAAGACGGACGTCGTCGAGGTGATCGAAGAATTCCTTAACTTGCGCAAGGTCGGACGCAATTATGTAGCGCTTTGCCCTTTCCACAACGAGAAAACCCCGTCGTTCAGCGTCAACCGCGAGAAACAGTTTTATTACTGTTTCGGGTGCGGCGCAGGTGGCTCCGCCATCAACTTTTTAATCAATTATCTGCGCCTGAGCTTCGTCGAGGCGGTAGCTGAGCTGGCCGATCGCGCCGGCATGCCGCTCAGCACCGATCCTGGCACGCCCCCAGCCCCAAGCGCTGACCTGTACGATATCTTGGCGCAGGCCTCCAAGCACTACGCGGCGCAGTTGCGCCAACGGCCCGCCGCAAACCGGGCCGTCGCCTACCTCAAGCAGCGGGGTTTAACCGGCCGTGTCGCCGCCGATTTCGATCTGGGTTATGCCCCACCGGATTGGGATGGGCTGCAGCGGGCCTTGGGGACTTCCCCGCAAGCCCTGCGTACGCTTAGCCTGGCGGGGCTTGTGATCGCGAAACCGGACGGCCGCTATTACGACCGTTTTCGGGACCGGATCATGTTCCCGATCCGAGACACGCGGGGCAGGATCGTCGGGTTTGGTGGACGTGGCCTGGACGGCGGCGAGCCCAAGTACCTCAACTCGCCCGAGACTCCGGTTTTCCACAAAGGGGCCGAGCTCTACGGATTGCACCGGGCCTTAAAAGTCGGCGCGGATCCGCCGCGCCTTCTGGTCGTCGAAGGTTATATGGACGTGATCGCCCTGGCACAGTTCGGGATCAACCATGCGGTCGCGACCCTCGGCACGGCACTCACCCGCGATCACGTCACCCGCTTGTTTCGTGCGGTTCCCGAGGTCATCCTGTGCTTCGATGGCGATGAGGCCGGCGAGCGCGCCGCTTGGCGCTCGCTTAACGTGATCCTGCCGCAGATGAAGGATGGGCGAACGCTGGGCTTTCTATTTTTGCCGGCGGGCGAAGATCCCGACAGCTGGGTGCGTAAGGCGGGCGCCACGCTATTCGAAACCACGGACAAGGTGACAGCGCTCTCGGAGTTCCTCTTCGCAAGCCTATTAAAAAGGGCCAACCTGAATACGCCCGAAGGTAGCGCCCGGCTGGTCGCGCTGGGAAACCCATACATAAACCTTCTGCCGCCCGGCGCATTACAACAGCTTTTGCGACGCCGCTTAGGGGAACTTTCAACGCTGGATGCGGACGAATTAGCGGCTCTGGCGCGAACGGCGCGTCCGGCCGAGAAAGTCGTCGTCCCCACTCGCCGCCCAGCACCATCCATTATTCAATCTGCGATTGCAATCATGCTGCGGCGGCCGGAATTAGCCATGCGGGTCGATCTGACCCAGGATCTCAAGCCGGTGGGACTTCCCCACATCGGGATATTTTTGGAGTTGGTTCGTTTAATCCAAGATCATCCCGGGATCCATTGCGGCGCCCTTCTTGAGCGGTGGCGCGGCGCCGAGGAAAGCAGTTTTTTGAATCGGCTGGCGGCCGAGGACCCGCTGGTATCAAATGAGGCTTTGGAAGCGGAATTCGCGGGGGCCATGGAGCGCTTACAGGCTCTCGCCAACAAGCAACGGCGGGCTCGGTTGCTGACATGCAATCCGGGCGCGCTTACGCAGCGAGCAAAAGCGGAACTGCGGGCAGCACTCGCCAGTAACAGCAAACCAGCCGCAAGCGCTAGCGATACCATTAACGAATAGGATAAAGTTAGCATTTTTGCGCCGAATTAACGGTAATTCTGAATCATAGCGATCTGGCAGATTGCTTTACTATACTTTCAATTGATCTTTTAACGCATTGAGCAGTTTACACTTTAACTATGGATACTCCCGAAGATATCGACTCCGGCGACGAACGCTCGCAGATTAAACAACTCATCGCAAAAGGGAAGGAGCAAGGTTTTCTGACCTATCATGAGGTCAATGACCACCTCCCGGAGGGCATCGTCGATCCCGAGCAAATCGAGGACATCATCGGCATGATCACGGACATGGGAATCGAGGTCCATGAAACGGCGCCCGATATCGAATCCCTGCTGTTAGCTGATACAGCGATCGCCGCCGATGAGGATGTCGCGGAAGATGCCGCGGCCGCCTTTGTACCTGTTGACGACGAGTTTGGCCGCACCACCGATCCGGTTCGCATGTACATGCGCGAGATGGGCACGGTTGATCTGCTCACGCGCGAGGGTGAGATCGCGATCGCAAAGCGCATCGAAGAAGGGCTCAATCAAGCACTCTCGGCGCTCGCTGACTTCCCTTACATCGTCGAAAAACTACTGACTGAATACGGCCAGGTAGAGGCCGGCGAGTCGAAACTAAGCGACGTGCTCAACGGTTTCTCTTCCGGAGAGGAGCTAAAGGCGGGCGAATTGAAGCCACCGATCGCATCGGCGAACGTTCGCCCCCTAAAAGACGAGGATGAGGAGGCCGAGGAACGAGAGCAAGACGACGAGGCGGACCCATTGAGTTTCGCTTTGAATCCCGAGGAGGTCAAAGAGAGGTTTGTCGCCCTTAAAAAAATGCACCATAAGATCCTCAGCGCGGTAAAGAGAAACGGGCGCAATGATCCCAAGACCAAAAGACTGCGAGACGGACTTTGCGTGTACATCCTCGAGTTTCGGTTTGTACCCAAGCTTGTCGATAAGCTCACGAGCGAAGTTCGGCAAATCGTCGAGAATATCCGCGTGCTGGAACGGGAAATCATGGAGATTTGCACGCAGCGTGCGAATATGCCACGCAAAGACGCAATCAGCTCGTTGCAGAACAATGAGACCAATCTCCAATGGACGAAGTCCTTAGGGCGTTCGCGTAAGCCGTGGGCAGCCGCCATCAGGGCGCACGGTGATGAAATCGTCCAGGCGCAAAAGAAGCTCGCTGCGATCGAAAGGAACACAGTACTGACGATTGTTGAAATTAAAGACATTAACCGCCGTATGTCGATTGGGGAGGCGAAAGCACGACGTGCAAAGAAGGAGATGGTTGAGGCAAACCTGCGGCTGGTCATCTCGATTGCGAAGAAGTACACCAACCGCGGGCTATTGTTCCTGGATCTGATTCAGGAAGGAAATATCGGCCTGATGAAGGCGGTGGATAAATTCGAATACCGCCGGGGTTACAAATTTTCCACCTACGCCACCTGGTGGATACGGCAAGCGATCACTCGCTCGATCGCCGACCAGGCCAGAACGATTCGAATTCCCGTGCATATGATTGAAACGATCAACAAGCTCAACCGCATCTCGCGCCAAATTGTCCAGGAAATGGGCCGGGAGCCGACGCCCGAAGAGCTCGCCAAGCGCATGGAAATGCCCGAGGAAAAGATCCGCAAGGTATTAAAAATCGCGAAGGAGCCGATCTCTATGGAAACCCCCATCGGTGACGACGAAGACTCGCATTTAGGGGATTTCATTGAAGACCAAAACACACTGATGCCGGTGGACCTCGCTACCTTCGAGGGTCTGTGCCGGACGACGCGGGAAGTATTGGCAGGATTAACTCCGCGTGAAACCAAGGTATTACAGATGCGCTTCGGAATCGACATGAACACCGATCACACCTTAGAAGAAGTAGGTAAGCAATTTGACGTCACACGGGAACGGATTAGACAAATTGAAGCCAAAGCGTTGCGGAAACTGCGCCATCCTTCCCGTTCGGAACAACTGCGTACCTTCCTCGATTAACGGTCGATGGCTGCGGGCCTGTAGCTCAGTCGGTTAGAGCAGGGGACTCATAATCCCTTGGTCGTAGGTTCGAGTCCTACCGGGCCCATCATATAATCAATCACTTACGCGCATATTCGGCCTCGCAGAAAAACCAATGCGGGACTTTTGCGGGACTCGGTCTCGCAAATCGCGCTGGCGGCTTCGATGAGATTCGATAGCTCTGCGGCCGAATAAATGTGTCGTGATTCGTACCGGTTTGTACTCCAACAAATCTTGTCGATCTTCGAAGCTCACCCCCGCTGAACGTAACCGTCGCCCGAACGTGTGCTTCAAATCGTGAACGCGGACATCGGGAAGGCCGCACGTAGCCGTGCCTCTTTCCACCCGTGTTGTTGATACGTTCGATGGGACGCCCGCGAAAAGTAAACACGTGTTGGATGTCGGTAGCCAGCCTGGCATCATGTAACTCATTCGGTGCGGAAGGTCCTTATTGTCACCATGGCACCGAGAGCCGATCTACTACATCTTTTCTCGATAGAACTTTGGAACACAACTCCCATCGATCCTTGTCTGGATCGATGGTCTCTTGGTAACGCATCTCGAACACGTCGCGCGCTTGCTGTCGCAGATGAATATACTCGTCCATCATTTCTTCAAGACGCTCCACGGTATCGATCCAGTCGTCCTCGATGGTGTCTGGTAGCCCGCCGAAGATGTCGAAGCGATCCTTCATCCGGCGGGACAAGACCCGGTAGACTTCCTCATCTTGGGTGTCGTGATAGACGAGATTTAGCATGTCCACGGTCCGCCGCGCTTGACCGAACCGCTTGATGCGCCCTAGCCGCTGTTCGAGTCGTGACGGGTTCCAGGGCAGGTCGATGTTGATAAGCGTCCCGAGGGTCTGCAAGTTCAAGCCCTCGCAGGCGGCATCGGTGGCGATCACCAGTCGGACTTGTCGCTTCTTCACAGCCGTCTTGATTTCCTCACGTTCGACGGACGCGAAGTCTTCGCCGCGAAATAGTCCGCTCTTGCCTGCGCCTGCATAGACACCGACTGGCTCGTCAGGGAGCATTTTCGCGAGTTCAGCGCCGACAAAATAGGCGGTGTCATAGTACTGGCTGAAGATGATGCAACCGTGCTCTAACCAGGTCCTGCCCTCAGTCCGATGCTCGGTCAGGAAGTAGCGGACCGCAGCCAGTTTTGGGTCGCGAGCTTCGGGCCGAGACAACTCCTCGACAATGGTGCGAAGGTGTCCGGCCTCACCCGGCGCGAGCGCAGCAAGAGCATCATCCACCAGACTCGTCTGCTCCTCGTCATCTAGGTTTTCCCGGTGCAGCATCTTCTCCGCTGTGGCGCGGCCGGAAGCAAAGCTCGAACAGATGCGCTGGAGGAGCAGGCTCTTCATGAAACCCGCTGCCTTGCTGCGCTGCTTGAGCGCGGCCGTGAACGCCTCAGCCGCCCCGTAGGCGAGATCAAAGGGGTGATTGGTGAGCAAACCCAAGCCACTGAACCCGACTCCAGGATAGGCAGTCGCGGGTGCGTCTGGGTCCGGGTGAATGTTGACACCGACCTTTTCGAGCAGACCCGCCTCTTCGAGCGTCTGCCGCCGGCGGAGGACGGTATGGCGGACAATAGGGTTGTGCTCGCGATGAAAACCAGGCGCTAGAGTTTGACCGACCGCCTGCTGTTCGAGGAATCCCAGCGAACCGAAGCCCCGGTTGGTGAAAAAGACTTGGTCGGGCAGCCCGAGCTGCAGGCGCAAAGTGGCGAACAGCGTATCTTCGCTTGCCGGTGGCAATGGATTTCGCAACCACTCCCAAGCATCGCGCTCATCGGCGGGTGTCTCGTTACCCTTCACCAGCGGCAGGGCCCTCTCCCAGTCGGCCCACCGGTCAAACAACTCCCGCCCTAGCACGAAGTCCGTGCCGGCGTTGAGGATACGCAAGAGATCCCACAGCTCGTAGACCTCGATCTGAATGGGCGTTGCCGTGCCGAGGAGAAGGTTCCGGGTACGTGAGCCGATGCGCAGCATAAAATCAAGTAGATTGTTGGGCTCGTCCTTCTTCTCGCCGAGACCGCCGCGACGCCGCGCCTTGTGAGCCTCGTCAAGGACGATGGTCCCGAACTTGGGCGCCAGCAAGTGCTGTCTTTCCTCGGAGTCGTGGAAAATCAAGCCGGTGGATACGATGGCGATGCGGAACGGGCAGCGGGTGATGTCTTCAGGCCCACGGGTCTTGATGATGTGTCCCCTCGGGTCAATCCACACCTTTTTTGCTGATAACCAGACCGCACTGGGGATACCGAGCTTGTCCGCAAGCTCCACTTGCCACTGCAAGGTGAGAGTGGAGGGACAGAGGATCAGCACTGGACCATCGTCCAGTAGCGCCGACAGCATGGCACTAGCGGCCAATGACAGCGTCTTGCCAACCCCCACCTCATCCGCCAGCAGCAGGCGTGCCTTGCCATAGGTCTCGCGGTGTAGCAGGAACATCGTCACGAACGACCGCTGCCAGGGCTGAAGCTGTTCGCCGCCCCGGTAGATCGGGCTTTCGGCGAGCGCGGCGGCCGGAAGTTCCGCAGGTTTGGCCTCTTCGAAACGGATCTCGATGCGATCGGCGACGCGCTTGATCTCCTCAATGATCGCATCGGGCAGCGGAAGAGTTATGATTGAAAGTTGTGGATGAAGGAGTAAAGGAGGCGGCGTATTCTTGATGGTCTTCAAGGTCATCAATTCCTACTGAAAGGAGTGAATACGCCATGAGTGAAGATAAAGTAATTGCGTTGAAGAATCCAGGGACGCCGGCTCCGGTCGCGGATGCGCTCACAGAGATTCTGCGGGCGGGTGCCCAACGGATGCTAGCGGCTGCGATTGAAGCGGAAGTTGCGGTTTTTCTGGAAGGTTTCATGGGACAGGAAACGGCGGAAGGACGCCAGCGTGTGGTACGTAACGGTCATCTGCCGGGACGGACGATACAAACCGGTGTGGGAGCGGTGGAGGTGAAAATACCGCGGGTTCGGGACCGGGAAAAGACGATCCGGTATAACTCCTCGATATTGCCACCCTATATACGGCGCACCAAGACGCTGGAGGAACTATTGCCCTGGTTATACTTGAAGGGGATCTCGACAGGTGATTTTCAGGAGGCGCTGACGGCTTTGTTGGGGCGAGAGGCGCCGGGCTTGTCGGCCAGCACGATCGGTCGGCTCAAGGCGGTATGGCAAGACGAGCACGCGCGCTGGTCACGGCGCGATCTATCGAACCGGCGCTATGTGTATCTATGGGTTGACGGTATCCATTTCGGGGTACGGCTGGAAGATGCGGCCCAGTGCATTCTGGTGGTGATCGGCGCGACGGCTGAGGGTAAGAAAGAATTGGTGACGCTCGCCGATGGCTATCGGGAAAGTGAAGCGTCCTGGCGGGAAGTGCTATTGGATCTGAAAGCCCGTGGCTTGAAGCTCGATCCGCATCTGGCCACCGGCGATGGGGCCTTGGGATTCTGGAAGGCATTACCGCAAGTCTTCGGCATGACCCGTGGTCAACGCTGTTGGGTACACAAGACTGCCAACGTGCTCAACAAGCTACCCAAGAGCCAGCAACCTAAGGCCAAGGCGGCGCTGCAGGAGATCTGGATGGCAGCCACCCGGCAGGAGGCCGAGCGCGCCTTCGATCGCTTTCTGATCCTCTACCGTCCCAAGTATCCGAAAGCTGCGGAGTGTTTGGAAAAAGATCGGGGGTCACTGTTGGCCTTCTACGATTTTCCGGCAGAGCACTGGATCCATCTTCGGACCACGAATCCGATCGAATCCACCTTTGCTACGGTCCGGCTGCGCACCAACAAAACCCGCGGCTGCGTGTCTCGAGAAAGCATTTTGGCGATGGTATTCATGTTGGTAAAAAGTGCCGAGCGACATTGGCGGAAACTGTATGGAATTCCCCGCCTCGCTCAAGTCATCGAGGGAGTTATTTTCAAAGACGGCCTATGGGAAGACCCCGAAAGAATCGCCGCCTAACCTAGCTCCGTACACAACATTTGACTATTTCTCGCAGCGGAAAGGCGTCCCTCCACAGCGCCTCGAACTCCTCCTCGACCCAAACGACGCCTTCCGGTGAAGTGTCCTCCCACAGGATCTCGTAGTTTTGCGCGAAGGCGCTCTTGGTCTCGTTGATCGAACCGAGAAAACAGGTCTTGGAACCGTCCGCAGCTTCGATGACCCCCGCTTTGCCGTGGACGAAGACGCGGTCTTTTGGCACGACCCGAATTTCGACGTGGCCGCTGGTCAAGAGCTCGTGAAGCCCGCGGTAGCGGTCTCGGTGCAGCAGCGCTTCGACCTCGGGAATAGCGTCATTCCAACGCTCCTTCAGTGCGGTTTCGCGCACATGCTTCGACACCGCCACGTCGGCGGCGTCCAGCTCGCTGTTGCAGACAATCTGCACTTTGGGGACCGCGGCAATCTCCTCGCCAACCAATTCGAAGATCGAGCTGCGGAAATAGCCCGCGATGCGCTTGTACGACTTCGCGCCCTTCAGCTTGGCGCTGAGGAAAGCATGATCCAGACGCTGGCGCCGGGAGGAGAAGCGGTGGATCTCGGTCATGCCAGCCTCCAGATCATCCCAACCGCTGGCTCTTTACCAGCTCGCGCAGGACCCGCGCTGCGCTGGCCTCCTCGGAGCGAAGCGTGTCGAGCCGCTTGGCGAGGTAGTCGGCCAACTCTACTGCCAAGTCTCGCTGGGTCATGTCGCCGTAGTAGTTGGGCACATTCAACGTCAGATGAGCTAGTGTAGTGCTTCGTTTTTCTTGGAACTTAAGCGGTGATTGGCACGAATGACCTTTTGCAGAATGTCGTTGGCCTTGGCGGTCCAGACGAAGGGCTTGGGGTCATGGTTATGCACGGCGATATAGTCCTGGATGGCGCTGATAAGTTCGGGGAGGCTGCGGAATACACCGCGGCGCAGGCGTTCGGTGGTGATGTCGCGGAAAAACCGTTCGACCATATTGAGCCAAGAGGCCGAGGTCGGGGTGAAATGCACCTGGAAACGCGGATGTTTCGCGAGCCACGCCCGGACCGTGGGATGCTTATGCGTGGCGTAGTTGTCGCAAATCAGATGCAGGGCTTTGCCCTTTGGGGTTTCCCGATCAATCTGGCGCAAGAAGGTCAGCCATTCTTGGTGACGGTGGCGATTATTACAGCGAGCGATGACCGAGCCATCGAGCGTGTTCAGCGCGGCAAACAGCGTCGTGGTGCCATGACGTTTGTAGTCGTGGGTCAGCGTACCCGCGCGGCCCCTCTTCAACGGCAACCCAGGCTGGGTACGGTCCAGGGCCTGCACTTGACTCTTCTCGTCGCAGCAGAGCACCAGCGCATGTTCAGGCGGCGACAAATACAGTCCGACGATGTCTTCGAGCTTCTCGACAAATTGCGGGTCGCGCGAGACCTTGAAGGTCTCGACCAAATGCGGCTTGAGCCCATTGGCGCGCCAGATCCGCAGCACGCTGCTGTCGCTGATCCCGACCCTTGCCGCCAGCGTGCGCGTGCTCCAGTGGGTGGCGCCTTGCGGTGTGCTCTGGGTGGTCAGGCGCACGACCTTGGCAGCGTTGATGCGGCGCTTGCGGCCGCTACGCGGCAAATCGGCTTCAATGCCTGCAAGCCCGCTTTGCGCAAAGCGCTTGCGCCAACGACCCACTTGAATTCGCCCAACGCTTACCTCTCCTGCGATCTGGTGGTTGTCCATACCTTCGGCCGCCAACAGGATTATCCGTGCCCGCCGCGCCAGACGCACGCTGACCGTGCTCGACCGGGTCCATCGTTGCAGTTGTTGCCGTTGTTCATCTGTAAGCTCAATTACACCGGCTGTTCGCATGTTCGCCTCCTCGTTCGATCTCCAGATCAGATCGACCGGAAGGCATATAGTTCCATCAATTCAGAAGCATTACACTAGCACCTCGCCGCCGTCCACGTTCTTCGCAAGCTCCATAACGGCGTAGAGCACGGCGCGCAGGACCGACTGGTGCAGCTCTGAGCCTTCACTCATCTCGGTGCGGCCGAACTCCACCGCGCTCTTAAGCCGCGCGTGGTTGGCGCGCTGGTCGCCCATGAGCGATCGGAAGTCGCGCACTTGAAGGCCTTGGCGAAGTTCTGGTAGTTATCAAGCGTCTTCGCGCCGCGCGCCTCCAGGTCGAGCATCTTGAGATAGAAGCGCTCGGCGCCGCTGAGCTTGTCCCAGTGGCCCTTTGGGATGCCCTGGGGTACGAGACACTGGTTGGCGGTGTTCACGGCGAAGGCTATGAGGCCGTCCACAAAGGTGGTCTCGCCCTTCACACGGGGGCGGATCGCCTCAGCCGTCATATCGCGGCCATCAATGATAGCGTAGCGGGTCAGCACGCGTAACGCGGCCGCATAGCCGGCCATCTGAATGTCGGCATCTTCGAACACATTCTCGTCCCGGTAGAGGCCTTTAGCCTGCTGGTTAAGGCCGGTGAGCGACGCCACCTGCTTTTCGACTTCCTCCTGGATCTCCCAGGCAAGGTCGTCGCGGGTGGTCTTGTGCGTGCCCAAGCGTTTCCGAAGCACCAACAGCACGGTGCCCTTCACGTAGCTACCCTCGCGCAGGGCACTGTCGGTCTCGGTGACGACGTACCAGGCGGCGGTCACCCGTAGACCGGAGGCCCAGACGATGTTTGACATGTCCGCCCAGATCGAGCCGGACTGATGCGTGAACATGATGACCTGGATACCGTTGTCAGGCATCAGCTCCGTGATACGTTTATACGCAGCCACCATACCGCGGCGGAAGTTTTCACCCTCACCCTTTATCGCCAATGATCGGCGACTGTCCCAGACCCAGTCGGCGAACTCTGGCGGCGGATTCTTGCGCAGCCAAGCGATGAAGAAGTCGAGGATCTCGTCGTAGTTTATTGCGTCGCCATAGGGGGGATCGGTCACGTAGACGTCGTTCTCCGTCCCAAGCGAGTCAGCGGGCAGGCAGCGAACCGTTGTTGTGGTCTCAGCTAATGGGAAGCTCTTGCAATCAAGAGTAAGCTGATTCGCGATGTAGTGGCTCGACCGGGTCCCATGGTTAAAGAAGGTGTTGAGGGCTTGATTGTAGAAAGTGTCTTTCACCGCATCGACACCGGGCGAACTATCCCAGCTGCTGAGCTTCGAGTTCCGGTTCGCCGCTTGACTGACGCCGAGCTTTGATGCCGCAGTGGTGGCATATCGATTGATCAGGCCATTGACCAGCAATTGGCGCGGGTTGAAAAGGTGGTGCCAATGCGTCCAGCCACGTTCACGTATCGGCTGATCGGTGTTGTATCCCGCCTCAATCCGCATGTCAGGAACCCACCCCTTCGCCTGCCATTCGGCGAGGTGCTCACCAACGAACCTTTCGACAATGCCCTCGCGCTTCAGGTCATCCGCTGTCACAGCGCGGAACTCGTAGTTGAAGGACCGCCCGGTCTTTTTCGGCCGCATCCAATGGATCGCGTACAGCCGGTCCTGGTAGATGTCGCCTGGGTGCGGTGTGAAGTCGCCCTTTTCCCACATGCGCAATTTGTTACCCACAGAGCCATCCGGTTTACGGAAGTCGCCGCGCAGCGTTGAAACCTTGGTGCGGTACTCGACGCCGTTGACTGTGTGAAGGAGATACGGGTCCTGGCCACGCCCGTCAGTTCGCACTGATCCCTTTGCTGCCCTGGCTAGCTCGTCCGCGGACACGCCGGTCCGCACGCATATGTCATAGCGCTTGCGCTTTGGGTCGGGAACCAACTCTGCGATGGCGTGCTTACCGCGGCTGATAATGAGCGACGGAATTAGCGGCACCATCCAACCTGACTGAGGGCAGCGGACTTCGAGACAGTAGAGGAACGCCTTGGCCCGCCAGCCCTTGCCATCGGTCTCGACGCCGAGCTTGTCGATTTCGGCTTGAACTCTGGCGACGAGCTCTTGTTGTTGCCGTTCCAGTTCCTCGCGACTGTCAGGGGACCCGCCGACGATATGCAATGCGCCCCAGGTCAGCATGCAAGCAACGGGGTTGAGGTCAGAAGCATACGTGTCGCAACCGAGCCGGGCGGCCTCGAAGGGAATCTGACCGGAACCGCAGAAGGTGTCCGCCACGCGAGGCCGGTGACCATAGCGCATGATGCCAAGCTGCTCGGCCAGTTCCGGGAAGGAACTGGCACGGGTGCCCAAGTGGTTGTTGACGACATCCCAGATATGGTCGTGGACAGTGTCCATAACCTCCTCGGGCCGCTTGGCGGTATCCACCCGCTGGCGGTAAGTAGCCTTCGGCAACATCTGAGCTTCCAGCCGACGGCGTTCGACCTCCGAGATGTCCTTGCGCCAAGCCGCCTTGACTTTTATGTATTCGGGCTTCGTCCAGTCCACGGGGGACGACGGAGGCAGGGCCCCTTCGGGTTGAACAGTGAAGTAGTCGGCGATCAAGTCGAGAGATAGGGTCGCGAGTATCTCTTTAGGCTTGGGGCGGCGCGGCCAGCGGATGACAAAGGATTCGTCGTCCATTGCCATCAGCATCTCGAAGATCTCGAGATCACGTTTGGAGTCCTCTGTCGGCGGTAGAAGGCATCCGAGAATGCAGGCTTTAGCGAGAATGAGCGGCTTGCGACCCTTCCAGTAACTGCCAAGCGCGGTGAGTGTCTTACCGACATTCGCCATTTGCTCTTTGTACGCCTCCGCGGACAGCTTCTGCACGGGCAGTATGTGTTCGATGAGCGCGGGTGCATCTTTGAGCGAGTACGGAGTAACAGCGTCGTTCACTCAGACTCCTCAAACAGCGGCAGCTCAAATAGATCCTGCTCCACCGGGCGGCGGCGCTTCCGCCCGGCCGCGGGTTTTTCGCCGTCCGAGAGGGCATGAAAGAGCGCACGGCGCCATCCGCGCTGGGTGTCTTCCGGCAGGCCAGCCTCGGCTACGGTCATTGAAAACAGCCACCAGCGTTCTTCAGGCCGAAGTGCCGCCCACTTACTGCAGATGATTGGGAGTTGCTCGCCGTTCGCGGTCTCGGCTGCCCAGGCGAGCACGCAGAGCTCCTTGCCGAGCAACCGATCGACAAGGTTGGTGCCGGTGTGCCAGCGACCGGTGAGGACCTTCGCGGCCTTGAGGCGGTCGTTGAACTCGCGGCGGGCGATGTCGGCAATGGCTGACCACACCGGGCGCTTGAGAACCACCCGCTCCTCCTCACGTGGGATGCCGCCCTCCTGGCCCCGGTAGCCGTAGTCCTCGACGATAACCACTGACTCGTTCCGCGCGGCTGGGATCTCTACACGGAAGAGGTGAGCGCCAAATGCGTCGGGCGCGCCGAAGTCGACGCTCTTGGGCTTGGCGCTCACTGCTCGACGTCACCCTGCTGCAGCTCGATGCCGAGCTTCCCGGCAAAGTCCTTGAGGTCGTGGCCGGAGGCGAAGTGGGCCTTGCGGAAGGTCATGGTGATCGGCGTGTCGGGGGTGAACTTCTCAAGCACCTTGGCGAGCAGCGCCTCGATGAACGCGGCGTCCACGGCGATCTCACCCACGTTAATGCCGATCATCTGTGTGCCCTGGCCTACGGTGAGAACGATGCCTTCGAACGTGACGGACTTCTCGGCGGCCTGCTTCAGACCCTCAAATGTCTTGCCGCGGGAATCGAGCTTGCGGCCGGTGCGGGATACGAGCCGGCCGGGCTTCACCTCATCGATCTGCAGACCTTTCTTGCCCTTGGCCGGGAAGCGGAACTCTGCCTTGGCCTCAAGCCCGCTGGCCTCCGCGAAGGCCCGGATCAGGACTTCGCTGTCATCGATTGCAAACGGCCCATCATAAGATAAGCCCTCGCGTGGTTCGCTGCCGTCAAGCGTGTAACGAATCGTGCCCTTGGGTGCGACGAAGAGCTCGACACGGCGTTTACCATCTTTCTCCTTTAGGTCGTTACGCAGGACGAGTTTGTTGGGCCAGCTCACCGGGTCGCCCGTCTCATACAAGCCTGATGGGTCCATCACCAGAAAGTTCACCCGCAGTGCGGCGGTCGTATAAGCCTGGTCCTTGAGCTCCGCGCTGGCCTCGGAAACGGGGGCATCCTCGGCATAGAGGATGCGAGGTGCGGGGCCGGCGTTCTGCGGATTGACGCGCAAACGAACCTTGCCTTCATCGTCAGGTCCGTACTCGGCGATGACCTGAACCGAGGTCCGCTTCTTCTTTGGTTTCTTGGTGACGTAGCCGTTACCGAGGTCTTCCCAAAGCTCGCGGTTGCAGGCGATGGACTTGAGTGCGTCCAAGCCCTTGGGTGGCAGCCAGGGCATGCCGGCCTGCTCGGCATAGCGGTCCGCGACATCTGACCAGCGGGCCTCGTCCTGATTTTCCGGCCAGAGCAGATCCTGCGCTTTGTCGCGGATCGGGTCGAATTCTCGCTCGACATCGAGATAAAGCTTCAGCGGATTCGCGACAAGTGTCTTCTCGATCTGCTCCTCGCCGTTGAAAGGCTTGGTGCCATCGCGGGTCATGTCCAGCGCCTTGGGCGCGAGTTGGGAAGACCGTCCGGCCCGTTGGATAGGAAACAGGACCTTATCAAAAAGATTGAGGATGGTGGAGGTGAAGTCGTGTTCGTAGGTCTGCTGCTTCCGTTCAAGGTCGTCGCGCTGGGGATGGCCCTTGGGGATTCGGCCATCGGCCTTCTGGGCAGCAAAGAGCTGCCGCGCCGCCTTCTCGACGCTGCCCATCGCCGTCTTGTCGCCTGTGAGCACGCAGAGGTTGTTTTTCTGACTTAGGCCCTCGAAGAACCTTTGGACTTCTTCGGGCGGGATCTTGGAATCCGGACTGACGACCAGCAGCACGCGGCCCCTGCGCACGCGGTCGGCGACCTCTTCCAGCCTGGGCAAAGGCAAGACCTCTTCGTAGACGGTCTTGCGGAGGGGCTTGAACATCTCGCGCAAACGGTGCCGGATGAGATCGTCCACCTGGTTCTCGGGAGCATCGTGGGCGAGGCTTTGCAGGAGCTTTGTCAGGTTTTCCTGCCGATCGAAGTAGTAGCGCCCTTCGGGGGTGTGATGCAAGTACCAGGCGAGCTTATCGAGTTCTTCGAATGCAGCAAGGAAATCCGACGGCTCGCGCAGAGGCGAGACCAGGCATTCGACCATCTCCTCGCGCGTGAGGCCTTTGACCGCGTTCACGGCGGTCGACAGGCTTGCCGTCAGAAGCAGCGAACCGAGCTGAGTAGCCGCCTCTTTGCCCGTCTGCAAATCGATGACCTGAGCATGAGAGGACAACTGCGCATCCCAAAGATCCTTGGCGATGACATCGCGCATGCCGGAGATTTCCGTGAGCTTGTCGCGTACTTCCGGGATCGATAGGTCGAAGTGCTGAGGGCCAATGAGAAATACATCATTACTCCCCCGCTCCCAGACCGACTTGAGCAACCGGGACACGAGCTCGATCAGGCCGCGGGTCTGCTTGAACTGCTCGTTCTCCTTGAAGAGCGCGACGACGTTCTTGAGCCGCGGATGAAACGGATACGTAGCGGCGATCTCATCCGCAATCGCTTCGGCACCGCGATTGGCGGTCTTCGACTTGGCGGCCTCTTCCAGCTTCCTGCCGAAGGTCTGGGCGATGTCCTCGATCTCGGCCCGGTCGGGGAGGGACGTGAAGAGCCGCTTGCGCAGGATGTCGTAGATCTCGTTGGCCGCGAGGTCCACCGGCGTGATGTTGCGCTCCTGGCGCCCCAACTCTGAGCGGGCGTCTTCCAGCGCGCGATTGATAAGCCTCGCGCCCGTGTCATAGGCCGCGGCGAGATCGGAGACGACGACACAGACGTTGCTCTTCTTGCCGGCGGCAGTGAGCAGGTTGGCGAAAGCGCGGGTGGCAATGTCGGCGACGGTGCCGTTACCCACTTTCTGGGTGTCGAGGTAGTGAAAATAGGGCGGCATCTCATCGAGCAGGATGAGGATGGGTTCGCCACCATCGAAGAGCTTGAGCCAGTCCTTCTCGTCGGGCGCCTTTGGACCGCTCGTCCAAAATGCTTTGAACTGCTCTCCTTTGCCAAGCTGATTGGCGATCTCGCCCCAGAAGAAGTGATCGGGACTATTGCGACCGTTGAAGGCCGCGATGTTGGCTATTCCGAAGGCCGAAGCGTTCGCCATTCCACCGCAGTATTTCTTGCGAAGCTCTGGGTGCTTTGCGAGAAGACCGAAGCCGACGAGCAAGTGCGTCTTACCACCACCCATCGCTTGCTTGAGATGGAAGACCGCTTGAGTCGACATACCGGCGAGGCGCGCGATACCCTCGCTGATAAGGTCCTGCATGCCCTGGGTGATGTGGGTTTTCTCGAAGAACGCCGATCCGTCGCCCTCGGTTGTGATCAGCTCATCAAGCTGCTCGATCTGATCACTGAGTTTGATGGAGAGGGCATTGGGCTGAAGCTGACAGGCGTCGCGAACGGTTTTCATTTGCTTATGGCTTCCATTAGGAGACTGATCGATGGCGTGCTTGCCTCGCATTACAGTAAGCCTGCTGTGCGAATGACCCGTTCCGTTTGGCCAGGCGCACCTCGTAGAGCATTTGTCGCATAACCAAGAACTCAGCACTGCTGACGCGCGAATACCCGCGCGCCGCAGCAGCAGTGTCTCCTATCTGTGCGCGGTCTCGATTTAGAATTTCAGTACTGCGATTGGGAGGCACCGTCAGTCGTGGCGCGCATTTTGATCTCCTCGAGCGGGTCGCCTAGACGGATAGCGCTATGTCCCATCAAGGAGTTGATTGGTGTGCTAACTTGTCCGCGAGCCACATCTTGATGAGAGACTGACGCGTGACGCCGAGCTTCCGAGCCTCCCGGTCAAGGGATTGCACCATCCAGGCCGGAAAGTCCACATTGACCCGCTTGGCCTGAAGGCCGGGACGGCGGGCCCGCGACAGGTCGAGCATGTTGGTGACGTCCTCGCCCGCATCAAACTTCTTGTCAAACGCCGACGCTTTCATAGATGGCTACCTCCTCTTTCCTCGAACGCCTGACCGAGATTAGGCGGATGTTATCGCTTCGATACGTGATGACCGCCGACCAGTGTTTGTCGCCGATCATCCCGATAACCACAGAGCGCGGCTCGTCGGTCACCTTGGCGGGGATCTCCACCAGGTCAGGATCGTCCCAAAGAGCCTGCCCCTCCTCGAAATCGATCCCGTGCTTTGCTTTGTTCGCTTCGCTCTTCTCCTGGTCGTATTCGAAGCCCATTAATCATTTGGGCACGAAATGGATAGAAAGGCAACCCTTTTTATACCAGGGAAGCCTTAGCATTATCTGCCGGTTCCACCGGGTGAATGTGCCGGGGTTAGCCCGGGAATTAGAGGACCGCCGAGGGGCCGCAAAATAGATGTAAGCAGGCTGTCGTGGGTTACGTCGTTTCATTTCAACGACCGCCGCAATGACTGCTTTCGTTGGCCCCTTAGGACCAGGGCGACCGCACTTTCTTGACGCATAGAGCCATCGATACTTACATCTCACCAAGGCTCGGTGAAACCTCGTAAAGCTGGAAGGTTTGAGAATCACCGCGCACTTCGCGAGGCGTTTCAGAGGGATCCAGGCACCGCACAAACCAAATACCAATCCCCGACAGCGTCAATCTTGGCGCACGACGACGCGTTCGGTTCATCACTTGCAGTTGATGCTTCACCGCTAGTGACTCGGCCACTACCGCATGGAGGCCACCGCGCCGGCAGAGCTTGATCAGCGTCGTGAGAAGGTGGGCAAGGAGGACGAAGAGTTCTCACATGCCACTACCTTACCCACTCGGCTAGGATTCACAAGACTGCAATCAACGTGGAATTTCTCTTAGAATTCAGAATTTGCCACAGACAGGCTTGGCGTTTCTATCCGTTTCGTAAATGCGGCTTACGAAATGAGCCGTGAAGCTACGGGGTAGCGGGGAAGGTATGAATATGACTACACGCATGAAACAAATTGCGGTGCTGTTGTTGGCGGTATTATCTTCGGGTTGCGCTTCAACTCAAGAGTCCCCCGCTGGGCGGTCCCCCGCTGGGGGTATGAGCATGGTCGAGGCTAGGGCAAGGGCGGCATGTGAATTAAAGGGGTATCGAGAGGCAAGCGTGAAGGAGGTGAATAGTATGGTGGCTCGTGCGGCTCGTTCTGAGCGGCAGCTTGCGATGCTTAAGCGCAATGCCCAGGAATACGCCGAGGCATATAAAAGGAGCGGCGGCAAAGCCAGCAAAGAGCTACGCGAGATCGAGACGGCCGGCGATCGTCTGATACAGGCGTACGTGGCAGATGATGCGGGCGATCAAATGATGGATGAAGCGGGCAAGCTTGCTCAGGACGGAAGGGACTTCCGCAACTGCATGCTTATCGAATTGGGCAAGGCTACGGAGCGGAACCGCGCAAACTGAGCTGGTCTCGGTTTTTCAGACAGGGGCATAAGTGATAGAACTGCTCTACATTAACGAGAGAAAAGGAGCAGAAACCATGAAACGACCCCGTCGTAACCACTCACCGGTCTTCAAGGCGAAGGTGGTGCTGGACGCCCTGCGCGGTGACAAGACGCTGGCTGAGCTTGCAACCAAGCACGACGTGGTGCGGCAATGCGAGTTGCTGGAGCTGAGCCGCTCCTCGACGTACTACACGCCGCGTACGGTGAGCGAGTCGGATCTGACCTTGATGCGCCGATTGGATAAACTGCATCTGGCCCATCCCTTTTTAGGGGCCCGCAAGCTCGCCCGACGTTTGGGAGATGAAGGCCATCGCATCGGCCGCCGTCATGTGCGCACGCTGATGCGCCGGATGGGCATGGAGACGCTGACCGCAGGCCGCGCACCAGTGTGCCGGCGTGGGGCGATACGGTTTATCCATACCTGCTCGACGAATAGCTCAGGAAATCCTCGATACTCGACCGCGATCTCGCGTGTTTGACAGCTAACAGGTTTAGTCATATCTTCCCATTCGAAGAAAAAGGGGCTTTTGAAATTCTTATTCGCCAGCGATCCCGGACGCTGCGTGTTCGGATGACCCTGGCCTGTGCTCGGCCGATCTGGTTGATGCGCCATGCGACCGTCGTCTTTGAATCGCGCTGTCCTGCTGTTGCTCGCGGTCGTGGCTTGCAGCCTTCGTCCGGCAGCGGCCGGCCCCGCTGAGTCTTCGGTATGGATCGAGGTGTCGCGCGCAAACGGCGTGAGATTCAGCGGCTACCGACTGCCGGTGAAAGGCGAGGGTATGGGCGTTGTGACGCCTGCGCGGGAGATCGCGACGGCCGCGCATGTCGTATGGGGCGCGACGATGATCACCGTCACGGATGCCAAGGGAGCAAAGCTTGCTGCGCGCGTGCAGCGCTTCGACCGGGACGTCGATGTTGCCCTGTTGCGCGTCGAGCAGCCGGTCGGCGACTTTGCCAGGTTTCGCGCGCGGCCCGCAGCGTTCGGCGAGCGCGTGCTGGCGGTCGAGGTGCGGCGACCGGATGGCGCCGCAAGCTTTGCGCGCGGCGCCATCGGCGCAACGCGCTGGACCAGTCACGGTGTGAGTGTCCCGTTGATCTTCACCGGCATCAAGGGTGAGAAGGGGATGAGCGGCGGCGGCCTCTTCGATGAGCGCGGCGAACTGCTGGGCATCATCATCCGCATCGACCGCACGCTGGGATATTTGACGGCGCTGCCGGTGGCCGAGTTCTGCGCGCGCCTTGCACGATGTGACGCGAGTTTCTACACGCCGTAGTTCACGCGTGCAGGCCGGCCCGGCGGTCTGCTGAGCTTTGCCGCCCTGAGCAGTCGCATGAGTCTCAAACACAGCCAGCGAGCCGAGCCCCACTCGCTTGTCCGCTCCTGGCGGACTGCTGCTCGTCAAGGTTCGATGACGGGAAAGTGCCGCGACAGCCGGTCGGACCGCGCGGCTCGCTACCTGGCGCAGTGTCGGGGCGAAGGCCTGCTCGTGCGGCTGGCCATCCTTTATGAGAAACGCCCGTAGGTCGCCCCCCTGTGGCCAATGAACCACGTGGAGCCGCACCTGCGGACGATCTTTGAGTTTATCGGCGTTTCGGATCTGCGATTCGTTTACGCAGGGAACGACGAGTTCGGCGGCGAGCGGCTGCAGCGTTCGCTGGAGTCTGCCGCGCGCCTCGTTGCCGAGGAGGCCGCGAGCACCGTCAACCTGGTCGAGTGTGGCTCATGAAAATTTTGCCACGCACGGTGTCGATTTCCCCGACGGCCATTCGACTGTCAATTGGAACCTGGCACTTTTGCCTTAGTAGGGCATTGCGCACACATCTCAAATTGCTGATGGGGCGAATCATGAAATTCGTCTGCTTAGGGTATTCGGACGAGAAACTTTGGGACGCCATGTGGGTGAGATCTCGGATGTGGAGGTGCAAGCAGTGGGGATATTTGCCCGGCTCGTGGTTGAGCATCGAGCTGTTGTGCATTGATCTATTATTCACCAAACACTTGGTAAAAGAGATCCTTCATCGCTGCCCACGATGGCTTATCTGCCTATAGGCGAGTACTATGCACATTTCCATGTATCCAGCATCGATTACCTTCTGCATCAAGTCGATGAGCAACCTCGCTCGCGTGGATCCCAGCGTTCTCATTAATGCGTCGCGCCAGGTCCAGATTGCCACCGACGTCGCCAAAGGGTGTGGCCTCGCGGTTAGCGGGGTTGGAACCGCCGAAATTTGAAGACAATGAGCAGATCTTCAACGAACTCAGGACATGCGTTGGCAAAACCCTTGCCCACTTAGAGACGTTCTCACCGGCAAAAATCGACGGCAGTGAAGATAGGACAATATCGTTCACCGTCAGCGGCAGGCCAGGCGGCGCCTAATCCAATTCGCTCGGCCATGGAGTTTTATCCTTGAGGATCTTGAATCGTGAAGTTCACCAGTGACCCTTGGGATGCGCTCTTCAAAATGCTCTCGATTGTCCTTGTCCCACTGACCGTGGCCGGGATGGGCTGGTACTGGACGCAATGGCAGCAGAACGTCAACGATTTGAAGGCCATGATCGATCTCGTCACGGACAAGTCACCAGAAAAGCAAAAATATGGCATCGCCATGTTCGAGTACCTGGCCAAGAAAGGCAAAGTGCCGGTCGAGTTCCTGGCAGCTCAGATCGATTACGCGACGACAGCACAGAACCCCGAGCTGCTGCCCATGCTCGAGGTTGCGATCCAGAGCGCGGCCAAAGAGAACCCCGACGTCGAGGAGGCCTACCGCATCGCGCTGCTCAGGCGGCCGTCGCGCGTGTTCATCCATGTTCCGAATAATCAGGTCTACGATTGCTTGGTGAAGCTGCGCGAAAGTTTCAAGGACGCGGACAAGGCCTCGATCTTTTTCCCGGCGGTTCGCACGTATCCGGGCTATGCCGAGTCGAACCAGGAGCTCCGCTTCTTCCATATCTCCGACATGGCGCGCGCCGAGCAGATCGCTGGGCTGTTCGGCACGCTGGGCTTGGAGCTCGAGGTCAAGGATCTTTCTCAGACAGTGTGGGCCGCCAAAACTTCTCCCAACAGTTACGAGCTATGGTTCAGCGGCAAACAGCTGCCACCGCTCTGCCAACTGCAGACTAGCGATTGATCTACGCGGTAGGTCTTCAGAACACCGGTAACTATGTCCAGCTCACTACCAACTTACCTTGCCTGCAGGCCAATAAACGCTGTTTCCAAGGGCCCGGGGCGGGCGTGCCCGCAGAGTTGTCCAGTGGCATTCGGCTTAGGTGCGCTGCGATCGAACGCGTGATGCATAAAGTGCAACTTCGGTTACCTCGGCAGCGCCGCTCACGAGGAGCGTTCAGCGACCGCTTTGAGGTAAATCACGATGTCGGTGTGAATGACCCCTCCGGGTCGAGACCCAAGTGGCCGGGTTTGTCACCGAGATCTGGCCGCCGCGCAGATCGGTTTCCGCCAGAGCGTAATAGAGCGAGAGTGCCTGCCGCGCCTGCTGCCGCTGGGATTCCGACTGATGTTTGGCGCGGAGCTTCTCGTCGAACGGCGGAAAGCTTTGCTGCTGGTTCGGCGGGTGCCCGTACTTATGGCAGAAATCCCAGTAGTAACGCAGCCATTTCGTATAGTGATTTCCAGAGGGGTTTGGCGATCCCGGTTTGCTCTAGCTATATCTCGTAGCGCCGGGCGAGGTCGATGGGGAGCGGTTCGAGCATGGCATCCTAGCCTCGTTATTCTGAAAAAAAGTATGCTATACAGACAGCTGACGTGTGTCAAAACAGCACCTTATTGCCACCTTGCCAGGGCTGCGATATCAAATTGGCCGCATGATAAACGGAAACCACTCACTCATTAGTTAGCCGCCACTAGGCGTGTAGGAGTCTGGTCTGAGATGGGTTCGGATAAGTAGCGTCCTCGCCATAGCCCTCGCTGTTGCAGCCTGTGCGTCGAGCCCGCTGCTGACTTGCCGGCCGGGGGAGCAGTGTGCCGTCATGGAGTCTATGTACTTTGGCACGGCCAGGCCGGGCGGTATCGTGACGCATCGTGGGAAGCATCGGGCCAGTGGCAGGCCGCAAGTGGAGTGATCGAGCGCGAGGCGTCCCACGTGCTGCATCTCGTTCATCCGGACACCGAGGAAAGCGAGATTGCGGTTAACGAGGTCATGAGCAAGTACAAGGCGGAATTCCAGCAGGAAGCAGTCTTGAGGGTTCGCTCAAGTGCGTGTAGGTCGTTCTAGTGAGCGGTCGGGAAGATAGGTAACAAAAAAGTCCCTGGCCACGGGTGCACGCGCCGTTCGGCTATGAGCCATAAGACTGCGTCCCATAGGCCGTTCTGTATTCGGAAAGGCTTGGTCAGGGCCCTCTTCAAGGCCGCCATCGTGAGCGGCCCCGGTGCACACTCGAAGGCCGCCAAAACGACGGCGGACAGTTCGGAGGATGGAATATCCAACGGCATTTCTGTATTCCCCCCCTCTCTCTGGGCGGACAATGTCTATGTTGTAGTGCGTTTGGCGCGCAGCCGGTCGCGTGGGCATTGTGCACTAAACCGGCCGAGCACTCGACATACACGCCGCTTCCTAGCCTGACCGGCCGGGCACCACCCATGCTTAGTTCTCAGACGGCTATTGGATTCTGCCAACGCAACCCCGAGAATCTGCCGAAATCCCCGTCCGTGGAACACAGTATTAACCCGTGCTCCATAGCCAGTGCGGCAAGATGCGCATCCGGAACGAGGTTTCCCTGTACGCCTGGCGCCTTGAGTAACTGCCCCAAAAACTCGGTATGCTGGTCCCCGGGAGCCGGGACCCACGCCGCCTCGCAACCAAGCCATGCCAGAACTTGGCGCCAAGCATCACTCATGGACTCGGGTTGTTCAAACACCCGAGGGTTGGTCACGATTCTTAAGAAGGCGAGTAGGCTATGCCAAGGTAGGCCGACAGGAGCTGTACCATTGAGTTGTGTATCGAGCCACTCGCGGGCCTGCTCATGTTGGGAGAAGGTGTTGACATGGGCGTAGATGAGAAGGTTGGCGTCAACAAGGATCATTTGAAGGCGTCGCCTTCCGCGACGGTGAGTAAATCTGCGATGTTATCGACACTTCCGATGCGGCAACGCCCAAGGGATACCGGTGTGGTCCGAAGCGGGTGACGCTGCTCCGGCCGCTTATTGAGCTGCTTCAGGCCCCGGCGCAGAGCTTCATTCACCAAGACCTTCAAACTCTCCTCACGGCTTCGCCGTAAGCGCTCCAAAGCCGCCGCAACGTCATCATCGAGAGTCAGCGTCGTTCTCATGCACCTAAGCATAAGCATCATGATGTCTCGATGTCAATACTGACTCATCGAGCCAATGCGTCGGTGTGAGCCGAGGACAGCTAGAACAGTCATCCAGACCACAGCTTTCTGCAATGCGTTGCCATCGGTGGTATCGAGCAGGTGAGAGATGTAACCTCGGCGGCCACGACCGGAGAACGCGGGCGGACCCTCCATCCGTGCGCGGTCGATCGGGGGACCTCGATAGGGTTTGACAAGATCCGGATCGCCTGTCGTATGGACTATGTCGCGAAGGCGATGATCGTAGGTCTGGGTACGTCGCTTCTGTGCGAGGGTCATGCGCAGAGTGTGGCAGCGACCAAAAGTCGCTACAACTACGCAACAGCCGAATGGATTTTACGAGGTCCGCGGGCAAGGAGTACCATCGGCTCGACCGTCGAACGCTCGAACGGTAAAGTTCCAAATGTCATGGCGCACAGCTCGGTTACTGTATTTGGCGGATCTGGCTTTATCGGTCAGCACATCGTCAAGCGCCTCGCCGCTCAAGGCGCCCGCGTGCGCGTGGCAGTGCGCCACCCGCATGTCCTTTCCGATAATGGACGAACCGGTGCGGTCTATGCCGATGTGCGGGATGAGAGATCTGTAGTCCAAGCGATTGAAGGTGCCGAAGCGGTTGTGAATGCCGTGAGCCTTTACGTCGAGCGAGGCGATGCCACCTTCGAGGGAGTACACGTTCAGGGGGCCGTCAACGTAGCGCGGGCAGCGGCACAGGCGCGCGCCGACCGGCTGATCCATATCTCCGGCATTGGTGCAGATCCCAGTTCCGAATCAGCCTATGTTCGCGCTCGAGCCCAGGGGGAGTCCAAGGTCCGACAGGTCTTTACGGGTGCGACCATCCTCCGTCCGAGTGTGCTCTTCGGTCCCGGTGATGCGTTTTTGAATACCTTGGCCTCTATAACGCGGTTCTCACCGGTCGTTCCGCTTTTCGGCAACGGCCAGGTGCTGCTGCAACCGGTATTCGTCGGCGATGTCGCCGAAGCGGTGGTGAAGGCCTTGTTCGAGCCTGCAGCGCGGGGGCTGCTCTATGAACTCGGGGGCCCGCGAATCTATAGCTACAGGGCTTTAGTGGAACTGCTGCTGCGCCACCAGCAGCGGAAGCGGTTCTTGCTGCCTGTGCCGTACTTTGTATGGAGGGTGCAGGCAGCCTTGCTTGGAGTGCTGCCCAACCCTCCTCTGACCTATGATCAAGTTGTATTGATGAAACGGGACAACGTTGTTAACGCCGAGGCCTCAGAGGCCTCGACCTTCGCCGATCTCGGGATAAGCCCCACCGCCGTAGAAACCCAGTTACCGCTTTATATTTGATCCAGTCGGAAGAACCGCCGTTATCCTCCATGCCTGAATGCTCGGTGGCACGGTCTGGGTAAGTCTGTAAGGGCTCGGCGCCGCTGGACAAGCTCGCCCTCATAGGGGGCGCTCTACGGGCCTTGAGAAATACAGCCAGGGCGACTCGGACATTCTGCAACCCAATAATTGTCTTCCCCGCGGGATATGAGGACCTGTCGCATGGTTTAACCCTAGAGCATCTAATTCACTCATTACACTGCTAGGTTTAGCTCTCCGCCGGACGAAAAAACTTCACGAATTTGGGCTTGCGGGACGTCGTTAGACACTGTTAGACATCGTACGACAATCTGTGTGCAACGGGCGACGAACCGATTCATTGCTTGTCAACCGACGTGGTGGCAAGGGCGGCGCAATTGATGAAGAACGAAACATCGGTCCGATTCCTGTCATCGAAAACGACCAGGCTAAAAAATTAGTCGGCATCGTGACCGATCGCGATCTGGCTTTTAAAAGTTGTTGCCGATGGGCGCGATCCCCAAGCCACGCAAGTTGATGACGCGCAAGGTCGTGACCTGCCGTCCTGACGATGACAATGAACTTGTCGGCATGAAGTCGCCCGCGAGCACCACCGGCTGATGGGACGCCAACAGACGCTTGGCATGCTGGAGCAGCCGCTCGAACCACGCAAGCTTGTAGTCGAACTGGGGCGTCAGTGACTCGGCCGCTACCGCATAAAGTCCACCGGGTCGACAAAGGTTCGCCAGCGTCTCGCAGAGATGTGCAAGGAGGACGAAGAGTTCTCGCATGCCACAACCTTGCCACTCGGTTATGATTCACAAGACTGCAATCAGCGTGGAAATTCTCGTAGAATTTGGACCTCGCCACAGACACGCGCGAGGCCAAAACGCCCCCCGGAGCCGGGCGCCTCGGACGGCTGGGTCAGAAACATCCCGCATCCTGGACCGACTGATCGCGTCGTTGACAACCCGCGGGTACATCCGTACTCTTCCGCTTGCCGAAAAAGGGCGTTTGAAATTCCTAGCGCGCCCTCTGGCCGCAACCAAATGTCAGACAAAACGTCTTTGCCAAATGCAAAGAAGTCACGGTGAGAGAATCTATACCTTGCTCACGACCGTCATGGCCGAGACAGGCGGCCCCGTCTACTACCGCGAGAGGCAGGAGCGCTGCCGCGAAGCATAGTGGCTGTGCGACAAGCCTGTGCCGGCTACGTCCGCGCACGGGGTAGGCAGGGGTTGTTCGATCGCGCGAGACTACAGGCTGGAGAGCACGTACTGGTGCATGGCGGAGCAGGTGCGGTTGGCATCTTCGCGCTCGATTTCGTGGCGCGCGTATAGCAGCTACCGCGTCCGCGCGGAACCTTAACTTCGTCACAGAGTTGGGAGCCGAACAGGTGATTGACTACCGCGCAGTGCACTTTGAGGAAAACGTCTCGGGAATGGACGTCGTTTTCGACACGGTCGGCGGGGACACGCTGCAGCGTTCCTGGGACGTCCTCAAACCTGGCGGAAGAATGATCACGATCGCCGCGGAGAGCGAGACGACCACCGACAACCGAGTTAAGCAGGCATTTTTTATCGTCGAGCCGAATCATGAACAGTTGATCCGCATTGGAGACCTGCTGGAGTCGGGCGATCTCCATCCAGTGGTGGATGCTGTGTTGCCGCTTACTCAGGCCTCCGCGGCATACACAGCAGAAGTGAGGGAGAGACGGGGGCGCGGAAAGCTCGTTGTGACGGTCGCACATGTGACCTGAGGCGCGGCGCACTTGTCTCCCCGCACCACCGAGAGGAGCGTAGTCCCGATAAAGCTCCGAATTGACCCAACGCGATCTTATCGGACGTGCACGCCTTCACCCCTCTGCTGCGTCTCCCGTGCCTCGATCCGACCCCGATCGACCCGACGCTACGGCCTGTGCCGCTGCGGGGCGTACCAGCGGATTCGCGCATGCAATCGTTTCGGAGTTCGCCCATGTCCCTGACCATCGACCCCTGGTCCTTCCCTGCGGCCGAGCTTGACACCAAAGGGGAGGGGGAGAAGTCCATCGTGCTGGGCGGCGGCTGCTTCTGGTGCGTGGAGGCCGTGTTCAAGGAGCTGGACGGGGTGACGAACGTCCGCCCGGGCTATGCCGGTGGCACCGCGGCGACGGCGGACTACAAGACCGTCTGCACCGGCCGCACGGACCACGCCGAGGTGGTGGAAGTGGTCTACGACGCAGGCCGCATCGGCCTCGGCGAGATCCTGAAGGTGTTCTTCGCCATCGCCCATGATCCCACCCAGGCGGACCGCCAGGGCAACGATGTGGGCCGGCAATACCGCTCGGCGATCTTCTATGCCGACGATATGCAGCGCGAGGTGGCCGAACTCTACATGGACCAGATCGAGCGCGCGGGCGTGTTCGATGCGCCGCTCGCCACCGAGCTTGTGCCGCTGCAGACGTTTTACGTCGCCGAGGACTATCACCACGACTACGCGGCGCGGAACCCGGATCAGCCCTATATCCACGCCGTGGCCCAGCCCAAGATCGAGACGATTCAGGCGTATAAGGAGCATCAGGACGAGGAGGTGCAGTAATGGCCGCACATTCCGGCTCGGGATTTGATTTGATCCCTCCGTCCCCGGAGCAGCGCAAGCTGTTAGAAGCGGATCTGACGGCCGAAGAAGCCAATGTGCTGCTCCGTCACGCCACGGAGGCGCCGTTCTGTGGCGCATTCCTGGACGAGAAGCGTCCGGGGGTCTTCACCTGCCGGCTCTGCGGCCTGCCACTGTTCCTGGGCGGGCAAAAGTTCGAAAGCGGCACCGGCTGGCCGAGCTTCACGGCGCCCTTCGACGACGATCACTTGCGTGAAGAGCGTGACTCAAGTTAGGGCATGGCGCGTACGGAGCTTCTCTGCGCCCGCTGCGGCAGCCACCAGGGGCACGTGTTCCCCGACGGCCCGCCGCCCACGGGCCTGCGCTACTGCATCAACTCCGTGTCTCTGGACTTTACGCCCGAGGGCGAGCCGCTGCCCGACAAGCTCGGCCGTGGTGCCCCGGAGGGCGAGCCCTGGCAAGGGGGGTAGGCTGCGTGGCGGATTGCGCTCCACGCCATGCATGCCTCGCCGCGCGACTCACCTAGAAGTTCGCCTGCGGGCAGTTGAAGGTCGATCGCGAGCGAATCAAATCCTTCGCCGCCGAATTCGATCCCCAGCCGTTCACCTCAACGAAGACGCCGCCCGAGGGTCAGTTTTCAAGGGCTTGGCCCGCGAGCGGCTGGCATACTGCGGCGATGACCATGCGTCTGCTCGTGGAGAGCGAGCTGAAGCCCGTGGGTGGCATCGTCGGCGTCGGATGCGACGAATTGCGCTGGCCGAACCCCGCACGACCGGACTATACCTTGCCTCTAGACATCGAAGTGCTCGAGGTACGGCCTTCCAAGTCGCGCCCCGATCAAGGCGTCATCAAGGTGAAGACCATGACGCTGAATCAGAACAACAAGCCGGTGCAGGTCTCTGTCGGAAACCTCATCGTCCGGCGTCGGCTCGCTTCGACGGGCTGAGAAGCCAGATCCGCGGTGGCGCAGCGTGGACCCGGCACCGGACGAACTCTCTTCCTCGGCAGCGGTGAGTGAAAACGCGCTGCTGCTCGACGAGCGCCTACCGCCTCTCATGGTCCAGCACAGGCCTTGTTAGGCGGAGGCTCCACTTGGGCGGAGCCGCCGTGGATTTCGCAAAGGTTGTGCGCAAAGCGCTTGGAGTAGAAGCAAATGAGGCCAGTCGCGAGGACCTGGTAGCTTTGAAGCGCCATGAAGACTGGGTCGCGCGTGAGGATAGCGTAGGTAAGCAAGAGAACTGCAGCCACCACCCAGATGGCATAGGCACCAAAGCTTATGCCTGCAGAACACTTCTCACGAATGAGGTGGGTGATCTGCGGTAGATACGCAACGATCACGAGGGCTGTACCGACATACCCGAACCAGTGGATCGACACCGTGCCTCCCGAGGGGTTGCGGACGCCATGTCCAATCTCCTCGATCGACAGACTATACTACGAATTCGTCTTGCTCTCTTCCTCCCACGGCTGCGTGAAGGGTTCTCGACAGAAGGACCAGAGCATTCCGGCGCACCGAGACCGCCAGGCAGCGTGGTGAATGTATCCCTTGCGGGCCGTGTCAGCCGCCCGCGCCCGTGGTGACCCCGCAGCCGAGGGGTGCGAGCAGCTCAGTGCCGGGCATGACCGAGTCCTTCAGCAGTGACTTCAGTGGCTGAGTGCCAGCAGGATCAGTAAGGCCACAAAACCGACGACCAGCAGCAGGCCGTTGAACTGCGGCGAGCCGTGGAACGCCTCCGGGATCATCGTTTCCGAGACCAGCGCCAGGATCGCGCCCGCTGCGAACGCCTCGACCGTCCCCCGGACCGCCGGCCCGGTGCCTCGGAGCACAAGCCCGGCAACCGCCGCTGCGAGGCTGATCATCAAGGCGATTCCAATCCACACGCCAAACACGTAGCGCGCGGACCGTCCCGCCCGCCGCATTCCGGCGCTGCTCGATAGGGCTTCCGGGACGTTCGCCAGGAAGAACGCCGCGACCGTCCCCAGGCCGGGCGCGCCGTGGTGCAGCACGCTCAACCCCAGCACCACCCCCTCGGGAACGCCGTCGAGGAACGTGCCGGCCGCGATGGCCAGCCCGCTCCCGGGCTGCCGCTCTTCTTCCGGCTGCTCCACGCATTCGCCGCAGCGTTTTCGATGCTGTGCCCCGCGGCGGGAGAGTAGCCAGTTGACGGAACTGAACACCGCCGCGCCGCATAGCAGACCCGTGACCGTCCAGTGCAGGCTTGCCGCGCCACGCGCGTTGATCACCAGGTCCACCGCCACCACAGCCAGAAGTACGCCGGCTGCGAACGTCATCGCGCGGGCGATGGTGGTGTGCTGAAGCGACGTGTAGTAGCCGCCCACGGCCCCGATCAGCAGGCCGGATGCAGACAGGGCTCCCCAGCCGGCCGCTTGCAACCAGCCGGGCAACTCCGCAAGCGGTCCCATCACCGTCTGATCGTTCATTTACCCGAAGCGACGCCGGGCCGCCGAGGAGCCGGGGTTCGCGAAGGGTCAGAGAGTGTGGTTGCGGTGGTCATGGTCTTCCCCGGCGGTCATTGGGGAAGAACCTGAAGAAACACCTCCATGTGGCGGTCGGCGGCGGCTGCCGCCTCCTCCGGACTGCTGCCGTTCTGACGCGCGCTCAGGTAGGGCGCGTACCAGTCCGACCAGTGGTGCTCGGCGTGCGTCTTCTCGTAGCGGTCGTGGTGCTCCGCCGTCTCGCGGAGGAGCTCTGCAAGGGTCGTGACGTCCGTGGCCAGCGCCCGCGTCGACTTCCACTCGCGGCCGGGAAGCCGCGTCCGGATCTCCTGGAGCAGCCAGCCGTTCCCGTCCGGATCCTCGAACGAGGCAAACGAGAAGTAGGAACGACCTTGCGGGTCGCGCCCGCCGACGCGCGGGTTCTCCACGGCGTTGTTGAAGGGGCCGCCGGCGTAGTGGAAGACCTCGCTCACGTCGACGCCGCGGGCGATCAAGTCGTCGCGGGCGGCGTCGATGTCGTCGACGGCGAGGACCAGGCTGTCCGCCGAGCCGGGCTTGGCCGACGTGATTCCCTTGCCGAAGATGATCGAGGCTTCCGAGTTGTGCGGCGTCATCTGCACGCCGCGGAAGTCGCCCGCCGCGATGTCGATGTCGAGCCGCCAGCCGAGATTCTCGTAAAACGCCTTCGCGCGGTCGACGTCGGAAACGCCGAGCACCACGACTTCGAGCTTCATGTCGACCGGTTCGACTTTTGCGTTTTTTGTAGTTTCCATAACTCCTCCTATGAATTTTCAGCGATTGTTGAAAAGCGCTTCTTGCTACTTTCGCGTCCTCTTTATCTACTCTAACTGTCGGCGCTTTCAACGCTCCTGCGACTTCAGATTATGAACTTTTAGCGCAAGTAATACATCACGAAATCGAATGGGTTTTCGCTACCACTTTCAGGAGTATTGGGACATTGTGGTTCCCGAAAACTCATACGCGCGAGTTTGGCATCGATCTACGTGTCCGATCTCACGCTGCAAGTCTTAGATAATGATGATGTAGACCACCGAGATCCGGAACTTCGATGACCTTGCCTTGAGCAGGAGTTTGAACATCTCGTCTGTGCGGTGTGTCCATCTCTAGACCGAGGTGAGTTCTCCACTGATGGTAATACTCGAAATAGCTTGTGATGATCCGTTTCAGGTGGCGCTCGTTGAGAACCATCACGTGGTCCAGGCAATCGCGCCGGATACTACCGATGATCCTCTCCACATACGGATTTTGCCACGGGCTCCGGGGTGCTGTGATCACTTCTTTGATGAGGAGACTGTGGACGCGTCGGCGAAAGCACTCGCCATAGATCGCATCACGGTCGCGAAGCAAGTAGCGGGGTGCCGTCTCCCAAGGAAAGGCCTCAACCATTTGTTGTGCGACCCATTGGGCAGTCGGACTCTCCGTGACATTGAAGTAGATCACTTGGCGACGACGATGTGCCGCGAGCACGTACAAAATCTTGAAATCCATCGTCGGGACCACGAAGAAGTCGATGGCGACCAAGTCAGCGAGATGATTGGCTAGGAACGATCTCCAGGTAGGGGAGGGTGGCTGGAATGTTTGAGGCGGTACTTCTCCACGGTGGATTTCGCCACATGGATCCCGAGCTTACGGAGTTCCCCGACGATACGCGGGACTCCCCACCCACGTGCGGACTAGAGGAGACATCATGAAATGACGTTAGCGTGTTGAGGACTCTCTATCACCCTACACCGAAATGGCGTCGCTAAGCTATATGTGACGGTTTATCTGTGATCTCAAAGATTCCGGATTGCCCGCAGCCATGCGCGAGCCGATTTGAAGTCCGGACAAGCCCCCGCGACAAGCTTCCAGAACTTCGGCGAGTGGTCCATACACTTCAGATGCATCAGCTCGTGGATCATCACATAGTCGCGGACTGAATCTGGCATCTGCACAAGGCGCCAGTTCAGGCAGATACGGCCCTTCCGCGAGCACGAGCCCCACCGCCAGCGTTGGTTGCGAACGCTTATCCGAGTGACCGTAAGGCCGTGCAGGGCGGCGAGTTCCAGAAGGCGGGCGGGCAGCTCGCGCTTCGCGCGGTCTCGGAGTTCGCGCTCGACTTCCGGCGATATCGTCGTGGGTTTCGGACGCAGGCGCTGCTCCCCACGCCGTTGCTTCTGCTTCTCTATCCAGACCCGCTCCCGGTCCGCGAATGCCGCAGCCTCGCGCTTCGAGCCCCACCGCGGAATGGTCACCCGGACCGTTCCATCGTCGGCCACACGAATCACATATCTGCGGGCGCGTGGATGGCGAACAAAGACGAAGGCGGGTTCGAATGGCGGCGATGGCTGACGGTCCGAAACTCCCCAATGACAGACCGAGGACGAGCCTGTTTGACAACTCACAAACCCAGCAGTACCCAAACGAGCTTTTTATGATACAAGTGGCCCATAATCTCACTGACGTTGTGGACGGGTTCCTACTCGACAAGCGGAATCTCATCCTGGATCGGGACACCGAGTATTCCACGCGTCTCTAACATCAATCCGCAACGAACGCTGCCACCTCTCCAGGTTTTCGTGACATCTTGTCAACCTCTCCCACGTGCAGTTCTTCCGCAGCAATAAGACGTCTGGCGTATTCTTCCAGGAACACCGAGCGATCGCGTACGAGATCCAGCAGCTCGTAATACAGCCGCAGGGAGGCCATTTCATGTTGGAGCGACTCCTGCAAGATATCGCCGATGTCATGTTTATGCGTCTCCAATAAAGGACCGATGCCCAGGGAGGGATGTGTACCGAGCTGGGTGATCATCTCACCCGCTTCTTGGGCGTGCATCAGGGCTTCGTCGGCTTCATTGCGAAGCCAGGAGACGATGGGAATGCGACC
Source organism: uncultured Gammaproteobacteria bacterium (assembly GCA_963764725.1). Taxonomy (GTDB): domain Bacteria; phylum Pseudomonadota; class Gammaproteobacteria; order JACCXJ01; family JACCXJ01; genus USCg-Taylor. The sequence goes on along the minus strand of CAVXTM010000012.1, from coordinate 101,647 downwards.
ATAACCGAAGACCATCAACGAATAGTGGGTGTACCTGACCACCCCTGCCAGCTCCATCTCCAGGATCTGATTCAACTTCGCCACCACCGCTGCTTTATCAAAGTGTTCTTTGGACATGAGGATTCCTCCTTCTGACGTTGTGCTTAGGTCCGCCACGGATGCGCTGGCAGGTCGGAAAGGCCAATGACCTCAACGCCCGCCTTCGCGACCAGATGATCGTTTTCGACTGAACTGCCGCTGACCCCAATCGCCCCAATGAGAACGCCTTCCTTGTTCACGATAGGAAGCCCTCCGGGGAAGGTAATTAGTCCCTCATTGGAATGCTCAATCCCAAACAGCGATCCGCCTGGCTGGGACAGCCTGCCGATCTGACCGGTAGGCATACCGAAGAAACAGGCAGTCTTCGCCTTCTTGATAGCAATATCGACCCAGGCATCGTTCATCCGAGCGAAGGCTTTCAAACTCGCCCCGGAGTCCACCACTGCGATACACATCTGGGTGCCGAGTCGTTCTGCCTTTCGAAGGGCTGCTGCAATGGCTTGCTGCGCGTCATCAAACGTCACATGCATGGTCTCTTCCTCCGCCGGAGTTTATTTATTCTTAAAGAAACGGAAAAGGCGATGGGACTTGCTACTTGGAGAAGCACAGTCGCCATGTTGATTGCATTGAGCAACCGACCCCGGTACACGTATTAGGCGAAATCCAAGTCTAGGCCGCCACAGGTGTTTTGAATAGACCATGATAATGCGACATCCAACAAAACGCGTTCAATGGCAGTGATGGCCGTCTGCTACTGCTGCCTCGCTCCTCTGGCGCGACACCCTCGATGCCCTCATGGACGCGATAGCCGTTGTACCCCTTGATCGCATCCAGCCTCGGGGCGCGATCCTGGCAGCCGCACGGGCGCCGCGTCAAGCGCTGCGGAGGCTGGAGAGTCGGGCAAAAAGGATCGCGTCGAAAGGCCCTGCGCTCGACCCATAACCTCGAGTTATACTCCGAGGGCATGCCGTAATTGGAACTATCCACCTTCCAATGGGAAATCGGCTGGCGTAGTAGCGCAGCCTCGCTTCTGTGTTGGCGGTCCCTGGGTAGAACAGGCCAGAATCGACCAGCGTCTTGCCGGTCCAGAGGTTGTGCCGATCAGAATATTGCCCATGTGCTGAAGGCATCTTGTTATTTGGCGCTGCTTAGCGGACGCAGGAAGGCCATGCGCGGCTCCGAACTAACTCCAAACGAATGGGCCGCACTCGGTTTCTAATCAGCCACATTTTCCAATTTTCCTATCGCTTCGGCGTATCGGTTCGCCGCGTGATCGGCTGCGCCATTGGCGGCCCCCAAGGGATCCGGCCGGATCATGGAGTCGAGTGTCTTGTCGATGAAGGCCGCTTGTTCGGCGAAATCGATCTGTTCGCCGTTTGCCAGCCTTTGGGCCTGCTGGAATAGCGGCTCGAAGAGATTTGCCTGGTCGACCGGCGCTTTCAGGGTGATACGCCCGGCGGCGGCGAACCGCTGCTCCCAGGCTTTGCGCACCGCGTCCCAGAAGGGGCCCGTCCGCTCGAAGTATCGGTCTCCTGCGCTGAAATCGAAGTTCTTGATGCGGTCGTAGCGGGCGACTCCATATTCCCGGGCGAGGTAAGGCTGCGATGCACGCAGCGCGCCTGGCGCCCTGGACACCGCTTTCAAATTGTTCTCTTCCTGTACCCAGCCGCGGGCCGTGATCGTGTGACGATTGGTGCCGATCAGCACATCGTAGTCCTTACGCACGCTCCACTCGCGTCGCGGCAGGGGTCGCCAGGTCTGACCGCCGATCCACGTCGAGACGCCGTCAGCATGTTGCCAGCGCCCAAAACTCTGGTAGCGCGGCGAGTCGTCGAACTTGGTACACCGCCTGCGTCCATGATCCGGCGGCATCGCCCCTGGAAATCCTGCGCTTTTGCCAAGTTTCCCGCCCGAGGTATTCAATCAGCGTGTCATCCTGATACGACCAGTCCTGCCGCCAATGCTTGGTGACAAACGGCTCGGTGACTTTACCGTCTTTGCCGATGACCCGCATGACCAGCACATGCTGCAAGCTGATGAAGTGCCCGCGTTCCTCCCCGACATAGACGTACTCGGTGCCCCAGGATTGATAGGGACGGTCGCGGGTGGGCGTAGGCTTGAAATCCACGGTCTCGAGGAAGTCGAAGGTCACACGGTAGCCGCCCGCCATAGCCAAAATGGCGCGGCGGTCGCGCTCGAAGGGCGTTAGGTTGGCCTCCTGCAATGCTTTCCAAGCGCTCGAAGGTTCCCTATCCAGCTCGACCTCCGGTCCCCGCGTCGTGCCGCCGCGAGGCACAGAAGCCGGATCGCTCGAAAGCGGCCAAGAAAATGTGTACCGCTGAACAGGCTTGGCTTCATCTGCGGCCTGCACCGTCGCTGGCAAAGCCACCGCCAGCATGGCGGCGATAATCAGTCGCTCTCGAATCCTGGTTTTCATGGAATGACTCGACGAACCAAACACCAATCTGAAACGAACGCATCATCATCGTGTTCCATGACTCCGCCCACCAACCGAGGCACAACACCGAAAATCGTTGCGAGTATGATAATCGCAGGAACTGACGCTAGCGCCCATTTCACCATTAGCGTGACGATCGACAAGAACGGCATCTGAAGATCAACAACTACCTTCATCGGTTCGTTTGAGTTGTTCATTCTGGCACGCCTCTCTCGCGGTACTGGCAAATCGGAGAAACAATAACGCGATTATAGGTCATCCGAGATATCTGATTTCACTTCATCGGGTACCAACTCCTTCATCACAATCGCAGTACTGCTGTCCTCAGTGTTATAGGGGATCACGGACTTCCCTGCTTCTAACTTCCGCCTGACTTGTGCGGCCTTAGATCTCAATGAGACCTCACGTTCGCCGTAGTCTGTACCATCCCGTGTAACAGACTCTTCGATCAGGATCAAACAGCTCCGGGAGTTCCTCGGCCAAATCCTGTTATGAATCGCCGCGACCTTTGGCAGAAGCTTGCCGATTGCCTAATCTATTACAATCAATATCGTGTTCACAGCGGTTTCGATGGCACCATTCTGAACGCCTACGGTGTCGTGACCTCACCGACTACCCCACACATTTGCCCATAGGTGCACGGTAACGGAGTATTCGCGACACCGGTAAGAGTTTGAGTCGGATTTTACATAGACCCGTCACGACCTCGATCCCAATAACCATGACGCCCAAAAAACTCACTGGCGCGCACCACCCCAGATTTCGTTCGCCTGACGTGCGGCGCTTGCAGCGGTGATACGAATCGCGGTATACGTCCTTCCTGCCCCCGTGCGTGTTCTGAGACTGGAAATGAGGGCTGGCCTTATTCCTAGGACACTGACTCGACGGGTGCCGACACTCTTGCTGAACCTGGCCAATGCAAAGAACTGATTTTGTACACTTCTACGAACTGCCCGTACGATGGGGTGATTTGGATGCCTTGGGTCATGTTAACAACGTTGCGCTTATCGGTTACCTGGAATGTGGTCGGGTTGCTTACTGCGATGAGGTCTTGGGTTTGCAATTCACCCCGGCCTTGAAGCAAGGCTGGATCCTGGCTGACATCCAATGCACATTCCACCAGCAGTTACAGTTCCCATGCTCCATAGAAGTGGCGACGCGAATCAGTCGATTGGGCACCAGCAGTGCAGAGCTGGTCGCGGCTATATTCAAGAGAGGGAGCGATGGATTGATACTCAGCTCCCACGCCGTCACTGTCTGGTTTGACTATGAAAAACAAGCCGGCACTCCGATCCCAGCAACAGTGCGATCATCGATTAAGCGCTTCGAAAAGACCGCTCCCGATGAATCCGTCCCATCGCGTAAATAGCGTAACCGGCTTGGCATGTATGACAGCAGACATTAACCGGGAGTTGCAGTGATGGAACGGCGTCGCCATGATGTCCGAATGCCAAGTGTAACGAGACGACAACACCAATCCTAAGACCACCGACTAGGAACATTTTTCCGTATAACGGGAGTGCGCGATCTCCGAGTTCAATTCGGAGTACACTTACCCGGGCACGACTTAAAAGACTTGAGGGGAGCGCGGTATGACAATTTCGATGTATGACGCTTCGATCCCGGTTTTCATTCGCATGCTCACGAACTGTGATCGGATCTTGGACAAGGCCGTTGCGCACGCCGAAGCCAAGAAGATTGACCCGGGCGTATTCGTGCATATGCGGCTTTACCCGGACATGTTCCCGTTGGCGCGGCAGGTCCAAATAGCTTCCGATATGGCCAAGGGGTGTGCCGCCCGGCTGGCCGGCCAGGAGCCGCCGAAATATGACGACACGGAGACTACCTTTCCCGAGCTCAAGGCTCGCATAGCGAAGACCATTGCCTTCCTCAACGCCTTCAGACCGGAACAAATCGACCGGACCGAAGAAAAAGACATCATACTGACCTTGGGCCCCAAAACGCTAACCTTCAAGGGTCTGCCTTACCTCTTGCATTTCGTGCTACCTAACTTCTATTTCCACATCACGACCGTTTACGCCATCTTGCGCCACGGGGGTGTCGAGATTGGGAAGATGGATTTCGTCGGTTCCCCGTAGGGACCGAGCGCGGCAGTAGGCCGCGTGCTCCTCGTGCTCACCAGGGAGCGCTAGTTCTCCTCCCTCGGACATTGTGGCTTCTAAAAGAGAGACGAGAGCCTCTGGACCGGTGAGGTGGAGTGGCGCCATAGCCACCTCCTGCGCACAGCTCTCTCTATTTGCTTCCAGCCAAGTGGCTCGCAAGTACGGAATTGATCTCCCGTAATAGACATTACGGATCCCGGCCGGTTCGACCGTGCTTTGATACATCGCACAGGGCGCGGCCATGGTGTACAGATCCAGCGTGATCCAGTCAATCGAGCGGTGGGCAGCGCCGTATCTCGACATGACGTCGGACTCTTGGACCAGCGATTATAGGCCTCCGCAATGATGTTGCCCGTAGCCCGCCGCACGATCACCGCAGCGAACGGGAACCCTGGAACCCGCTGGGCCATGGCGATCGCACGGCGCAGCAACCGCTCATGTCCGCCGTCTGGCCCCGATCGCCTTCTGGACACGGGGTTATTGGCTTTGAGTGTACGAGAGGAAGCCTTAGATAACCCAAAGGCGTAGACTGACGTGACAACACTTTTGGATACGTCATGACCGATCGATATCTCGCTGATCCGAAAGCCCCCACGAGGGCTAATCCCTGGGTCATTCGTTACATTCTCGCCGATCTCGACGGTACCAGAATGTCGTCCTACAGCGCCTTCCAAGCATTCGAGTTGTTGGCGGCCTGGTTCCACGATCAGTTGCAACAGGACCATGCTGGCTGTTATACAGGGTTGACCCGCGAGCTGGCCATGGTGGTCAGAGCGGAAGTTGGCGTCGAGGTTTTGTTGCACAATCCGGAAGACAGCTTGCGTCGGGTAGCGATGACGTACGCTCGGAGCAACGCCCCAGCACTGCGAGCACCAGGTCGCGAACGCTCAGTTCTTGGCGTCCATTCCTGGTCTTTTGGCGGCTTGCGAAGAGTCTTTCCGGTTTTTCCCTGGGGCCGAAGACTTTCTTATCCTTGCACGTGCCGCCAGAACTGCGTTTGGCATCTTCACCGCTACCGCACCCGAGCACGCGGTCAACCGTATGATTAGGGCGGGAGAGAATCCCGATCTAATCCAGGAAATCTGGAGTCGCTCAAGCTCTGTTCAGGAATTGGAAGGACACTTTGACTGGCCGAACGCCACGACTGATCAGCGCGCCTTCATAAATCTGCTGCGTCCGTATAAAGACTCCAAGCCCCACCCAGGCCCTCTACGGGCTGTGCACGAACAATATGAGCTTGCGCCGCAAAGTATCCTTATGATCGGTGAAGGCATTACCGACCTGGGTTGTGTATTAGAACATCCCGATCGACTCACTCCGCGTTCAAGACTTTACGCTCATTTCGCCTTTCAGCGGCAGGGAGCCGCGTTGGCTGAGAGGTTTGCCGGTATCAATGCCGAGTTACGCAAGGGTCACCCCTTGGGCCTTACCTGTTTCGGCAATCTTTATCCCGAAGTGGACCGGCATCCAGGCATCATTATCTTGGAACACGGTTTTCAAACGTTGCTAGCCATGGTTGCAAACGGGCTAGTCGTGCTCAAGCCCACACCACCACCGCTGCGTGATTCAGATCTCACGCATAACATTTACAGACGGCGCGCCACGCCTGCACCGCGTCGTGCACGGATGGACTACCCTATCGAAACGACCGATGCCGATTCGGAGCAGCCCTGAGAAATTAGCCGATCGTCCAGCTAATGCTACCGGAGCTGTCTCATGGTAAGTGACAAATGACCGAGTGGCAGCTTCAGGAGGCCTACGGGCATCTGAACGAAGTAATCAAGAAAGCGGCCGTTGAGGTCCGCAACGCATCGCCGTGCGCGGAGAACCTGTCGCGGTGATTCTGGCTACTGGAGCGTACTTGTTCGACCGGCGAAATACGAGGAGCGGTGGATCGAGAATGTCACTGCGAGGGTGGGACTTCCCGCACATCAATTCGCACAACCCGCCAGCGATAGGTGGGAACTGGGCCGGCCAAGACGTTGATGCCGCCCGATCGTTGATGAAGATCATCTCGCGGTGCACGGTCGAAGCAACTCGACGACTGTCATCGGCAAAAACTATTCGTCGCGGTTTTTCTGGACATAGAAGGTGAGACTAGCCGCGCAATGCAATTACGGTGTAGCCTACGCGGATGGAATTTCTTGGTCGCCTCGGACGGTGTGTATTCGACTCGCTGCGCTCGTCGGACTGTTTATAACGAACGCCGTTCAATTCGCAGTCTGGGGGGCAGCTAGGCATCCACTGAGATACGGGTGTAGCCTAGAGGCATGGAATCTCCTGGCCGTCCTACGGTGCCGGTAAGGTGGCGCGGTACTATCTCGCTGCGGTCGGCGAAGCAGGAGGCACATTGCCGGTCAGTGAGGAACTCAGCCGCCCGGAGCATGATGAGTATCGCTGGCTACGCTATGGCGAGGTACGGGCGCTTTTGTCTGCGCGGCTCATCGCCATCCTGGATGGGCGCGCGAGGTGAGCGGGTGCTGATATACCACGCCAGATATACGCAGCGCGGCACCCCATGCTCCCGATAACCGTTGGAGAGAGTTGCCATGATCACAATTAGTCGCATCCTTTGTCCCGTAGATTTTTCTGAGACCTCCAAACGCGCTTTCGAATACGGGCTTGCCCTGGCTGGCCAACTTGGTGCCGAGCTGGATGTGATCCATGTCTTCCAATTACCAGCCTATACACTGGCCGAGGGTGGATATGAGCTCATACCTGCTTTCGAAACCGAGCTGTCAAATCGACTGCAACGGCAGCTCGATGAGTTCATAAGGCAGCCGGCCGATCCCTCTGTCAAGATCACCACCGCGCTTTATGAAGGCATACCCTATGTCGAGATCACCCGTGCAGCTAAAAAGCGTGGCGCAGATCTCATCGTGATCGGGACCCACGGTAGAACAGGCCTTGCCCACCTCTTGATAGGCAGCGTCGCGGAACGGGTGGTTCGTACCTCCGAGGTGCCAGTGCTATCAATGCGTAGCTGACTTCTTTGCTGGACTGACCGTTCGTGCAAACAGTGCGCTGTATGCGAGCGAGAAAATGGCCATGACGCCTTGACACGGTCCGTAAGCTCGGCCTTCTCTTTCAACACTTCTCGATATCCTTCGTTGACCGCGAGCGTGGTCACTCGATAGGTGGCTTGCCATCGATACACCGAGGAACGGGCCGCCGATATTTGCTCGGCAACAGATGCAATCGAACCATCATGGGCCAATCGAAGGATCGCCAGTGCCCGCGTACCACTGCCGCATCATGTGATCGACTGGCGCAGTTGCGCAATCGCCGTCGCGGCTCCTGCGATTTCGCCTGGGGTGTCGAGCGCTCGGACGGAAAAGTGCCGAATGTCATGGCGCGTAGCTAGGATAATTTTGCGATCGTTGCGATCGTAAGCATTTATATAAAATCATTTAACTATCTGATTATATTAGTGCCCTGGGCCGGACTCGACCGGCGACCTCCCGCTTAGGAGGCGGATGCTCTATCCCCTGAGCTACCAGGGTTTTCGACCGATGCAGCCCATCGACTCGGTGGAAGGAACGGGTGGACAGCTAGTTCGATGGTGTCGCAGAATCCGGTAACATTTCTTATTATACTCTTGGGGCGAGCGGCTGCCGATTAAGGCACGCCGCCAGGGCGAGTCGCAGAAGCGCGTCGGAACGAAGGTAGGTATGGCACAGGATGATCGGTTGCCGGCACCGGAATGGACGGTGCAGGCGTGGTTCAACACGGACAAGCCACTGTGTCTTGCGGATCTGCGCGGGAGAGTCGTTGTGCTCCATGCCTTCCAGATGCTCTGTCCGGGCTGTGTCCTGCACGGTCTGCCGCAGGCGCAGAAGATCCACTCTATGTTCCCGGCCGAGGACGTGGCGGTGGTAGGACTGCATACGGTGTTCGAACACCATGCGGCCATGACACCCACGGCGCTGGATGCGTTCATCCACGAGTTTCGATATACCTTTCCCATCGCAGTCGACCAACCGGACGAGGCCGGGCAGACGCCTGTGACCATGCGCGCCTACGGCATGCGCGGCACACCTAGTTTGATTCTCATCGACCGCGAGGGACGGGTGCACCAGCACAGCTTTGGTCGTGACGATGACATGCGGGTCGGCGCCGATATCGCCGCGCTGGTCGCCCGATAGAAGATGATCCGTAAGCTCTTCTTGTGGGTAACGCTGTTGCTGTCAGGCGGCGCGGGGGTGGTGCTCTACGACCCTCGCTAGCCGCAGGTCGTTAGGGTCGGAATAGTGGAGCGACCGCATTGATAGGCTGGATATATGGCTGAGCAGTCCGCAACTTATGCATCGGTTTGGAAGCGCGAGCACTGGCTCTTGCGGAGTCCTACTACAGACCAGGAGTTCCCGACGTAAGTAAAAGTGAGGTCATCGAGATTGCCACTCTCGGAGGCTAAATCATCACTACTCTGGCAAGCTGCTTGATGTCAGAACATGCGGATCAGGTTCGAAACTCGCACGTATGGAATTTCGGGAACGATAGCCTGTAAGACGCTATCTTGACACTACGGGCCCTGCATCAAAGCGAGCGCTTCGAACATGCCTGGAAACTATTATCCGGTACCTACAACGCACCGTCGAGATCCCCGAAAACGTCGTGCTCTTCCAAAGCGAACGGTACATTGATGTGTCAGTGTCAGAGCTACAGCTTTTGGCGGCCGGGCGACGCTCCGCAGTCTAGCCGCTCTGCGCCTTTTTCAAAACGCCTCGCCGAGCAGGAAAGAAAGCGCCTCGCGCCACCAGCGTTCATCAACACGGCCGGGCCAATCATTATGACCGGCCGCCTTAATCACTATCAGCCGTTTGGGCTCCGCCAGCGTGTCGAAGAGGGCCTTGCCGAAGCGCGCTGGCACGATCCTGTCCCGTTCGGCCAAGGCCACCAACACGGGCCCGCGAAAGGACGCCAGGTGCGTGACGCTGTCGTAGCGGTCGCGCAGCAGCCACTGCATGGGCAGCCACGGATAGTGATGAGCGGCGATCTGCTCAAGCCTATCCCAAGGCGTGATGAGCAGCAGGCCCGCCGCCTTGTGTGGCTCCTGCGCAGTGGCCGCGGCCGCTACTCCGGCTCCAAGCGATTCGCCGATCAGGAGCAACGGTGCACCGAATTCACGGTGGGCCAGCGCGATCGTCCGCGCGGCATCGGCGACCAGGCTGCTTTCGCCCAGGTCGCCGTCGCGGGGGCCGTAGCCGGGATATTCCGCCAGGAGCACACGCAGGCCGAGCGGAACGAGCACTCCTGCGTAAAACGCCCGATGGCCGGCGTGGCCGGCATTGCCGTGAAAGACGATGGTCGTGGCCCGGGCCTGAGTTCTTGGTTCCGCCACCAGGCCACGAAAACTTCGCGGCGAGGGCCACCCGCGCAGGCCGGCGGAAACCATATCGCCGAGCGCGGACCGCGCAGGGAAGTACAGCAGACGATCTTGAAACACGGTGATCCCAGCAACCAAAATAGAGACGGCGACGGCGTTGCGCAGCATCGGGACCATGAGGTTCGTCACTCGGGCGCTAACGCGCCCCTACCTTCCCGCGGGTCGCTTCCATCGCAGGTTCAAAGTTGAATTCTGCATCGCAACGCCTCCTGCCGTTGGTCGCTCGGCCGTTGTCCGGATCGGTCACTGCGGTTTAGGTTTAGCTACGCCACCATCCCCCAAGCAAGCATACACCTGCGACGGCGAATGGCGCTTCGACGACATTGGCGTCTATTCCAAAGGTGAAGAGAGTTTTGCAGTCCGAAGGATTGTCTTTCAGAGAAGATGGTAACGGCGTTTAGGATATGACCAAGCTCCGCCTCCAGAGCTTTTCAATTTACCTCGACGTGTATGTATACGGAGCCGGCCCTAACCAGGAACCCGCACAGTGTGGGAAAGCAGCGCACTTCACGCATGGGTTCTTACTCAACTGGAAAGAGTAACACATGCGAAAAATAGTACTAGCAATGATGACCACCCTGAACGGACGAGTGGACGATCCCGGCGCCTGGGTGACTAGCGTCGGTGACGACATATACGCAGAACTCAACCGTGCGTACCGGACTTTTGACACGGTGTTGGTCGGCTGGGTCACGTAGAAGGAAATGTTAAGGCATGGCGCGCATGATGAATTCTTACAAGAAGTTTGTTTTCACCAGCGGAAGTGAGGAGAAAACCGTGCTCATCGGCGCACTTCCCCCGCGTCAGTGCCTACGTGAAGCTGCCTTTGCCCCTCGTGGATAGCGTTTAGCCACCATGGTTTCCCGGGCCCGGCGGAGGTTCCGATCCTCCGGCGAAACCGTGACTGCTCGACGCAGATAGAGATCCGCGAGCCCGAATCTGTGCGTCTCAATGGCGCGGTCGATAAGTTGAACATACTTATCGACAATGGATGCAATCCCGTCTAGCGCTTGGGAGCTCTTGGGATCCAACACCAGTACTTCCTGGTACTTGGCAAATGCATTTCGGCTTGCAGGGACCGTGAGCCGCAGGGCCGCGACATCTCGCCCGGCTTGTGCGAGGAGTTGTGCGATTTGGGCCGCACGCTGGCCCAATGGCTTGGTTTCGTCCGTTGCTACGACGGGTGGTTTGGTCGTTGTCGAGGTGTTGAACGTCCTGACGTTTGTTTCGGATGACGCCGACGCGCCGTCCGTTGCCTGGAGATCTGACACCCGCGGCAATCGACCATCCTGCGACACCTGGCTTCGCGGCTGTCCAGCACCGGGCGGATCCACGACCGCCGGTGGATCGGCCTGTCCCTGGACTGCCGATGATAGAGCGTTCGGCAACTCGCGCACTCGCGGCGGCCCCCCCTCGCTTCGATCTCGGATGTCCGCCACCGATTCCTTGGCGTCGACCGCCGACGACGGGGTGTCCGTCGATACCGGGATCGGGATCGCATTGGCCACGGGTTGACCTCCGGCGAGGAGCTGAGGCTTGGGTACTTGGATGGCCGATGATGGCTGACCGGGTCGGGTGTGCCGCAGCTTGTTACTTGAAGCCACCGCGGGTTGCTGTGTCGGCGGCGTGTAGGCAATGTCACGATCAGTTCGCGTTGCGGGGTCGGAATTGTCTGTCACTAGCACGAACATCAACCCAACGCCAGCGAAGGCGGTCACTATGCCGAGCGCGACGTTTCTGCCGCGGTCGAACCACCGGCTGACGTGCCCTGCCGTCGCGGGGGCGATCTCCTCCGTGGCGCGAGAGGAGTGTGGACTCGAAACCGCGTCACCGCCGCGGTCCTGACCCAGATTGACTACCGATCCGCGCCGGCGGGTCGAGGGCAGGGTGGGCATATCCTCCAGGTCCACCGAAGTCCGGAAGCTGTCCTTCACCTTGATAGCCCAGGTATGCGTGGCATGTAGTTTGAGATCTTCGCGCCATTCGCTCACGGTTTGTGGACGGTGCGTCGATTCGAACGCGAGCGCGTGGTCAATGCCCTTGAGCAGGGCTTGGGAATAGGGTGCCTTTGTTCGTCCGCCCAGCGGCTCGTATGGATCAGGTGCCTCCGCTTGCATGGCCTCGGCCCTGGCCAGTGCGTCGATCGGAGCGGAGCCCACGACCGCCCGATAGCCGGTCGCCCCAAGCCCGTAGAGATCCGTCCAAGGGCCTGGTTTTCCCTGAGTGTACTGCTCAATCGGGGCATAGCCGGGCGATGCTAGGGGGGTGACGTTGCTTTGGGTACCGGGTGCCTGCCGCGTACAGCCGAAGTCGAGCAAAACCGGGCTTCCGTCCGTCCGGATATAAATGTTGCTGGGCTTAAGATTGCCATGGAGCATCCCCGCCCGATGGATCGCTTCCAGCCCGTCGAGTACGGGAAGAAGGAGACCGCACAGCTCCAGATCACTCAAGGTCTTCTGACGCGTGAGCACCGAACCCAGACTCTCGCCCCGCTCGTAATCCATGATCATGTAGGCCGTGTTATTGGTCTCGAACACGTCCATGACCCGGACGATGTTCGGGTGCTGGAATCGATCGAGGGTTTCCGCCTGATGGACGAATCGTTCCAGTCCTCGGACGAAATCGGCATCCGTGTCGGACCCGGGCACCATCCTATGACCATCCTCCCGTCGCGCGAAATACTCGGGTGCGTATTCCTTTATCACCACGAGACGATGATGGTTCAGATCCTGGCATAGGTAGGTGATACCGAAAGAACCCTGTCCCAGCACTTCCCTGATCCGGTACCATAGCAGCTCATGGCCGGGCTGCAGCGCATGCGGATACGTCTTCTTGTTGGGCATCAGGCGGAGCGCTGCTGCACCCTCTCGTGTGATCGCATCACCACAGTATCGGCCCAGGCGACCGCGGCCTAAGAGAGGCCGCCGAGCCGTCGTCAGGGCTCGTTACTGCTGGAGAAATCCATGGCCGTCGGCGGCGCGGTGGGATTAGCGGCGGCCCCCAAACCCCCCTCCAAGCATTCCGCATCAAGTGCGAGTTTTCAGAGTTGATCTGCCACAAACACACTACCGGTCACGAGGCGGTCGCGCAGGTAGGCCAGGTAAGAATGCACTCCAGCTTCCACCTATCCCGGAAGGTGCGCACCTGTTCGCGCTGGCGCGTGGTGTCCTCGGCCTTTGCCATCCTTCACCTCACGCTTGCGGGTGCTCACCTGCCAGTTGGAGCCGAACTTGATGCCTTAACGCGGGTCGAGGTAGATGGTCTGCACCTTGCCTTTGAGTCCTTCCTTCTCTGCCAAGAGGTACCATCAAAGGGTGTGTAAAAAGGTGAAGGCGATGTACCCTTTCTGTAGTAATTAACAAAGAACGGGCTGGCAGGCCCGAGAGAAAGGAGCACACCGCCATGAAGAAGCAAAGCACCGAAGGAGTGGGTAGGTCAAGTGTGGTATGGGAGAATCTCGAGGAATGGGTCCGTGGGCGGATTCAAGGGTATTTGCAAGATCTGCTCGAAGAGGAAGTCACCGTGTTCTTAGGGCGAGAGAAATCGGAGCGTCGGGCGGAGATAGACGGCCCGGGCGGGTACCGCAATGGGTATGGGAAGGTACGGAAGTTGGGCCTCAGCTGTGGGACGGTGGAGCTTGCGAGGCCGCGGGTGCGAGGGGTGGAGGAGCGCTTTGAGAGCAGGTTGTTGCCTTTATTTGTCCGCCGCACGGAGACGGTGGCGGAGTTACTTCCCACGTTGTATCTCCATGGGTTATCCCTGGGCGACTTTGAGCTTGCGCTGCGGGGGCTGCTCGGGGATGGGGCGCCGCTTTCGGGGGGTTCGGTGGCGCGGCTGAAAGCGAAGTGGGCGGGGGAATATGCGCTTTGGAATCAACGGCCTCTCGCGGAGTTGGGGGTCGTTTATTTGTGGGTAGACGGGGTGTATGTCAAGGCGGGATTGGAGAAGGAGAAGGCCGCGCTCTTAGTGGTCGTGGCGGGCCTGAGCGATGGGCGCAAGGCCTTTTTAGCCATCACCCCCGGGTTTCGGGAATCCACCGAGAGTTGGTCGGCGGTGTTACGGGATTTGAAGAAACGTGGCCTACGTGCACCGCGCCTGGTGGTCGGTGATGGACATCTGGGGATTTGGGGTGGACTGGCCGAGGTGTATCCCGAGGCCGAGGAACAGCGCTGTTGGAATCATCGCATTTTAAACCTCTTGGATAAGCTTCCGAAGAAACGCCAGGCCGAAGCGAAAGCGCTGCTCTGTCCGATCCCCTATGCCCCTACCCGCCAAGAAGCGGAGAAGGCCAAAGCGACCTTCCAACGCTGGTGCCGTCAACAAGGCTTCCAAGCCGCCGCTGAGCTTCTCGATCACGACTGGGAGCGCATGGTGGCGTTCTACCGCTATCCCAAAGAACACTGGATCCACTTGCGAACCACCAATCCGATCGAATCGCCCTTCGCCGCTGTGCGGCTACGTACCAATGCGGCCAAGCGGTTCAAGAAAGTCGATAACGCCACCGCCCTGATCTGGAAAATCATGATGGTCGCTGAAACGACTTTCCGCCGGCTCAACGCCACCGAGCTACTGAAAGACATCTATAACGGCGTCGCATTCGCCGATGGAATACGAACAAATAATGACACCATCAGAAAGGCCGCCTGAACTTATTTACACACCTCTTGACGGAAGCTCGTCGCCGTACTACCAAGAGTATGGTCTGGACGTGAGCACGGTGCCAGTGGGCCCTGGGCGGGGCCCCTTCAGTCACGAAGCCGCCGATATGCTGAGCGAGATCAGACCCGCAGTCGTCAGCTTTCATTTCGGTTTGCCATCGCCCGAGCTGCTTGCACGCGTGCGAACGTGGGGAGCGAAGATCTTGTCCTCGGCAACCACCGTTGAAGAGGCACGTGGGCTGGAATCGCACGGTGTCGATGCCATCATCGCGCAGGGTCTAGAGGCGGGGGGACATCGCAGCACATTTCTGTCGGAAGATCTGACCCGCCAAGTGAGCACGTTCGCGCTGGTACCGCAGATCGTGAGGGCCGTGAAGACACCGGTCATTGCGGCCGGGGGCATCGCTGACGCGAAAGGCGTTGCCGCCGCACTGACGCTGGGAGCGGCCGGCGTACAGATCGGAACGGCCTATTTGCTCTGCCCCGAAGCAACCACGAGCGTGGTGCATCGTGCTGCGCTGAAAAGCGAGACGGCCCACCACACCGCGCTGACAAACGTGTTCACCGGCCGACCCGCGCGTTCAATCATGAACCGTGTGATAAAGGAACTCGGGCCGATGAGCGCCGCTCTGCCTGCCTTTCCTTTGGCCACCTCCGCAATTGCTCCCTTGCGTGCAAAAGCTGAAGGTTACGGCAGCGGTGACTTTTCTCCGCTTTGGTCGGGCCAGAATGCCAGTGGATGCAGGGAGGTGCCGGCCGCACAACGTACGCGAGATTTGGCCGCCAGCCTGTAGGTTGGTATTGTTCCTTCGGATGGAAATCGCTGAGCGGCCAGAAGCGGTCATTTGGTGGATACCAGACCTGGTTCTGGCGTACGTAGTATCCCGGCTCTCGCGTGATTTTTCACGTTTGCTGAGGGTTGGTAGAAGCAGACGATTTCAATAGAGAAGAACTTGCTCGGGTCGTGACGGTTTCGGCGTGAATGTAGCACGTGGGTCAGCGGCGTCGTCCGAAGGCGCCCATCCGTGGGAACGCCCTCCGGCGGCGCAGAGTTCTTCGTCTCGAGGTGGGGGTGTGACCGATTGCGCGTGGGCAGAAAACGTAATAAGGGCGAAAAGTAAAACAACGAGATCTCCGCAACATCTCTCCAGAGACTAGGGCGGCAACCTCCCCGCGTCAATATCAACGCCCAAAGAAAAAGCCCCGGATGCCGGGGCTCTGTACGTGTTGTCTTATGGTGTCGCTTCGAGCACGCGGAGCCTCTCCCGCAACTCGCCGGAACCGGCGTAGGAGATCGGATGACGCGCGCTTTCTTCGTCGCCCCAGCGGATGATCGCTCTCATAGCGGCGAGCGCGGCGGGTTTTCCCACCCATCCGATCGCGATCCGGTCGACGTCAAGCTCGCACAATTCGAGGGAACCGCGCCGGCGGATGCAGTGGTCCCCCTGGACCACGTGTCCCACCTCATGCGCCATGACAGCGCGCATGTGCGTTCCCATCGCTTCTGCAAAACGCCGTCCGACGCCGACGACGAAGACCGGCCCTCTCGGCGTCTCGACGACATCGTTCCATGCCCCTGCGCCAGGATGGTCGGTCACACAGAGGAGTACCGGCGCTCCGCTGAGGTGCGTCCGACGCAGGAACTCCGCAACGTACCCTTTGAGCCGCGCGTCCTCGAACGGCACCATCCGTTTCTCCGTTCCGACTGCCGAGTCGCAAAGTTCACGATGTTCTTCGACACTCAGTGCGGCCATCGGGGGAAACGCGAGACACAATAGAAGTACGGCAAGTAATCGCTTCATCTTGACCTCCTCGTCGACAACTCTCTTGGAACTACAACGGAATATTCTCTCTGTCAAGAAACATTCCCGGCACAGAGCCGGGGAGCAACACTAGACGGAGGTTGTCTTCGGAGGTTTCTTTGTTGGGTCGGGTTTTTTGACTCCGAGACAGTCGCGCACCAGGGCGTACTCCTTCGCGGGAAGGAAAAGGATGTAGCCCGTATGGTCTTTTTTCGGATCGTCGCTGAAGGGCGACTAGGAAATTGAAATGGCCTTTTTGTTGTGGTGGGACTATATGGCTTAGCTTGACGGGTAGTCAATGACACGAAATCTTTGTGAGTAACTGTGCGGTTGCGGCGTTTTCCTATTGAGCGATCTCAACGTGCTATGATTCCGACCAGATGGGGGGTTTGCGCGAGCGATCGAGATGCGCGGCGTCATGCAGATCGATCAAACGCTTCTCTGTATCAAAGGTGCCCCATTGGCAAACGCCGTTGGCGAGAAACAAGATCTCGAGAGGTACCATCAAAGGGTGTGTAAAAAGGTGAAGGCGATGTACCCTTTCTGTAGTAATTAACAAAGAACGGGCTGGCAGGCCCGAGAGAAAGGAGCACACCGCCATGAAGAAGCAAAGCACCGAAGGAGTGGGTAGGTCAAGTGTGGTATGGGAGAATCTCGAGGAATGGGTCCGTGGGCGGATTCAAGGGTATTTGCAAGATCTGCTCGAAGAGGAAGTCACCGTGTTCTTAGGGCGAGAGAAATCGGAGCGTCGGGCGGAGATAGACGGCCCGGGCGGGTACCGCAATGGGTATGGGAAGGTACGGAAGTTGGGCCTCAGCTGTGGGACGGTGGAGCTTGCGAGGCCGCGGGTGCGAGGGGTGGAGGAGCGCTTTGAGAGCAGGTTGTTGCCTTTATTTGTCCGCCGCACGGAGACGGTGGCGGAGTTACTTCCCACGTTGTATCTCCATGGGTTATCCCTGGGCGACTTTGAGCTTGCGCTGCGGGGGCTGCTCGGGGATGGGGCGCCGCTTTCGGGGGGTTCGGTGGCGCGGCTGAAAGCGAAGTGGGCGGGGGAATATGCGCTTTGGAATCAACGGCCTCTCGCGGAGTTGGGGGTCGTTTATTTGTGGGTAGACGGGGTGTATGTCAAGGCGGGATTGGAGAAGGAGAAGGCCGCGCTCTTAGTGGTCGTGGCGGGCCTGAGCGATGGGCGCAAGGCCTTTTTAGCCATCACCCCCGGGTTTCGGGAATCCACCGAGAGTTGGTCGGCGGTGTTACGGGATTTGAAGAAACGTGGCCTACGTGCACCGCGCCTGGTGGTCGGTGATGGACATCTGGGGATTTGGGGTGGACTGGCCGAGGTGTATCCCGAGGCCGAGGAACAGCGCTGTTGGAATCATCGCATTTTAAACCTCTTGGATAAGCTTCCGAAGAAACGCCAGGCCGAAGCGAAAGCGCTGCTCTGTCCGATCCCCTATGCCCCTACCCGCCAAGAAGCGGAGAAGGCCAAAGCGACCTTCCAACGCTGGTGCCGTCAACAAGGCTTCCAAGCCGCCGCTGAGCTTCTCGATCACGACTGGGAGCGCATGGTGGCGTTCTACCGCTATCCCAAAGAACACTGGATCCACTTGCGAACCACCAATCCGATCGAATCGCCCTTCGCCGCTGTGCGGCTACGTACCAATGCGGCCAAGCGGTTCAAGAAAGTCGATAACGCCACCGCCCTGATCTGGAAAATCATGATGGTCGCTGAAACGACTTTCCGCCGGCTCAACGCCACCGAGCTACTGAAAGACATCTATAACGGCGTCGCATTCGCCGATGGAATACGAACAAATAATGACACCATCAGAAAGGCCGCCTGAACTTATTTACACACCTCTTGACGGAAGCTCGATCTCGATCCGACCATCGACAGCGGCAAGTTAAGACCTCGGTGAGTCGGTTGGAGCTCTTTTCCTGGCTCGCCATGGCATAGAACCTCTCTCGTCTAGCATTAAAGTAGGGCCGACGAGCTCCCAAGCTTGCTCGTGCAGCGCTTCACTACTAAGGGTCTCAGGATTTCTTGGCTAAGGGCAAGCAGGTAAAAAGTCCCATCTTCGCTGATCAGAGGAAACAGCGGCTTCAAGTGAAAGCGGTGCTCGACCACGGCCAATTCTTCGAACGCTCCGCCAGGGAAAATGATTGCGCGAAGTCCCGGGCAAGGAAAAAGGCGAGTCCGTCGTATTGGTGCTGCCAAAAGTCATCATCCTGAAGACGCTCTTGCGCGGGATTCAACAGGGCTTCGATCTCCGGTTTCTCATCTCTTGTTCCTTGAGTTGAGATTCAACCTCGCTTATCAGGTTCTTGAAGCGAATCGGAGCCCTGTTGGATCTCGGCAGCCGCGCGCGCTCGGCAGGAATAGCGACACATGCGGTCCCTCTTTCCGATGCTCTGCCAAGGCGGGCAACTCGTCGTTCGAAATCATCATTGCTCGGCCTTACTCGTGCTGCCGCGACTTACCTCTTTCCGGTCGCAGATTACCGCCGCGGCACACCAAACAATCGAGGTGCGACGGTTAGGTTCCTATCGCCTAGGCTCGGATGTAAAAGACAGCAGCATGCGCAAAACCAAATCATGCAGGTGCGCGGTCAGGCAGCGGGAAGGTGTTCGCGAGGCCCAAGCAACCGAACTCTCGCCCTCGCGGCGGTCTGGCCATCCCCGATCTCAGGCGCCGACAGGACGGGCCGCTGCGCCCTCCTGCAAGCGCATCTCGACCGCGTCCCAGTCGATGTTGGAGAAAAAGGCCTCGATGTACTTGGGCCGCTCCGACGGCTTATAGTCGAGCAAGAAAGCGTGTTCCCAGACGTCCATCACCAGAATTGGGGTAAAGCCAGCGACATTGCCGACCTCGTGCAGGGTAACCCAGTGATTGGACAAGCGCTTTCTGACCGGGTCCTGGTAACAGATCGCCCAGCCCACCCCTCGCATCTTGCCAACGCTGGTGAAGTCCGCGCGCCAGATCTCGTAGCGGCCAAAACTCGCCTCCGCTGCTTGATAGAAGGCCGAGTCGCGGTCAGGGTTACCAGAGCCACCGCGCTTGAGGTTACCGAAATAATATTCATGCAACACCATGCCGTTATACTCAAAGCCCACCCGGCGTGTAAGCTCCGAGTAGGCCGGCATCTCCTCTTGATCGACCTTGCCGTCGGCCAGGAACCGTGCAATCTGCTCGCTCAAGTTGTTGGTCTCTTTGACGTAGCCCTCGTAGAGCTTGAAGTGCATCTCGAGCGTGCGATCGGAGATGCCGTTGAGCCCATTGAGGGCGAACTGTTTGGGGGTATAGGGCAGTTGGTTACTCATCGCGCTCCTCCTCTAAAACGGCTTGCCTTGAACTCTCGTGCTCAGCGCAACAGAACGGGTGCGCCTGTTAAGCGTGGCGGCGTGCGAGCGACGCCGACCCACCTCGGGACTATCGTCCCTCTATCGCGAAGGAAATCTTGACGTTGAGCCGGTAGTAGGTGATCCGATCGTTTTCCACAGTTGCTTCCATCTCCTTGACATAGATCGATTTGATGTTGCGCACCGTCTTGGCAGCCTCCTGAACCGCGAGCTGCGCGGCGTCCTCCCAGCTCTTCTCGGACTGCGCCAATATTTCGACAACCTTTAGCATAGTCATGGTCACTCCTCTTAATGGATGGAGGTCAAAAGGTAAATAACTCAGGGTGCTTCAATCAAGCCACCCGATCCGCACTCGGCCACCCATCACTTTGCCAACCCATCGCGAGGTCAAAAAGAATCCCGCCCGTGATGCGCGATAGGGGAGGGGGACCCCAGGGGCGGGCAAATGGGGAGGCAAACGGGGACAGTCAGCATGCACCTGAGCCATGCCTGGCTAGACAGCATTC
Source organism: uncultured Gammaproteobacteria bacterium (assembly GCA_963764725.1). Lineage (GTDB taxonomy): Bacteria > Pseudomonadota > Gammaproteobacteria > JACCXJ01 > JACCXJ01 > USCg-Taylor. The sequence goes on along the minus strand of CAVXTM010000012.1, from coordinate 81,315 downwards.
TTTATGCCCGGCTTGGCGTGTCCCGACATAACCCCGCCCAGTCAGAGAGTTAGGATATGCGAGCGAGAGGGAATGGGCGTGCCAGAGAGGCGAATCGGTAATGCTTTCCAGTCGAGGCTGTAAGGGTTGCAATAGCGAGCCTGTCGAAAGCCAGCGGGCGCAGGGCTACCGCGAACACCCGCGTCGTAAGAACGCGGGCATAGAACCGATATGAGCGCCTGGAAATCGAGAAAAGACACCACGCCGACAAACAGGAGTACAAACATGCCAATGCGGGTTCGTTCCGATGAGGTGCGAAAGAAAAAGAATCCGAGCACGGACAGGGCAATCCCGGAGTGCGCCGTAGTGATGATGATTGACTACCTGTGGTTGGTCGCACTCAGTAGCACGTCAGGCTTCACGCCTCTGGGCACTTCAGTGCAGGCCGCCAGCTATGGTGAGCGTTTCCCCGGTGATCCAGGAGGAGGCCGGGGAAGCAAGAAAGATGGCTGCCGTTGCGATGTCCGGCGGTTGTCCGATCCGTCCCAGCGGGGTTTGCGCTTCAATCTGCGTGCGCATGTCGCTCTCGGTAATCCCCGCGGCGCGCACGCCCTCGGTTTCCACCATACCGGGATTGATGGCGTTGACGCGGATCCCGCGCGGTCCGAGTTCCTTGGACAGCGACCTCGTGATGCTGTCCACTGCCCCTTTCGTAGCACTGTAGACCGAGGTATTCGGCGGCGCGTAGGTGCTGGCGATTGAGCTGATATTGATAATGTTGCCGCCCTCATCACCGAAGTACTTGATCCCCTCCTGGGACACCAGGAGCAAACCAAGTACATTGAGGTTAAACTGCCGGTGGAAGTGATCTTCCGTGACGTCTTCGAGCGGGGAGAACTCGTATATGCCTGCGTTGTTCACCAGAATATCCAGCCTGCCAAATGCCATCCTCGTCTCCGAAAAGAGACGCTCGATCTCTGCCTTTTTTGAGACATCGGCCTGCACCGCAATGGCTCTTCCGCCCCTGCCTGCGATCTCGGCGACGACTTCGTCGGCACCTTCTTTACTCAGTGCGTAGTTGACGACCACAGCCGCGCCTTCGGCCGCCAGATGTTTGGCGATGGAAGCACCGATGCCCTTGGACGCGCCGGTGACCAACGCGACCTTGCCCGTAAGTGTCTTTGTCATAGATTTGCTCCTGTTGGGGAAGTGGAGTGATACTTATATATCGACTGGTACATAACATACGCGCATGGACAAAGATTGTCAATGAGTTTAGTATCGCGCGGTATGAAAGTGAGAAAATCACCCGCGCGAATGGGCCGTCCCCGCGCCTTCGACATCGATGAGGCCCTGGACCGGGCGTTGCACGTGTTTTGGCAGAAAGGCTACGAGGGTGCTTCGCTTCCGGATCTGACCGAAGCGATGGGCATCAACCGTCCGAGCCTCTATGCCGCCTTCGGCAACAAAGAAGCGCTGTTCCGCAAGGCACTCGATCGCTACGCCGAGGGGCCGGCAGCCTACGTAGACGAAGCCCTCAAGGAGCCGACCGCGCGCGCAGTCGTCGAGCGATTGTTGCAGGGGGCTGTGGACCTGCAGACCGATCCACGGAATCCACCGGGCTGCCTCATGGTGCAAAGCGCACTGTCATGCAGGGAGGCATCCGAAACCATCCGCAAGGAAGTGGCCGCCCGTCGCAAGACGGGCGAGGCGGCGATACGGCAGCGTTTCAAGCGCGCGATAGCAAAGGGTGACCTCCCGGCCGACGTCAATGCCGCCGATCTCGCCCGCTACGTCGCAACGGTCATGTATGGGTTGGCAGTCCAGGCAGCGGGCGGCGCAAGCCGTGCTGAATTGCGACGTGCGATCCAGCTGGCGCTGCGATCCTGGCCGGGAGCCTGAGGCGCTCACCCGCAATGCCAGTCTGCCCGGTTCGCAGGAGCTAATCGGCGGTCAACAAGTCCGAGTCAAATAGTGGTGGGCGCCGTTGCCTTGGCGAGATCCAGGGCCTCACGCCTTGAGCCGGTATCCGGTCTTAAACATCCACCACACCGCGCTCAGACACAAGGCAAGGGAACCCCAGTGTTGTCGCCGCGCTTGTGCCGACGCTCACGTCGGAGATCTGGTAGATGCTCCACCGGAACGCGCTGAGCGAATAGACGACAGGATTGGCCCATGAAATCTCTCATAAGGCTTTAACAACCCTCCAACTAACTGGTCCATTCGGAAAGGAACTTCCGCTTTCGAATACTTCTCCGGGACCAGTCGATCCAACTTGCACCTCGTCGATATCGAAATCGTCGAGCTGCCAAAAGTTGGGGATAAGCGGTACAACTCTTCTAGCTTGATTGGTGAATTCACCCTCATCGGGAATAAAGGCATCATCAGTAACGCACCGCCACTTGTTGAGCGGTCCCACTGTGTCCATTACATCAATAATGGCCTGTTGGTTATCACTATTTGCAGTCAGTTCTACTCGCCAGTTTGACATGGTGTCGTCCCTCGGCTTTCCGGATGGTAGATTTCGGTTGAGCTTATGGTCTGCCTCCCTGTGCGGACACACAGACAGGCAATCAGTAAGGACGCACACTAACTATAGCTTTCGCACGCATACCACCTGCAGCTTAAATGCGTTACTTGGCTAAAGTCGAAGTCGCTCTCATACTCCCAGACATACTGTATCACAGCCAATTTCGCTTTTATGCGCATCGTTAATACAGCGAAACGGTAGAACCGTGCGGGAGGACAGCCGCGGGCTGCTCGCGGTATCGGTCGAATCCGAAGACGCGTTGGTATTGCGGCGCCAGGAGCAGTAATCGCAGCCAGCGGCGGATGCTGGTGCTGCCGAGCGGCCGCTCATCCGGAGCGCAGGCAAGCCAGTGCTTGAGGATCCCACCATAGGCTGTCGCGAAGCAGCGCCGGCGGATATGGATTGAGTCAAAGCCATACCATTCCGGCCGCTGACTGACCAGCGTAATCCGTCGCTCAAGTGCAAGCTCGCGCAGCTTCAGATTCATTGCTCGCGCCCGCTCAAGCGCTTCTGGCAAGCCGAGGCGCTGTCCTGGGAACAGCACCGCTCGCAAGATCCTGTATCTTCTTGGCGATAGACGTTCGAGGCGATGCACCGGTAGAGTGGTGATGATGATCCGGGCCCGGTGTTCTGTAAGACGCTCGACGCACCAGCGCACCCATCCGATGAGTTCGCGAGTGGAAACGCCATAGGCGATGTCATTGCCTAGATCGGTGAGCAGGGCGAAGGTAGGCAGCGTCGGTCCCGTCGCCAGCTTATCCCAGAGGCCGCACTGGGTGATCGCCGGTAGGCCGCGGAACAGAACCCGGCTATAGACGCCGTATGACCGGCCATGACCGGCGGCGATGAGGAGCCTGTTCGGCCTGCCGCAGATGTGCTCCGCGGCCTCCACCGCGGTTGCGAGTGCTCGCGTTAGATTGCTGGCGCCAACTAACACGATCTGGTTGACGAACTTTGCGGTGCCGTCCAAGTATTTTCTAATTTCAGACGAGTGTGAAAGAAGGTAGTAAAAGCCCCGGCCTCCTAGGGCGAAAGAGTACTGGCCTGCGGGGAGAGGGCGTCGGGAGCCTGGGCTGTGCGACCACTGTTCATGGATCTGTTTAAAGAGTTGTTGTCGTGCCTTGTGTAACTGGGCAGCATTTTCATTGTCGCTCATTTGCATGGCCAGTGCATCGAGTTGCTCGAAGGTGAGGCCTGGGTTGAGCAAGCGCTCGGGGTTGGGAAGCGGGATGAGTCGCTCTGAACAAAAGCGAAGCAGAGAGCGCTGTGGGGTACCCTCCCTGCCTTCGTCAGCAGTTCAAAGCGGCGTGTAGCTGTACTTCTGGCCGCCGATACTCGCTTCGTACATCAGACCGCCCTTGGCCACCGTAAACACGCCCATTCCTTTGCGATATGCGCCGGCGGTCTTGGCGTCGTGCTTCCCGCCGCTCGCAGCGGCCGAGCTGCCGGTGGTGGTGGCAGCCGCGGACACGCCAGCGGTGATCGCCACGGCACTGGCCTGGGCACCGAATTCGAAGTTACCGTTTGTGAACTGCTTGAAGGCGTGCTGATCCTCAAAGAAGATGATCTGACTATGGGCCTCTCCGCCCAGCTGGAAACCCAGGGTGAGCTGGGTCATGGACGTGTCCCCCACGTGCTTACCCTTAGCATACACGCGACCTTTCCCGTAGGCGGCGCCCACACCGATTCCCCCCTTGCCGATGGTGGGGAACACCGCATAGCCGTAAGCGTTGTTGAAAAAATTGCCGCTCTGACCGGCCTCCTTGAAGACCTCGATCGTATCGTCGTATTCGTCGGCCCAAGGCTGGACGAATGGTGCCGTGATCAGGAAGAGTCCCAGAATGAGTGATAAATTCTTATGCATTGCCTGATTCTTCTGGAAGCATTATACAAAAATCGCCCGGTGGCGCGCCGATTGGACCCGTTGATCTCATCGCCTCGTCCAATGCTTGCTGTGCGCGTTTTAGGCCGTGGCGCGACGATAAGCACTAGCAACGAGGTCGCGTACTGAGCATAATCTACCGTAGCGATCGATTGTAGGACTACCGATACGATCCGTTGCTACAGCGTCCGCGCGCACCGGCATCGGAGCCCTCGCTCCTCCGAGATTGTATCTAAACGGTGAGCTGCGTTCGATGATCGAGCCCATGAACGCGATCCCACGCGTAATGCACAGCGCCTTTGAATTCCTCCCATGCATCCTCATGGCGAAGCTCCCACTCGCGGCGGGCCTCGGTTTCTATCGTCATCCATTCCTGGCCGTGGTAACGTGGGTCGACAGCAATCGTATAACCGAATTCATAGGCTGGCGCACACTGGTTGTAGCTATAGCCGCGAATCCCGAACGTGGCTTGGAAGTTATTCCGAAAGTCCGCGTCGTACGCCTCCATCCCGCTTATCAGCGGGGTAGGAGAGACGGGAGTTGGAGCCGGTGTTTTGTTCACGGGTTTCGGTTCGCTAGATCCTTGTTCAGAAAATGTTGAATACTGCAACGGATGCGAAAGGTACCCTCAGCACAGGCAAGTTAGTGGGATATCAACGCGCGTCGGTCGCGTCATCGACTTCATCCTTCATTTCTTCGACGGCCTCGTCCACATTCTCCCCAGCTCGTTCCGCAGGGCCTTGGTTCCCGCAACCGGCCAGCGAACCGAGTACAAGACCACCAAGTATTATAGATGTTAACTTGTTCATTTGATTCTCCCGCTTTCGCGAATTAGTCGGAGGCTCTTCGCCCAGAGGTTTACTATCACATGCCACTGAGCACCTTTTATGCCCGCTATTGGCTGGTGCATCCGAGATGAACAATCGCGGTCAGTTTGCGCTCGTAATGATCCAGAAATGGTTCCCTAGAAAGAAACGCTGTGTTTAATTCGTGTAAATATTACCTTGCGTCGTTGCAAATCTTACATGCGCCAGCGGGCTCATTGTTGTGCGGCGATACGGTCGACTATAGCCTCTGGGAGAAGATCCAGTTGTTTGTCTCGAGGTACGGCCAGCGCGCTCTATAATGACTGCCCGCGTAACCTTGGGAGGTGAACGCCGCTCCGCGTAAGCCTTACAAATCAACCGGAAATTCTTGCTGCCAATCTTAATGTGCGACTTCACCGTTCGCCAAAGCGACTGTGCTATCCCACTAAACCGAAAGGTAAATTGCGTTATGCCGTTTAGCGGCACGGTACTTGAAGTCGATTTGAACATCCGCGGCTGAGTCGCGGGTTTAAAGCACAAACCGCAATACATAGAGATAGAGGAGGAAAACATGAACTGGGATCAAGTCAAGGGTAGTTGGAAGCAGGTCAGAGGTAAGGCGCAGCAGATGTGGGGTGATCTTACCGATGACGAGTTGGATGTCATAGAAGGGAAGCGCGAAGAGCTGGTCGGTCGGTTACAGGCCAAGTATGGTTATACCAAGGAAAAAGCGCAGGAAGAAGCCGATGGGTGGGTGAGGAACCTATAGTAAATCCGGATATTGCGCTCCGCGGCTCTGGTGGCCGCGGAGCAAACCCAACGAACGTGAGGAGAGTGGCACGGGAATGAAAAATGAGTTGCGGCGCATCTTTAAGCGTCCTGCGACCCTGAAGTCGCAAGCAGGTAAGGCGGGTTACATCCTATTGTGGCTTTTAGGCGTGCCCATACCCATTCTACTGGTCATTTTCCTCATGCGAGGGTGCACCTGAGTGCTGATAATTGCGGTAATAGTCCTGAACCGAGAGTAGACATACGATTTATGAGATAGGAGAAAGCGATGTCATTAGGAACCATATTATTGATCGTACTGATCGTGCTTTTGATCGGTGCCATACCGTCCTGGCCGTACAGCAGCGGATGGGGCTACGGTCCAAGCAGTATCCTTGGCACGGTGTTGCTGGTGGTACTGATTTTGTTGCTCTTGGGGAGAATCTAGGAACTTGCGCGATCGCGCTCGCGCGTAATTACATCGCGATGTAGATCAACGTGCTCGGTGAGGGCGCCGGTGAGGCGCCTTCGAATGCGGACATTCCGGGTTCGATCAATATTCCCCCATTATATCTTCTCCTGCTCTGGAGGTAATGCCAACTCTAGCGACGCAGGAGGAGAATGACCGCCCCAAACTACTGTGAATACGTATAGGAGATAGAACCAAGTAAGCACTGCAGCGTCTCGGCCCCAACCGAATAAAGAATCAGTGAATTACGCGTGCATTGTGCTCGTTATTCTTACAGAGGCTGAGGTGTGGCACCCGACTTCCACCGCTCGGCCCGATTGCAGATCCCCAAACTGGTGCGCGGTAAGGCATGCCTTGGCGAAGCATCGGCTGTCGAATCCATGGCTCGGCGGCTATCACCTCAAGACCGATCGCCGCGCAGCGGCGAGCGATTGCGTTGCGGCATTTAACGATCAGGACCCGTGCCCCGGCCCGCAGTGCGTGCCGCTGGAACATCAGGAGCCACGCTAAACCAGAGTCATGGAGCACGACGATCTTCTCCAGATCGAAGATATAGCGACGGTAGCGGCTTTGCTCCAAACGGCAGATATGCCAGAGATCGAAGCTGAGGCTGAGGCCTAAGTTTCCGGTTATCCTGACCGTCAAGGTATCTGCCTTACTTCGCGCGAGGATACGCGAACGAGCTGGTCTCAAATTTCTCATAGGTTGCCCCCGGCCGGGTTTCTTCCCTGGTCGTCAGTAGTACACCGCTTCGCCAACAACCCCACCCCAGGTAAAAAAGAATCCCGCCCGTGATGCCGGTTAGGGGAGAGGGCACCCGAGGGCGGGCAAATGGGGGAGGCAAATGGGGTAGTCAGCATGCGCCGTAGCCGCGATCTTAGTTCTTCTGGTGAGCCATGACTGACTGGAGAGCATTCTTCATGCCCGGCTTTGGCGTGTCCGGCCATAAACGCGCGCAGTCAGGCAGTTAGGGGTGTGCGAGGGACAAGGTACGGGTGTGCAATAGGGACCCGAATCGGTAACACTTTCCGGTCGAGGCTGTAAGGGTTGGAAACCGTACCACGGTGCGCCGCGCTAAGAGGCACTGATTGACAACTAATACTCATCACTCGCGCTGCCGTGCCTGCCATATGGATTGTGCGACTTAGTAATAATAGTTGGCGGCTCGGGGCGGTGATTTACTCAACATTCCTTCCCTCGGTCGCGCTGACTTTCGCTCAGCGGCCCATAGTCGCTACGGGTGGATAGTGGCGGTGGTGGGCGTGGAGTTTATGAGCTTCGAGCTCAGAACAAGGCTGCGCTGACGGAGGGTTCCCCCGATCCGGAATCAACGCCTATCGCAGTCACGGAAAGCTGTACGCGTTGTCATGGTACCGACGGTCGAGGTCGTAATCCAATGGTTGGATACGCAATGAAGCTGATTCTACCCGCATTAGACGCTCCGTGCTCACCGTTTCGCCTCACCGGAGCAAGTTATTATCGATACAGTTCGGTTCATGGTTTCGGCTTTCGCTGCGCGCCTTTCGATTCGATGTTCGATTGCTCCGACAACCGCGAGGATCGTCCAGGCGAGAACAGCACTAAGTAGCGCCAGTCCCACGCGGCCCAGGCCCGCCGCTACCCCTACCGCTGCCGTCATCCAAATGCTGGCAGCCGTCGTCAGCCCTTGGATCTGGCGCTCTTCGGCAAGCTTAAGAATCGCTCCTGCCCCGATGAATCCGATGCCCGCGGCGATGCCTTGGATCACCCGTGATAAATCGCGCATGGACATACCGACCTCCAGGGCGGCAATCACGAATAGAGCTGTGCCCACGGCCACCAGCATATGCGTGCGCAGCCCTGCTGCTTTGCCTATCTGCTCGCGTTGAATCCCGACGATCGCACCGAGGAGCATGGCAGCACCGAGACGCATCGTTACACGTATCGTTTGGGCCGGGTCCGGTAGTCCGACAGTCAGTTCTTGCATGAAAACACTCACTGCTGTATCCCAGCTCATCGACTAAACCGGATCGCGGAGGGTGGACCTATAATCTAATCCGTTGAGTGGGGACCGCTCTCGCAGGCACGATCCGCGCCTATACGCTGAACGTCCACCGAAGTGTAAAATATTAGCCATGCGCCGCCATTTCTCGGCAGGATTCGGCGCAGCGTCGGCATGCTTCCGCACAGCGCTGCATATGGGCATCGTCCTTGAACTGCCCGCAATCTGCGGCGCACTGAGCGCAGATTTCGGCGCACACAGCGCAGGTGCGGGCATGCAGGGAAGAGCCGCGAAGCATGAAGTTCGCGCTGGTCTGACAGATCTCGGCGCAATCGGTTAACAGCCGGATATGGCCGCCCTCGGCGTGCCGGCCGCCTTGCTCTAAACAATAGGTAATAGTATTCAGACAAATGCCGTGGCAGTTAACGCATTCCTGGATACATTGGTGCAATGTCTCATTCATAGATGCCTCCATAGAAGAAGAATGTAATTGGTCGTTTGGAGGCGGGGCAACCTTTGTACCATTGCGCGATCCGGCGCCGCTGCTTGAAAGGGAATGGGTGGAGCCCCCTCGGCGACCCCTGCCCATCGGTATTTGTTACCGTCGATCAGAAATTCTTACACGCTTGGTACATCTCGAGGAGTTGAGGGTTTGCATATCGGTGAATGTCCGGGCCACGATGGACGGCGGGCCGTCACCCGAACCTCCTTCTGTTTAAACGAGGACCGCCACGTCCACGTCGCCTTCCTTGCGCAATACGTTGACGGCTACATCCTGGTCGTGACGGCTAAAACCGAGATCGAGGACGGCATCTCCCACTCGCATATTCTTAATTTGCAGCCAGTCCAAATAGTCGGGCAGCAAGGGACGATAGATACGCAATTGCGGCTTCTCCCCATGGAAAGTCAATCCCAGCAATGCCTGTAGCAGATGGAAGGGAGCCCCGCTCGCCCAGGCCTGGGGAGAGCACGCCACCGGGTATTGCGTTGGGCCTTGTCCGGGGCGACGAGGAAAACCGCAGAAAAGCTCGGGCAGACGGTAAAGATCCATGGTAGTACTTGCTTGGAACAGCCCGGTGAAGATCGCGAGCGCCTGGTCCTTGAATCCGTAACGGGCGAGCCCCATGGCGATGATGCCGTTGTCATGCGGCCACACCGAGCCGTTGTGATAGGACATCGGATTGAAGCGCGCTGCACTTTGGGCGATGGTGCGCACACCCCAGCCGCTGAACGAGTCTTCACCGAGCAGGATTTCCGCTACGCTCTGGGCGTGTTCGGTACTAGCGATGCCGGTGAACAGCGCATGCCCGGCATTCGATGCCGGTACGCAACAAGGACGCTTCTCCCCGTCCAATGCCAAGGCAAAGTCCTGGATGTCCGCGCACCAAAACACCTCGTTGAAGCGTGTCTTCAACTGCTCGGCCTGCTCGCTAAGGATCTCCGCACGCCGATGATCGCCGAGAAGCGCTGCCAGCTTGGCGGCCGCCTGCTTTGCCGCGAACACGTATCCTTGCACCTCGCACAAAGCGATCGGCGGCCGCGCCGGCTGACCGTTCGCATGGAACACCGCATCCGCCGAGTCCTTCCAACCCTGGTGCTCGAGACCATTCACGCTCTCGCGCGCATACTCCACGAAGCCGTCGCGATCCGTATCACCGTAATGGTCAATCCAATCGAGGGCGTATTCGATATTGGCCCAAATACTCTCTATGAAGGTTCGATCGCCGGTCAAGTCGAAATAGGCTCCTGCCAGCAGAATGAACAAGGGCGTCGCATCTACGCTGCCGTAGTAGCGGCGAAACGGGATTTCATCGAGCGCAGCCATCTCGCCACGCCGGGCTTCATGCAAGATCTTCCCGGGCTCGGCATCTTGGGCGGGCGCCTCGGTATCGGCTTGCTCGGCAGCGAGAAAATTCAAGACCCCGCGAGCGAGCTCGGGCTGCATCCAAAGGAATTGTAATGCCGTTATGATCCCGTCGCGTCCGAACTCGGTGCAGAACCACGGTACGCCCGCGTGCGGATAAAGGCCATGCCGTGTCTCGGTTGTGAGCATGTGCAGATCCGCCGAGGAGCGCTGTAACCACTGATTCAACGGCTCGTTCGACGTAAGAACTTTGGCGATAGCCTCGGTATTCGCCGTCACTGCCACGTTCCATCGCTCCATCATTCGCTCGTAGCTCGGGGCACTTTGGATTCGCTCGCCGATTTCGCAGACCGCGGTCAAAGACAGCTCGTGTTCATCGCGTGGGCCGAGCACTAGCGAAAAATACAGCCGAGCGCCGGTGCCCGGATCTGGATCGACGCTGGCGATGATCCGAGTATGACGCGACACATGGTCCAAACCGCGGTATGCAAGCAGCAACTCACGGCCTAGCCGGCGTGCAGGAAGGCAGCTTCCTCGGACTGCTCGGCGAATACCTCGAACCTCGAAGATATCCGCGTAGTCCGCCTCGCACAAGACGCTTATCCTAAGACTCATCGGTTGATCGCCATAATTCACCAGACGTATGTGTTCGTACTGCGCTCCCTCCCACAAGAGCTTGGCCCGGAAAATGTGCAGCGTGTCCTTGCGAATACTAAGCTTCGCGGCTTCGTAGAGATCCGGTGTAGTGAGGTCGACCATTAGAAGGCTATTGTCCTCCCGCACCGCCGAATTGAGCACCAGAGTCCGGGCGCCGTTGATCTTCAGCTCCATGGCTGACAGAAAACGCGTCCCTTGATGGTAAAGCCCCTCCTCGCCGAGGCCGTTCGCGCTAATATCGCCGGACCGGTCGAAGATCCCGAAGGTTTCCCCCTTCTTGAGAACGCGGGGGCGGTCGTCGGCGCGCGCGGAGGTCGCACGCACGTACCAGTTGTCTTCGACTTGAATTAGTTCCGGCACTGTTTTCTACCCGTGCCCGGCGGCGGCTTTATGCTGCCGGTTGTTGTGTCTGGACGCCGGCGTCAATTATAGCGCGGTAGACAGCAAGATAATCGCGGGCCATGCGAGAAGCGCAAAAACGTGCTTCGAATGCCTGGCGACAGCGTCGACGATTCACGGCATCGACTCTTGCTACCGCGGCCACGGCTTCGTCCAGATTATCGACGACGTACCCGCTCTCACCGGGACGCACGATCTCGCTGACGGAGCCGCGCCGGTACGCAATAACCGGCGTACCGCAGGCCATCGCCTCGATCATCACCAAGCCGAAAGGCTCCGGCCAGTCGATGGGGAACAATAAAGCGTATGCGTTGCCGAGGAAATCGTTCTTCTCCTTTTCCCCTATCTCCCCGATAAACTGGACGAGAGGGTCGGAAAGCAGGGGCTGAATGCATTCTTTGAAATAGGCTTCATCGACTTTGTCCACCTTGGCCGCGATACGTAGCTCCATCCCAACGCGCTGTGCGATCCGTATCGCCCGGTCGAACACGCTTCTCCGGAGAGATACGCCCTAGAAAAGCTAGGTATTTGCCCGGCTCGGGATGCAAGCGGTAAGAATCGGCGGGCAACCCGTGATACACGGTCGCCTGCCAATTCGCAAAGGGCAGCGGCGTGCGTTGATCATTAGATATGGATACCACTGGCATCTCATTGAACTCATGATAAATCGGGGCTAGATCCGGCAGGTCCAAACGACCGTGTAAGGTGGTGACGTTGGGGAGGTCCATCAGGCGCGTCTGCGGAAAATGCAGGTAGTCGATATGGAAATGAACAATGTTGAAGTTGGTCGCCTCGCGAGCCACCCGATCCAGCAGCAACATGTGATAAGCCAGCGCGTCCCGGCAGTCTGTCAAACGCAGCGCGCGCCTGCATATCGGATGCAGTCGTGCTTGCGTCTGTGAGTCACCACTCGCAAACAGTGTAACATCGTGTCCCTGCCGCACTAACTCATCGGTCAAATATGCGACTACCCGTTCCGTGCCCCCGTAGAGTTGCGGCGGGACACTCTCATAAAGCGGTGCAACTTGAGCTATCCTCATGTTTCCTCCCTAAGCTGCCGGGGCATGCCGTACCGGTACATTAACTTAAAGTGATTTGCCGCAATCTCGCGGGTGACGGAAGTCAACGTGTCATCCCGAGTCGGCGGTCCGGGCTTCCACCCTAAGCGTATGGGCACTCAATATGCCATATTACATCAGCGGTCACTCATCTTGGGCGATCGGCGCTCCGCGGATTTTCTTCCCCTTGTAAGTGGATTGAGGTGAGAGCTACAAGTCTATGATTTTGTACCTTCCTCGTCTAAGCTTGGAAGGATGGGATTATCGATTTTGGAAACGCTGCTCTAAGAGTTACTAGTGAAGAACAGTCAGCGAGGCACGGGTATCCCCACGCACGTTTTACCAACTTCTTTGTAATCTTTACCGCGGTGAGGTACGGTCTCGGCGCTATACTTCCTGGTGTTGTGCTGGCGTTGACCGGTATCATCGGACTGAGCCGGACCTATCTTGATATGCACGATCCGGCGATGTATTGGCCGATGATCGGCGGATCTGGTGTGGGCGCTGCTTTACTGGTTCGCGGCCCGAGCCCTGCAAACACCACCCCTAGCGAAGCGCCAGCCGAATCCGGATCGAGCGCCACTTAGGGTGTGTTATCGGAGCCCGATGCGCCGGCCGAGCTAGGCAGGGTGTAATGTTGCTCGATAATGCCCTTTATTTGTGCGCGGCTCTCGCCGGGAGACAACTTCTCGGACTGCTCGATACGTGCGACCTCGGCGGCGAGATCTTGATTTTTGAGCACTTCCCGAAACCAGCGCGAGTAATCGCCGTTGCGCAGATGATAGACCCACGTGGCGTCATCGACTCCCTCGGCGACTTGACTAAAGAGAATGAGATTCTGCGCGCGTAGATTCAACTCGCCTTGTGCACCTCGAAAATAGAAACTACGCTCCCCTAGGTCACCTTCGGCGTATTTACGGCGATGCCGTTGCCGTTCGCCGCGGCTCTCCTCGGGGAGGAACGGAAATGGCGCATCGCTTGTATACCGTTGCCATAGCAACGCCTGTCCCGAGCCGCTCTCCAAGGAATCGGAGGCAGACAGGCTTTCCCCGACGCATTCCGCAAACTCATTGAGCATCGCGGCCGGATCCTTACCGAGCGCGATTACGAGATCCACCGATTTCAACACCGCGGGAGTCACCGATTTCGGATGGACGGTAATAAACACGATGCTGGTAAAGCCCTTGGCCAGCGTGATCTCGCCCGGTTCCCAGCCCGCCGACAGTACATGATGGGTCTCGTCCACCACGATCCAATGCGGCCGCCCGGTGCGGGCGCGCAGATCCTGCAGGCGCGAAATCAATGCACCGAAGAACCGAGGTCGCTCTTCGAGCGGCAAGCCTACTAACTTGACTGCGACATTGCGTGCCGGGTCATCCAATACCTGCAACACCTCATGGACGCTCGGTGCGTCATGGCGATTACCTAGCACGAGTGCATGGTCCGGATCCTCGTAGTCGCCCTCCGGATCGATGACACAGAACTGATAGCCCCCTTCGCTGAAGCGTTCCAGTAAACTGGTCGCCAGCGTGGATTTTCCTCCTCCCGACGATCCGGCCACCAGTAGATTTATGCCGTATGGAGGGATACGAACCTCCTCGCCCGAGGGACGCGAACCAAGATAGAAATAGTGACGTGTGAGCTTGCCTGCGAGGCTACGCAAATCGTCTTTCAACATCTCATCGATCAGCTCGCGCGCACCCGCACTGCGATCCGCTCGGGTGACGAAGTCCGCGTGATCCATAACCGCCGGTAACGCGTTTGCTACGGCTGCCGAGCACTCACAGAGCCGCAAAAACGCATGATCGTTCTCGGCATCTCCCACGCCCACTACGTTATGCGGTGAAATCTTCAGCTCCTCGAGCGCCGCGGCAAGTCCGGTAGCCTTGTTCACGCCCGAAGGCAAAACCATCACCGCGCCCTTGTTGAAGATCACCTGAAGATCGAGCCCGAGATCTCGAATCACTTCAAGTACCGTAGTCTCGTGCGGTTCGAACGTGGCGACGATCACCCGTCCGACGGACAACGGCACATCTCGTTCATGAAGTGCGCCGACAAACTCTTGTGGCGGTTTACCCGCGAGAAGCTTCTCCTCACGCGTGGAAGGTCGATATAGCAAAGCGCCGTTCTCGGCGATCACCCAATCGAACAGATCGAGGCGAGGGAACACGGACACAAGATCCTCAAGCTCGCGGCCGGTCACCAGAAGCAACCGCCGCCCTGAGGCAAGGAGGCGCTCTAAAGCCGTTATCGTTGTTGCATCGACTTGCCCGTTTGTAGCCAGGGTGCCGTCGTAGTCACACGCCAGAGCGAGGTATCGCATTCCGTGGAACCTGGTCTTCCTACGGAACCCTTCGCGTCTTGGACTCGGCGATACAGGAAATTGCACCAGGTCTCATGGAGAGTCTCCCGCGCCCGGTAGGAACGCGATCTATCGAAAATGCGTGCTGCCATCTGCGCATGACCATGCTGAGGCGTCTCTCCAATCCGATTCGCTTAGATACTCCGTAACTTCACATCCCTGTGCCTCCTTGTAGATTTCCCAGGAAACGCTATTGTAAATCTGTGCGCCTAGAATAACAGTTAGCCCTAATGCCAGGGCCCACCATAAGGACTCTATGAGATTGCGTTCGGCGCGTTCTTCGGCTCTGGTACGGTTCATTTGCTACCCTCCTACTAAGGTCAATCGAACTAACGTACCTGGGCTCAGCATCGACCGTACCAGATACATCGCCCGCAAAGGATAGCAAAGCGTTATCAAAGGGTTACTACAACCCATAGAGCGGGAAATTTCGACGGGCCAGTCTGTAAAAATTACCTATGGAGGCTACCTCCTACAGTTTCGCACCAACGTTGCTCATGTCCGGCCTTCGGCCGGCAGTTATCCGGTGGCATGGTCGTACGGGTCGGCCGCATGAACCGAAGGGGCCCGTCTCGAGAATTTCTACACGCAAGCCCGTGAGACAGGAGCTGGACAGATAGCCCTTTTGCAAGACTTTCCGCGCGAAGCGGCAACTATTACCGATCAAGTCTCCTTCGCACGGCCCGGCACCCGAGACAATTGGCTGTCTCCTTCATGGTGTCGCTCTTGGCACACAACATGACCTAACTTAACTCTGTCTCGGCTTGGCCGAAGGCACAAGCGCAGCTATCGTTTATCATAAGAGGAGGATAAAATGCCTATTATATTGTGGCTTCTGGGTGTACCACTTACCGTCATTATCATTCTGGCGTTGCTAGGCGTCTTCTAGAGCCTCGCGCGTAGTAAACGATCTCCGCCGCTCGCGGCGGAGATCGTTTATTTGACAGGCTTATAAAAGCCCGCACTCATTCGTTCCAGGGCATGCTCGCGCCCGATGCCTCATCGACGCTTTGAACTCAAGACACCTCGCCTAGCTCGATGTCTCGGGCGGTGCGATATGTGCGGCAATGATTCGACAAGGCCTTTGAAGTTCGGTGCGCGGATCGGGCTTGAGTTACGCTGCGGAGGGTCGGTATGCTTGTGAAGGCCTGGCAGTTCATTACGAGCCTTCTCACTGCTCTCCTTGTGAGGATGACATTTTGCCATGTGTTGGAGCTGCCGGCCAAGATGGAGTATCCCGCATCGCTGTACCTGACCCTCCATCGCACGCTTTATGCGGCTTTTGGGCCCTTCCCGGCCCTTTCATCGAGATCGGAGCAATCCTCGCTGCCCGGCGTGCTCGTGTTTCTGGTCCGCAAGCACCGGCCCGCCTTCTGGCTGACGCTGCTGGGCATATTGTTTCTAGCTGCGGGCCTCGCCGCGTATTTCGCGTTTGTCGAGCCCGCCAACGTCGAGATGAAGGGGATGGACACTCGCGGTCCCCCCGAGCGATTGGACGCTGGCGGGACCGGTGGGAGTACGGGCACGCGGCCCATTTTGTCTTTCATCTTGTGGGATTCGGCGCGCTGGTCCTTTCGCTGATGGCTGGTGAGGCTAGGAGACGTTCCTAACGACCACGGATGTTAGCCTCCAAAATGCGGTTTCGACAAGATCGGCGCAGGGATCGCGCATGCGTTTTACTGCTACCATCGACGTTGCGCCCGGTGTCGACGCCCGCGAGTTACCACAGGAGAGTCTACTGATAGCTGCACCACCGGATGCCGCCAAACGGCGGCGCACACCTAGGCTTTGGTCGAAAGTGTCCATAGAAGACCCACACGAGCACGCCCACGCGATTGCGCCGCTTCCTCTCGCGCTTCATGATCGTTGATCATCGAGCTCTTGGTTGCGGTATTTGGGCTCGTCCATGATGACCCGGCGCAGCTACCCGCAGCCTCGGCGATCGGCATCGCCGTCACTGTGTTGTTAGCGGGATGAGGCCTCTTTATCTGGTTTAACATGCATGCCACGATGGAGCCCGAGGCGATGGAACGGACTAAGCGCGAGGACGAACAGATTGGTTAGAAGCGAGCTCGAGACAGCCGAGGCCAAGGCCAATGGACGACGAGCAACAGACTTTCTTGGGCGTGGGCCGCGTGTTTGACAGCTAACAGGTCCAGTCGTATCTTGGCTGCCCTGAGCGCAAAGCGGATCGGCAGCGCCACCCTGGCGCGCATCGAGGCACATTCGACGAAACAGCCAATGGCGAGAGCCAAAGAGTTCCGCGATGCCCTGGGCAGGGCGATCTTCACGCCCAAGATCAGCGAGAGAAAGCTAGCGGAAAAACTCGACGCGATCAAACAGACGCTGCCGGTCCCGGTGATCTGGGTGCTCGGCAAAGCCCAGGCGGGCAAGAGCGCCCTGATCCGGGCGCTCACGGGCCGCGACGATGCCGCCATCGGCAACGGCTTTCAACCCTGCACGCGTACCGCGCGTCTGTACGACTTTCCAGACACAACGCACTGTTTCGTCCGCTTCCTGGACACCCGGGGTCTGGGCGAGATCGATTACGACCCGACCGAGGACATGCGTTTATTCGGGCAGCAGGCGCATCTCTTGATGGTCGTGATGAGAGCGATGGATCACTCGCAACAAGAGGTGTTACGGGCCCTGCGGGCGATTTTGAAGGAACACCCGGGGTGGCCGGTGATCGTGGTTCAGACCACTCTGCATGAAGGCTATCCCAACCGTGCTACGCCACATCTCGATCCCTATCCCTATGCCCGTGCTCCTTGGCCGCCGACCGTGCCCAAGGATCTTGCACGCTCGCTCCGTAAGCAGCGGGAGTGGTTTGCCGGTATCGACGCGGCTTTGGTGGCGCTAGATTTCACCTTGCCCGAAGACGGCTACGCGCCGGTCCATTATGGGCTCGACGCGCTATGGGCGGCGATCGAGGCTGCCCTGCCTTTGGGGTTACGGGCGCTGTTCCAGAGCACTGAACACGTGGAACAGCTCCGCGACATCTATGCCCGGACTGCCCACCCCCACATCCTCACCTATGCCTTCCTCGCCGGAGGTCTGGAAGCGATCCCGGTCCCCATGGTCAGCGTCCCGTTCGTATTGTCCCTGCAGGCGAAGATGCTGCAGGCCATTGCCTCTATCTATAATCAGGAGCTCACGCACCAGCGTTACGCAGAGATCGTGAGCGCCCTGGGCCTGGGCTATCTCTTGCGCTGGGGCGGCAGGGAGCTGATTAAGTTCATCCCGGCGTATGGACCCGCCGTCGCCTCGGTCTACACCGCCGGCGTGACCTATGCCCTGGGCAAAACCCTGTGCGCGTATTTCAGCTCGATAAAGAAGGGACACGTGCCTGACAGGGCGGTGTTCGAGCGGATCTACGCCGAGGAATTGCGGGCAGGGCGGGAATTGTTAGCGCGCTACGTGCAGGCGCTACGGTCTTGAATCAGGGCCTTGCACCGTCATGACCACCCGGACATCATCGGTGAAGTTCTCGCTCCGCTGGCTCGTGGCCATTGCGGTGATCGTGCTGCCTACCGTCACTCTGCTGCCGCTGGGACTCGTGTGGTTATGGCAACAGGGGCTCATCCTGGAGTGGTTGCTGGTACTGGCGTGCCTGGGTGTAGCCGCCTGGCTGACGCTTGTGGGGCTGAACCGCAAGCACACGATTGCGCTCACGGACAAACCCGAGGTGCAGCCGGACTCCCACTGGCCGGACCGCAGCCGCGCCGCCTGGGATAAGGCCACCGCAATCACGGAGAAGCTCACGCTCGCGAACTACCCGCTCGACGACCCCGCCAGACTCGTCGAGCTGGGCCGAGAGACGATCACGACCGTCGCGCGGCATTATCACCCGGAATCGAAAAACGCACCGCTCGAGATCGCGATCCCCTATTTACTCATGATCATCGAGCTGGTCAGCAAGGATCTGAGAACACTCCTTGATAACATCCCCTTCAGTCATATGCTGACCATTCACGATCTCATGCGGGGGCACAGTCTAGCGAGCTTCGCGGGCAAGTGCTACGACGTATACCGGCTGGGTGCCCTGGCCATCAATCCCGTGGGGGCGGTGTTGCGCGAGCTCCGCGACCTGAGCGCGCACCAGGCCCTGAGATACCCCGCCGATGAGATCAAGATGTGGTTATTGCAGAGCTATGTAAAGCAGGTCGCCTACTACGCGATCGAGCTCTACAGTGGGGCCTTGACCTTGAGCGATCGGAATACTTCTGAATATATAACGAGATACTCCCGCACAGATCTTGAGCGCCGGGCGCTGCCTGCTGAGGAACCCTTGCGGCTGCTCGTGCTGGGCCAGGTCAAAGCCGGTAAATCCAGTCTCATTAATGCCCTCTTCGGCGAGCTTCGGGCCATGACCGATGTGCTACCGCTGACCTCCGGGATCACCCCCTACGTATTGGAACGGGATGAAGCCGGAAGGATGATCGTCCTCGATAACGCGGGTTATGCAGGGCCGACGGCAGATCAGGGACTCGATGAAGCAGAAGCCGAGCTCTTGCGCAGCGACCTGATCCTACTCGTGTGCTCGGCCACCAACGCCGCGCGGCAGGCGGACCGGCAGCTACTTGATAATATCAATGCCCTGTTTCAGCGCCGTACCGACCTGATCGCGCCCCCACTCCTGGTCGTCCTGACTCATGTCGATCAGCTCCGTCCCCTGCGTGAATGGGACCCGCCCTACAATATCGCCCAACCCAAGCGGCCCAAGGAGCAGGCGATCCGAGCGGCCATGGAGGCAACGGCGGAGGACCTGCGGATCGATGTGGGCGATGTGATCGCGGTCAACCTACAGCTTCGACAGATGTACAATATCGAAGAAGGGGTGATCCCGGCGATCCTGGCGAAGCTCGATCAGGCGCAACGGGTGAAATACCTTCGCTGCCTGCGGGAGCTCAAGCGGGAGGATCATTGGAACCGCCTGCGCCAGCAGTCCTGGAGGGCCGGCCGTATCCTCCTCGATGCCGGTGCGCGCCTGGCGGCAAAAGCCGTAGAAAGGCTCGGTAATGAGATAAAAAAGGATCGGCCGCCTCGTTAGCACCCGGGCGTCTTTGGACGACTGCCTTTTTCCGCGGCGGGCGTCACCCTCCATACGATGTTGCCAACGTCGTCGGCGACCAGCAGCGCGCTCGCTCGGTCGACCGCCACGCCAACCGGACGACCCAACGCGTCGCCGTCCGCATTGACAAAGCCGGTCAGCACATCCTCGGGTGTGCCGGCTGGTCAACCATCGACGAACGGCACAAAAATCACCTTATAACCGCTCCGCGGCTTGCGGTTCCATGAGCCGTGCTGACCGACGAACGCCCCGCCCGCATACCGCGCGGGCAAGAGGGTTCCCTCGTAGAAGGCAAGCCCGAGGCACGCGGTGTGCGGGCCGAGGGCGTAGTCGGGAGCAATCGCATTCGCGACCAGATCCGGCCGTGGCGGCTTCACCCGCTCGTCGACATGCCGGCCGTAGTAGCTGTAGGGCCACCCGTAGAAGCCGCCGTCCTTCACCGACGTCATGTAGTCGGGGACGAGGTCACTGCCGATCTCATCACGTTCGTTGACCGTGGTCCAGAGCGCCCCACTCCGGGGCTGCCAAGCCAGACCGTTCGGGTTGCGCAAGCCCGAGGCAAAGACCCGCGAGCGGCCTGTGGCAGGATCGACTTCGAGAATTGCGGCGCGGTTGACCTCCTTTTCCAACCCGTTCTCGCCCACATTGCTGTTCGAGCCGACCGTCGCATAAAGGCGTGAACCATCGCGGCTTGCGATGACATTCTTGGTCCAGTGATGGTTGAGCGGGCCTGCGGGAAGATCGACGATCTTTACTCCAGGCGCGGTGATCTGCGTTTCGCCGTCGCGATACGGGAAGCGCACGATCGCATCGGTGTTTGCGACATAGAGGTCGCTGCCGACGAGCGTCATACCGAAGGGCGAATTCAACCCTTGCAGAAAGACGCTTCGCGTTTCCGCCATGCCGTCCCCGTCGGCGTCGCGCAGCAACCTGATGCGGTTAGCGCTTGGAACGCCCGCACCCGCGCGCTTCATGACCCGCGTCATGACCCAGCCCCGGATGCCATTGCCGTCCTCGGGCTTCGGTGGGGCGTTGGTTTCGGCGACGAGTACATCGCCGTTGGGAAGCACATAGAGCCAGCGCGGGTGATCCAGGCCGGTTGCGAAAGCGCTCACGGCCAGGCCGGCGGCGGCGATCGGGGTTGTACCGGCGGGCCAGCCCTTCGCTGGAGCGATGTTGACGGTGGGGATTAGCGTGGGATTCGGCGGCGGCAACGTCGGCTGCCGACCGATACCCGCCTGCACCGGCAATGTCGCGCGTTCTCCGCAGGCGGCGAAACCCAGCATCGAAAAGCTGGCGAGCAGAGGGAGAGTGACAGCGTGGCGCATCAGGATAGCGCAGTGGGAACTTTAATCCTTCGTCGTGCGCCTTACGACTTCGCGCCGGCTTTCCGAGATGACTTCTTCTTTCCGAGTGTCTTTTTAACGCCGCCGATCTCTTCTAACATGTCGGAGAAGTCGAAGCCGAACAGCTGCTTGATCTTCGCGTTGAGCGCAGGCATGACGAGGCTATTGCCCACCGTGGAGAGTTCCTCAACGAAGCTGTCAGCAAAAGCGGCTACCTTAGAGCGCTTGCGCCCGGACGGCTTTATATTCTTGTGTGCGTAGCCGAGAGTGTAGCCTAGAGCGAAGCCAGCGGAGAGCGCGCCCATGCTCCAGACAATGGGGTCTTTTTGAAACGGCTCCCGGAAGTCGAGCGCCCCACTGACAGTCTCCTTTACTGACTCGTATTGGTCTTCGACAGTGTCCTTGATGTCCTCGACGGTTTGTGAAATGGACTCGCGCGCCGCCTCCATTTTGCGTTGGAGTTGCGCTTTGCCAGGCACTCTTTTTTTAGCCATTGCTTTCTCCTTTTGTCTGTAAATCGTTTGTCGCTAACAGGCCGAGTCGGTTTATGACTCTCGCTTCAACCACCGCTTGTCCTTTTCGAGCTCTTCGATGCTCCTTTCGGGCGCGAGGTTCTGTTTCGCTAATCGGTCTTTAGCTCTTATCATAACGGCTCCCCCGATGACCAAGGAGATCACGCCCGTAATTATGAAGCCGAGCGCGTACTTGACCGGTTGGCTGAGCAGAGTCTTTTCAAATAGCGCGGAAACCAGGAAGGCTATAGCCACGTTGAGCAGCGAGAACCCGACGGCTGCGATTACACCGCCCACGCCGATAGAGACGCGCCCGCGCACATATGCGTTTACGTCTTCTTTGATCTCGAGCTTCAGTAGGCCGAGTTTGGTGTCGAGGAGAGTGACTATATCGTGGCCCAGGCGACCGATCAGCGAGGGCAAGTTTGCGCCGCCCGCATCCGGTTTCGCGCCGGTTGCACTCTTTTCAGTATCGCTCACGACCGAAGGCTTACTTGCTAGATTTGCCGTCAGACTTCCCGCCCTTGTTTGCGCCTTGCTTATTGAGACCCGCAGCCTCTTCGCTCGTACCCGCAGCCTCTTCGAGCGGACCTATGATCGCGCGAACTGCGCCCGCAGCCGCTCCGGCCAGCACTTTGGCCGCCGTCTGTTTTATTTGCGTTTTAGCAACTGAACTCATTTTAGAGCTGCCCTTCGTAGTACCGCGACTCTTACTCGTCTGCTTACTCGCAGATGCTTTTGTGCTTATCTTTTTTGCTGACATTTTTTTCTCCTTAAAGTAATGGTTTTCGAACACCATCGTTGTAGGGTCGTGAGATGGGCGTCCGATTCGCGCCTAGTGACCGTGTGCGCAACGCCTATGCCACCGTTCTAAGTTGCACACCCGGATCAATACATTCAAGCGGTTAGCACTACATCAGCGATATTTGACAAGCCGTCTACCAGCAACCGCCTGTAAGAGTTGCTATTTCCCTTGCAATTATTACCGATCGGCCTGTGAACCCATGTGCTGGAAGCGTATCTAGTAAATTGCTAAGCCTTTGATTGACTTCGACAGCGTTCGGTATGGACGAGGGTGGCACGGCTAATGCCCCTGGTCATGTGCGGCCGTGTGAGTTAGATCGTTGGGCATCGGTTTGAGCATGAGGGGGTGTGAGCCCCGCTCGCCTCCGTCCTGGCGCTCAAGCTGCACGGCCGCACCGCACGCCGGTGATACTTGCGAGGCACGACTGGACTTCGGGCGATCCTTGGACTCGGTGCGTGCGAGCGGCAAGGCCCAGCCGAGCGTGCCGGTGCGCAGGTCGATAAGGCGATGGACGAGGCTAAGGAGGCCCTGGATCCCCAAGGTCCGGCGGAACGTGCCGGCGAGAAGCTCGATGAAACAGTGGAAGGGGCTAAGAGGTAGACTGAATAATTAACGGTGATCTGCACAACACCTGGCCGGCCCCTATACTTCCTGCGTCGTCCGTGGCAGACTCATCCACGGACCCTGCGTACCTGAACGATCGGCCCTCGAGCCCTCACAGATACCGAAGTTTGCAAAAGAATAGGCATTAATCTGATCACAGGCCAGGTCCTCTAGCCGCGTTGAAAACTGGTTCCAAGTTCAGTTCGAGGCGTCCGCTTCGCCTGTGCGCCGTTCAGGGTGGCCCGGCGGGCATTGGCTGCAAGAAAGGCGACGGCGTTGTTGATTGCCTTACGAATTCGCGAGAGGCGACCATCGAGGAGAGCCTCTACAATGCCGCTCATCACATGGTGCGCACACATGGCGACCTTGCCGGTCGAGATGTCCACTTGGGCAAGCTGCCGGGTGAGATGCGCGAGATAACGTTTCACCGTCGCGGCGGCGATGGCGGCCCAGATCGAGACCTTCGGCGATCTCGGATTTGCCGGTGTCGAAGGCGTGCAGGTTCGCGTAGGATTTCCACTCTTTAAACAGGAGCTCGATCTGCCAGCGGAGCTTGTAGGCCAAACCGACCTGCTCGGCGGCATAGCGGGTGCGGCAGAGGTTGGTGAGGAGGTAGCGGAATTCACGGGTCTTCGGATTGAAGCTCACCGCCAGGCGACAGGAGAGTTGCGTGCTGTGCATTCCGCCAGCATACATCGAGGTCTACCGGGGTCTTTTTCGGGAAATCGTTCGACCACTTCCCGCAACAGCTTCCCACACAACCGGCGTCAGGCGCTTACCCGCTTTCCCATAGGCGTTGACAACCGACGGATTGACGGTTTGTCTTGGTCCGCAGCACAAAGCTCGCCCCCGCCTTTATCATCTCCCCCACATAGGGCAAGCTGAAGTAACCGCGGTCGGCGAGCAATAGGCAACCGGATAAACTCCCAGGGTCGGGAAGCTCGGCCCGCTCACCGAAGGTGTCGGGGGTCAGGGTGATGTGCTCCAGCGCCTCGCTCAAGAGATCCATGCTGACGTGTAATTCCACCGCCGCGGGGCTCACTCGCTTGAAGCGACCGGGGAAAACATCACGCAAGCTGTCCTTGACCGCAAAGGAACTTCCGTCCTGGATCACAATGCGCCGAAATTCCGAAAGGCGTGACCTTCTTTGATCTTCAAGACATTGAGAACGAGCTTCTCCACCAAGCGCTCGACGCTCGCCCGCATGAACTCCCCAAACCCACGCTTCGAAAGCTGATTGTGAAGGGCTTGTAGGCCAAGCTCTCCCCGAAACAACGCATTGAAACCGCGTTGGAGATCTGCCAATGTCTCGACCTTTCGACTCTCGATCGCGTCGAGAGCACTCGCCATCACCAGCCGAAACGGCGTCACTACCCGTTCACGCTGGCAATACCTCACCTCTTTGCCCAGTCGGTTCGAACTCCCGCTCCGGAGAATACTCTCTCTCTTGATCATTCCTCCGCCGTGTTCAGCGTTCGTACGTTTCACTCGGGTCTCTCCTTTCTTGAGCTAATCTTCGTCGATTGCTCGATGGGATCGAGTGAAACATCTTATAGTTCCACTTATAATTCAATAGGTTTAAAGATCCGCAATTAATTGCCGATAGGGCGTGATCCGCAGCCTGGCATATGCCGTGACTGATCGCACCATCGTAGTGATAGTTGATGCCAATCAGCTCGGCCGACGATGCTGGCATTCAATTTGACGTTCATCGCAAGGCGAAGCAGATGTGGGGCGACCTGACGGACGATGAGCTCGATACGATTGCAGGGAAGCACGATGAGTTGATCGATCAACAAGGAGAAAGCCCAGGAACAGGCAGCTCTACGATGAGAAGCACAACACCTTGTTAAATGGCCATCAGCACCAAAATCATCAAGGGATCGCCGATGAGCGCAATCTCGACGGCGGGCTCGATCACTGGAGGGGCAGATAAGACCGCGGAGGTGCGCGAGGTGAGCGCGAAGACGCTAGTACGAAGTCAGTAGCACGCTTTCGCAGTCCAGCGCATGACTACTACACAAATTAACACCGTCATCCTTGCGATTGCCGCCGTGATTCTATCGGTGATCTCGCTGACGGCGAGGGCTACTGCCGATGACCGCTATCTTGCGGGTTACGCGGCGGCCATTCTCGAGACCCGCTTCGGTTTGCCGCCCCGTGATCTTCAGGTCGAAAACGGAAAGCTACGATTGCGTAGCGTCGATCTCGAGGGACAAGATGCAGAGGAGGTGCTGGCCTCGTTGGGGGCCATCGATGGGTTAGAGGTCGAGCTGGTCGGAGCACCCACGGAAGCGCGCAGCGTATCCTCTTCGGCTACACCGCCGCCGAGGGCTACCCCGTCGGAAACCAGGGGATGGCTCCCGCGGGCGGCGCTCTTCGACCCCTTGATCGCCGATCCGCGCTGGCCGCGTTTTTCGGCGAGCCTTCAGTTCTACCAGGGTGACGAGGAGCTCGGGACCGTAGGCGCCCCGACTTTCGGCGCCGCCATACCGCTTTATGGCTGGCGTGGCTTAGGGATCGATTGGCAGGCCGGGCTCCAAGCGGGAGTGTTCTCGATATTTGATCTCAACGCGGACTCCTCCGATCTGATCAATTCCGACTTCTTCGTGGGGCTGCCGATCAGTACGCGCTATGGGCCGCTCTCGGCACAGGTTCGGGTATTCCACCAAAGCTCGCATCTGGGAGATGAATTCCTGCTGCGGAAACCCGAACCCGTTGACCGGATCAATCTCTCCTACGAGGGCGCCGACCTCAGGCTGTCTGTGAAACCGTGGAACTGGCTTCGGCTCTATGCGGGGGGCGGTGGGATCTTTCGCTCCGAACCGGATCTCGATCCCTGGATGGTGCAAGGCGGGGTCGAGGTCACGAGCCCGGATCCGATCTACTCTAATCTCCTCTATCCGATCGTGGCGCTCGATGTTCAGTCGTTTGAGGAATCGGATTGGGGGGTCAACTATTCCGCGCGCGCCGGTGTTGAGTTTCGTAGCGGATGGCTCGCCACCCGGCGTTTACAGCTGGTGATGGAGTATTTCAACGGCCGCTCGCCGAACGGGCAATTCTATGACCGCGACATCGAATACTTTGGCCCGGGATTGCAGTTTTTCTTCTGAGTCGCTCGCCCAAGTACAGAGGTCTCCCTCGTAGCCCTTGGCCAGCTTAGGGAGCGAGGACATCGCGTCGCGGAAGGGTTCCGGACGCGGTCTTGGCCGCACCGCTGACGACCTGGTGGACAAAGCCTAGTTTTTCGACCGCTATCGGCGAGAGCACGAACGGATACATATCCGGCTGACCCATACTGCGGTTGATGCTGTTGATCGCATAAGTCAGCGGCAACCAGCTCGCCACCATCGTATCGATGGACTGCGGCCGGTAGGCCGTAACGCCGCCCGGCGTCGCTATCGATGCACCCGCGGCACGCTCTGGGATCACGACCCGCAGCGAGAAGTTGCGGGCGGTCTCCAAGGTATCGACGATATGCAGGTAGTGCGCCCAGGTCTCCGCCCAGTCCTCCCAGGGGTGGGCGCTCGCGTAGGCGCTAACGAAATAGGTTTGCCAGTCTGCGGGCGGGCCGTTGTTGTAGTGGTTTTGGAGCGCCTGTTCATAGTCAGCCTGCTCGTCACCGAAGAGAGCGCGGAAGGAATCGAGCTGCTCAGCAGCGCGGAGCAGCCGCTCCCAGAAATAATGCCCGCTCTCATGCCGAAGATGCCCGAGCAGCGTACGGTAACGCTCATTCATCGCAAGCCGCAATCGCTCCCGCACC
Source organism: uncultured Gammaproteobacteria bacterium (assembly GCA_963764725.1). Taxonomy (GTDB): domain Bacteria; phylum Pseudomonadota; class Gammaproteobacteria; order JACCXJ01; family JACCXJ01; genus USCg-Taylor. The sequence continues at coordinate 54,457 of CAVXTM010000012.1, read as the reverse complement.
GCGTCGTCGGCCTCGGCGATGTTAAGGGTGATCAAGCCCTGTGCGTGCCCGGTCATCACTGCGTTGGTTTCTCGAAACCCCGCGTCCGGGCCGGCGAGAAAGGCGAAAGCAAGCCCGCGCTCCGGGTCGTCCTGTTTGCTCACGAGCGGCAGGCCCAGCGCCAGCAGTCCATAGACCAACCGCCGCTTCGCCGTTTCGATCCGCTGCCACAAGCCGCGATTCTCCGGTAACGAGAGGTCCGGGATGGTCTGGTTGAAGCGGCAGGCCAGGCATAGGTTCGCGTCATCCTCAGAGGCTAGCAGCCAGTTGCAGACCCGCTCCTGGCTGTAATTCAGGCACATCTTGTAGCGCCTAGTCCCGGCCTCCGGCGCGTGCGGCCTCCACTCCCCGTCTGCGGCTGGTTCGAGTGCGCTCAGCACGCCCACATCGGGCAGGTAACCGAGGGCGCTTTGGCAGCGCAGGCACTGGACGTTTTCAAAGAAGATCAGCTGCTGACAGACGTGGCAGGTGAAAGCCTTCATAAGCAGTCTCCGCGCGGCGATTTCGTGCGCAAACGGGAGTCTAGCCTAAGGTCTCTTATCTGCACTCCAATGGCACGATCACCCTGTCGCCATCCTATCATGCGATCGGGCAAGATTTACATCGGGAGACTGCAATTCTTACGGAGCAGAGGACATTCCAACACCTGCATCTACGTCTAGTCACACCGCTTATCTCATTGTTACTAAGAGATTATTGACTACGGCGCTGGCGATGGCGCAGAGTTTGATGATTAGCGACCAGGTAACATCTTTATGAGAGGAGATGATCATGAACCGGCATCAAATTGACGAGAAGTTGAGGCAACGTCACCGAAAGGCATGGTGCGAGGCGAGGGCTAGATGGAGCCCGGCACGCGAAGCCGGCCCCGGGCAATGGTGCCGTCGGGGGTCCGGGAAGGTGGGGCCTGTAGAGGTTCGAAGACGCCAGGAAAGCCCTCCGCTGACGGAACCGGGTTGCCATGCTACCGCCTTTGGCTCCTGGTCTGGCGGGCATTCGATCAGTCCTGTCTTTCGCGCAGAACCAAGTGAAAACCGGCTTACGGTATTTAAGGGCCAGATCATAACTCCGGGCAGGCCACCGCGATGGTGGGCGGTTGAACAGGGGGTATGATTATGGACAGAGAACTTGGCGTATTGTTTCTGGCGTTCGTGCCTGGTATGGTGCTCGTCATCGTCGGGGCGATATCCGCGCTGAGGCAATATGGCATCGTATTTCTATGGTGCCTAAGGTTCGAACCGGTACGTGAGAAGGTCACTTCAATGTTGCGCGAGATGCATCCGACCGAACCGGTGGTGCTCGAGCCGGAGCATAACGTCGAAAGCGATCCTCGAACGACCGCGCCGAAGCGCTCGGCGAGCAGCCCATCTCCCCCGCCGAGTAGTCCGATGAGCGCATAGGTCCGTCGACCCCTGACGGCGTCACTGACGAGGCTCTTCCGCGCTAAGGGCGCTTTCAAACTCACCCTGGGTGCGAGGTCTTGCGTTCGAAGCGCCGCTCCACTCCTCGCATCCTGCCAATAACAGCGCTCCCAGCGCGAGCAGCAGGGTAATCATATTCCGGGTCATAGCATGTCCCCTTATAGCATAGTCATGAAGTGACGTTGGATTTGAATTTTTCCGGCCTCTGCCCGCGAGTCAGCGGGAAGGCAACCGGGGTGACTTTCGCGCACGGCCCGCGGCGAAGATCGTGCTCGCCCAGCGAGCAACTCCTGAAAGTAATCGAAGCTCTCCTTGAGCATCGCAAACGCCGGAGACCATTCATCATGGGGGCATCTTTCTGGGCGGTCCCTCGATTGGCGGATCTCCGCCTACGCCGCACGCCGACGGGAGCGCTTCGAACCCGCCCTCTCCCAGTAGCGGATCGGGCCGACGTCGAGGTGCACGAAACCGTTGCGCGGGTAATAACCTACCCCGCCCCTTTTGAGCGCTAAGGCCGTTCGGCGCAAAGCAGCGAGGCTACCGCCAGGCACGTAGATGTCGATTGCCCGCCCCTTCATGTGCAGACTATGCCCAGCCGCTGCGTACCGCGTGTGCGCAGCTTCGCATTCGTAGCAGGCGAGCGATAAGCGGAGAGGACATGCAACGGGGTGGTCCTTCCCAGTGACACGCTGATACCGTGCAGGAGATCGAGCAAACCCCGATCGATCCGGTGTACTGCATTGGTATGATGATCGCGTAGGAGATGATCGATCTCGCCGAGCGCTTCTTTCACGTACCCATGATTGTCCCAGTACACGATCTGCAAGCGCTCACCGGTGTGCGTATGATAGAAGCATAAACGCCGTGCCTTGTTCTTTAATCTCGATGCAGCGGCCATCAAAGGTTCGGGCGCGATGCACAGCGCCGCAGCCATGCCACACCACGTCAGGAATCGACGGCGGCTTATTATGTTCTGAGTATAATCATAGTCGCACGGGTCGCCTGGCACGCGCTGTTGTGGAAGTGATCTGTCCATAATACGCATGGCATTCTGGCAAACTAACCTGCGTTATTTACGACGAGGCCGTTTAAGAGCAGTTACAAAGAATAGCGTGCTAGCAGCTCGCGCCCTTTGCGCGTGACACAGCCATCGACACTGACCAAGCCTCGGTGCAAGCAGGATATGTATAGGACCTGCGGCGTGCCCGTGGGTAGGTAAACGGTACCGTCGCCGTAGTGGTGTGCGAGTATCTTGGCGAGCGCCATCTCGCTTGCCGTTACCGTGGTCTGAACGTTCATTACTCGATCCCCTGAGCGCCACGCAACCCGTTGCTAAAAGGCTTCAATGTGGGCCACTGCGCGTCGGATCGCCGCGCGGCGTTTGGACATACGATCCTGTCGTACCATCGCGGCAGAACGAGCTTTTGACCTAGTTGTGGGCGATTTTTCCGCTCCCGTCGGCACCTTGGGCAGCGCTACGGCCCTTTCCTTTGGGGAGGGACTCGGCCTCGATCTGGACCACGGCCAGACCTCTTTCTTTCATCCCAAGCTCGATGGCCGCGGCACGCGAGAGGTCGATGACGCGCCCCCTTACATAAGGCCCGCGATCGTTGATCTCGACCTCAACCGATTTGCCATTCTTGACATTGGTGACTTCCACCTCGGTCCCTAAGGGCAAGGTTCGGTGCGCTGCCGTCAGCTCGTTCTGGTTATAGATCTCACCGTTCGCAGTCTTCTTGCCATGGAACCCGGGTCCGTACCACGATGCCTTCCCCGTCTGTTCGAAAGCTGGTTCTTTATGGATCTTGGCTCTATCGGTTTTGGCGCTGCCATCGCTGCATCCAGACAACACAAACGCGACCGGTACCGCCACGGTCCATGAGTACGATTTCACAGATAACATATTCAATCCTCCTGTTAATAACCCTCCTGAATGCGGATCCGGCAATGCCTATGCCACGGCGTGGCCAAGGTATGCATCTAATTGAAGCACACGGCATTGTCGCGATCGATGCGGCGCCTGGAAAGCGATTGGGCTGGGAGGATCGGTAAGGGTTACCCGCGCCTCTGTAAACCTTACCCGCCGCCCCCTCGGCAGCCTCGATCGGCATTTAAAGCCCTCGGCCGGGTGGAAGCCGGTCAGTCCCCGCAGCCGCGTGATAGTCCGGCAAGCTCCGACCTTCGGCGAACGGCTCAGCGCCTGCGAGTGTGGATCCATCGGTAAGAATCGCCGGTTTCGGTGTCGTAAATACAAAGGACCAGGCAGCAACATCAGTGACTGCGCGGAACGCGGCGGGCAGCGGACAACTGCTGGTGTTACAGTTGATTTTATGTACAGTATGCTGGTCTGCAAAAAGCTTCGCCGCGGTTTCTAGACCCCGCAGAACAGGAGCGCAGGCGTTAATCCGACCCGTAATCGCGCAACCGATTATACAGAGTCTTGAGACTGATCCCGAGCATCTGTGCGGTATTTTCCTTATTGCCACCGCAATGCGCCAAGGTCGCGAGGATTAAGCGCCGCTCCGCCTCGGCGATGCTGAGACCGACGGGTATATCCTTAGAAGAAAAGTCGCACTGGGCCTTCCCCGAGCCAAAATCCGGTGGCAGGCAGTCGCTATCGATGATCTCGCCGGCCATGATAAACGCGCGCTGGAGGACATTCTTAAGCTCGCGCACGTTGCCCCGCCAAGAATGGCTGCGGAACTGCGCGAGGGCCTCTCGGGACAAGGTCTTCGCCATGCCCTCGGCTTGATTCAATTCGGCCAGAGAATGGTTCACCAGGAGCTCGATGTCCTTCTCTCGCTCGCGCAGGGGCGGCAGGTGCAGCGGGAAGACCTGAAGGCGATAGAGCAAGTCTTCGCGGAGCTTGCCCTGCGTCACTGCCTCCGCGGGCTCTCGGTTGGTCGCGGCGATCACCCGCACGTCGGTCTCGATGGGCTGTTCGGCGCCCACCCGCAAGAAGCTCCCGGTTTCCAGCACCCGGAGCAGCTTGGCCTGCAGCTCGATCGGCATCTCCGTGATCTCATCTAAGAACAAAGTCCCGCCGTCCGCGCGCTGGAAATAGCCTTTGTGCTCGCGCGTCGCTCCCGTAAAGCTCCCTTTTTCGTGACCGAAGACCTCGCTTTCCAGCAGTTCGGGCGAGATCGCGCTGCAATTGACCGGCAGAAAGAGTTGTTTCCGCCGCCGGCTAAGCTCATGCACGGTCTGCGCGACCAGTTCCTTGCCGGTACCGCTCTCCCCTGTGATCAGCACGGTCGCCGCGGTCGGCGCGACGCGGGCGATTTGATCGTAGACGCTTTGCATGGCGGCGGACTGGCCGACTAGCGGGCCGAAGCGCCCGAGGCTGCGGAGCTCCCCGCGCAGCCGGCCGATCTCGGCCTTGAGTTCGGGGGGCCGGGCGATGCGCGCCAGGATCTTCTTTACCTGTCTAAAATTCACCGGCTTGGTCAGGTAATCGGCCGCGCCGAGGCGCAGCGCCTCCACCGAGGTCTCCAGGCTGGCGTAGCCGGTGATGAGGACGATCTCCGTGGTGTTGCGATATTCGATGTTCTCGAACAACTCCATGCCGCTGCCGTCGGGCAATTTAATGTCAAGCAGCACCGCGTCAGGGCGCTGCCGCGCCATCTGCTCGAACGCCTCCTTCAAGTTGTGCGCGGTGGCCGTGGTAAACCCCTCGCGAGCGACCAACTCGGTCAGACCCGCTGCGGCATCGACATCGTCATCGACTATCAGCACATGGGACATGATGCAGCCTCTTCTATTGGAGCGAGTAACTCGCTGATGGCGTGGTTTACGCTGGCGCCGCTCGGTCTTCATCAGCCATGGCACTGCGTGCCCCGATTGTAAGGCTTACGGCGCAAACGGTAAACCTGACCGACCCGGATCGAAAGGAGCCTGGCTAACTACGGCGCGTATAGCGCTAACCCGTTGATGTTATTAATCGGAATATCAATACAACGCAATGGCATAGGCGTTGCCCAGGATCTATGCGAGTTTGGCGAGCCAAACCGCGGCTAAGGATTTGCGGCCCGGCTTATAAAATGTCTTCGGGCGAGAGCGGTAACCACGGCGCTTTGCGGCTTTGCCCTGTGAGGGCCTCGCCGGGCGATTTCCGGCGAGGTCGCTGGAATTGTAACAAAGGGGTTCAACCATGCAACGAGAGATCCTAAGACGCAACTGGAGACGGTTCCTCATCCGGCTGCAAAAATCGTCCACCGCCATGAGCGAATCGCCAGCCGGCATGTTCTTCCCGCGGCCCCATGATTTGCGATGGCAATCCGCGTACATTCCCAAACGCGCCGCTCGTGGCTGCGACCCCAAGCATTGAGCCTGCGTAAGCGCAGAAACCGGCTAATCGTGGTCTCGAATCGGTTACCCGTCGTGTTTCGCACGGGCGATGATGGCCACTTGCGGCCGGAGCCCGGTTCAGGCGGTTTGGTGACGGCGCTGGCTCCCGTATTGCGCGATCGCGGCGGGATCTGGATCGGCTGGCCGGGAGCCACGGCGGGCCGAGAGGACATCAATCGCGCAGTGGCGGACGCGAGCGAGCAGCTAGGCTATGCGCTCAAGCCGGTGATCTTGAGCGCCGCGGAAATCCAGAATTTCTACCATGGATTTGCCAACGAAATCCTCTGGCCGTTGTTCCACGATCTGGAAACGCTCTGCAATTATGAACTGCGGTACTGGCAAGCCTACCGCGAGGTCAACCGGCGATTCGCCGAGGTGATCCGTGAGACGGCGCAAGCCGGCGATTTCATTTGGATCCACGATTACCACCTCATGGCAGTGGCCGCTGGGTTGCGCCGCCTCGGCGTGACATCGAAGATCGGGTTTTTTCTGCACGTTCCGTTTCCGCCGCTCGATACCTTCTTGAAGTTGCCGTGGCGTATGTCCCTGCTGCAGGGATTGCTGGAATGCGATCTGATCGGTCTCCAGACCTTGCGGGATCAGCGCAATTTGGTGCAGTGCCTGCAGTGCCTCTGTAATGAGATCCAGGTAAAGGGTAAGGGTGAGGTTGTTAAGGCCGCGACCCGCGATCGGGAAGTGAAAATCGGTCATTTTCCCATCAGCATCGACTACCGAGCCTTTCACACACAGGCCGCGAAGCCGTTGGTGGCGAACAAGGTCAAAGCGCTTCGCGATCGCCTCTCCGAGCGCAAGCTTATCTTCAGTGTGGATCGTCTCGATTATACCAAGGGTATTCCATACCGTTTGCAGGCTTTCAGGAGCGCGCTGGCCCGCTATCCGGAGCTCCGCGGGCGGATCTCGTTGCTTCAGGTGGTTGTGCCAAGCCGGGTCAAGATTCCCGAATACGCGAAGCTCAAGATGACGATCGAGCAGCTCGTGCGCGGGATCAACGGCGAATGGGCTAGGCCCGGTGACTGGCTGCCGGTCTGGTATGTGTTTGGTTGCCTCAGCCGGTCAGATCTCCTCACCTACTACCGCGCCGCGGATATCTCCTTGGTAACGCCGCTTAAGGACGGCATGAATCTGGTGGCGAAGGAGTATTGTGCATGCAGCACCGACGATGCAGGGGTGCTGATCCTGAGCAAATTCGCCGGCGCCGCGGAGCAATTGGGAAGAGGCGCTTTGCTGATCGATCCCTGCGACACCGAAGGCATGGCCGAGGCGATCTACCGGGCATACGGCATGACGGGAGAAGAACGCCGGAGGAGGATGCACGGGTTGCAGCGATCCATCCGCAAGCACGATGTCTTCTGGTGGGCGGAAGAGTTCTTGCGGGCTGCGGCCGTTACCGAACTAGGTACCCTCCGGGGTATCGAAGAACGGGTCGGGCAGCCAGTATTTGATCACGTGTTCCGTCCACAACCGGGAAGGCCACTTCCAAGGTCACATACCCCCAATACCTGCGTTACTGGCGGACAGGAGGAACGACTGCAGCCTTAACACATAACCGTCGCCCGGATCCGCGAGCGGTACATTGAGTGCTATGCCGACCCCGCGCAAAGCCGAGCGGGTGATTGCTCCACTTGTGCAAAATGTCAGTATTAAAAGCCCCGATTATTTCATCAGCGGATCATCTTTCGGCAAACGCTTCGAGTACCATATGGCCAGCTTGTGTCGCATGCTTTGTTGCGAGACCTTGTCTTCTGGCAAAGGTTGAATCACCTTGTCGTGCACCAGCAGACGGTAGATATACAGAATCTTCTCACTGGCCGAATCCGTAGGCTCAAATATGGCGGCGCCGCGATCCTCAGCATACTTCACTCCTGCCGCAATTGCCGCCTTCACCAACTCTGTCTCGTGTTTCAATTTCGCCATGGTGCTCTCAGCTGTCCAAATGCGTGAATGATGGCAGATACTTTCGGTCGGCAGTGACCAATACTCCACCTTGTACGATAGCAAGTGCATGATAGGCCGCATCGCAAAAGGTCTTGGTACTGGGTGGCCAACCTAATTGCTAGTGACCTGTAACAGGCACTTTAGTAGTGATGCGGCGTGAGGGATCAAAGTATTTCCACTTCACGGTTTTAGGTTTCTTGTTGTAGTGACGGATATAGCGCATGAGTTTTCTTTTAAGATCATTGACCGAAGTGAAGATGCCGCGGGCGATGACATCGCGCTCGATCTTGGCGAACCACAGCTCCACTTGGTTTAGCCAAGAGGAGTAAGTGGGGATGAAATGAAGACGCACGTTCGGATGCTGGTCAAGGAACTCTTCTACCCGCTTGGTCTTGTGAGCCGAGAGGTTATCCGCGATGACATGGATCTCCTTGTTCTTGGGTTGGCTCGCCACGATGTCGGTCAAAAACGCGACAAACTCCGCGGAGGTATGGCGATCGGCGGTCTTACCCAGAATCCCTCCGGTTTTGGTGTTGAAGGCGGCGTACAGACTCAAGGTGCCGTGCCGGTAATACTCAAAGCCGTGCCGCTCGGCGCGTCCCGGGGAGAGCGGCAGCAGCGGGTCTTTACGGTTCAAGGCTTGGATGGCGGTCTTCTCGTCCACGCAGAAGACCGCGGCGTGTTGCGGGGGGTTCAGATACAACCCAATGATGTCAGCCGCCTTAGCCTCGAAGTCCGGGTCGTTGGAAGCCATATAGCGCTCCACCCGATGGGGTTTCAACCCATGCTTAGCCCATACCCGCGCTACCATCATATGAGAAAGCCCAAGCTCGCGCGCAAGCTTGCGGGTGCTCCAATGCGTGGAGCCATCGGGCGGTTTCTTCTTGGTGGTCCAGGCCAAGATCTTCGCTTCGCCTCGCACATCGAGTTTGTTCGCCGGCTGTCCCCTGTGCCGACTGTACAAACCGGCAAGCCGCTCGTCACTAAAACGTTTGCTCCAGCTATTGATAAACCCATCATTGCATGCGAGCTTGCTTCGAATCTCAGCCCATGTGTGGCCTTGCTCAAGCAACAAAATCAACCGTGCGCGGCGCGCATCCTCCGCACGGCCCGTCCGACTTATGGCTCGCTTGGTCAATTCCACACGTTCGGTTTCCATCAATTTTATCGCGGTTTTCATGACCGCGATTATACTGCTAACTTATATGTTACAGGCCACTAGAACTGCTATTCAGGGTTCAAGTGGGCCTAAGAGAGCTGAGGAATATAAGCGTTGCGAGGAGCACACAAATTATAGACATCACTATTTATAGTCGCAAAATAAGCTTGCGGGGACGATGTAGAAGAAACTGCACTTGCCGGTCGAGTATCCCATGGCCCGTCAGCGGTACTGCTCAGCCGACCGCGAGCTTGGCGAGTTCGTTGAGCAGATCATCGGCAGCGCTTTTCTCCCGCAAAGAAGCCTGGTTGCGATACGGCTCTGATGTCCTCGGCTTTCGTGGTCATGCGCTTCTCCCGATGTATTCTTTGAATTGGACGCGCTTACTATGGGCAAGAGTCCTATCTTACTCACTCGTTGTTTCACCTTCGTCGCACATGCTAATCTGAAAGACCTAGCTGTTGTTGAAATCGAGTTTAGGGAAGAGGTTTATTACTATGAGTTTCAGGCAATGGGTTTCTCGAATTGCCCAGTCAAAGGGCTTGAATATTTTTATGTGGATCTGGGCCATTATAACCGTATTTATCATCGTTATGAGTTGGTTCGCACCTCCTACGCGACCTGATCCTCTTAACTCTGGGGCAACGCCGTCATCGCGGCAAAATGAAACACCGGTCGAGAGTAAATGAATGGATCAAGAGTTTCGCCAGCTGTCGGAACTCGGAGGCACCGATAGGAGCGATGTCTGGGAGCAAGGGTGGCGGCTAGAGGAAACGAGTTAGGGAGAAATGGCCGGACTCAGCCCCGATTTTGATCATGACAGCCGTGCTCCGCAGTAGCTTATCTTTTTCTCGTTGGGCGGCAAGGAGACAGCCATCAGTGGTGATAAGAGATGAACGCGTTCATTAGCCATGCATCGAAAGACGCCGCGCCGGCCGCACGGCTAGAAGAACTTCTTGAGGAGGACGGCTCGAAGGTGTGGTTGGACCATTCGGAAATCCGTCTAGGGGTCTTGTTGCGCAAGGAACTGCAGACTGCCATCAAGAACAGCCGCGTCTTGATCCTTCTCTGGTCGAAGGCAGCGGCAAAGTCCCGCTGGGTTGCCGCCGAAGTGCTGACCGCCTTTCATCTGAACCGGTTTATCGTGGCCTGTGTGCGCGATAACACGCGATTGCCGTACTTCCTTCAGAACACCATCTATCTGAATCTGCAGGGCCGCAAGACCGATTGGGTCGAGCGCCTCCGCCGTGCCGTTCGCGAGTCCCCGGATGCGGCGAACGAGATCCCGACCATGATGAGCAGTCAGAGCCGGGAACTCCAGCAGACTATCCAGCGAATCGTCCAGGGTCAAAGAGAGGTAACGGATCGCCTGGCGAATCGGGATCTTCAGGGTGCCAAGGAGAAGCAGCAGCTCGTGGACGGCGTCACGGTCGATGCCGAAAAGGCATGGCCCCTGGAACAGATGGTGCTCAACCTCGCAGGGTATCACCACAAGAACGCCTACATGCTGAAGCACTGGGCAGCGATCCAGGCGGGCCGTCCGCCCATAGATCGATTGATCGAGCGGGCCGAACGCTTTTTCTTCGAGGCGCTCTTCGTCAACCCGAACGATTATTCGGCACTTAACGGTCTGGGCAGCATCCTGATCTTTGAACGGGATCTTGATGCGGCGGAGTTCTTCATCCACCGGGCCATTGCTTTGGCCAAACAAGATGAAATCGACTACGCCGCGGCCGAACATGATTTGGCGATGATTCTCGCATTCAAACGCGAGTGACCGCGGATAGCACATTTCTCTTCCGTCTCCAGCTCTGTCCCCGATGTGGCACGCTGTTCGAATGCAGTGCGAGATCGCCTCTGCCCTGCCAATGCGTGGGCGTGGCTTTGTCGCCCGAGGATTCCGCCTATGTCCCGAGGGGCTTCATGAATAGCATTGTATTGCACTGCAATCCTAGCTAAGCCATTGGTCGGCAGGGCGGCGCAAGTTGAAGCAACGGGTTGGCTTTGAGTTCTTGACGGGTCCCTCGAAGGCCCTGCCGCTACGCACCGAGCCAAACCACAGTAGGGTCGTTCGCGTCGCGCCGCGACGGGATGCCGCTACGGGTAAGTCACCTGCACTTGGTTTCGACGAGATATTTGTTGATCCTGCGACTGGACAGATATTGGGTAAACGGCTATGGGGCGCATGTTGTTTGGAGCGTAAACATCTACTTCCCTTCCTCTACTCTGTTCACTATTCCTTATATCTACCTGGAAACTGGGGAGTTTGGTTGATGGGTATCATCGGCCTGGTATGGGTATTCGATTGTTTTTTTGGCTTTTATTTGACCTTGCCCGCGCGCCTCAAAGAGCATCCGCGCACAGCGGCGAACAAACATCTCAACGTTACGAAAACCTTCTGGCAGCGCTGGAAAATCTCCTGGCGCATTAAGCGTACCGGAAGCCGCTATCGGTTCAATTTCGATCTCCATCGCGCCGGTGGTCTGTGGTTCTGGTTCCTGCTCTTGGTAATGGCCGTAAGCAGCATTTCCTTTAATCTCCATGACGAGGTTTTCGAGCCGGTCGTTGAAATTTTCTCACCGCTGACTCCCTCGCCGTTCGATGTACGAGAAGAGCACTCGCCCGAACAACCGATCGAGGCTCGCGTATCATTTCGCGAGATCCTGAACGCGGCGCTCCGTGAAGCGGAATCATTCGGCTGGCAGGATTCGGCAAACGGTATTTTCTACGATCCTCTTTATGGAGTGTTTGGTGTGGGTTTTGGGCTAGACCGTGCCCCTGGACTCGGAAACCGCTGGCTCTATTTCGATGGAGTAACCGGTTTGCCGACCGGCGCGCATCGGCCTGGAGAGGGCACGGCAGGTGATGTCTTCGCCCAGCTGCAGTATCCGATGCATAGCGGCCAGATCGCGGGCCTTCCCGGACGAATTATGATCTCTATAACAGGTCTCATGGTGTGTATCTTATCGGTCACCGGGATCGTCATCTGGGCCAAAAAGTAGCGGGCGCGGGGGTCGCCAAGGTTTGAGGGAGGATCATTCGTTTGTTAGTTTATTGCTAGCGATAGGCTTACACGTGGTTGCGTTGGTGTGCGCTGCGCACTACAAGCCGGGGAGGGCGGTACTGTTGCAAGCGCCGCATCCGCTGATGGTTACCCTAATAGAGTCGCCGGCGCCGCCGAAAGTCGAGGTGGTTCCGCAGCCCAAGCCTAAACCCAAACCCAAGCCGAAGAAGGTGGTCGAGAAGAGTCTCTTACCAAACGCGATCCATATACACCCTTGGGAGGAGTCTGTGCCGGAGCCTGGGCCGGTGGCCGAGGCAGCCCCGGCGCTGAGGGGTCCGAAGACCGAGGTACCACCGGAGCCGCTGCCGCCGCGTTTTTCTGCTAATTACTTAAACAACCCGGCGCCGCGTTACCCGGCGCTTTCGCGTCGTTTGGGGGAGAAGGGTAGGGTGCTGCTGCGGGTTTTAGTCAGTGTAGAAGGTCATCCGGAGGATATTCAGGTAACCAGCAGCAGTGGTTTTGCGCGCCTTGATTCGGCGGCGCGAGAGGCGGTTTCGCAATGGACATTTGTACCGGCGAAGCTTGGGGATCGTTCGGTTCGGGCATGGGTTATCGTTCCCATCGTTTTCACACTGAGAGGATAAAGCTCATGGCACAACACGCAGAGACAGCGTTACCGGCTGATCCGGTTGAGCAAGCGGCGGCGTTGTTAGTGCCGAATCCACCGGCGATGCCGGCGGAGATCATACAGCCGCCCCATGCGCCGCCGCTGGCGGGGGGCAATCCGGGGGATCTGGTCGATTCGCTAGCGACTGGTGCAACGGCGCTGGTGCCTGAGTTTGGTGTAGAGTCTTTTTTCGCGCAAGCCGACGTAGTGATTCTTTCGCTGCTCGGGATCCTACTGTTGATGTCGGTGGCGACTTGGTATCTGATCATCAACAAGGGCGCGCGCACGTGGATATTGCGGCATCGGGCCTCCAAGGTGGTTCGTCACTTCTGGGCAGCGCCGTCGCTGGCGCAGGCGGCGGCCGATCTGGAGAGCCGGCGCTGGCGCGATATATTTGCGGAGCTCTTGCGCCAGGGGACCGGGTCTGACATGCATTACCGTAAGCATCAAGCGCAGACGCTCGGCGAGGCCTGCACGCACAGTGATTTCATTACCCGTGCGCTACGTCAAAGCATCGACTACGCGACGGCGCGCTTGGAATCGGGTCTTACCTTACTGGCCTCGGTGGGCAGCACGGCACCATTCATTGGCTTATTCGGGACCGTGTGGGGGATCTACCATGCCTTAGTGCGGATTGGGATCACCGGGCAAGCCTCGCTGGCACAGATCGCCGGCCCGGTGGGTGAAGCCTTGATCATGACCGCGGTGGGTTTGGGGGTGGCCATTCCCGCGGTGCTCGCCTACAACGCCTTCGTTCGCGCGAACCGGGTGCTACTGGCACAACTCGATGCGCTGGCTCACGATCTGCACGCCTTCTTGACCACCGGTGCACGGGTCGATCCCAGTATCGGGTGGATTGAGACCGAAGCAACCGACCATGCCAAGGTAGTGCACGTGCCACGGGGGAAGGCATGAGTTTCGGCAGTTTCGATTCCTCTGCCCGCAAGCTGCCGATGGCGGAAATCAACACTACACCCTTAGTCGATGTCATGCTGGTGCTGCTGATCATCTTTATCATCACGGCCCCGTTACTGACTCATGCCGTTAAGATCGATCTCCCTGAAGCGAGCAGCCAGCAGAATCCCGAGCAACCGAACATCGTTACCTTGGCCATCGACGGAGGAGGAACGCTCTACTGGAACGATCGGACCGTCTCGGAGGAGGAGTTGACGGTGGAACTGACGGCTGCAGCGAACCGCAACCCGCAACCCGAATTGCATTTACGGGCCGATAAAGCAACTTTGTATGAACGGCTCGCTAAGGTGATGTCCACCGCCCAGAATGCCGGCATCCAACGCATGGGTTTCATCACTTTGCCTGGAAAAACGGATTAACACATAAACACGATTGGAGTATCAACTTCGGTGGATCTACACGAGTCTGCACCCGATGGCCGGAGCGGCGCCGTCCCCAGTCTCTGAGCGAGCACGACAAGCCGACTCGTGGGGACATAATTGTACTCTTCGGACTCCACCATCGTACGAATGGCACGCAGTTCCTCCGACGTCAGTTGGTTCGGTGTCGATCGAGTCGATCGTGGCAGCTCGATTGATCGTCGAGTCCACAGCACTTCTCATTCCGTCGGTGATGGCGAGCCGGTGACAGTCGCGGCACCGGTGCTCCTTGAGCCGCCGGACCCTGGTTCAGGGCAAGGACCTCTTGACATGCGAATGAGAAGCATTATCATTTATGCACATGAGCACGTCTGACAAACCTGAACGGGGGCGAAGTAGCTCTGATCGCCGAGAAGTCTGTGGCCCAGCGCTCCCGAAGCGGCGGCTGGCGAGCCGGGATCTCCTGGCCGGCCGTGACGAGGTCATCATCGAGCACGCCGGGCAGGAGTACCACCTGCACCACACACGGGCGGGAAAACTGATCCTGACCAAGTAGTCATCTGATCAACTAATTCAACGAGACGCGAGCCACCGCGTGCCCGACGGCACGAGGCAGCCAGCCCGAAACCTGTGGGAGGCTGTCACATGTTGCGTCGAATCGCTTTGCCGGTCTTGATATCCGCCTCAGGCGCGGAGGAGCCACCGTTGCTCTTCTGTCTACGCACCGCTCTGGCCCTGGTGGGAGATCGGTCCGTATGAATCTCGATACGACGCCCCCGCTCAATGTGTTGATGGCCGCGAGCCTCTATCTCATGACGCGTTACGCCGAGGAACGGCGTGCAGATACGGCGGTGGCGCTGGCCCAACACCTCCAGTGGATAGCCGAGCACCCGGAATGCGCGCGCTCGCCCCTCGCCAGGGCTTCCGCACACCTCTCGCAACAATGGCAGCGTATGGCGCGCCGGACATCCCTCGAACATTGGTTGCGTGAGGATCTACTGCACTCGCGACGATTCTTTCACAAACTCTGAGCCATCCCGTACACACCACCACCCACTTAAAGAGGAATCTCTACTATGGATACGCACCCAGCCTGTCAACTTCTGGACCTCGCCACCAACGAATTCTGCGGCATCTCGCTGTGCCCGCAATGTCAGGTCCTCCACCTGCGCATCGGGCCGCTGAGTCTGAAGCTCGCGCCACACGTCTTCCGGGCCTTGTGCGGAGCGATGCAGCAAGCCGTCGAAAAACTACCGGCGCATGTGCCCTGCGAGGCGTCGGACCGGAGCTGCCAGGACATTCGTCATTGAACCGAACCAAAAACCCCAAGGAGACACGACTATGTTGATGATCGGAAACTCGACACCGGACTTGGAGGTCGAGGCGCTCATGCCGGATGGCCGCTTCGAGCACCTGCGGCTCGTCCAGGCCTTCAGGCGGCGGCTCACCGCCTGCGAATGGCACCCGGCGATGGCTTGCTGGTCGCAGCCTGAAGCCAGGAGGCCGCCATGACACGCATGACAAAACACATCGCGCAGCTTGCCGTTGCTCTCACCTTCATCGCGTCAGTCGCGGTCGCACCGAAGACCGCGGTAGCCGCGGAGGGTTATTACGCGCAACGCAACCTCATCACCAACTTCCGCGACAAGTACCGCACGCGGCTCGAGCCCGGTCGGGAGACGCTCCGAAACGAGCTCGTCTTGAACGCTTGGGGTCTGGCCTTACGTCCGGCCGGGGCGGGCGGGCATTGGTGGATCGCCAACACCGATTCGGGAACCGTCACGACCTACGTCGGCGACACCGATACGACGCCGCTCTTCCAGGACGCACTCAAGACCGTTCTAGTCGAGCCGGCGCCGGCGACGCCCGAACAATCACCGACGCCGACCGGCCAGGTCTTCAGCGGTTCGGACGAGTTCCCATGCTCGGGCACGAGCTTCACCGGTATCCATATCGCGGCCCCGAGCCGGTTCCTCGTCGTGACCGAGGACGGCAATC
Organism: uncultured Gammaproteobacteria bacterium; assembly: GCA_963764725.1. Classification (GTDB taxonomy): domain Bacteria; phylum Pseudomonadota; class Gammaproteobacteria; order JACCXJ01; family JACCXJ01; genus USCg-Taylor. The sequence continues at coordinate 38,532 of CAVXTM010000012.1, read as the reverse complement.
TCCAGTGCTGGGCCGAGACCGGATCGAGCCAGACGGAGCGCATGCGCTCCTTTACCCTCGCCGCAAATGGAGAGGCCGGATCGGTGTACAAGGGCCTCGCGATCACCCCCTTCAGCTTGGGCAACCGCCTCTACGCCGCAAACTTCGGCCTGCGGCGGATCGACAGCTTCGACGGCGCCTACCAGCCGATCCTGACCGGCGCCTTCGCGCTGCCCGCTGACGTGCCCGAGGATTTCGCGCCCTTCAACATCCAGTACCTGGAATACGAGATCGACGGTAGTGTGAGGCAGGGTCTGTTCGTCGCCTACGCCAGAACCACGGCGGATCCGGTCGAGGAGGAACAGGGGCCGGGCCTCGGGTACATCGCGGAGTTCGATCTCGACGGCCAACACCTGCGAACGCTCGGCCACACCCGGAGGCTCAACGCTCCCTGGGGATTGGCGATTGCACCAGAGGGTTTCGGGCCGTTCTCCAAGCGGCTCCTCGTCGGCAACTTCGGCGACGGCACCCTGGTGGCTTTCGGCTTGAAGAGCGGGCGGCAGAGAGGCTATCTGCGCGGCAGCGGTCGGCAGGCCGTCCAGATCAGCGGACTCTGGGGCCTCGCCTTCGGCAACGGCGCGAGCCTCGGCCGTGCGAATTACCTGTACTTCACCGCCGGGCCGAACGGCGAGGCCGATGGCCTGTTCGGCAGCCTGCATTTCGTGGAATGAGTGAGGGGGGTATCGCGATGGCCGTCGCCGGCGCCAGGTGGGTTCAAGACCGTTTTCCTTCGTTTTTTGTGAGCTACAATCAGGATCATGCCGGTCTAGCAAGTCCTCACCGAGAGCCGCGTCCCGGTCAAGGTCTATACCGACGAGATCGAGGGCTCGGCGCGCCAGCAGCTCTTGAACATCGGGCGGGAGTCAAGGTCGGGAAGACACCGCGATGCGGGAAGCATCCGCTGCCAGATCGGAGTGATTGGCATGGATCGGTACGCAGATACGCACGGAGAGGCCACCGAGGTGCTGCTCCGAGAGCGCCATTGCACCGCCCAAAGCCTGGACGCGCTCTTCAATTCCCATGAGACCTAGGCCGAATGGGGTTTCTGGCTGCATTCCTTTCCCGTCATCTTCGACCCGAATGTCCACGACCTGACCTTTACCCGCTGGCTTTCCGGTGCCTCCGTGCGCCGGCGCGACCGTAACGCGCACCGAGGTCCGGCGGGCCCCGGCATGGCGGGCCACGTTCGTCAGGCATTCTTGCACGATCCGGTAGATCGTGACACGCAGCGTGTCGTCCAGTTGATCCATCAGTCCGGATGTCTCGATCGCCCATTCGGTTTGGCGCTGTCGGGATCGCCAGGTTTCAACCAGATCATGCAGCGCCTGATCCAGACCCAGCTCATCAAGACCCTGGGGGCGCAGTCGCCGGAGCATCGCGCGGATGCGCTCCTGAAGCTGGACCACGGTCATCTCGCTGGCCCGGAGCGCTTCAGGAATAGCGGCGTATTGCCGGCCTTGAAGAAAACTATGGATGGTCGTGAGATGAACGGAAATGGTAAAGAGAAGGGGCGCCATATCATCGTGTAGCTCTTGGGCGAGACTGCGTCGCTCCGCCTCCTGGAGATCGACGAGGTGGCTCGCGAGTGCGCGCTCGCGCTCCCTGGTCGAACGCAACACCTCGGCCATCCGGTTGAACTTTTGGTGGATGCGCTTGAGCTCCATCACCGCTCGTTCCTGCATTCGGGTCTCGAAATTCCCTGCTTCTAAGCGTTCAAACGCCGCATGGAGATCCGCAAGCGGCCGAAGACCGCGTGCAAGGCCAAAGTAGACGAGACCGCCGACACACAGGCACATCGCCGCGGCGATCACCATGAGCAGCCGAACGTCCTGCCACACCTCGCGGATCTCGTCGCTGGGATCGGCTTGCAGGATCATCTGCTCATGCGCACCACCGACCGCGAGGTCGCCCACCGTCAGATTGATCGATCTGAAACTCTCTCTATCTGGGGCGATGAGCCGGGAAAACCATCGCGGCACCCCGGCGACATCCGTGTTCTGGGACGGGAGCAGGCCTCGGTCCGTTTTAATCACCCGGACATGCCTGAGCCGATCCAGCGACTCCGTCAAGCTTGCAAGGCTGAGACTGGCGAGCCCTGGCTGCGACCGCACTGCGGAGATCAAACGTTCGGCGGAACGCAGGGTGGTGTCCATCTCCGACCGCATCGCCGCACGAGCGTGCAGCCACAGAAAGACAGCGCTCAGGGCGATACCGACCGAGAGCGCCGCGCTTAGGATCAAGACGAGTCGGATCTTGAGGGACACCTGAGAGGCCCGAGGTCACACGGGAGTCGCGATGGTAACGATCATTGCCCTCCGGGACAACTCGTGGCGACCGGGCGTACCAGCAGCCGGCATCACCCGAGCAGCAGCACACTCGGTATAGACGCAGCGTGCGGTAAGCGTGGTCAGGAAACCCGCCGCTTCTATGATCGCCTGTATCCGGTCAGGGTGCATTGAGGCTGCCGGAGGTCTTGGGGCACCACCACCCCCAAGGCAGCTTGAAACCATGGGTTCGAGATCGATGGCGGTGACGCCGCCCTCTTGTTGCTCACGTACGCCACGAGCTTCGGATCATCCGCCAATGCTGTCGCGCTGAACACAAACCCCAACGCGATAGCCAGCGACTTACGATGTCGAATCACGGTTGTCATCCTTCCTTCAGATCGCCCTAGAACCGGAGCTTCACGCCCACCCAGCCGGCGCGCGGGCCCCCGGGTGCCAGGAAGCGCTCCTCGGCGATCGGATCGGCGAAGGCATTGAAGTTGCGGGTCCCACCGGTCTCGTAGTCGCTGTCGAAGAGGTTGTCGATGCGCGCCCAAATCTCTATATGCTCCCAGGGATGAAAGCGGGTGCGGAGGTTGACGATGGCGTAATCATCCACCGTATCGAACTCGTTGCTGTCATCGCCGCGCAGGAACTGGTCGGAGGCGTAGATGAGCGTGCCGCCGACCGACCACTTCGGGAGGATAGCCCAGTCGGCGTTGACCTTGAGGTTTTGTTCGGGAATACCGGGGATGCGGTCGCCTTCCTGTACCTGGATGCCGTCGGGCTCGACCACGCTCGCCAGCGTTTCGGCGGATTCATAAGTCGCATCCACGAACCCGTAATTGACCGACCAATGCACGGACTCCCACTGCCCATTCAAACCGAGCTCCACGCCCTGGCGGCGCGTCTCGTCGATATTGGTGAAAAACCCGGCGCCGCCCGTTTCGGTCACGGCGAAGATGAGGTCGTCTTCGAGCGTCGTGCGATAGAACGCCACGCGCCAGCGCAGGTCCTCGCCGAGCGGCAGGCGCCCGCGCGCGCCGACCTCCCAGGTCCTGCCGATCACGGGATCGAGCGGCGGATCGGCCACGAAGGCGTTGGGCAGATTACAAGGGTCCTCCGGATCGGCACAGGTCAATTCTGCCGGAGTGGGAGCCCGGAAGCTCTCGCTGTAGCCGCCGAAGAGGTTCAGATCCTCGAAGATCGAATAGGTGAGACCCCCGGCCGGGTTGAAACGATCGAAGTGGTGATCACCGTCGAGATCGGCGTTTTCCGGATCGCCGGTCTGATCGCGGATCTCGACCTCGGTGATCTGATAGCGACCCGAAAAGGTAGCCGCGAGGGCATCCGTGATATCGAAGGTGTCGGTCAGATAGATACCCCAGTTGTCCTGGCGGGTGGCGACATCCACCTCGGTCTCAAGCTCACCGATCCGTCGGGTGCCGCGGGCCAGGCCCTGCTGAAATATCTCCGACTCGGCCTCGCTCTGGGTGAAGTCCGTGTCGTTTCCGTCATAGGCGAAACCGAAAGTCAAGCTGTTCGCGCGCCCGAAGAACGTCGCTTGGTGGCTCAACTGCAGGGTCCCGCCGTAGCCGTCGGTGTCGGTCTGGGTGGTACGGTCCTCGCCTTCGACCTCGAGCCCGAGCTCACCGACGCCGCCGAAGGGCGCGGCCGATCCTTCGCATAACCCGAGCGCGAGCGCTATCGCGCTGTCGTCCTCATCCACGCACTGGACCTCGGCATCGCCGTTCAAGGTATCGCGTTGGTACCCTCGATAATAGGCATTGCCCGCCAGCAGCAACGCATCGGTGAAGACGTGGCTTGCCCTGAGATTCAGGAAGTTCAGGTTGTTGTCGGTGTCGTCGGGAAAGGTATGCACCGCTGCGCGATCCTGGGCGAGCAGGCTCTCGGGAGCAAAGCCGTTACCCGTCAAGTCGTTGTCCGCGAAGATGTAGCTGAGATCGAGATCGGTTTGGTCATCCTCCCACCCGATCTTTCCGAAGAGCTGCCGGATTTCGCTAGGGGACTCGTCCCGCCAGCCGTCCGCATCGAGCGCGTTGAAGGTGAGATACCAGTCGAAACCGTCATGATTGCCGCCGTGCTCGGCCTCTACTGCCCAGCGCGCGAACGAGCCGCCGCTCGCTTCGACCTCCGTACCCTGATAGGCGAAACCGCTCTTGGTACGTAACGCGATCGCCCCGCCCAGCGTGTTCAAGCCGAAAAGCGGATTTGAGCCCGGGATGAGATCTACGCTGGAGATGGCCGACTGCGGGATCAGGTCCCAGTTGACCGTGTCGCCGAATCCTTCGTTGATGCGCACGCCATCCATATAAATCGATAAGCCGATGGCGCTGCCGACCAGCGGCGAAGCCAGGAACCCGCGGTATTCCAGATCGTTCTGGAAGGGGTTGTTCTGGGCCGCGTTGATGTTCACGCTGCCGATGTTGTCGAACAGCATCTCGGAAAGATCGAGTGGGTTCTGCTCCTCGATGTCTTCGGCAGTCAGCGACTGCACGTTGGCCGGGACCTTATCGATCGGCGTGCCGAGCGCCGGCAAGGGCGTGGTCGCGATCACCTCGATGTCCGGCAGCTCGATCGCGCCGGCGGGACCGCGCGTTCTCTCGCCCTCCCCGTCGCCCTCCTCCGCCATACCGGGAGAGGAACTCCAGACAAGAGGCAGGATCGACGCCAGATAGGCCGCACGCATCAATGCACGTGGGTTCCGTGAAACGGGGCTTGGACTCATCATGTCACGTTATTATTGGTGCCGATGCTCAGAAGGCCATTGTTGTTCGCGGCTTTGGCGGCTTGCTCTGTGCCGCATAATCTACAAGCGAAAGCCCCTTTTCGATAGAGTCCCTCAGCAGCAATTCGCGTGTGATAACTTCACATGTTATCCGGGTACATATTCCCACCTGTGTGGGAAAACTTCCTGTAGCAGATAGTCTCAGTGTCTTGAGGCCCAATCCTTTCTGGCCGTAATGCGGGTTCTTACCGTTGAAGTCTGGGGCCAGGCCCATCTCCTCATCGGGGCCGGTGGCGTACCAGCGCCATCTCATCTCGCCGCTGTCGAGGTCGTAGGCGGTGACATACCCGCGCACCCCGAGCTCAGCGCCTGACGATCCAACTAGAACCTTATCCTTCACCACAAAGGGTGCAACGGTAAGCGTCGAGCCTACCCTGATATCGGAGTTCTCCATCTTCCAGATCTCTTTCCCCGTCTTGGCGTCCAGCGCCACGATGTGGCCGTCCAATAGGGTTTTGAAAATCTTGCCGTCGGCGTAGGCCAGACCGCGGTTGACGACGTCGCAGCAGGCCACCGCGCGCGCCGCTGGGTCTTGCTTGGGCTTGTGCTCCCATAGGATCTCTCCCGGTCTCTCGAGGTCGAAAGCAAAAGTATTATTGGGGAATGGCGTGTGGATATACATGATGCCGTTCACGACGAGCGGCCCACCCTCGTGACCGTGCAACACGCCAGTCGAAAAGCTCCATGCGGGCCGGAGCCGCTCGACATTGTCCGCTTTTATATCCGTCATTTTGCTGTAGTGCGCGCACGTAATCCTTGCACTTGCATCACCCAATTCTCATCGCTTGGAGACAAGCGGATGAGCTCCTCATTCGAAGACGCGGTTGGCGCCGTCACGGATAGAGCCGTGGCGGTCACGATAATAGCAAGATTTCTGGCTCTGATTGTTGGAGACATTGTGACTTATTCCTCCTGGTATTTTTTTTCGGGGCGCCGCTCTGACGAAAACCGTTGCATCGTTGCTCCTCCGGATGGTCAAAAGGCGATGCTTGCTGGCAGCGGTCCGATCCGTGCCGCGCAACCGCGGTAGCGCACAATCTTAAGTGCGAAGCCGCGCTTTCGATAGAGTCCCTTGCCCGCAATTCACGGGCGATAACTCCACATGCGATCGGGGCAGATCTCCCACAGGTGTGGGATGACTTCCCGGGCTCAACGTTGAGGAGAAATACGGGACCGCACGCGGGGCGCACCGCGTCTGATAGGGCGGCGACAACCGCTACGGGCCGCAAGGTTGCGGGGCGCACGCTGGAGGCGGCGTCGCACCGCTAAGACAGTTTGGGTGTGGGAAAAGGCGGTTCGTCCCTGAACCAATGGTCATGAAAGTATCGAAGGGCTTACACCCCACGACACCGAATCATGCTACGATGCGGCCCGAGCCCGTGGAAAGGGGACTTTCTCACTTTCTCATCGGTGGATTATCATCAAGTTCCCGGTGCGCCCATCCAGCGCAAGACGGGATCACCGCCCTGGACCAGCCGCGTAATGAAATGAAACCCAAGATCACGATCCTGCTGGTCGATGACCATGCCATCGTGCGGCAGGGCTGCCGCTTGTTGTTGCAGCAGGCGGGCTTCGAGATCGCGGGCGAGGCCGCTTCAGGAGAAGAGGCCTATGCCTTCTGCCTCAAGCACCCGCCGCGTGTCGTCGTCGTAGACCTGGCCATGCCGGGCATGGGGGGGCTCGAGGCCATTCGGCGCATCCGCGCCCGCTTCACCGAGGCCGCGGTGGTTGTGTTGTCGATGCACGACGATCCCATGATCGCAACTCGGGCCCTGCAGGCAGGCGCCAGCGCCTTCGTGACCAAGACCAGCGCGCCGCGGGATCTAGTGGAGGCCGTCCGGCGCGCCGGTCAAGGGGAGTGCTATTTGAGTCAGGATATCGCCCAGGCCATCGCGCTCTGCAGGCTCGACCCGCAGAAGAGTGCACTCACCGCGCTGACGGCACGCGAGTTCGAGATCTTCCGCCTGCTCGCCGAGGGCAAGGCATGCGCCCAGATCGCGGAGTCCCTGTCCCTGTCTCCCAAGTCGGTGTCCAACTATTCCCTGCGCATCAAACAGAAGCTAGGCACCTCCAGTCTTGCCGACCTCATCCAGCTCGCTATCACGGAGGGAATCACCAAACAGAACGCGCTGCGGGAGAGATCGAGCGCAACCGGCTCCACCCAGTTGGATTGAGATCGGGATTTAAGCATCTTCCCGCCGGCCTAAGAGGTACGGGGTGCACTGTGTCATCTCCGGGGCCCAGGTGTGCCGGTCACTCTTGTTTTCCAATGTTCGCATCGAGTCGTATAACCAGGGTGGAAGAATGCGTCGTTCTTCCCGATGTCGAGATTGGTTCCCGCGCATCCGCCGCGCCATCCTCGACAAGAGCTGCATGCGTTACGAACATCCCTCAAGCGAGGGTGGATTCAACGTTCGAAGTGCGCGGCGCTTCGTTCGCCACGCGATCAGCAGTTTACGGACAGGCGTGAGCCCCAATCGATGCTCGCTCACCCGATAGCCGTCACGTTTTATCTCTTCTAGAATCACCAAGAGCAAATTCGCCATAACTAGGGTGTTCAACTGGCGCATGCGATCGAGGGTCGGCACCCGTGCGATGCCATCGGAGAGCAAGGCACGGAGCCGCTCGATGTGTACGGCAAGCATAGGGCGCAAGCGCCCTGGCGCTTGCGGGCCGCACATATCTTGGGAATCGATCCCGTGCGCGCTAAGCTCGGCAGCGGGCAGGACGGCACGGCCGCGGGTGGCGTCGATCCGCAAGTCCTGTAGTGACTGGCTCAGATCGATGGCGCTCCCGAGATCAGAGATGCGATCCGGCGTAGCACGATGATCGAACCCGGCGATGCCGGCGGCGATGCGCCAAAATCCGCCGTAAACCCTGCCGAAGTGCGTCGTGAGGTCCGCGAAGGTGGGGCACGCGAGGGGGCCAATGTCATGTTCGACGGCGTCGATGGTCGCGAAGATCTCGGTTTTCGGCGCCGCCGCGCTCTCGGCCAGTTCCGCAAGCGCGGTCGCCACCGGATGCGCGGAGCGGCGCCCGGAAAACACCGCTGCGAGCTCCTGCCGCCACCACTCGAGTTTCAAGCGTGCCACGCCCGGATCGGCGCACGTCTTCGGGATGGCTGTCAGCTCCTCTTTGAATGCGAAAATTACGTGCAGCGGCCTTTGCCGTTCCGCCGGTAGAAAAACGGTGCTGTAGTAATAGTTCGAACCAGGTACCGCCACTCGTTCGCGGCAATGATCGGCGCCATCCACCTCACACGGTCCAAGATCGCAACCAGTGCACGATGTCGGCGGGCGCATGCGCTTCGCCGTCGGCGCCCCAAGCCGAGGTATCTTCGCCGGGATCGATATATCCGAAACGGGCAACCAGCGTTTTCATGCCGGCTTTGTGACCGGCCACGATATCGTTCCTCGCATCGCCCGCGAAAGCGCACTGCGCGGCTTTCACGGACAGGAGGTCCGCGGCGTACAGCAAAGGGGCCGGATGCGGTTTGCGATGAGTCGTCGTGTCGCCGCTGACGATACAGCGCGCGCGCGTCGAGAGATCGAGGGCATCGAGTAAGCGATGGGTTAACCAGCCCGGTTTGTTGGTGACCACCCCCCACGGGAGCTCGGCGGTTTCAACGAAGGACAGCACCTCCTCCATGCCCGGGAACAGAAGTGTTTGATCGGCCACGCGCTCACCGTATAGCGCCAGAAACCGCGTGCGTAAGCGTTGAAACTCCTCGCTTCGTAAATCGATGCGATCAAAGGCCAGGCCAAGCAGGGCGGGGGTGCCACCAGAAACCTTCGGCCGGATCGAGTCGAGCGGCAGCCTAGCCAATCCTGCTTCCGCGCGCAGTCTGTTAAGGGCCACGGCGAGATCGGGCGCCGTATCGGCCAGGGTCCCGTCGAGGTCAAATAAAACCGCCTGCATGGGCGGACCTCTCATGGAGCAAGCATACAGGCGATATAGTTGATGGCGACGTTATCGGTGATCGTAACTTCGCGCGTCAGGGGGTTGTACGCGAATCCTTTGAGATCGGCGAGCGTCAACGCATGGCGTCTCGCCCAGCGCGCCAACTCCGAGGGGCGGATAAAGCGAGCGTATTGGTGGGTTCCTCTCGGCAGCAAGCCCAGTAGATACTCGGCGCCTATCACCGCCATGAGATAAGCACGGGCGGTCCGGTTGATCGTGGAGAAAAAGACCGGGCCGCTCGGTTTGACCAGGCGCGCGCAGGCTTGAATCACATTCTCCGGTTGCGGCACGTGCTCGAGCAGCTCCAAGCAGGTGACGACATCGTATTCCCCGGCGTGCACGCGGGCGAATTCTTCCGGCGTCGCGGCCGCGTACTCAACCACAACCTGGCTCTTGAGCCCGTGCAATGTCGCGATTCGGATCGCCGCTTCGCTCGCGTCGATCGCGCTCACCTCCGCCCCCAGCCTGGCCATGGCCTCCGACAGGATGCCGCCCCCACAACCCACATCCAAGACCTTTTTCCCGGCGAGGGGTGCGCGGTCGTTGATGTAGCGCAAGCGCGTGGGGTTGATATCATGCAGGGTATGAAGATCGCCATCGGGGTCCCACCATCGAGACGCCAACGATTCGAACTTTCCCAGTTCCTGCGGATCGATGTTTCGTTCGAGCATTAAAATTAACGGAATGCTTGGCCCGCGCCTTCGCTCATGCTTAGGCCCGGCTGTGTATCATCCGGATGAGGTGCCGAGTCTTCCGCGTGGCGCGCATCGGCCACATCGATGAGCACCACGGTCACGTTGTCGAAAGCACCTCTGTCCAGCGTGAGATCGACCAAGTTCTGGGCAGCGCTGCCGGCGGAACCTGTCCTAAGCAGGCTGGCGATCTCTTCGTGGGTCAGGTGTCGATAGAGGCCATCCGAGCACAATAGAAAACGATCGCCGGCGTGGACCTCGATCGTGTCGCGATCGAGATCCAATGCTTCATGAATTCCCACGGCGCGAGTCACGATATTCGACAAGGGATGGTTTGCGGCTTGATCACGGGCAATCAGACCCAACCTGACGTACAGGTCGATCTGCGAATGGTCGGCGGTCAACTGCCGCAGCGCGCCATCGCGTAATAGATACGCGCGGCTATCGCCCGCCCACAGAATCGCGCAACCGGGCCCGTGCGCCAGGAGCGCCACCACCGTGCTGCCCGTGATGCGATGTTTCTCGGCGCCCATCGCGACGAGCTCTTGATTGACCTGTTGCAGACAGTCGCGCACGCGGTCCACGAAATCTCCGAGCGTGGGTGCGGGAGACACGCCGCCGAGGGCGGCGACGATCGACCTGCTCGCCTGGTCTCCCGCCGCGTGTCCCCCCATGCCGTCCGCGACCACCCATAGGCCGGCATGCGCCTTATCGAGGTAGGCGTCTTCGTTGATCTTGCGCACTTTCCCTATGTGGGAGCACGCGCTCGACGTCCAAGCGAGGTCCGTGGGCACAGTGCAATTAGTCCCTTAGAAGGAACAAACTCATTATCCCGCGATAGCGCATCCGACGCTTAATTAAATAAACCAAGCTGCCCTTTTGTTTCGAAATGAACCATGTGATCGGCAGGCTCGCCAAAAGAGCGCCCAAGCCGCAGTTGCCCCGAGCTACAAAGCGGCGATTCCTCGTGCCGGATAAACAGCTCCTCGCCGGCGCTGGTCCTGATAAACGTTCCGTTGGTGCTGTAGTCGATTGCGTAAAACTTGCCGCGGCGAAACTCGATGCGCAAGTGCTGCCTCGACACCATTTTATCCTCGACGATCAGATCGCAAGTGGTGCTTCGGCCTATGATCACGAACGGAAGCCGGCCGTTTAGTTTGAGCTCGCAGTCCCGGTGGCGTAATAAGAGCGAAACCTCGGGGCCGGTCGTGGCAAGGATATCGGCCGGGATGTTGCTCGAACTATGGGTCATCTCATCCTCTTTCCAGATCACTTCGAAGACATCGATAGGCTCGCGTAGCCCTTTGACCGATACCCGATCGACCAAGCGCGTTAGCGAGCGATTGAGCGGAGTGAGCTGCGTCACCGTACGGTGCGTGCTGAGGGTCTGTTTCGACTTAGCCATAGCGACCATGCGTGCGGCGGTGTTAACGGCACGCCCGAAGATATCACTGCCGTCACGAATCACCGGCCCATAATGCATTCCTATCCGCAAGGCGCTATCGACCGTAAGGCCCCCGTTGAGGATCACGTTCTTGGCTTCAAAGCAGCGGTGCATCGCGCCGGCGGCGGTCATCGCCGCATCGGGCTTCGGATAGGTGCAGAGGATCTCGTCGCCGATGGTTTTGATCATGCTACCCTGGTACTGCGCCGAGATCGCCGTCAGTAGATCGAGGTATTCGGCGATTTTTATACGCGCCTCTGCGTCCCCGAGCACGCGATACAGCTCGGCGCTGCCGCTGATATCGGCGAACACGACGGTAAGAAAAGCTTTCGCGGGCCTCATAAGAACCCGCTAAGTAAGCTAAGGAAGCTCTGCAAAAGTGTCGCGAGCAAGCCCATATGCGCGAAGCCGCGGAGCGAGTCGCGAGACATATCAGGTAGATAGGCAAGCGATGAGCGAGCACGCGCCAAAGCAGATGGGCTGCGCAGTAACTTTTGCAGAGCTTCCCTAAATGTGCTGAAACCATCCACGGTCGGTCTAGGATAACAAATCTCGCCGGATGTCGCGACACGGGTTGTGAAAGCCTTGGTGGATTCGGCGCACCCTCACACGGTTGCGGCTCGAAGGTTATGCCATCGGTCCGAGTTACGAGCATGCCGATGTCGTGGTCGTCAATAGCTGTGGATTTATTACCTCGGTCGTGTTTCAAGCAAGCATTAGAATGAATGCCGCTCTAAGCCCATCTCTTGCAAGAGATGCGAGCCGATCTCCTCGATCGACATGGAGGTCACATTCAACGACCGAATACGTTCGCTACGGAACAGCGCTTCGGCGTCGGTGATCTCCTTGCGGCATTGATTGAGCGACGCATAGGCGCTATGCCGGCGGCGCTCGGAGCGGATGCGATGGAGCCGGTCGGGATCGATGGTCAGGCCATAAAGCCGCGGGCGAATCGAAACCAAGGCCTTGGGGAGACTTTGCCGCGTTAGCTCTTCCTCCGTGAGCGGGTAATTCGCGGCGCGCACGCCGAATTGCATTGCGAGATAGATGCATGTGGGTGTTTTACCGGCACGCGAGACGCCGAGCAAGACGAGATCCGCTTGCGGGTAACGCGCCGTGGACATGCCGTCATCGTGGGTGAGGGCAAAATTCAGCGTGTCCATGCGCACGTCATAGGTGCTGTTATTGGCCATTCCATGGAAACGGCCCTTGGCGTGGCTCGACGCGCGGCCGAGCTCGGCCTCCAGGGGGCCGATGAAGACGCGAAACAAATCCAATACCAAGGCCCGGCCGCGAGTGAAAAAATCAAGCAGATCAGGGTCGGCCATCGTTGCAAATACCAGCGGACGCGCTCCATCTTGCGCCGCGGCGGTTTCGATCATCGAGAGCGCCGATCGGGCGGTTTCCTGGTTATCGACGAAGGGGAGTGTGATACGCTTGAAATCAAGACCGTCGAACTGGGTCAAAAGGCTATTGCCGAGGGTCTCAGCGGTGATTCCCGTGCTGTCGGAAATGAAGAATACCGTGCGCCGCATACAGATCCTATAGTATTAGAATCGAAACGGTGAGGAGATGATAGGGGTGCAACCTTACGTCGTCGGTTTTGCGACGCTGAGCATGGCGGATGTCGCGGAGGTCGGGGGAAAAAACGCCTCGCTCGGAGAGATGATCGCCAAGCTTCCGGAAACAGGGATTCGCGTTCCCTCCGGTTTCGCGACGACCGCGGCCGCTTTCCGGGAGTTTTTAGCCGGCGGCGGGCTCGATGAGCGCATTCGGGCCGCCTTGGGCGCACTGGACGTGAACGACGTTAGCGCACTCGCCAAGACCGGCGCTGCTATCCGCCAATGGGTGTTGGAGGCGCCGTTTGCGCAAAACCTGGAACAGGCGATCGGCGCTGCGTATGGGGAATTACCAGGCGCCACACCGGTCGCGGTGCGGTCCTCCGCTACGGCGGAAGATCTGCCCGAGGCCTCGTTCGCGGGCCAGCAGGAGACCTATCTCAACGTTCGAGGTCTCGGTAATGTCCTGCATGCCGTCAAGCGGGTATTCGCCTCCTTGTATAACGACCGCGCGATCGCCTACCGGGCGCATCATGGGTTCGATCACCAGCAGGTGGCGCTCTCGGCCGGGATCCAAAGGATGGTGCGCAGTGATCTGGGGGCCAGCGGAGTGATTTTTACGCTGGATACCGAGTCGGGATTTCGCGACGTCGTTTTGATCACCGCGGTCTATGGTCTGGGCGAGACGCTGGTGCAGGGCGCGGTGAACCCGGATGAATTCTATGTCTACAAACCGGGCCTCAAAGCAGGCCGGCCCGCTATTCTCCGGCGCAACCTCGGGGATAAAGCCATCAAGATGATCTTGGGAGACGACGAACCTACGCGCATCGTGGAAGTCGCCGTACCGGAACGCCGCCGCTTCGCGTTGAGCGATCGAGAGATCCATGATCTGGCCCGCTACGCCCTGCGGATCGAAGCGCATTACGGTTGCCCGATGGATATTGAATGGGCCAAGGATGGCAGCGACGGCCATTTGTATATCCTTCAAGCACGCCCGGAAACGGTGAAAAGCCGAGGTCCCGTTCAATCGCTGGAACGGTATTCCCTGCAGGAGAGAGCGGCAGTGCTGGTGAGCGGCCGGAGCATCGGGCAACGCATCGGGGCGGGTCGCGCCCGTGTCATCGCCGGCGTGGACGACATGCCACGCTTTCAGGCCGGCGAGGTGCTGGTCGCGGACATGACCGATCCCGATTGGGAACCTGTCATGAAGCGGGCCGCGGCGATCGTCACCAACCGCGGCGGGCGGACCTGTCACGCCGCTATCGTCGCCCGCGAGCTGGGTGTGCCGGCCGTGGTCGGGACCAACAATGCGACCGAGTGTATCGGCGAGGGGCGCGAGGTGACGGTCTCTTGCGCGGAGGGGGAGGAGGGGTTCGTCTACGACGGCAAGCTTGCGTTCGAGCGCAGTGTGGTAAAGCTCGAGACGATGCCAGCGCTGCCGGTGAAGATCATGATGAATGTCGCTAATCCCGACCGGGCCTTCGAGTGCGCTGCGATCCCGAATCAGGGGATCGGGCTCGCACGGCTGGAATTTATCATCAACCGCATGATCGGCATTCATCCGCAGGCATTGCTCCAATTCGATCGGATGCCTCGCCCGCTGCAGGAGAGGATAGCCTTGCGTACGCAGGCTTACCCGGACCCGGTAAGCTTTTTCGTGGACAAGCTGGCCGAAGGCGTCGCCGTGCTGGCGGCTGCGTTTGCCCCGAAACCGGTCATCGTCCGGCTTTCGGATTTTAAATCCAACGAATATCGTAGCCTTTTAGGGGGCGAGCATTTCGAGCCGGCGGAAGAGAATCCCATGCTCGGATTCAGAGGGGCTTCGCGCTATATCGCCGATACCTTCCGCGACTGCTTCGAGCTTGAATGCGCCGCCCTTCGCAAGGTGCGCACGGAGATGGGGCTGACTAACGTCGAGGCGATGGTGCCGTTCGTGCGGACGGCCGAGGAGGCACGTGCGGTCACGGAGCTCTTAAAACAGTACGGCCTCGAGCGCGGCCGCGAGGGATTACGCGTTATTATGATGTGTGAGATCCCGTCCAACTGCCTGCTGGCCACGGAGTTCTTGGAGTATTTCGACGGCTTCTCGATCGGATCGAACGACCTCACCCAACTGACCCTCGGTGTCGATCGTGATTCGGGGCTGGTCGCCGCTGCCTTCGATGAACGCAACCCCGCAGTCAAGGCCTTGCTTTCCATGGCCATCAAAGCATGCCGCGACGCCGGTAAGTATATCGGGATCTGCGGGCAGGGCCCTTCCGATCACCCCGATTTCGCCCGCTGGTTGGTCAATCAGGAAATCGAAAGCATTTCGCTCAACCCCGACACGGTGGTCGAGACCTGGCTTTATCTTGCCCGCGAGCAGCCCCCGGTCAAGGAGACAACAGAACCGAAGATCACCCAGTAGCATGATTGGGGCTAGGCCGGTCGCTGGCCAAAAGAAACCCCAAACGACTATCGCGCAACCGATCCGCCTTGTTGCCCGCTCGCGCGTTAAGGTATGTTGTACGCTTATCAGCGGGTTATAAGATTGTCGGGAGGGGGGGTACCTTTCCGTTATTTGGGCTAGGCACCGGGTGTCTATTTCCGGTGAGCTGCCGAAGAACAAAAGGACTACGCAATAAGGACCAACAATGGCCATTCCAGACTACGAATCCATCATGTTGCCGCTACTCCGCTTGGCTGGCGACATGCAGGAGCATTCTCTTCGGGAGGCCATTGAGGTCTTGGTGGCTGAATTTCGACTCACTGAAGAAGAGCAAAAGGAATTACTGCCCAGCGGCCGGCAGCCGACTTTCGATAACCGTGTCGGCTGGGCTCGCACCTATATGAAAAAGGCCGGTCTTTTGGAATCACCCCGACGAGGCTATTTCCGCATAACCCCGCGCGGACTTCAGGTTCTGGAGAAGAATCCTCCAAAGATTAATGTCTCGTTCCTAGAACAATTTTCCGAGTTCGTGGAGTTCCGTTCTCTTCGAAGGGAGCCGGCGCCCTCAGAGGAAGCGTTAGAGCCATCCAAGGAAACCCCTGAGGAATCGTTAGAAACCGCTTACCAAAAGGTCAGGCAGAGTTTGGTTGCCGAAATCCTCCAAACTGTTAAGAGCTGTTCGCCCGCGTTCTTTGAGCGTCTGGTTGTGGATGTGCTCGTGAAGATGGGATACGGCGGTACTCGGCAGGATGCGGGAAGAGCAGTCGGAAGAAGTGGCGATGATGGAATAGACGGTATTATCAAGGAAGACCGGCTTGGCTTGGACATCATCTATATCCAGGCGAAACGCTGGGATGGGGTGGTCGGACGCCCTGAGGTTCAGAAGTTTGCGGGGGCGCTACAAGGCCATCGCGCGAGAAAGGGCATCTTAATTACGACATCATGCTTTTCCAAGGATGCGGAGGAATACGTTTCCCGGATTGACAGCAAGATCATCCTGATTGACGGAGAGTTACTCGCGCAGCTGATGATCGATCATAGTGTCGGTGTTTCATCGGTCGCCTCCTACGAGATTAAGAAGATCGACTCCGACTACTTCACAGAGGCTTAGGGGAACGGTGACCGGTCGGGGAGATAGTTTCTATATAACTTTTTTGAGCTAGCCACTTTATTGCCCTTCAACATCAAGCTTCACTGGTGATCATGAGCGACGTTTTCATTAGTTACGCTAGAGAAGACCGGACACGTGCCAAGTGCCTTGCTAAAGTGCTCATGGACGCGGGGTTGACAGTTTGGTGGGACCCCAAACTTCGCCCTGGGCACGACCTGGAAGAGGAGATTCAGGCAGCCCTTTCGGTGGCGAAGTGCGTGGTCGTGCTTTGGTCCAAGGCTTCCCGTGGATCTGGTTGGGTGCGGGATGAAGCTGAGGTAGGCAAGAATCGGGAGGTTCTGGTGCCAGCTTTGATCGATGCGGTGGAGATACCACTCGGATTCGGCCAGCTACACACCGTGAACCTTGTAGATTGGCACGGCGAGCGGGAACACCCGGAATTAAAGAGCTTACTGAGCGAGATCACGGCACGTGTGCAGGACTACACATCCGCGGAGCAGAATACAATTAGCAGATCTCTATCGCATCTCGATGTACAGAGCGACATCCGCTTTACGCCCACACTCAACGGACTGGGTTCTTTTCGTCCGATCATTGGCGGGCTGATGGGTGGCTGCCTGGGTGGGTTGGTTGCCGGTCTGAT
Source organism: uncultured Gammaproteobacteria bacterium (assembly GCA_963764725.1). Classification (GTDB taxonomy): domain Bacteria; phylum Pseudomonadota; class Gammaproteobacteria; order JACCXJ01; family JACCXJ01; genus USCg-Taylor. Next base: position 21,583 of record CAVXTM010000012.1, on the reverse strand, counting down.
CATCGGAGTGACCTATTACTTCCAGTACCGGGCGCTCGATCCAAAGGTCACGCCGGCATTAGTAAGCTGGGTTTGTCTCTTTAGCTCCATCTATTGGGGCGCTTTGGGAGCCTGGGTGATGGGAATAGTTTCGTGGCTCCGTACAGTCGGGAAGCGTGGGAAATCTCGATTGTGGAAGTTCGCCGACCCAATTGGCGGTGTTCTTGGCGGATTGGTCGGTGGGATTGCCACCGGGGTCGTTGCCGGGTGGTTTTTCGGGTTTAGTGCCAATGCATATGCCGGTGACGTCCTGATCATCGCCTCGCCGATGATCGAACGTGCCTTCAAACCCGCGCAGATCGAAGCCTTAGTGCCGATGAAACGCGCCGGCACACCCCAAGAGGTGGCCCACTTGATCGCGTTTCTGGCTTCGGAGCACGCAAGCTATATTTCCGGCCAGGTGATTGGCATTAACGGCGGTATTGGATAACAGTCTATAACAGTCTTGGATGAATGTCTCCCAGTTCCCTAATGGAAATCTGATATGCCCTCTTTCGACGTGGTGTCCGAAATCGATGGTCACGAGCTCACCAATGCCGTGGATCAAGCGAACCGCGAGCTTTGGCTGCGCTTCGACTTCAAAGGCACGAAGGCAAACTATGAGCTGGACGACACGACGGTGACCGTAACCGCGGAGTCGGATTTTCAGCTCAAACAAATGCTCGAGATTTTGAAACTTAAAATCGCCAAACGCGGCATCGACATTGCCTGCCTCGAAGTCAAGGACCCGGAAGTAAACCTTGCGGCGGCAAAGCAGTTGGTGATCCTCCGCCACGGCATCGATACCGAGACGGGGAAGAAGGTGACCAAGCTTCTCAAAGAGGCCAAGCTCAAGGTCCAAACTCAGATCCAAGGCGAGAAGGTGCGCGTTACGGGCAAGCAACGCGACGATTTACAAGAAGCAATCGCGTTTCTGCGCAAGGCGAAACTCGACCTGCCCTTGCAGTTCAATAATTTTCGCGACTAGCGTCGCCTGCCTGGCTGATACCACCGGTACAAGACGATACCGCCGCCGACCATGCCGCCCAAGTGCGCGAAATGCGCAACGCCGGCTTGAGTGCCGGTAACTCCCAAATACAACTCGATCGCCGCATAGCTCGCGGCGAACAACCATGCGGGCATTGGGATCGGCGGAATCAGCGGCACTACTTTGCGTTTCGGGAAGAACACCGCGAAGGCGAGCAATAGACCGAACACCCCACCTGAGGCGCCAATCGTCGGAGCGAGTGGTAAGCCTAGCCAACCGGGAACGAACAACTGCGCGATTGCGGCCGTGATCACGGATGAAAAGTACAGTGTGAGAAAGCGGCGCGATCCTTGGGTTTGCTCGATCTCATGACCGAACATCCAAAGCCCCAGCATATTAAACGCGAGATGCGGCACGCTGCCGTGGAGAAACGCTTGCGTGATGAGTTGCCACGGATGGAACAGCGATTCACCATCGATCGGCTGAAGCGGCCAGAGCGCAAAATTCAGCGCAACCGTGTTGCCTACGACGTTTTGCATGACGTAGACGATGACATTGATACCGATGAGCGTTTGGACGACGGATAAATTCATGCGACGGCGAGCGGGTGGTTTCCTGAACGTGTGTGATGCGCTAGTCTAGCGCACCACGAAAGCCGTATTCCTCGATCATATGACGGTCAACAACGACGACCTAAACCAAGCAAGCCCGCGGCCGCCATGCCCGATCGCACGCTCTACGACATGACAACAGGCGCGTGAACTCCATAACAAAGGATAGAAAATTCAACACGATTTCGCAACGGGCAGTGCTTCAGTCCGACCTACTGTGCGACGATGAGGTCCGATTAAGTCTGTAAGTTCGGGGTCGAGTTCGGGGCAAAGCCGACTCGCTTATAGAGGGCCACCTACGCTCGTGCCATCGCCACCAGAGCTTGGCGTACTTCCATAGGGCTTTGCACGAGCGAGGAAAACTCGAAGCGGACGATGCGCGCACCCAACCGTAGGTGAAAGCCCTCCGCGTCTATCCCGGTCATCACCGGCGTGATGGCCTCGGGCAGGGCAAGGCCGGCATTAAGGCAATAGCGCTGCATCGCCTCGGTGTGGTCCTCATTCATGTGCCGGACCATACCGAGCTCTTCCTCGCCGGTGAAGGGGTTGGGGAGCAGCAGTCGTTCGGGTTCCAGCCAGTGGATATCGCCGAAGCCGCCGATGTAACGGGCGCGCACCGGTTCGAGACGATGGAAGTCGAAGTCGTGGGTCTTGTGGTAGTCGCGCGACTGCGGGAAATAGCAGTAGTAGCGCTCGGGCGTGTCTTCGTCCTCGGGCGGGATGCGGGCTGCGTCGGCGAGCAGGGTCAGACGCCCGGCGGTCTGGATGTCGTCGACGCCGCCCTCGATGGCAATGAGCGACACCTTGGGATCGGCGAGGATGTTCTTGGTATGCTGGGCGATGCGGCTGATGAGGATGATGGGGCGTCCCTGTCGATCGAGGCAATAGGGGACTACCGAGCCGAAGGGATAACCGCTAACCGCCACGGAGAGCGTAGACAAGACTCCTTGATAGTCACGCAGGAGTAGTTGCCGCGCCTCGGCGCCCGCAGTGGATGTTTCCATTGTTACCTCGTAATCAGTCCATTAATCCACGTCTTGTCCGAGGAGGTCGTACTGGCCGAATGTCGTGATGTCTTGCACACCCGCGCAGAGGCTCGCTAACCTAACGCCTGTTTGGTGGTCATGGCGACCTCATTGCCACTGGAGCTGCCACGCGGCAGCCAAGGCCAGCCTTTCCTGCCCGACCCGCGGCGGTTCTAATAACCGAATAGCGCCAGGCGTCCCCGGATCCCGTTTATCCAGATTTTGGCATCCACCCATATAGTCCTCTATGGATGGTTTGTTGCGTCGGGTTGTACGTCGAGGTCCTGGCTGCTGTTATAACACGATGCTATAGGAAGCGGTGGTGTAAGGGATGTCTACAATCGCCGCGTGGCTACGGAGGTGCAGCGTGCCGGTGATCTCGCCGGGCTCACGACCTCATTTCCCAGCGGCCCATTCGCCAGCGATCGCGAAGTGGTCCTGGTCGCCGCACGACACGTCCTGCCCGCCACCGCGCGCGATGCGGTGCTTCACGTAAAGCGCGGCCCGTCCTAGGCCGCGCTGCCCGGCGTCGAATCCATCGCAGCGCCCGGCGATGAATGGCGACGCATACCGCCCGGCGGCTCGCCGCGTGGGCGATTTTTTGGTAGAGTCTTGCCGTTCGCGAGCGATTCTCGCGCGTCGTCGAGCGCGCTCGGGCCGGGGCCGGGAATGACGATCGCCGCTCGTGCACGAGTCCCTGCCCGCGGTAACATCAGTGCTTCACCGGCGCGCTCGATCCCGCAGAGCTGATGCGCCGGCGATTCGACCCGCTCGGCCTACTCGACGCGCTCGGCACGGGCAAAGACCACAACCATTTCCAATGGACCGAACGGCCGAGCGAGTGCGCTCACCATCACCGCCACGCGAGCCCTCATCACCTTCGAGGATGTGTGAGGACTTCTCGGCCGCGACTTCCGCGCCGCCGTGCGGCAAACGCTGCCCGGCGAGACGCACTTACTGCTTACCGGCCGACCCGCTTTCACGGCCGAAATCTCGACGCAGATGCGCCACGATATGCGCTTGATGATCATCGTCGCCACCGTGCTCGTCAGCGCAGCGTTCTGGGCCTTCTACCGCACGTTGAGGCCGCTTGGGTGGATCTTGCTCGGGCAATTTCTCGCCCTCGGCGTGGGTCTCATCGCCGCGCGCGTCGCCATCGGCTCCCTGAATGTGATCAGCATGGGCTTCGCTTGCATCCTGCTCGGGATCAGCATGGATTACAGCATCCTTGTTTATCATCACTACGCCTCGCATTTCCGCGACAACGGCACCGTATGGGCGCGGCTCTGCCGCGGTATCTGGTTCAGCGCGGTCACGACGGCCGCGGCGTTTCTGGTGCTCGTGTTTTCGTCCCTGCCTGGCCTACGCCAGCTCGCCTTACTCGTGGCCGCGGGGCTCCTCGCCTCGGCGTTGTTCGCCACTTGGCTGCTTCCCTTCGCGTGGGCCATGCGCCCGCCGAAGGCACCGCCCTTTCTAGCCCGCATGAGCGGCGCTATGGCGCACACGACGGCACGCCGCGGCCGCGCGTTGCTCGTGCTTGCCACGCTCGCTAGCCTCACCGCCGCCGCTTGGCTCTGGCGCGATCCAAGCGCCCTGTACGCGCCGGACCTCGATCACCTCCAACCCACGCAGACCGCCGCTTTTCGCGGCCAACAGGTACTCGCGAAAAGAGACCCGAGCTGGCAGGACGCGATTTACCTCGTCGAGGCGCCGAGCTGGGACGCGGTCCGGCGCGCCGCCGATGAGCTCGCCGTGCGCGTTAACGGCGGGCGTCGCTCCCCGCATAGCGCCTTCCTGCCCGCGCCCTCGCACCAGCGCAAAAACCGCGCGCTGTGGAAAAACGACATCACCCCACGACTCCGCGCCGCTTTCGATACTGCCGGTCTCGGCAGCGAATGGAGCAGTCCCACCCTCACACTCGTCGAGACCCTGAATCGCGCTGCCGCCGGCGCGCCCGACGCCTTCACCGCCGTCTCCCCGCTCCTGGCCAACTTTCACCGCGAAGGATCTGGCTTTTATCGCGCCATGGTCCGCCTCCCCGGCGCCGCCGAGCGGCCAGTGCCGCCCGGCGGCATCAGCATCGCCGGCGCGAACGTGCTGCCGGTGAGCTGGGTCACGCTCAAAGACGATCTCAACCGCACCGCGCTCGCCGACCTTCGCCGCCTCAGCGGCTGGGTGCTCGCATGCATCGTTGTGCTGTGCGCGCTCGCGCAACGTTCATTGCGCATGGTGCTTCTCAATCTTGCCGCCCTCGGCCTCTCGTTCCTCCTCCTCGCCGCGCTGATCGCGCTCACCGGCGCCGCGCTCAATCCGCTTTCGCTCTTATGTGTGCCGCTCCTGCTCGGGCTCTGCATCGATTACAGCCTGCATGTCCTCATGGCTTTGCAACAACAGCGCGATTACGTGCACCTCTACGCGCACATCGGAGTGCCCATCCTGCTCACCGGCCTCGCCTCGTGCATCGGTTTCGGCGTGCCCATGCTCACCAGCCAGCCCGCGCTACGGAACTTTGGTCTGGTGATGGATCTCGGCATCATCGCTGCCGTCATCGCGTGCCTATTTCTACTCCCCGTGCTCGCGGTCCTCACGACGCGGCGGGCGCGACGATAGGACCGCTCCGACACAGCGCATTGTTGGGCCTTTACCTGACATCACTTACGAGCTTTCATTAGAGCCTTGGCTCCAGCGCGTCGGGCGGTTCAAGTAGTCAAGAGCCATGGTGTCGGCCCAGCTGCCGGTGGTGCTGGGCGTCTACGTGCTGTTGCCGAGCGAACCATGATGTACAATCCGTTGTACAAATAGGCGTGGGAGATTGAACATGCGTGAGGCTACCTTCACCGAATTCCGCAATCAAGCAAAGCATTTTTTCGATCTGGTCGAGGCCGGCGAGACGGTTCGCGTGTTGCGCAACGGCAAGCCGATCGCCGAGATCCAACCCATTCAGACCGACCTGCCTTCCTGGAAGCTGCGCAAGGCGCGCCCGCTAGCAATGGATGGTGTGGCGATCAGTAAGCTGATCTTGGAAGAGCGCGGCAGCTGATGCGGGTCTACTTCGACTCGTCCGCTTTCGCCAAGCGTTACATAAGCGAACCCGGCACGGCGGAAGTCCTAGCATGGTGTGATCAGGCAACCGAGCTTGCTCTTTCGGTGATCGCCATACCGGAACTGTTCTCGGCATTTTGCCGCCTCAAGCGCGAGGGCAAGCTGTCCGCCGGCCAATACCGGCGACTGAAGAATGATCTTATGGCGGATATCGCCGACGCACTGATCTGCGATACCACGCCCCAGGTGATCCGGCAGTCGGTTCAGGCGCTCGAAAGGCATCCCGTGCGCGGCATGGATGCCATCCACCTGGGCGCCGCTGTGATCAGCGCGGCCGAAGTATTCATCTCCGCCGACATGCGCCAGTGCGCCGCAGCCGAAGCGCTGGGCCTGCGTGTGGTTGCCTTGTGAAGCCCACGCACGGCCGCGACCTTCTGCAGCGCCTGCCGTATCTGGTGTGGCACAGCATCCAGATGTTCCTGCGATGAGCGAATCGGCAAGACGGCACCGCGGCGGGTCAGTGAAGTTGCCGAGCTAGTCTCGGTAGCGGAAAATGCAGCGTGCTCCGCTATTTCCTGTTCTTCATACCTTTCCTTGCCGAGGCCACCACGCTCGCCGCGCCGCTGTCCGCCGAGCGCGCTAGCGCGCTATTCGCACAATTTCAAACCCGTCAGCGGGAGACTCTCACCTGGTCGGCCGCGATCGTGCAGACGCTCGCCCTACCCGGGGTGCGCGATCCGGTGGTCAGCACCGGCATGCTCGCGTATCGGGCGCCGGATCGGTTGCGTCTCGATTACACCAAGCCCGCCGGAGAGTTCGTCCTGATCCTGGGCGATCGGCTCTTCATTCAAAAGACCGGCGCACAGCTCGCCGAAAAATCCCTCCGGGAGGACAGCGCCGGCAAGCCGTTCCTCTCGCTGCTCGGTCTTCTGCGCGGCCAGCCGGCCGAGGAGGAAAGCCACTACACGCCCGAGATCAGACGCGAGGGCGATCTCTACGCCGTTTTTCTCACGCGCAACCACGACGCCTCCCCGGGCCTGCCCGCGCGCATCGCCAACCGTATCGCGGCCGACACCCTCGAGGTGCGCGAGGTCGTCGTCGATCTGCCCTCGGGCGGCGTGCTCAGCTACCGTTTCGAGGCCATCGCCCGCAACGGACCGCTGGACGCCATGCACTTCGCCGTCCCGGCTGTGGCACCAGCAGGGAGTTGAGATGATGATCCCGGTACGCATGGCAGCACGCTGTAGCCGAGATGGCCCCGCCGATCACGCAACCCTTGTGATACTCGGGAGGCGCCCGTAAAGTGGTCCCATGTCGAGCCTGTTCGGTCAGGTGTTCCACATCCGCTTCGACGAATCGAGACCTACGCCCAGGCTGACCAGGGGCGCATTGCACCGCGCGGCGGCCTACTTCCGGCCTTACTGGCGCGACGCGCTCTGGATCGTCCTGTGCGTCCTGGTCGGAGCGCTCCTCGGGCTCATCCCGCCCCTCCTCGTGCGCGAGATAATCGACCGCGCGATTCCTCTGGGTGACACGCGAACGCTCTTCTGGTGCGTCGGTCTCATGATCGCGACCCCGGCTCTGGGCGGTCTCGTCGGCGTGCTCCAGAACTATCTTGCCGTCCGGGTCGGCCAGGCTGTCATGTTCGACATCCGGAACGAGATGTACAAGAAGTTGCTTGCCCAGTCCCTGCGCTTCTACACGAACACAAAATCGGGCGAGATTCTATCGCGCCTGCAGAGCGATGTCGGAGGCATCCAGGGCGTGGTCACGGGCACGCTGGTGGCGGTCGCCACGAACGTGCTCGTGGTCGTTACCACGTTGCTCGTGATCTTCAGCATCAACTGGCAGCTCTCGCTCCTGGCGATCGGGATCCTGCCGATCTTCATTCTGCCGACCCGGCGCGTAGGCCAGGCGCGCAAGCGCATCGCGCGCGAGACCCAGGAGCGCGTGGCCGAGCTCACGGCACTCGTCCAGGAGACGCTCTCGGTGAGCGGCCACCTGCTGGTCCGGCTCTTCGGCGCGCGCGAGTACGAGGTTCGGCGCTTCCGCGAGAAGAACCGTCAAGTCCAGCGGCTGACCCTGCGGCAGAACCTAGTGGGGCGCTGGTTCTTCTTCTTTCTCCTATTGTTCGCCTCGGTGGGCCCCGCACTGATCTGGGGCTACGGCGGCTGGCTCGCGATTCAAGACGCCCTCACGGTGGGCACGATCGTCGCCCTCGTGGCCTACCTGGGCCGGCTCTACGGCCCGGCCTCGGCCCTGGTGAACGTGCACGTGGATCTCACGACGGCCGTCGCGCTGTTCGACCGCATCTTCGCCTACCTCGATCTCGACGAGGAAGTGGCGGAGCGCCCGGGAGCCGCGACCTTGACGGCGGCGCGCGGGCATTTGCGGTTCGACGACGTGACCTTCGCCTACGAACCGGGCAAACCCGTGCTGAGCGGGATCACGTTCGAGGCGCGGCCCGGCGAACTGGTCGCGCTCGTCGGCCCCTCCGGATCCGGCAAGACCACGATCACCTACCTGGCTTCCCGACTCTACGACCCGACCTCGGGCGCGGTGCGCATCGACGGCCAGGACCTGCGCGATCTCACGCTCGAGAGCCTGGCCGGCACGATCGGCAAGGTGACCCAGGAGAGCTATCTGTTCCATGCCTCGGTGCTGGAGAATCTGCGCTACGCGCGGCGGGACGCGACCGACGGCCAGATCGAGTCGGCGTGCCGGCGAGCCCAGATCCACGAGATCATCCAGGCGCTGCCCGAGGGCTACGACACGGTGGTCGGGGACCGGGGCTACAAGCTCTCGGGCGGGGAGAAGCAGCGCATCGCGATCGCCCGCGTGATCCTCAAGGATCCCCGGATGCTCATCCTGGACGAAGCCACATCGGCGCTCGATTCACGCTCGGAGACGCTGATCCGGGAAGCCCTGGCCGGAATCCTTGTCGGCCGGACGAGCCTCGTGATCGCTCACCGTCTGTCGACCATCCTGCAGGCCGATCGGATCCTGGTCCTCGATCGCGGGGAGCTGGTCGAGCAGGGCACCCATGCGGAGCTACTGGCGCGCGGCGGGATCTACTCGCGTCTCTACGAAGAGCAGTTTCGATCGGGCAACGCAACCGATGCGAGCGAGCAGATCTTCGAGGACGCGGGACCGATTCCGGGCGGACCCTGAAGTCCGACAAAACGCCCGCTCACTGGACGAGCGTCGAGAGAAATCCGAGTGCCAAGCGGGGCCCTACGACGGAGGTCTGCTATGTGGTTCAGCTACCGCGCTGGTTCTTGGTGATGAGCTTGAGCCAGGCCTCGACCTCGGGGCTCAGCTTGCCGGTGCCGGAAAGCTTGAGGGTGGGGGCGAGCATGCCGTGCTCGGCCAGCGGTAAGGGCAGCACGCCTTGTCCGCCCATGCCGTTGTTCCCCGTGATTTGGGCGTCCTTCGGATCGGCGAGCGAAATGCGGCCGGTGATGTCGAGCTTGTCCATGTCGATGACGATGAGGTCGTTGGCGAACTTGCTGGCGACATAGGCATAGTAACCGCCATCTTTCTTCAGCCCGAAGTTGACGCCGTGGCAGCCGGGCTCGCAGGGCAGGCTCTTCACGACCTTGTCGGTGGCGGTATCCAGAATAGTGATCGTACCGCTCAGGGTGTTGGCCGTGACCACGTACTTACCATCCGGGCTGACGGGGGTTTGGATCGGCAGCAGTCCGTAGGCCTCGCCCTTGTGGTCACCACTGATCGGGTCGTAATCCGAAGCGATATTGATGTCCTTCACCTTCTTCTTGGCATCGAGGTCGATCACCGATAACGAGGCCAGCATGTCAGGCGGCGTACCGAGTAGATTGGCGACATAGGCCTTGTGCTTCATGTCGCTCCAGGCGGCGATGGGAATGACCCCGCCGGTAGGTATCTGCGTCACCTCTTCGCTCGCGAGGTCCACGACCGAGACGCTGGAGGCGAGGGCATTCGGCGTGATCATGTATTTCCCGTCGTCGGTGATGTGGTGACCGTGGGGACCGCTGTGGGTGCCGACGTTGATGGCGCCCATTGCCGTGGGCGAGGCGCCCGGGGTCAGCTTGACCACGCTCTCCTCACCGTTGATGGCGACATAGAGCATGCCGTTCTTGGGGTTAGACATCGCATGCGAGGGATTAATGCCGACCGTCTGTGTGCCGTAGACCTTACCGGATTCGCGGTCGAAGGTGGTGAGCCGTTTGTCGAACCACTCGGTTTGGTAGATGTACTTGTAGCTCGCGTCGGTCCACATGTTGTGCGGGTTGTTCATGTTATGCTCAACCCCTTTGACCTTCTGTTTGATGGTCCACGTCGAGGCGTCTATTTGCGTCGCGGAGCCTGGTTTGGTCTTGCCGCTGATGGTCTCGAACTGGGTGTTGACCCAGACCTCGCCTATCCCTGGCGTCTTGGGATTGTTGAGCTTGTTGGGTGCGCTGACGTCCAATGCGCTTAGCTTGATGACGGTGCCGCCCAGGTTCAACAACAGATCGGGGAGCTTCACCTCCCAGGTCGGCTTGCCATAGTCGCGCCACAGGGTGGGCGTCGTTGCTACGAAGAAGGTCCGCAGCAATTTCTTGGCGATATCGCTGCTGGTCGGGACCTTGACCCCGGTCACAAGTTGGATCTCGGCACCGATGTCCAATCCCTCGGTTTCCGGGTCGTCGACCACGACCGCGCCGAACATGTAGGGATGGACCTTGCAGGTAAAGACATAGAGCCCCGGTTTGTCGAAGGTCTGGGCCACGCTGCTGTTGGACACCTTGTCCTGATCCACGGGAAACTTGGCCGCGCCGGGTTGCCAAAAGAGACTGGTGATGGTGTGTTCGGTGTTGGTGTCCGTCATTTTAATCAGCACGGCCTCGCCCGGTTTCACGGCCACCAGCGAGTCGCCGTCCTTGGGGTCTTTGAACCACTTGCCGGGCTCGTCGGTCATCTCCAGTATCGCGGCGGGTAGCACACCCGGCCGGCTTATGATGACGTCTTCTTCTTTGGGTTCGGCGGTGGCCGGCTCGGCCGCTTGAGTGGAAACAAAGCTCAAGGCCGCGATCGCGGCGATAAACTTGTAGTTGCTGTGCATGGTTCTCTCCTGTTATTGATCGGTAGCGCTATTCAACGACCCGGAAGTCGCCCATCATCCCGGACTGCATGTGTTGGATGACGTGGCAGTGGTAGTGCCATTCACCCGGCCCCACGCCCTCACCGGCCTCGACTACGAAGCTCTGGCGGCCGATGGGGCCGAGGTTGGCGGTGTCGATGACACTGGTGGTGCCGGACTCCAACCAGCGGTGTCCGTGCAGATGGAAGGTATGAAAGGCCGTGCCCAGGCCGATGACGTGGAATCTGACCTTTTCGCCTAAACGTGCGCCCACCGTCGGGTTGGTCCAGAGCGGGACCTGCTTGCCCTTCAGGATGTGGTTGACCTCCATGCCCCAGAAGGTGGTCTCGTGCATCCACAGGATGAATTCGCGTTTGATATCGGCCACAGCGACGTCCACGTGCTTGCCGTCGATCATGGCCCGCACCTTACCGTCGGTAGGATTGACGATCAGCGTGCCGTACAAGCCCTTGTCTTCGGCCCCAACCATAGGGTTGCCGAAGGCGTGGTCGTGGTAGGCCCAGGTGCCGGCGGTGCCCGGCGCAGCGGTCCATTTGTACGTGTAGGGTTGGCCAGGGAAGGCGGCCTCATCCTTGAGCCCGTTCAACACCTTCATGGTGCCGTCGCTGTCGGCCTTGTAATGCACCCCGTGGACGTGGATGCTGACCGGCTGCTGAGACTCGGCGATGCCGTGTTCCAGCGTCACCTCCGCGGTATCGCCTTCCTTAATGATGATGGTTGGGCCAGGGATCGTGGGACCGGCGTAGTAGCGATCAGTGCGATCGGCCTCGCCGCCCCCCGCAGTCTTGATCTTGTGGCTGACCATCCGGTAGGCGAGCTGGCCGGAGGGGAGGGCGCCGGCCTGGATGGTGATCACGTGGGTATCGCCGCCCTCCGTCGCCTGTGCCGACGGTGCGCTGCGCACGATCGTCAGGGACAGCGCCACGAGGAAGGCGATCCCCAGCGGGACCGTTGGTCTCGTCATCGCATCTTTCTCCTCTTGTGGAAAACCGACCGCGGGTCTTTCCCGCTGCCGATTAGATGCGATAAGAGGGACGGATCTTACGTGATGGACTGAGTGCCTCAGCTATCCGCGACGTCGCGAAGGGCTTTGTATACCTCCTCGCATTCGGGACACTGATGGATATGGTGGCTGATTTTGGGGAGCAGTGCAGCGGCGTCCTGACCCGATCGCTCGAGATCCACATAGCGGGGCAGCTGGCGGAAGAATTCCGAGCAGACTAACTCTTCCTCTTCCGCGCCGAAGATGGTATGTACCAATCGCTTGAATGCTTTCCTTTTCATAACAAGGGTCCTCGATCCCGATTTATAGGATGTCTTGAGCGCCCCCGCTCTTACCCCGGGGCCACTAACCCCACTCATCACGCTGGGTGCACGTGCTACTTTTTAAAGACGAGCCGCCCCGCATGTATAACCTTTCGCGATGGCGATTTCTATGCAAAATGTCACAGATCCGCAGTGCAATATTCACTGATGGCTCGGGGTGGCTGCAGCGGCCGAACTGGCTCAATCGATAGCGAACATCTTTAAGACCTCTGCCAAGGTGAGGCCGCGCGCCAGGAGGGCACGTTTCAGCTTCTTGCGGGCGTCGTGCAGCAGCTTGTACACGTTATCGCGGTTGGTGCCCAGCCAGGCGGCGACTTCATCGAGCGGCATTTCATCGAAGGCGTGAGCGACGAGCGCGGCGCGCTGCCTGGGCGTGAGATCCGATTCGATGAGACGCGTCAAGATCCGCCATGCCTCTAGCTGCTGAAAACTGCGGTCTGGGCCTGGCGCCGAAGCGTCCAGGGGCCACGCCGGAGTTTGTTTCCCGAGGAGCTCCGGGTCCCGCTTGACCTTCTGCCAGCGCCTGCGGCGCAGATCCGCCAGCACCGTGCGTATCGCGATGGCATAGGCCCAGGTGGTGAACTGACTGTCGCCGCGGAAGCCGGCCAGGTTGCTACGGATGGCAAGGAGTGTCTCTTGGGTACAATCCTCGGCGAGGTGGTGGGCCTCCTCGGCGGACAAGGAGCCGCGTCCCACGAACTGCTTTGTCAGGTAGGCTCGCGCTGCCCGCAAGATACCCTCGCGGAGGTCCCTGAGAGCATCTTCCCGCAGTGGGTCCAGGGCCTCTAGCTCCTCCAGCCATTCCGTGTTGGTTCTATGCTTCATCGATCCTTTGCAATCGCAAGGGTGGGGGAAATGCCTGCCTGGTTGCGCAAAATCATTATTGTAGCAGCGCAACGGGTAACAACTACCTGCCCTGCTTCATTGGACGGGCAGGGCGGTGATGCGGCGGTCCGCGCGGGGGCGGGAAGGGGTCATTTAGGTGGCCTGATGTGTAGCTTCATCGACGTCCGGGCAACCCGTATAGAATCTGGTGCGCAAGCAGGTTGACCGGGCAGGGGGAGCGTAAATGCCGTACCATCGCCGTTGCCGGTTCTCCGCCGAATGTTACAGCTACGACTTATAAACTTTGCAACGGTGAGCGATGACATGAATCGTCAGGGTGTGCCGGGCTGGATCGGTGGTGTAAAGCACGCGCCAGTCACCGACCCGGAGCTTGAACAGACTCGCAAAAGGGGCCTGTCAGCGTCTTTGGTTGGATTTGATCAAAATGCTCGGTGAGCTCTCCGCAGGTCTACCGAAATGAAGATTTTTCTATCGTACGCCTCTGAACAAAGCGAGCTTGCGAAGGAGATCGCGCTCGCGCTACGGGCAGAAAATCACACGGTCTTCTTCGACCGCTCGGCTCTCGCTGCTGGCGAAGCTTACAACGCGAAGATTCGCGAAGCGATCGAAGATAGTCAACTCTTCGTTTTCCTCATTAGCCCTCACTCTGTCACCGCGGGCCGTTATACCTTGACGGAGTTGGATTTCGCGGAGCACAAGTGGCCCCGACCTTGGGGCTATGTGCTCTCGGTAATGGCGATGCCGACCCCAAAGGCCGAGATTCCTCCATACCTCCGTGCCGGGACAGTCCTTCAGCCATCAGGAAACGTTGCAGCGACGATTGCAGCCGAGATCCACCGGATACCTAAGTCTGGGTGGCTACGAATTGTCCAACGATATCGAGCGCAACTGCTCGTGCTCCTCGCGGTGGCTATCGTCGGCGCTGGGGCTGGCTGGTGGTATCAGCAAGTCCGGGTGGAGCGTACGGCGTTGGGGCGTTTATTTAGTGAGGCGAAGATCCAACAAGATAACGGGCATTACCAGGACGCCTGGCGACTTTTCGAGAAAGCCCGGTTGTTAGCGCCCGACAATCCCGAGGTCCATGAGAACGAAGCTAAGCTGGCCATGGCATGGTTGGAGAATGTGCGTATCACTGTCGGCAAGGGCAGTTTCTCGGCGATTGTGGACGAGGTCCTTCCGGCGCTGTCCCGATGTGCGGTCTCACCGGACAAGTTACCCGCAGCTGACTGTTTTGCCCACATGGGGTGGGGGGATTTTCTCAAGTCACGTGAGGGTCAAGGAGGACTCAAGCCGGAACAATTTTATCGGCGGGCGCTTGCCCTCGATCCCAAGAACACCTACGCCCATGCGATGTCGGGATTTCACATCTTGGCCTCACACGGATCGCTCGGCGAAGCGAAACAACATTTCGAGCGTGCGCTTGCGACTGGCAAGGAACGTCCATATGTTCGCCGGATGCAGCTCGCCGCGTTCCTGAACTACCGGATCGAAGCCTTAGAAGACGAGGCGATTCGCGTTGTCAACGACATGCGCCTCAATAGCGAATCACTGCCGCCAGACGAACGCGATTATTCGGTTCGGTGGTCAAATTTGTGGCACATATATTACTCGCGCATGCTCATCGCGACAGAGCAGCAATCATTTCTCGCTGCCCTGTCGCCGACGGACCACTTGGCGACTTTCCAATGGTTATTTCCTGAGGATACCGTCTCCGAGGACAAGCGAGACCTTTACCAGTTCTTCGTTGGAAGCTTTCAAGAACTTGCTGGTAACTATGCCGGTGCCCTTACGACGTTTAGTACCTTGCAGAAGAGCTTGGGCAAGAAGAACGTCAGCGGTCGTCTTCCTGATAAGACCACGGAGGCCATCAATCGGCTCTCGAAGTTAAATCGCACCGGAAGATAATGGGGTCGGAGTCGTTCTCGACCGTGAAGCCGAGCCAGCGGAGCGACGTTTGCCAGTCTTGCAGGGAGCGCCTTGATCAGGGGAGCCGGACGCCAGCGGCAGTAGTCGGGTAAGGTCGTCATGAGTAAGGGTGATTTGGATCGCCTGGGCCAAGCTCCTCTAGTCAGTTCATACGAATGGCCTTACCCTATAAAGATGCCGGTGAACACGGTCCTCCCGATATGAACGGCGTCGTTACCGTCATTCCTGCCTACAATGAAGCGCAAACTCTGCGCGCCGTCGTCGTGGGGGTTTTGCGCCATTGTCCCCAGGTCATTGTCGTTGACGACGGCTCCACGGACAGCACGGCGGCCAGCATCGCCGATCTTCCGATCACCTTAGTGCGCAATCCGCGCAACCTCGGAAAGGCCGCGAGCCTCTGGGCCGGGATGCGGGTCGCGCTTCGTCCCGGGACCTCGGCGGTGATTACCCTGGACGCCGACGGCCAGCACCGGCCGGACGATATTCCGCGATTCCTGGCCCTGGCGCAAGCCCACCCGCGGGAGATCATCACCGGCTCGCGCCTCGCGGAGAAGGCCGCCTTCCCGCGTAAGCGCTATATCGCCAACAAGATCGCCAATTTCTGGATCTCGTGGGCCGCTGGTTACGCCGTCGACGACAGTCAATGCGGTTTCCGCCTGTACCCTGCCGGTCTTCTGCGGCGGTTGGATCTTCGATCCGAGGGCTTTGTGCTGGAAAGCGAGATCTTGATCCAGGGTGCGCAGCGGGGGTGCCTAAGCTTGTTCTTGCCGATTCCGGCCCTCTACGCGGGCAATGCCCGTGCCAGTCATTTCCGCGCGGTCAAAGACATCGCGCTCATTACCCGGATGGTGGCCCGCAGTCTCCTTTCCCGCTGGCTCTATCTACCGGGGTTGTACCGGGGCGTGATTCGGCGGCAAGCCAGGCTCGGCGTCGATGGCCGTCACGAGCTGATCATTAATCCAACGTCTTAAAAACCCTGCCGCACGCTGAGCGACCTCGTGCTCTGGCAGCCAACGGCACAGCCCTTCACAGAGATCACCGAAGCGCGTGCCGTTGTGGACCGCATCGAGCGCCCAGGCTTCTTCGCGCTCCAGCGAGCGGAAAAAGGTTTTCAGTTCTTGACGCCAGATTAGCCACGTCAGCGGGTGCGGGTAGGCGAGGGGTGTTCCCGGCGTCTCATGGCGATCGGCGGCCTGCCAGATCTCGGCTACATTCCAGCCCAAATCCAAGCGCCGCACCGATGGGTGCAGGACGAGGCCGATGTTAGACCACGCGGCGGGCGCAAGCTGGGCAAGCGGCTCTGCCGTCAGGGGCGGTGCATGCGCGGCATCGAAGGCCTCACCCAGCCGCCATTCGAAGGCCGCGAGTTCCGAAAGCCAAGGTTCATTGCGGAAATCGTCGGACGAGGCGAGAAAAGCGTGGAGGTGCTGCCCGAAGTAGCGTATGGAAAAATGCCCGGACGGATAGGCATCGGTATAGGCCGCGGCTAAATGAGCGAAGCGCTCCGGACCGACCATGGCCCGCAATGCGGGGAAGTCGATCGCCAAAGCTTCTCGGAGCCGTACACGATAGGCATTGGCGTAAATCTCGAGGCGCGTCTCGGCGCTTACCGAGGGGCTCGCCAGCACCTCGACTTGCGCGCCCGGGCAGCGCGCAAGCACATAGGCTTGAATGGATTGCTGTAGCTCACGCAGGTTCGGCATGGATCGGATAGCCTAGCCGGTCGCCACGGCCCGCGAGGAATCGTGCGGCGGGAGCGCTTGCGTGGCGATCCGCTCAGCCTGCGCCAGCTCCGCGAGCAAGTCCTCGAACGGGGGAATATTACCATCGCGCTCGATCATGGTAGACAACTTGCCGAAAAGCGTAATTGCCCTGCCATAGAGGTCCCACACGGGATTGATTATGGGCTCGTCGTGAGTATCGATGCGGTAGGCTCCATAATCACGATGGCCCGCGAGATGAAATTGCTGCACCCGTGTCGGTGGCAGATGTTCGATGTAGGTGTACGGATCGAACGCATGGTTGCAGGCGCTGACGTACACGTTATTGATATCGAGCAGAAGCAGACAATCGGATTCCTCGGCGAGGGCTCCGAGAAATTCCCACTCCGGCATTTCCGAGGCGCGGTAGTCGAGGTAGCTCGACACGTTTTCCAGCAGGATCCGCCGTCCCAGGTACTCTTGAACCTGCCGCACGCGCTCCGCGGCATGATGCAAAGCCTCGGCGGTGTAAGGCAAGGGCATTAAATCGTGCAGGTTAACGGGTTTCACACCGGTCCAGCACAGATGATCGGAAATCCAGGCGGGCTCGATGCGATCGGCCAAGGTCTTGAGTTGCTTGAGGTAGCCTACATCGATGGGATCGGTCCCGCCGATGGAGAGCGAGACGCCGTGCATCACGATCGGATAAACGGCGCGGATGCGTTCGAGGCAATCGAGGGGTTTGCCGCCGGCCACCATAAAGTTTTCAGAGACTATTTCGAACCACCCGAGCGGTGGCCGGCTGGCGAGGACGACTTCGTAATGCTCCTTGCGGAGACCGAGGCCAAAACCGAGCGCCGGAAATCGCTTTTCCGAAGTGGGGAGCATTGGACCGGCGGGGCCCAACCGGCCCCGCCTCAACCTCTCTAGCCCTTATTCGGTCACTTTGCCGCCTTTGGCGTCGCACTCCTCCTTGGTCAAGGATACCCAGCCTTGTCCGGAGCACGCGTTTTTCCCTTTACAGGCGTTAACATCGGCTTTGGTATTGCACTCCGAGGTGCCTTTGCACGCGTTAACGCCGCCACATCTTACCTTACCTTCGGCGACGGGGTGGACGTCTTCCGCCAGTATGGGTTGGCTCACGAATAACGCCGCAGCAGCCGTGGCCAATAAAACGCCCTTAATATTTTTCATACGATGGCCTCCTGATGGTGGATAGATAAGCCGGCCCGCAATCGGGGTCCTGTTCGATAGCGGGCCGTTCAACGCATGCGCAGTATCACACTGCGCTTCCGCAACATTCTTCCAGGAACGCTGCTCGAGTGGTATTCGCTGCCTGCGTAATACGGCCGGTGCTGCATCGGTCAAATTCGGGCATGTTCTTTATGACCATAAGCACCGCAGTGGGGGACTCGAATATGCCAAAGGGCGGGTTCGTCAGGATGGTAGCGGTGCGTAATTATTGGTGTATCTCAGCTCGCAATGCGGTCATCACGGCGAATTTCCCTAGTCGGACCTTGGACGCCTGGCAAAGTTCAATGCCTCGCGCCACGTAACCGTGTTAACCGCGTCATAAGGCGAGATCGATCGATGGTCGTTTGTCAAGCGGCTGAAAACTGATCGCGTTGTCGCTATGCTGTCGCGTATAAAAACGGCGGCGTCTCGTGTTTCCGGCAGGTATCGCCGCCCGTCACGACGGTTTGCAATCCGGGGAATGGTAGACGTCATGATATACGTGGAACTAGTGGGCATGCTGCTCGTTATTCTCGTGGCCGCGGAGATTTTCACCAATGCGTTGGAACATCTGGGGGAAAAACTGAAAATCTCCGAAGGCGTCACGGGCTCGCTGTTTGCCGCTGTCGGCACCGCCATGCCGGAGAGCATGGTCCCGATTCTCGCTATCTTTGCCGGGACCGAACATGCGGACGTCAACGAAGAGATAGGAGTCGGGGCGATCATCGGCGCACCGCTGATGCTCTCCACGCTGTCCTTATGCCTGATGGGCTGGTCGGTCGTCCGGCAGCGCGGGTTAAAAGGTGGGCTCACGCCCGAAAAAACCGGGCTCGAACGGGACCTAAATTTCTTTTTACTGGCCTTCGGCATCGCTGCCGGGGCGCTTTTTATCCCCCGGGAACCCCACTATTTCGTCACTTTGAAGGTTTTTCTGGGCATGACCCTGGTGCTCGTGTATTTCGTCTATGTCATGCTGACCTTGCGGGTGTCGGCGCAATTGGTTATGGATGGCCACGGCACGCAGGCGCATACGGACATGTATCTTTGCCGGCTCGGGTTGCCCGACCACATGCTGGTCCTGTTAATTCAGATCGCTATCGGGCTCGGGTTATTGGTCGCCGGCGCGGAAGGTTTTATTCATAATGTAGATGAAGTGGCGCGCGAGATCGGTATTTCAGCGCTGCTGCTGTCGCTTTTGATCATCCCGATCGCGACCGAGCTTCCCGAGAAGGTGAACAGCATTCTCTGGATCCGCCGCAACAAAGACACCCTGGCGTTCGGAAACATCACGGGTGCAATGGTCTTTCAGGGTACGATTCTTCCGGCCATCGGTATGCTGTTGACACCCTGGGATTTGCGCCTGGAGGTATTCACGGGGGTGCTGGTCGCCTACGTCGCGGCCCTATGGCTGAGGCTGGCGGTCCGGGTGGGGGATCTCTACGTCTGGCAGCTCGCCATTGTTAACGGTAGCCTCTACGCCGCCTATCTCATTGCGGTCTTGGCGTAGCGTTTCTAACGGCGCTAAAACGCCGGTGACTAAACCACTGAAGCTCATGAACCAGAAAAATAATCGCGACCGTACACCCTCTGCGCGCGTGATCTGGCAGGCATGCCTGTGGCTGGGAGTTTCCATTCTCGGGGCGAGTGCGGTGGGGGCCATCGCGCTGCATCGAGGAGAAACCATCAACGGCCTTTGGTTTATCGTCGCCGCACTATGCATTTACGCATTAGGTTACCGCTTTTACAGCGCCTTTATTGCCGCCCAGGTGCTGGCTTTGGATGGCACTCGTGCTACTCCGGCTGAACGGCTCAACGATGGCCGCGACTTTGTCCCCACCCATAAATGGATCGTTTTCGGGCACCACTTTGCGGCCATCGCGGGTCCGGGCCCCCTCATCGGGCCGACTCTGGCGGCCCAGTTCGGTTATCTGCCCGGCACCTTATGGATTTTGGTGGGAGCGGTGCTGGGGGGCTGCGTACAGGATTTCGTGATCTTGTTTTTCTCGACCCGTCGCGATGGGCGCTCGCTCGGACAGATGGCCCGCGATGAGCTTGGACCAGTCGGCGGAGCGGTAGCTCTCGTGGGAGTCATGGCCATCATGATTATTCTCATCGCCGTGCTCGGACTGGTGGTCGTCAACGCGATGAAACATAGCCCCTGGGCCACCAGCACGGTCGCCGCGACGATCCCGATTGCCTTGGTGATGGGCGCTTATATGCGCGCGATCCGTCCCGGACGCGTGCTCGAAGGGACCTGCATCGGTGTGATCTTGCTGCTGTTCGCGGTCCTGGGCGGAGGCTGGATCGACGCACAGCCCTGGCTACGCGTTTGGTTCGATTACGACGCTCCGAGCCTGGCGCTCATGGTCATCGCCTACGGTTTTGCGGCCTCGGTTCTTCCGGTCTGGC
This sequence comes from uncultured Gammaproteobacteria bacterium, assembly GCA_963764725.1. Lineage (GTDB taxonomy): Bacteria > Pseudomonadota > Gammaproteobacteria > JACCXJ01 > JACCXJ01 > USCg-Taylor. The sequence continues at coordinate 1,334 of CAVXTM010000012.1, read as the reverse complement.
TATTGCTTGCGCCGCGCGACTACTTATCGACGTTTATGAAGATCGGAACCATTGCGGCGCTGGCCGTGGCAATCGTGGTGCTCCAGCCCGAGGTCAAGATGCCTGCGCTCACGCAATTTATCGATGGCACGGGCCCCATTTTCGGGGGCAAACTGTTCCCGTTTGTCTTTATCACGATCGCCTGCGGCGCGATCTCGGGGTTTCATTCGCTTGTTGCCTCGGGGACGACGCCGAAGCTCCTCACTAACGAGCGGGATGTGCGTTTCATCGGCTACGGCGCGATGATGATGGAGTCGTTCGTCGGGATCATGGCGATGGTGGCGGCCACCGTATTGGAGCCTGGGGTGTATTTCGCCATCAATAGCCCCGCGGGTATCGTCGGGGCGGAAGCGGCCGAAGCCGTGGCCACGATCACGAGCTGGGGTTTCCCGGTGACGGTGGAACAAATGCAATCCCTAGCGGCGTCGATGGGGGAAGCGACGCTGTTTGCACGCACAGGCGGCGCGCCGTCCTTGGCCGTAGGCATGGCTAGCATTTTTTCCAGCACCTTCGGTGGCGGCCTTCTGGCCGTCTGGTATCACTTCGCGATCATGTTTGAAGCGCTATTTATCTTGACCACTTTGGACGCGGGCACCCGTTGTGCGCGTTTCATGCTCCAAGATCTCCTGGGCAACCTCATTCCGGCCTTAGGGCGGACCAGTTGGTATCCGAGTGTCTGGCTGACGAGTGCGCTCGTGGTTGGCGGCTGGGGCTATTTCCTGTATATCGGCACGATTGACCCCCTCGGGGGAATCAATAGTCTCTGGCCGCTCTTCGGGATCTCGAATCAAATGCTGGCCGCGATCGCGCTTTGCGTTGCGACTACCATCTTGGTCAAGTCCGGACGGGCGCGTTACGCGTGGGTGACCGCGCTGCCTCTGACATGGCTTGTCACCGTGACGAGCGCCGCCGCTTGGGAAAAGCTTTTCAGCCCCGAGCCGCGGGTCGGGTTCCTCGCGCATGCGCGCGAGCTCGCTGAGCAATTGAGCGGCGGCCTGCTAGCCTCCGACAAACTGGCTCAGGCGCCGCAGCTTATCTTCAATGACCAACTGGACGCCGCCTTGACGCTGTTGTTCCTCGTCACCACCTGGGTGCTCGTGATCGAGACCTTGCGGGTCTGTCATGCGGTATTGACCGGGCGCCGGCACCCGCCGCTGACGGAGACACCCCACCTCTCACGGCGCGTGGTCGAAGACTGGGTGCGGGACTGACCGGGTCGCATGGGATCGGCCGCCATGCCGCCGGGGGCGTATCGTCCTGATTCTGGCCTGGATCGCGTTCCAGCCGCCGGGCGT